>JAISXH010000021.1 GCA_031270825.1 Bifidobacteriaceae bacterium
GCAGAGCGCGGGCGATTGGCGTGTCGAACTTCCTGCCCGAGCATCTGGACCGGCTGATGGCCGACGCGGCGGTGGTACCGGCGGTAAACCAGATCGAAGTCCACCCCTATTTCCGCAACAGCGCGCTGCTGGCCAAGAACGCCGAACTGGGAATCCTGTCCCAAGCCTGGTCTCCGTTGGGTGGGATCACGTTCTATCCGGGTTGGGGCGACGGCAAACGGTCAACGCTGGACGATCCGGTGCTGGCCTCAATCGGTCGGACGCACGGAAAGACGCCTGCGCAGGTGATGTTGCGTTGGCATCTCCAGCAGGGCAGGCAGGCGATCCCCAAGACCGTCAACCCTGCGCGGATGGCGGAGAACCTCGACGTGTTCGGCTTCGAGTTGACCGCCCAGGAACTAGCCGCCATCGACGCGCTCGACACGGGTGTGCGCGGCGGGCCGGACCCAGCGGCGATCACACTCGGCGCATGGGCGCGAGAGATTCCAGAAGCGTGAGGAAAACAATGGCGGCAGCGGCAGCGCTGATCCTCCCGGCCCTGCTGGGAGCCTGCGGCGCGGCCCAGCCGTCTGCGACCGTGGCGCCGACTTCGGCCGCAACGGTGCAGTTGGGCACGCCACAGGGGTTTGCCGCCAGCACCCTGGTGGCCGATGTGGTCGCCGATCCGGCGTTCGCCGGTTTCGGCCGGTACATTTTCCCGGTCAAGAACCGGGACGGAGTCCCTGACGGTATGAGGTTGGACGGTGTCGGTTCGCTGTTGCCGTATCACCACGCGATCCAGACCAGCACCACCATCGAAGTGCTCGACTACCTGCGCGGGCAAGCCGAGCAGGGAAACCGGGTGTTCTATGACATCTACTCAGACGCCGAGCAGCGGGCCGACCCCGCCAAGGATGACACCGGGTTGTTCTTCTTCCGAGGCGAGCCGGGCGCCCCGTTCGCCATCGTGTGCGCTGGCGGCGGGTTCTCCTACGTCGGCTCGATCCATGAGAGCTTCCCGCAGGCCCTGGAACTGTCCAAGCTCGGCTACAACGCCTTCGCCATCGAATACCGACTCGGCAGCAGGCCCGCCACCGAAGACTTGGCCGCCGCTGTCTCATATGTGTTCGCCAGCGCCGATCAGCTAGAGGTGTCCACGGAGGGATACTCGCTGTGGGGCGGCTCCGCCGGAGCGCGGATGGCCGCCGCCATCGGTTCGCACGGCGCCGCCAGCTACGGCGGCGCCGACTTGCCTCGCCCCGCGACAGTCGTGATCGGCTACACCGGCCACAGCGACTACGTGCCCGGCGACACCCCGACCTTCACCTTCGTCAGCCAAGACGACCCCATCGCCTCCGCCACAACGGTCCAACAACGGGTGGACAACTTGAGGGCTGTCGGCGTCGATGTCGAGTTCGAGTTGTACGAGCACGCCGGGCACGGCTTCGGGCTGGGTTTGGGCACCGACGCCGAAGGCTGGCTGGGCAGGGCCGTCGCGTTCTGGGAACGCCATCAAGAGGGAGTCGCCGCGACATGAAGACAATCCGCCCGGCCCTGGCGGCCGTCGTCATGCTTGCCGTCCTCGCCGCATGCAACCCCGCCTCGCAAGACTCCGCCCCGAGCACCCCCGACACCCGGACGCCCGGCGCCACGGCGGCAAAGACGGGTTCAAACGCCGCACCCGCCGAGTTGGAGGCCATCCCACAGGAATACCTCGCGCCATCGGGCGCACCGGGGACACTGGTGGAGTTTCACTACGACACCTACGAAGCCATGACCCACGAGCAGCAGGCCCAGAAGCTGAACAAGCGCGCCATCGTCTACCTGCCGCCCGGCTACGACGAAGACCAGCGGTACAACGTGTTCTATCTGATGCACGGCGGCTGGGGCAACGAGACCACCACGCTCGGCACGCCCGCCGCTCCCTCACCGTTCAAGAACGTCATCGACCACGCCGTCAATGCGGGCGAGATCGCCCCGCTCATCATTGTGTGCCCCACCTACAACAACACCAGCCCCGAGGATTCCGCCAGCTTCAGCCTTGCCCTCGACCTCAACGAGCGCTACCACAACGAACTCCTGAACGACCTGATCCCCGCCGTCGAAGCCGCCTACCCAACCCACGCGGGCAACACCACCCCCGAAGCCTTGATGGCCGCGCGCGACCATCGCGGGTTCGGCGGTTTCTCAATGGGCGCGGTCGCCACCTGGCGCACATTCCAACACGCCTTGGACTACTTCCGCTACTTCCTGCCCATGAGTTGCGGCACCACCCTCGGCGATGATCGCATCTTCGCCGCCGCCGAAGCCCGCAGCGACTTCTTTGTGTGGGTCATCACCGGCACCGACGACTTCGCCTACTCCTACGACCAGAACCGGGCCGAGCAGATGCGACAGTCACCCAGCTTCACCGACGCCGACACATCTTCGACTGGCAACTTCGCTTTCAGAACTAAAGAGGGCTACGCGCACGACGGGCTGGCCGCAATGGAGTACACCTACAACGGGTTGCGCTGGTTCTGGAATCAACCCGAGTAGCCGCAACGAGACACGCCGCGCCCGGCAGTTCGCCTTCGAGCGCTTGAAGGTATCTACGCTGGCGGAACAGCCCCGGAAAGGAACGCCATTGATAGCCGTGACCATGCGCGGCCCGCGCGATGTGCGGGTCGAACACCGAGCCAAGCCCGTCATCCAGGAACCGACAGACGCGATCATCAAAGTGGCAGCGGCCTGTGTGTGCGGGTCGGACCTGTGGCCGTACCGGGGCATCGCCGACTACGGCCCCGAGGCCCGCATGGGCCACGAGTACGTGGGCGTGGTCGAGCAGGTTGGGGACGCGGTGAAGACGGTCAAACCGGGCGATTTCGTGGTCGGCTCGTTCATCGCCTCGGACAACACTTGCGAGATCTGCCGGGCTGGTTACCAGTCCCGTTGTGTCAATAATCAGGGCGTCAACGCCGCCCAAGCCGAATACCTGCGGGTTCCGTTGGCGGATGGCACGCTGGTTGCCACTCCGTCCATGCCCGATGCCGAACTGATCCCGTCGCTCCTGACCGCTTCAGACGTGTTGGGCACGGGCTGGTTCGCGGCGGTCGCGGCCGAGGCCGGGCCGGGCAAGACAGTCGCAGTGGTGGGTGACGGCGCGGTCGGGCTGCTCAGCATCCTGGCCGCCCGCCAGTTGGGCGCTGAGCGGGTTCTCGCCATGAGCCGCAACCCCGCCCGCCAGGCGTTGGCCAAGCAGTTCGGCGCCACTGACATCGTGGAAGGGCGCGGCGACGACGGCGTTGCCCGGATCAAAGACACGACCGGCGGACTGGGCGCGCACTCGGTGATCGAGGCGGTCGGCACCCAAGAATCGATGGAGCAGGCGATCCACGCCTGCCGTCCCGGCGGGCATGTCGGCTACGTCGGAGTGGCCCACCAAGTCCAGTTGAAGGGCCTGGACTTGTTCTTCGCCGAAGTCCACCTCCACGGCGGCCCGGCACCTGTGCGTCAGTACCTGCCCGACCTGATCAACCGGATTTGGGACCGGCAGATCAACCCCGGCCTGGTCTTCGACCTCACCCTGCCCCTGGAACACGCTCCCGAGGCGTACCAGGCGATGGACCAGCGCCGCGCCATAAAGGTCCTGCTTCAACCCTGAAAGGAACCCCGTCATGGCCTATCCTGAAGTCTTTCCACGCGGCGAAGACGCTTCCAGCCCGGTGTTCTCCGGGCCGGTCTGGCTTGCCCAACTTCTCGATCTCGCCCAAGTGGAGGCAACCGACACATCTATTTACAACGTCACGTTCGCGCCTGGCTGCCGCAACAACTGGCACCGGCATTCGCAGGGGCAAGTGTTGCTAGCCACCAGAGGCGTCGGCTACCACCAGATACGCGGCCAAGCCATCGACATCATGAGCCCAGGCGACGTGATCGTTTGCCCGCCGGACACCGACCACTGGCACGGAGCCGGCCCCGACTCCGAGTTCTCCCACATCGGCATATCACCCCGCACCGCAAACAACCGGCCCACCTGGTTGGAGCCAGTCACCGACGCCCAATACAACGGAGCAATCACATGAGCAAGGCACTGGTCGCCTCCTTCTCCTGCAACGGCGCCACCGAGCGGTTGGCTGAGGCCCTCGCGGCGGCGGTAGGCGCAGACACGCACCGGATCGAGCCGGCGGTGCCGTACACAACTGCCGACTTGGACTGGCACGACCCCGGTTCGCGTAGCTCTGTCGAGATGCGCGACCCCTCATCCAGGCCCCAGATTGCCGGTCCGTCCATCGACATTGGGCAATATGAGACGCTCTATCTCGGTTCGCCGATCTGGTGGGGCCTGCCGCCGACCATCGTCAACACCTTCCTGGAGAGTCACGACTTCTCGGGCAAGACGGTGGTCCCGTTTGTGACATCCGGTTCCAGCGGAGTCGGGGAAACCGACCAGCGCCTGCGCGCGTCGTGCTCCAATCAGACAACCTTGGCTCCGGCGGTTCGGCTAGCCAACGACACGACCACACGCGAACTCCGCCGTCGGGCCCACGGAACGGCCGCATAGATCGCGGCAAGGGGCTCACCGCCGGATCACCTGATGGCAAGGCCCGCGCCGCAATCCGCTGCGCGGCTCGGCGCTGTCGGAACGAGCCGGGAAAACAGAGACGGGTCGTTCTGGTCGGTGCGGCGGGGAGCGGGCCGCGCCGCCAGTTTGGCGTCGGCGCCTTGGGGAGGTGCCCCGAACCGGCGTGGTGTGACAACCGATTCGTTTGGTGGCACTTCGTGGCCAACAGCCTGTCGCGCTTCTTGGAGGAAGAAGATCATGGCCGCCAACCGCGCCCCTGCCGGGAGCGTCGCCGAGGCGGGAGCAGTTGAACCGCATTCGAGCCAGCGCACAAGGAGATAGAGGCCGGTGGTCTCCTTGGCGGAATCGTGCGCACAACGCGGGCAGCACACCTATGCCAGGTTTGGTTCAGCCTGTTTTGGCCAGGAGGACTCACCGGGCCTCCGTGCCGCGAGACCGCGATACACGGCCGTCAACACAGCGCTCACCGCCGTGCGCTCTGATGGCGAGAGGCCCTCGGAGATCTGTTTCAGCCCCGTCGTGTGCAGCGGCGTCAACTGATCAATTCGGAACTCACCCGGCCTGGTGGCTCGAAGTGGCCGAGCGCTGTGCTCAGCCTCGCCCAAGACACGGGCGATGAGTCCAACTTTGACCGGCCTGTCGGAAAGCGGGGTCACCGTCACCCGCGTGACTCCCAACAGGTTGGCCAGCCGCGCGGGAGTGAATCCTGGCTCCCCACTAGGCGACCGCAACACCGGGTACGGCCTTGTGACAAGTCGCGGCGCGCAGGCGGTGCGCCACAGGCACCACGGGTGGGATGATTGGGCAAGAAGCGTGCGTTTCGCCCAGGGCGGACCCTGCCGGGACCGTGCGTGTAGAACCTGGCGCTGGTGATCGATTACACTCGAAACGGTGCCCCGGTGGAGCGCTGGCCTTGGCGACAAGGTTATATCTCGCCGGGGCGTTGCCATGTCTGGACGGAGCTTGATGGCGCAGACGACGACCTAACCCGGCCCCTGGGTTGAGCGTTGGTTGAGCAGCGCCCGCTTCGCCCGATACCTGAACGAGGCTGGCGGTGATCGAGCCCTAGCACTTGAGTGGTACGAGTGGAACAGCCAACTCGGCCAGGCCATGATGCGCGACGTTGGCCACTTCGAGGTGGCCCTGCGAAACATCTACAACGAAACGCTCACCGCGCGGTGGCATGGCGCCGGGCACTGGTTATTCGATCCGAAATCACCGGTCAACGCTCCGCTCGTGCGCACATCGCGCAAACACAAGATCGACATGAACACCCGCAACCGTTCATCGGTGGCGGAAGCCGTGGCGCGATGCGGAGGTCGGCGGGCCAACCCCGACGCAGTGGTCGCGGAGTTGAACTTTGGGTCCTGGAGGCACCTGTCCGACGCGATTCACGAGAAATCGCTTTGGGTACCGTACCTGCACCACGCTTGGCCGAAGAAGACTCAGCGCCACCAGATTGACGCGATGATCGGGGCTATCAACGATCAGCGCAACAGAATCGCGCACCACGAACCGCTCTTCGCGCAGCCCCTGAGCACCACCGGGATCATCAAGGTGCAGCAGGGCATAGCGACTCTCCTGGGGATGCTCATCCCGGAGCTGGCTGCACATGTCCAGCGGACATCGACGGTTGCCGCTGTCCTGGCGGCTAAGCCGAAGTGATCTGGCTTCACTGAGCCAGGATTGACCTTATCGTCTCCGCTTCCGACTCAGTTACTGGCAGGCGATACCTGGCTTTGACCTGCACTTCGAGGACCACGAAGCGCTTGCGGAAGTCGTGCTTGGGGTTGTCGGGCAACCGATCAGCCTCGAGGACCCAGCCGACCTGCTGGCGGACCTGGCCGGCGCCCTCGACCAGACCTTCGCCGCCTGACCCGGGACCAGCATCAGGGGGCCAGGTCCAGGCCGAAGGCGTCCGCCATGGCCCGCGCGAGGACCGGCTCCTGGCTGTCTAGGAGGGCGCCGACCTGGCGGCCGAGCAGCTGTCGGTCCACGGTTAGGACATTGTCCAGGCTGGCCACGCAGTCGTGGTCCAGGCCGTTGGCGGAGCCGAGTGGGAGCTCGGACACCAGGCCCTGGGCCGTCGATGTGATTGGCGCGACCGTCAGCCTGGACATGAACCTCCCCCGCTCCTCCGGGGTCAACACCAGCACCGGCCTGGTCTTGTCCAACTTGGCCAGGCGTATGGACCGCATCAGGCCTGCCCGGCGCCGAACTGGTCCAGGCCGGCCAGCTCGGGGTACAGCTCGGCGCCCTCGGCCGCGTGGCGGGCCAGAACCTCCTGCTCCGCGTCGTAACGCCTCCGCCGGGCGAGGTATGCCACGCCCAGGCGCAGCGCCGCCGACCGGTTCGGGGCGGCGCCCTCGGCCACCAATGCGTCGAGCGTGTCGATCTCGGCCGGCTTCAGCCGAACTGCCACTTGCTGGGTCACAGAATCAGCCTACCCGCGGCGTCAACCAATTGGTTGACACGGGCGCGCGCCCTCGGCCGGCCGGGCGCCCCCCGACGTCCCGCGGCCGCTCCGGAGGCCCGAGACACGCGCACAGGTGGGTCGGGGTGGATGCGGGCTCGTGGCCCGCCGAGCGGATTCCTGCCACGGGTAGCCGGAATCCGCGCCCTCCCGCCGCGACCAAGGAGGCACTGTGACTGACATCTCCCAGATCCCTCCCGGCGGCCCTGTGCTGCCGCACACTTTGCGGGCATTGGCATCACTCGGAGAGTCCGGCGGCTCAGCCAACCATCCCCGGCCAGCGTCGCGTGGCCGGGGCGGGCTGACCCTACGGTCTCGCCGCCGGCCTCACCCGTCGGGGCCGGCCGGACCCGGGCGCGCCTCGCCGCCGCGGCCCGCGGCCCAGGCCTCCACCAAAGCCAGGAGCGCGGCCAACCCGTCTTCGACGCTGCCCTCGTTGTCGACGGCGGCATCGGCCAACGCGTCGTGGAGCGGGATGTCGCGGTCGTAGGACGCCTGCAACTCGCCGGCGTTGAGCAAGCTCTCCCCCGTCTGGGCGTCGACCAGCCGAAAAGCCAAATGCCGCGGGATCGAGCCGCGGCGCCTGACGTGCACCACCAGGCCCCGGCCGCGCAAACGCGCGATCAGATCGGGGGATTGGACCACCTCGGCCCCGGTGGCGACCACCTGGCGCCCGCCGCGCCCCAATATCCGGTCGGCCGCCTCGGCCTGGTGGTCCAGCGCGTTCAGGACCGCCAGCAGCGGGTTGGGGTGGCGCTCGGCGGCGACGGCCTGGGCGGCATCGTCGAGGTCGGCGAACGCCCATCCGAGCCTGTCCGCCAGCAACCCGCCCAAAGTGGTCTTCCCAACCCCCTTGACCCCCGTCAACACGACGTTGCACACCCGGTCCGCTGCCATGTCACCCCCTGTCGCCGCACCGATCATAACGGTCGGCGGGAGCGGCCACCCCGACCCGCCAGCGCGTGCCCACACCTGGAGCTGCTCGGCGCCCTGTTCTTGACCCACACGCTCCCGGACTGGTCTCGGCGCCGTGCCGACTTGACAGTTTCCTCGCAGGTGGGCGAAGATGGGCCCATAATGCCACTGATACTCGTTCTCATTAGCGCGGAGGAGCCCCGCCGCTCCCACCCCCCTCAGCCGGGACCGCGCCTCTGACCTGACCAACGATCCAGAAAGCCACCCCATCGCCCGCATCCGGCCCGCTATCACCGCGTTCCTGCTGCCCGCCGTTCTCGTCTGCGCAACTCTCGCCGCAACCCCGACCAGCGCCTCGGCCTCGCCCGGCACGCCAAGTGCCCCGGCGGGCGCCGGAGAAGGCCGGACTGTGGTGGCGGCGGGGGACGTGCGTGTGATGATCGCTGTCGAAGGTGATCGGCTCATGCACGGCTTGGCCGACTACAGCGCGAACTCCGACGGCGACCCGCTCGACGTCGCCAACGCCGTCCTCGCCGTGCCGACCGCGGAGGCGTGGCCCGGTGGCAACGAGGGCGAGGACGCGAGCATGTGGGAACGGATCGAGCCTGGGCGCGGCGACGTGTGGCGGACCTCTGCCGGCGGGCTCGGGGCGAACGAGCTCGCGTTGAGCCTGGACTCGAGCGCGATCGTTGACGGAACCGTCCACCCGAGCTCCCGATGGGGCGGTGGCGTCTTCACGCGCTTGGGCTCTGTGACGGGGCCGGGCTTCGGCGCTCTGCTGGTCGCTGGCGTAGAAGTCGCCGGGACCACGCTCAGCGCGAGTGACGCGGCCGGATGGCTCCCGACCTCCGCTGCGGGGGCGCTAGACCCTTCGCAGATGTCGGTCGCGGTCGCGTTCACGACATCCGGTCGCTACTGCGTGACCCTGCAGACCTTGACCCAGCTAGCCGGGGCCGGGACCGTGCTGAACAACGACGTTACCCTCACCTTCGCGGTCGGCGAGATCGACCCGTCCACCGTCGAACCGTGCGCCCAGCCGGACGCGATCCCCTCGCAGGCGCCGCAGCCCGTGGACGCGGACGCGGACGGCGTGACGGTCATCGACTCGGGCCTCGCCCTGTTCGGGTCCACTCTGACGGACGAGGACCAGCTCTCGCTGGATCTGGTGACCAGCGACCGTGCCCGCACGACTTCGTACGACCCCTCTGAGGTGGTCCTCTCGTTGCCGAACCGCGACACGGCCTGGCCGGGAACGGCCTATGGCACCAGCGTGCAAGCGAACTGGGCGCGGATCGCCGACGCGGGAAGCCTGTTGTGGCGCACCACCGGCCAGTATCCGAACACCCGCAGCGCCAGCATCGACGAACGCGCGAACAGCCTGGTGCTGGACCTTGAGGCCATGTTCGTCGACGCGTCTCGACTCGACCCCGAACAGCCCGGCGTGGCCTACCGGTTCATCGGAGCGGCGACGACCAGCGCGTCGGGCCACCTGGCCACCTACCGGTCCGACTCGGCCGACGGCGGCGTGGTTCAGCCGGGGAACGTGGCGTTCTGGGACAGCCGCGCCGGCGGGGAGCGGATCGACCAGTGGGCGTCCGCCACGGAGCTGAAGCCGTTCTACACGGCGGAAAAGCAGACCCACCTCATCGGCTCCCAGGCGCTCGGGTTCGCGTTCACCGAGGCGGGCGTCTACTGCGTCAGCCTGGAGACGTCCGCGACGCTCGCGAACGGCGCCGTGGTCGCCGACAGCGCGACGTTCACCTTCGCGGTCGGGGTCGACGCCACCACGGTCACTCCTTGCGCGCAGGACACCGGCCAGCCCGGCGGCGGTGACTCCGGCGACGACTCGGGCGGCGACTCCGACGGCGAGCTGGACCCCACGGTCACCTGGATGCGGGAGGGCCACGTCGACCTCGCCCTGCAGCTGGACGGCGCCGGTGGGCTGCAGTTCGTCACGGGCGACGCCAACACCTTCGGGCTGGTCCCCTTGGAGGACGCGGTGTGGGTGGGCCGAGGCTCTTATGCGACCTTCACGGTGCGCGAGCCGAGCGACACGCAGGACGTCACGTTCATCGGCGACGTCGGCTCGACCTACTACGGCTTC
>JAISXH010000004.1 GCA_031270825.1 Bifidobacteriaceae bacterium
CCTCTCATCCAAGTCCAAGTGCTTGTAGTGTCGTGCCAAGGAAGTGCAACCCCTCTCAGGTCGTGATCTGAACAACCACAACCTACCGAGGTGTTGCACTTCCGTTTAGAAACCGGGCAAGTAGCGTTTTGGCGCTGACTTGGTAGACTCCCTGCGGCAAAGATGTGGTCTGGGTGCGGGTCGGCCACGGAATACCACGGTCCTAGCGGGCGTTGACGCGATCAGGCCCGCCCCGCATGGGATATCAAGACGGAAGGAATGAGCGCGATGGCCTCGAAAACAGCCGATGTCCGGCCCAAGATCACCATGGCTTGCACGCAGTGCAAGGAGCGGAACTACATCACCAAGAAGAACCGCCGCAACGATCCTGACCGCATGACGCTGGCGAAGTTCTGCCCGCGTTGCCGCAAGCACACAGAGCACCGCGAAACTCGCTAACCGCGCCCATGCCCGTTGACCCGTCTTGGGCAGGGCGGACGTACCCTGAGAGCGGACCTTATCTGGTTGACGGCGCGCGGCTGCGCGAGTTCGCGGTGGCCGTGGGAACGGCCGCGCCAGCCTGTTTCGACCCGGCCGCCGCTCAAGCTTTGGGCTATGCCGATGTGGTCGCGGCGCCGACTTTCGCGGCCGTGATCGCCCAACAGGCCGAAGCCCAGTATGTTCGCGATCCGGCCGCCGGGATCGATTTCGCGCGCGTGGTCCACGCCGAGGAGTCCTTCGAGCACCACCGGCCGATCGTCGCCGGCGACCGGCTCTGGGCGGCGCTGACCGTCAAGTCGATCGTGGAACGCGCCGGTATCGCTATGGTGACGACGCAGGTCGCCTTGCACGACGCCGTGCGCAGGCCCGTCGCCACCGTCGTCTCGACGCTGGCCGTGCGTGGGGAGCCCGTCACGATGCGTGCCGAGGACAAGGTCACGGACGGCTCTGGCCGGACGCTTGCGGGAGCCGGCGCGCAGCGCCGCCCCGGCGCCGTCCCGGGCGTCGCCTACCCAGTGACTGGCGCCGGGGGTGTCGCCCCGGACACTTTTCCCCCAGTGACCTCCGCTCAAGGCGTTGCCCCAGGCACTTCCTCCCCAGTGGCCGCCGCTCAAGGCGTTGCCCCAGGCAGTTCCTCTGCGGTGGCTGAGGTCAGGCGGGCGCCTGCCCAAGCGGGCGACCGGATCGGCCCGGTTTCGGTGGCGCTCACCCGCGCCGACTTGGGTCTTTACGCCGATGCCTCCGGCGATCACAACATCATTCACCGAGACGATCAGGCCGCCCGCGAGGTCGGTCTGCCCGGGGTGATCGCCCACGGCATGTTGACCATGGGCCGCGCGGTTCAGTTGCTGGTCGATTGGGCCGGGCCCGATCCAGGCGCGGTTGAGCGGTACACGGCGCGATTCGCCAGACCGGTGCCGGTGCCCCCGGACGGGTCGGCGGAATTGGCTGTGGCGGGCGAGGTTGTGGCGGTCGCCGGAGACGCGGCGACGGTCAACCTGGTCGTCACTCTGGACGGCCACAAGGTGCTGGGCAAAACCCAGGCTGTGGTCCGGCCCAGGAGCGCCGACCCGGCCGGGAGCTAGCCTTGTGGGCGTGGAGCACCGCATCGACCTGCCGTTGGCTTCTCCGACCGTCAGACCGGACGCCGCGCTGGCCGAATTGACCACTGTCCGGATCGGCGGGCGGCCAGGACAGCTGGTCGATTGTTTCAGCGAGGCGGACTTGGTCGCCGCCGTGCGCCAAACGGACTCACGAGGAGGGCCGCTGCTGGTCATCGGCGGCGGTTCCAATCTGCTGGCCGGAGAGGATTTGAACGCGCTGACGGTGGTGCGGGATCGACGCGGCGGCGCCCGGGCCGAGGAGCGGGAAGGCCGTGTCCTGGTGACGGTTGAGGCGGGCGCCTCCTGGGACGCGCTGGTCGAATGGACTGTCGGACGCGGTTGGGCGGGCCTGGCGGCGCTGTCCGGAATACCTGGTTCGGTCGGGGCGGCGCCGGTCCAGAACATTGGCGCCTACGGCGCGGAAGTCGGTCAATCCATTCGGTCGGTGCGGGTTTTCGATCGCCGTAGCGGCGCCCTGGTGGAACTCGACGCGGCCGCGCTGGGATTCGCATACCGGGATTCGGCGCTGAAACGATCCCTGTCCGGGGCGGCCTTCCCGACGCCGCGTTGGGTTGTGTTGGATGTCAGCTTCGCCCTGGCGGCGCACCCCCATCCCGGCGTGCCGGGCAGCGATCAGGCGGCGGAGTCGCGGTCGGACAGGGGGGTGACGGCGGCGGGCGGTCATGATCAGGAGGCGGACGGGTCGGCCTGCGGCCCCGCGGCGGTACTGGAGCTGGGCGGGACCGTGGGCTCGGCCGGATCGGGGTCGCAGAGCGGGGCGACGGCGACGGTCGGCCATGATCAGTTGGCCGAGGCGCTCGGCCTGGCCGTGGGGGAGACAGCGGCGCTGACGGACATCAGGCGGGCGGTGTTGGCCATCCGCCGGGGCAAGGGCATGGTGCTCGACCAATCTGACCATGACACTTGGTCAGCGGGCTCATTCTTCACAAACCCGCTGGTCAGCGAAGAGATTGCGGCTGAACTGCCGCCGGACGCCCCGCGTTTCGCGGCTGCGGGCGACCTGGTCAAGCTCTCGGCCGCATGGCTGATCTCGCGAAGCGGGGTCGAGCGCGGACAGGGGATGCGGCCGGGAGCGCGGGCGACGGCATCGTGCAAGCACGTCTTGGCCTTGACCAACCGAGGCGGGGCGACCTACGCGGACGTGATGGAACTGGCGGACTGGATCGCGGCCCGCGTGGCAGACCGGTTCGGCGTCCGTTTGACGGCCGAACCGGTCCTGATCCCCGCCGCGGTTTGAGCTGGCGGGCGGCCGGCGCTGGTGCGTGGCCGTGCCACTCGGCGGTGATCGGGGTCAGGCCGGCGCCGGCCCAGACGCGGCGCCAGTAAGAAGCCAGCCCAGCCGGAATTCCGCCAGCGTCTGGCCGTCCAGTATGTTCTGGACCGGACCGGCTTGGGTTCGGCGGGCGGCCAGCGCCGCCGCCGGGGTCAGGGGTTCGACAGCCAACGGCGGATGCCGTCCGCCAGGCGCCGTTTGGTGGACTCGGTCGCTCGCGAGGCCAGCACCGAAGTCTCGGCCAAGGCCGCCAACTCCTGGTCGGCGAAGCCGTGGACCTCGCGCAACATCCGGTATTGGTCGACCAAGCGTGAGCCGAAGATCAGCGGGTCGTCGGCGGACAGGGTGACTTGGGCGCCGGTGGCCAGGATGGCCCGGATGGGGATGGCGGCCGCGTCCGAATACACGCCCAGGGCGACATTCGAAAGCGGGCACAGCTCGAGCGCGATTCCCCGATCGGCCAGCTCCCGCATCAGCGCCGGCTGTTCGATCGCCCGCACGCCGTGGCCCAGGCGGTCGGGCCGAAGCGCGCGCACTAGCTGCCGGACATGGTTGGCCCCGAGCAGCTCGCCGCCGTGCGGCACGGAGGCGAGGTCCGCCGCGCGGGCTATCGCAAAGGCGGGCGCGAACTCCTCGGTGGCGCCCCGGCGCTCGTCATTCGAGAGCCCGAATCCGACCACCTCGCCTGGGCCGTCGCCGGCATGGCGGGCGGCCAGACGGGCCAAGGTGCGGGCTTCGAGCGGATGGCGCAAGCGCGAGGCCGCCACCACCAGCGAGATCTCAACGCCGGTGCCGGCCGAGGCGGCCCGGGCCTCGTCCATGACGATCTCCAACGCGGGAGTGATGCCGCCCACGTGGGGCCCGTAGCTGGTCGGGTCGATCTGCAGCTCCAGGCGCCCCGAGCCTTCGGCGGCGTCGTCCTCGGCCGCTTCTCGCACCACCCGCCGCATGGCGGCCTCGCTGGCCACCGCGTGCCGCGCGGAGTCGTAGAGGCGTTGGAATCGGAACCACCCGCGCTCATCCGGGGACAGGCTCAGCGCCGATGGATCGCTCAGGCCGCGGGCGATCCGGATTCCCCGCTGGCTGGCCAGCTCTTGCAAGGTCGCCAGCCGCATGGAGCCGGTGAAGTGCAAATGCAGATGAGCTTTGGGCAAGGTGGCGAGGTCGCGCGGGGATTTTGCCGGGGCGCCGATGCCGTTAGGCCCGGTCCTGCTCGCGGCCCCTGTCATGCGGCGCTCGCCCCCTCGCCGGCGTGGTTGGCAGGGCGGCCGCCAGTCGGGGTGTCGTCGCAGCTCAGGCGGGGTGGCCGCGCCCTCGCTGACGTGGCGGGCGCCGACGCCAACAGCTGCCGATGGCGGCCGGTCCCGCGCGCCGCGCGGCGGATGTTCAACCTGGTCACGTTGTTAGAAGCGCTTCCGGGGCGGAGTCGGGCGGGTGACTGGGCGCAGTCGCCGGTCGGATGTCGGTGATTCCGGGAGCCGAAGGGAGGCAGTCTCCTAGAAAATGAGAATGGGCCGGGAGGCACCTCCCCCGTGGCGCCTCCCGGCCCCTCGGGATACCCCAATCCCGAGTGGTTGGCCGGTAGGCCTGCGGTGTCAACAGGCGGCCGACCATACCGCCAAAGCTCAGGGCGGCACTTCTAGTAGAACCTTTGCGGGCCGGAATAGCAAAACCACCAGCGCGCGTCTCAAGGTCTGGACAAGAGAGTCCATCTGACGAGAATCGCTTTCCCAGCATCACATCGAGGACCCCGAAACAGGTGGTCAGCGGGCCTCGCCCAACAGAGCCTGCAGCCGGCCCACGCCCTCGACTAGATCGTCGTCGCCCAAGGCGCAAGACAGTCGCAAGTAGCCCGAGGGCCCAAAGGCCTCGCCCGGCACCACTGCGACCTGGACCTGGTCCAGGATCAGGGCGGCCAACTCCGACGAGGTCGTCGGCCGGGTTCCCCGGATGGTCTTGCCGAGCAACCCCGAAACGGAGGGATAGGCGTAAAAGGCGCCCGACGGCATCGGGCAATAGACACCCTCGATCTGACGCAACATGCCGACCATGGTGCGCCGGCGCCGGTCGAAGGCGGCGCGCATCTCGAAGGCCACGTCCAGCGGGCCTGTGACCGCCGCCAAAGCGGCCCGTTGGGAGACGTTGGCGACATTCGAACTCAAATGGGATTGCAGGTTCGTGGCGGCCTTGACCACGTCCGGCGGCCCGATCAGCCAGCCGACCCGCCAGCCCGTCATGGCGTAGGTCTTGGCGACGCCGTTCAAGACCACGGTTTGGTCGGCCAGATCCGGCACGGCCGTCACGATCGAGGTGAAGGGGACGCCATCGTAGACTAGATGTTCGTAGATCTCATCGGTGACCACCCAGATGCCATTGTCCAACGCCCAGCGGCCAATCGCCGCGGTTTCCTCCGGGGTGTAGACCGCGCCGGTCGGATTCGACGGCGAGACGAACACCAACAGCTTGGTTCGGTCGGTCTTGGCCCGGTCCAGCTGCTCCACTGTGACCTTGTATTCGGCCTGCGGCCCGGCGAAGACGGGCACGGGCACGCCGCCCGCCAGCTTGATCGCTTCCGGATAGGTGGTCCAATACGGGGCCGGCAGGAGGGCTTGGTCGCCTGGGTCGAGCAGCGTGGCGAAGGCCTCGTAGACCGCCTGCTTGCCGCCATTGGTGACCAGCACTTGGCTCCATTCGACCGCATAGGACGAATCCCGGAGCGTCTTTTCGGCAATGGCTTGGCGCAGTTCCGCCAGCCCCGCGGCCGGCGTGTAGCGATGGTTGGCCGGGTCGCGCGATGCCGTCACGGCCGCTTCGACAATGTAGTCCGCCGTGGGGAAGTCGGGTTCGCCGGCGCCGAATCCGATCACCGCCTTGCCTTCGGCTTTGAGGGATTTGGCCTTGGCGTCGACAGCCAGCGTGGCTGAGGGCTCAATGGCGGCGATCCTGGCGGAGACTCGGGTGCGCGGGTTGGTCACGCCCTCAATCATTTCACGGCCGGGTTCCGATCGTGGGGCGCATGCCGACCATGGCGTCATCCGGTACCGTTAATTGCGGCACTGCCCGCTCGGTTGGCCATGGGGGCCTTCCATCGCATACACTGGGCGGCTGGCGTTCCAGGAGGGTGCTGATCAATCCGCCAACGCCCCCGGGCACCCGCTGGGTGGCGCGCGGGGATTGGTCAGCACTCTCCTAGGGCAGTGGCGCAATTGGTAGCGCACCGGTCTCCAAAACCGGCGGTTGTGGGTTCGAGTCCCGCCTGCCCTGCGGACTCAGTGCCGGGCCCTCCAGGGCAGACCAATACAAGGACCAACGGACCGGAAGGGAATCATGGCTAAAGCAGCGGGAGCGACTGAGATTCGGCTCGGCCCGATTGCCCGCCTGGTGCGATTCGTCCGTCAGGTGATCGCGGAGCTCAAGAAGGTGGTCCGTCCCACCCGCCAAGAACTGATCACCTATTCCAGCGTTGTGGTGGTGTTCGTGGTGATCGTGATGGCGTTCATCTTCGGGATAGACACCCTGATCGGGCGGGCCGTGATGTGGGTGTTCGGCTGACACCGAGCCAGAGCTACTGAAGCAGAGGAACAAGAAGTGGTTGATCAAAAGGCCGGCGCCGATCCGGCCGAACAGGACCTGGCCAGCGGATCGGATGATTCCAACGCCCCCGCCGTGGCCGCGGAGGCCGCCGACGCCCCAACTGGCGAGGCCCCAACTGGCGAGGTTGACGAGCCGGCCGCCCAGGTTGACGAGTCGACCGCCGAGGTCGACGATGCCGACGCGCTGGCCGCCGATGCCGCCCCCAAGGTTGACGACGTTGACGAGGTTGAAGAGGTGGACGCGCCCGCCGCCGAGGTTGACGAACCGGCCGCCGGGGCCGACGGAGCCGATCAGGCGGACGGCCAAGAGGCGCTGGCCGCAGAGCTGGTTGACGAGATTGACAAGGACTTGGAAGAGGCCGCCGATCAGGCCGAAGCCGTCGCGGACGCTGTTGACGCGCTTGAGGGCGAGACCGCCCCGGCGGCTGACGGCCAGGCGGTCGAGGATTCGGCCGCGCCCGCAGCCGACCCGCTGGACGAATTGCGGCGCGAGTTGGCCGTCAAACCGGGCGATTGGTATGTGGTCCACTCTTATGCGGGCCAGGAGAACCGGGTCAAGCACAATCTAGAAACCCGTGTCATCTCGCTCGGCCAAGAGGATTCGGTCTTCGAGGTCCATGTGCCGATGGAAGAAGTCACGGAGATCAAGAACTCGCAGCCCAAGGTGGTGAAAAGGGTTCGCATCCCGGGCTATGTGCTGGTCCGGATGGACCTCAACGACGACTCGTGGGGGACTGTCCGCCACACTCCCGGCGTGACCGGTTTCGTGGGCCACACCCACCAGCCGGTGCCATTGACATTGGATGAGGTCGTCTCGATGCTGGCGCCAGAATTCCAGACGCCGGACGCCTCCGGTGCTGGCGGCGCGTCAGGGGCGGGCGGCGCCGCGGCGGCGCCGGTGAGCGATTTCTCGGTCGGCGAGAACGTCACCATCACCGACGGACCGTTCGAGACTCTGGCCGCCACCATTTCGGAGATCAACACCAAGACCGGCAAGTTGAAGGTGCTGGTTTCGATCTTCGGCGGCGAGACCCCGGTCGAATTGAGCTTCAGCCAAGTGGCCAAGCAGCGATAAGGCTGAGAAACGTCCGAAGCGTGAGGCGAGGCGATTCAGGCGCCAAGCGGAACGGCATCGGGCAAGTGGTAATCAAAATAGGAAGTGAGCAAAGGACCCAATAATGCCTCCCAGGAAGAAGGTCTCGGCCGTTCTGAAGCTTCAGATCCAGGCCGGGCAGGCCAACCCGGCGCCGCCTATCGGCCCGGCGCTTGGCGCCCAAGGCGTCAACATCATGGAGTTCTGCAAGGCCTACAACGCCGCGACCGAATCGCAGCGCGGCAATGTGGTGCCGGTGGAACTGACCGTCTACGAAGACCGTTCGTTCAGCTTTGTGCTGAAGACGTCGCCGGCGGCCGAAATGATCAAGAAGGCGGCGGGCCTGGACAAGGGCTCCCCGACTCCGCACACCGAAAAGGTCGGATCGATCACCCGCGCGCAGGTGCGCCAGATCGCCGAGACCAAAATGCCAGACCTCAACGCCAACGACATCGAGGGCGCCGCCAGGATCATTGCCGGCACCGCCCGTTCGATGGGTGTGACGGTGACGGACTAATCTAAGCAGGGGCAACCCAAGCAGTGGGAGGGCCGCGCTGGCCCGAACCACGACTGCGACAAACGACCACTCAAGTGGCTAGACGAAGGACAAGCAGATGACTCAGCGCTCAAAGGAATATAAGAAGGCCGCCTTGCTGGTGGACAAGACCGAAACCTATTCGCCGCTGGCGGCGGTGCGGTTGGCCAAGAAAGTGGGGGCGGCCAAGTTCGATCAGACAGTTGAGGTCGCGCTCAGACTCGGGGTCGATCCCCGCAAGGCCGACCAAATGGTTCGTGGCACAGTCAACCTGCCGCATGGCACCGGCAAGACCGCCAGGGTCCTGGTCTTCGCCGTGGGAGACAGAGCTAATCAAGCCATCGAGGCCGGCGCCGACGAGGTCGGCGGCGACGAGCTGATAGAGAAGGTCGCCGGCGGCTACACCGACTTCGACGCCGCCGTGGCGACGCCGGATCTGATGGGCAAAGTGGGCCGGCTGGGCCGGATCCTGGGCCCGCGTGGCCTGATGCCGAACCCGAAGACCGGCACCGTGACAATGGACGTCGCGAAAGCGGTCACCGAAATCAAAGGCGGCAAGATCGAGTTCCGGGTCGACCGGCACGCGAATCTCCACTTCATCATCGGCAAGGCTTCCTTCTCCGACCGCGATCTGGTGGAAAACTACGCCGCCGCGCTGGAGGAGATCATCCGGTTGAAGCCGTCGACTTCGAAGGGCCGCTACCTGTTGAAGGGGACTTTGGCCACCACGATGGGGCCCGGCATTCCGCTGGACCTGACCAAGACCCGGAACTTGACCGCAGAGGACGAGTCTTAAGGTTTTTCGCCTGCGGATCGCGTACCTTGTTACCCAAGAATTAGTGTCAGAAGCATTCCCCGAGGCAGTTCCCGACAGCGAAGGCTCCGCTTGTGAATCCTCCGATCTATGTCTTCTCAGTTCCCTGGTTGCTGTTTCTGATCGCCCTGGCGGGCGTCGGCGTGGGGCTCTACTTGATTGGTCGACGTCTTGACCAGGCCGGGCGCCAGCGGCTGCTGGTCGGCGCCGTGGTGGTGAACCTGGCCTGCTTCGTCCTGTACATGGTGGGCTTGTCGACGCAGAGCGATTTCCCGGCCCATGTGGTCTACAACATGCCCCTCCAGCTCTGCTCGCTGGTCACGTTCAGCCTGATCCCGGCCATTGTGTTGCGAATCAACTGGTTGCGCGGCTTCGTGTACTTCATCGGCTGTCTGGCCGGTTTCCTGGCCTTGTTCTCGCCCGCGACCGGAATTGAGGGCGTGGGGGTGTTCAGCCCGTTGTCGATCGGATTCTTCGGCTCGCATGGGCTCAACGTGGTGATCGGGGCGCTGATCGCGGCCTTGGGACTGTACCGGCCCAGCTATCGCGAGGCGTTCAAGACGCTGGCTTGTTTCGGCGTGCTGGTCGGGATCATGGCGACTATCAACATTGGGTTGCGGGCGACAGTGCTGGATAAGGCCAACTACTTCTATTTCTTCGATCCTGAAGGCGCCGACATCCTGGTGGCGCTGCACAACCTGATTGGCCTGCCGGTGGTGTACCTGGCGCCGGTCTTGCCGGTGGTGGTGGGAGCGCTGATGCTTCAGGCCGCGATCTACCAGGGCGGTTCGCGTCTAGCCGCGCGAGTGGCCACCGCGCGCATGGCCTGACCTGGGTTGATTCCCCAGGCGAGTCTCCTGTCCACCCCAGGCTAGGGACGCCTCACCCCAGGCTAGGGACGCCTAGGGGCCAGATTGGCCCCGGTTGGGTCCGGCTGGCCCCGATTGGGCCCGATTGGGCCGCTCAATAGGGCTGCTCAGGCCCCCTGCCAGACCGTGTCAAAGGGGGTGTGGGCGGACACGCGCTGCTCTATGCCGCGGGTCACGAACGCCTTGGCGGTGCGGACCGCCTCTAAGACCGACGCGCCCTTGGCCAGCTCCGCGGTGATGGCGGAGGCGAAAGTGCAGCCGGCGCCGGAGACGCGCTCCTGGCCGATCTTCGGGACCGACAAGACTTCCACCTTGGGTTCGCGGCCGCCTGGGGAGCGTTCGACCAACACGTCGACGGCGTCGGGGCCGGGGAAGTCGATTCCGCCCTTGACGACCGCCGCGGCCGGGCCGTATTCAAGGATTCGGCGGCCGGCTTCGATCAGGTCATCCACCGTCTCGAGGCGGTCCAGGCCGGAAAGAGCCTGGGCTTCGAAGTTGTTCGGCGTCACCACCGTGGCCAGAGGCAGGATCTTCTGGCGCAGGGCGTTGTCGGTGTTCAGGGCCGCCCCAGGCTCCTGACCCTTGCAGATCAGAACGGGATCCAGGACCACATGGCGCCAATCTTTGGAAATCAACGCCGCGGCGACGGCGTCAATGGTCTCAGGAGTCCCCAGCATTCCGACTTTGACCGTGTCCAGGTCTTGGGCGGCATTGGCCGCCTCAAACTGATCGGCAATGACATCAGGGGAGATAGGCACAAACCGGTGCGCCCAGTTGTTCTTCGGATCGAACGAGACGATGCAGGTGATGGTCCCTATCCCGTAGACGCCGAGTTGCTGGAAGGTCTTGAGGTCGACTTGCAGGCCGGCTCCTCCGGTCGCTTCTGAACCGGCGATGACATAGGCGAAACGCACTGCTGAGCTCCTATCGGGGCGTTGATGAAAAGGGGGAGGCGCTCAACGGCGCCGGGTGCTTTGGTAATACTCGACCATTTCCCGTGCCGACGAGTCAAGTTGGTTAAGCGCGGTCTGGTCGCCGGCCAGGGCCGGAGCGACCCGATTGGCCAGGACCTTGCCGAGTTCCACGCCCCACTGATCGAACGAGTCGATCCCCCAGACGGTCCCTTGGACAAAGGTGATGTGCTCATACAAGGCGATCAATTGGCCCACGGTGGCCGGGGTCAACGCCGGCGCCATGATCGAGGTCGAAGGCCGATTGCCGGTGAAAACCCGGGCCGCCACCAAAGCTTCGGCGGTGCCTTCCTCCCGCACCTCGGCGGCGGTCTTGCCGAAAGCCAGAGCCGAGGTTTGGGCGATGAAGTTGGCCAAGAGCAACTCGTGGACGTCCTGGACGCCGTCGACAAGGGGCACTTGGGGATTGGCGAAGGCGATGAAATCAGCCGGGACCAACTCGGTGCCCTGGTGGAGGAGCTGGTAGAAGGCGTGCTGGCCGTTGGTGCCGGGCTCTCCCCAGAACACCTCGCCGGTTGAGGTGGTGACGGGCGAGCCGTCCCAGCGGACCGACTTGCCATTCGACTCCATGGTCAGTTGCTGCAGGTAGGCCGGGAAGCGGGCGAGATACTGCGAGTAGGGCAGCACCGCATGCGAATGCGCGTCCCAGAAATCGACGTACCAGACGTTGATCAGGCCCATCAGGACGGGGACGTTGCGTTCGAAAGGCGTGGAGCGGAAATGTTCGTCCATCGCCGCGAAGCCGGCCAAGAATTCACGGAACACCTCCGGGCCCAGCGCCACCGCCAAGACTGTGCCGATCGCGCTGTCCACCGAATAGCGTCCGCCCACCCAATCCCAGAAGCCGAAGGCGTTCTCAGGATCGATCCCGAATTCCGCGACCTTGTCCTTCGCGGTCGAGACGGCGACGAAATGCTTGCGGACGGCGTCGGCGGCGTCTTCGGCTGTCTTGATCGCGCCGCGGGCCCCTAACAACTCCAACAGCCAGGCGCGGGCTAAACGCGCGTTGGTGAGCGTCTCCAGCGTCCCGAAAGTCTTCGAGGCGACAATGAACAGCGTTGTCTCCGGGTTCAGCGTGGCCAGCGCCTCGCCGATGTCGGAGGGGTCCACGTTGGAGACGAACCGCGCCTTGATGGAGCCGTGATATTCGGTCAGGGCCTGGTAGACCATGGCCGGGCCGAGGTCCGATCCGCCAATGCCGATATTGACCACCGTGTCGAAGGGCAGGCCTGTCAGCCCGGTCAGGCGCCCGTCGCGGACCGATTCGGCGAAGCCCAGAAACTTGTCCAGTTCACGGGCCACGTCTGCGGTCACATTCTGGCCGTCCACCACCAGTTCCGGCGCCGATGCCGACCGGCGCAGGGCCGTGTGCAGCACCGCCCGGCCCTCGGTCACGTTGATCCGCTCGCCCTGGAACATCGCCTCGATGCGTTCGCCCAGGCCGACCTGGCCCGCCAACTGGGTCAACAACTCCACCGTCTGGGGCAGAATGAGGTTCTTGGACAGGTCAACTCTTAGGTCTGCGGCCTGGAAGGTCAGATCGGTGGCCCTGCCCGTATCAGCCGCGAACCACGATCGCAAGTCAACGCCCTGGTCAGCGAGTTGCCGGAGGTGGGCCGCGAGGGCCTCCCAGGCGGGAGTGCCGGTCGGGTCGATCGGGTTGGAGGTCATGAACACCCACAATATCGCGCCCGCCCGGGGGCGTTCAGGCGGCCCCTTCGAGGTTGCGCCGATTCTGGCCTGAAGCCGATTCCGGTCTGAAACTGACTTGGACTGTGGGCGCCACGCCCGGCGGCCATCGCCGGCCTGCCCCGGACCGCCATTGGCCTGGTCAGCCGAAGCGTCCGGTCACGTAGTCGAGGGTTCGCTGGTCGCGGGGGAAGTTGAAGACGGCGTCGGTGTCGCCATGCTCAATGATCACCCCGGGGGAGCCTTGGGCGGCCAAGAAGAACGCACACTGTTGGGACACCCGCTGGGCTTGCTGCATGTTGTGGGTGACGATCACAATGGTGACTTCCCTTTGCAGTTCGATCATGGTTTCTTCGATCACCCGGGTGGAGGTCGGGTCGAGCGCCGAGCACGGTTCGTCCATCAGCAACACCTTCGGTTTGACGGCCAGCGCGCGGGCTATGCAGAGCCGTTGTTGTTGTCCGCCGGACAGGCTTCCGCCGGGCTGGCGCAGCCGGTCCTTGACCTCGCCCCACAGCCCGGCGCTGGTCAGCGACCTTTCCACAATGTGGTCGCGGGTGTCGCGTCCGGCTTTGCGGCCGGTCAGTTTGAGGCCCGCCAGCACGTTGTCGTAGATGCTCATGGCCGGGAAGGGGTTGGGCCGCTGGAAGACCATGCCGATGTCCTTGCGGGCGTCCTGGATCTTGTGGCCGCGGTCGTAGATGTCGCTCCCGTCCAACAGGACGGCGCCGGCCAGCGCCGCGCCGCTGATCAGCTCGTGCATCCGGTTGAGGATGCGCAGGAAGGTCGACTTGCCGCAGCCGGACGGCCCGATCAGCGCTGTCACCTGGCCGGGCGGCATCGTCAGCGAGACTTGCTCGAGGACTTTGTGTTTCCCGAACCAGGCCGACACGGCCCGCGCCTCGATCGCCGAGAGGGTTTGGCTGGGACCGGGGAACCGATCGGCCAAGTAGGGTTCCGCCGGCGGTGGCTGGGGCGCCAATTGGACGGTGGTGTCCGATGCCGTCGGTTCGTCCACCAGCACCTCGACCGGTTCCAGCACCGCCGTTCGGGCGGTGGAAGAACTGCCTGCGCTGGCCACGGCGGCCGCCACGACGAGGGGCGGCGCGGCGGCCTGGGGCGGCGCAGGCGCTTCGGCCGCTCGCGACCGCACCGGACGTGGGGCGCTGGTTGGACGTAGCGGCATCGTCTCCCCGACTTCGGAGCGGGCGGCGGCCACAGCTGAGAGGAACAGCGCCGGCGCGGCAGCGGTACGGTCCTCGGTCGAGGGCGGCGATACGGCGCCAGCCGGCGGCGACGTGGCAGGCGTGGGGGGCGTGGGGGGCGAGGGGACGGGTATGGGTCGGGGGTTGAGGACGGCGGCCGGGCCGGGCGCCACGGACGGCGCCACACCCGGCACGGGTGCGGCCGGGTGCGGCTTGCTTGGGCGGGCGGATGGGGGCCAGGTCCCGTCCGCCAAAGCGGACTTGATCTGGGCCAGGCGGGCGGCGGCCGCTGCCGCCGCGGTTGGCGGCGCGGTCGGCGGCGCGCCAGGGGCCGGGTTGGTTGTGACAGCGGTCATTTCAGTCCTCGAATTCTTCTGGTCAAATCAGGTTGGGTAGGGCGTTCATGATCAGGTCGGCGCAGGCCACGCCCAGGGCCAGGGTCAACGGCAAACCGATCAGCCAGGCCTGCCAGCGTCCCCAGGATCTCCACAGCCACCAGGCGCCCACGCCGGCTGCGATCCAGAACAGGCCGACAAAGAAGGCGACGAACCAGGCGCTGGAATCCTGGCCCATGGCGCGTTCGGCGGCCGGCAGGGCGGCGTAGGCCATGACTTTGGATGAGGCGTCGTGTGGTTCGGTGATCAGTTCGGCGTCCACATGCAGCACGCCTAAGGGGAATAGCGCCAGGCCGTCTGCGGTCATGAGTTCGAGCCGTCCCTGGCCGGAACGCAGTTCCGCCGGCACCGGATCGCCAGCGCGGCGCAGGCCGAACACTCGGTAGGTGGCGACTCCCTGGCCGGTGGTGAAGGTGATCTCGTCGCCGGGAGCGAGTCGGCGAAGCTCGCCGAAGGGGCCGCCGTAGGTGGCCTGGCGCCCCAGGATCACCGCCGTGCCCGCTTGGCCCGGCAAGACCGAATCTCGCCGGTGGCCCGGGCCGTCGCGCAGGACCTCGGCGGTGGACCCTTCCACCACGACTTCACTCAGGCCGATCACGGGGATCTGAAGCAGGGCGACGGGCGTGCCCGGCGGCACCATCTCTTGGTCCAGCCCGAGTTGGCCGGTCGGGGCCTCAGCCTTGGCCAGGGCGGTCCGCAATTGTTGGTAAGCCAAAGTCTGCGCGCGCTGGTGTCCCAATCCGGACAGGACCGCCGCGTGCGCCACGAACGCCAACGCCAACAGCGACACCGTGGTCAGAACCACGCCCAGCACCCACCGCGCCCCCCGCGGCGCCAGCTCCGCCGCGGCCGCCGGCCGCGGCAGCAAGCGAGGGGAGGGTGATTCTAAGCGGGGGGAGGGTGATTGTGTTGATTCTAAGCGGGGGGAGGGTGATTGTGCTGATTGGGGCCGGGGTGGCGCGGTCTCGGCGGTTTCCCGGGTCACGAGAATGGGGCCCCCTGCGCCCTCCCGCCAGCGCCAGGCGGATCGTCAGCGCTTGGTGTGCCAAAGGGATCGACAGGGGCGCCCGAATCGGCGAAGCCCCCCGAGCCGGGCGCGGCTGAATCGTTCGGACCAGGGGTTTGGCGCATCACTCGCATCACCCGCCGGACCACCAGCACCAGGATGATCAGCGCCAGGACGGCCAGGAGCCACCACAGCCAGGCAGGCCAGCCCTGTTCCTCCACGGGCTGGCCGGGGGCGCCCACCAGAACGTCGGCTCGGGCGATGATCGTGCCGCACCAACCCGTGAACTGTATGGCGTGGGTGCCGGGGGCGGCGTCATCGGGAACGGCGAAAACGGCCTGGACCCGCCCCTCGGCATCGGCGGTGAAATTGCCGATCAGGCCCGGGTCGGAGAACAGCACCAACTGGACCCGCTCGCCGACTTCGAAGCGGGTGGCTGTGGCGGTGACCTTGTTGCCGGGCAGATACAGGTCCCGGTCAACGGCCGCGGCCCAGGCGTCCTCGGCCGGCTCGAGGGGCACCGGCGGCTCGGTCTGGACGCAGGCGCCGCCGTCCCCGTCACCTGGGCCGCTCGGAGTCCCGCCGCCAGACCCGCCGCCAGACCCGCCGCCGGGCTTCAGACGGCTGGGGACGATGCCGCCGGAGCCAGAAGGGCTGGCCGGAGCGCTGGGAGCAGGGCCGGTTGGGCTGGCACTGGGGCTGCCGGGGACGCGCGGACTGGCCGAGCCGGTGTGGTCGGCCGCCGATGGCACCGTCACTGAGATGTCAGAATCCTCGGCCGGGGCGGGCGTGGCAGCGGCCAGTCCCACCCAGATCGCCGCCGCGACCGTCATCGCCAGGCACGCCAGGCGTCCGCTAATCAGGCGCAACCGGCGGGGCGGACGCCCCCGCGCTCCCAGCGCTCCCGGCGCGCCCCACGTTCCCCGTGTCACCCGTGTTCCCCGCGCCCCGCGCGCACCACCGCCAAGGTCCGCCCGCGCCGACCCCGCGGATAGCGGGCCGTTGTTCGCAGGGGCCGGGGGCCGAGCCGGCGGCCAGAAGCCGCCGCGGCGGCGGCGGGAAGACGGGCGCGCGGGGCGGCTCATCGGGCGGCTCCGCCAGCCGCGGAGCGGGCGGGCTGGCCGCCGGCCCGGGCTTCGGCGCCGGCCAGGATCTCATCGGTGTATTGGGCCAGTTCGGCCGCGAGCAGGCGGCGGTAGCGCCGCCGCCGCCAGACCACGAACCAGGTACCGCCGCTGATCAGCGCGATCAGCACGAGGGCGGACCAGGGCACGGCCCAAGCCTGCGCCGAGCCGGTCGCCGGCAAGACGTCGAGCTCCGTTTCGGCAATGCTGCCGTCGCCGGCGGTGGGCGTCACTGTGACCTTGGCGGCCAACAGGAACACTGGCGCGATCGCTGGCACGCGGGCGGTGACGTGGCCGGTTCCGCCCGGCAGCAGGTTGGCCACCGGTTCCAGGTCGAGCGCGCCCAAGTCCAGGCCGAACGGGCCGGTCACGCGCACGGCGGGAAGGCCGGAGAGGCGGACGTTGCCCGTGTTGGTGACGTCGAAGCCGATGATGGCGGCGCCGCGCCCGAACGGATTGATCGTTCCGTCGTAGCTGGCGGTGACCCCGGCGACGTTGACGCCGGCCTCGAGCGGACCGTCCACGCGCAGGTAGATCCGCGCTCCGACGCGCTGTTCGAGGAGCACGGTGGTGCCGTCGTCCTCGGCGGTTTCTTGTTCGAAGGAGGCCACCACGCCAGCCGAATGGTCGCCGGGGGTGGCGTCATGCGGCACGGTGACGGCGAAGGGCAGGACGCGGGTTTCGCCGCCGTCGAGGGTGATCCTGACGCCCAGGTCGTGGGCGCAGACCTCCTCGGCCTGGTCGTTGGTGTCCGGGCATTCGGACGGCCCCGACTCCACGACGGTCCATGCCCCCAGGTCTGTCGACGCCTGTTCGGCCCCGATCAGAGTGAACGCCGCCGTGTCGTAGTCGGTGGTGGCGTCGGAGGCGTAGACGCGGAAGCTGGCCGGCTGCTCGGAGAAGTTGGTGACGGCGATCCAGTCTTCGATGAGCGTGCCGGGCGCCGCTTGGAAGTCGAAAGCGGTGCGTGAATCCGGTCCGTCCGCTGTGGCGGGTCGCACCCCCCAGGTCACGTTTCCCTGGTCGGTTTCCAGCGCCGATGCCGTGCCAAGACCCCCCAACATAACGGCCAGTAGGGCTATTGCGCAGGTTCGCGCGATGCGGGAGCGAATGGTCATGGCGGTTGCCTTCCTGGAGAATGCGGAATACGAATGAAGGGTGTCCCACGGCCGGCCGCCGGAACTAGACTCGGCCCCTTGGACGAGGCCGTGATTGGGCGGCGGGCTGTGGGACACCCAGATTGGGAAGCGCTAACGCGTTCCCGTTAGCTGCTTAGATGAGGGTCAGCGTCAAGGTCGACTTGTACGCGCCCGCCGGAGCCGCCTCCGGCACTTCGAGCGTGAACAAGGCGTTGACCGTGGTGGTGACGTTGGCGGTGCCTGAAGCCTGGCCGCTGGCCAATTGCTTGTCAGTGGACAGGCCGCCGTTCGTGTTCGGCGCCACCGTAGCGCCAACCGCGCCCTGGCCGGAGACCTTGGCCGGCGCCCAACCGAGGTTGGTCGAGGCGATGGTCCCGACGCCAGCGGGCTGCGTGAAGGCCGAGGCCCGGCCGGTCAGCGTCCAGTCATCGGCTGTGGCGTCCTGGCGGTCGTCGTTCACGGTGGTGTTCGGCAGCGTGCCGGTGGCCTGCCAAGCAGTGCCGGCCTCACGGGTGGTGGGGCCGGTCAGAGTTGTCGGACCAGGCTTGACCGAGATCGTCAGGCCGGTCGGCACCGGAGGAACCGTCAGCGTGGGGATGTCCACGTTGATGTCAGATTCGGAGGTGTCAGCGGCTGTCGGACCGGAGGCCACAACTGCCCAGGCGCCGCCGGGCTGGACCAGGATGTCGACCCCGTAGTACGGATCGGTCGCCGGGTTGTAGACCGTGGCTGTTTGGCAGGTGTGGCGGATCTCAACCAGCCCGCCGGCATCGACCACATCCAGCCACGGGAACGTGACCATGTCGGTGGCGATGAATTCGCCTGACCGGAAGATGTGGTCTTCATCGTCCTCAATGCCACCACTCTGGCCGATCTGCTTGACGCCGGAGCGAATCATGCCAGCGATGGGGGTGGAGTCATCCAGCACGCCGTCGATCGAGGCGTAGACCTGGCTGCGGGCGCGGTGGCCGGTGGGGCAGACCTGGCCCGTCTCGCTCCAAACCTCTTCCAGCCAACCGGAGGTGGTGACTACGTCGATCTGGCCGGATGCCGGCGAGGCGTGCAGGGTGGCCAGCCGCATCGGGTCGTCGGCCAGGGCCGGTTGTGCCACTACCACGAGGGCGGCGGTGGCCATTGCGGCGGTGGCCAGTGTGGCCAGGGCTTTCTTGGCGGTGATGGTGATCATGTGTCTTTCTCCTCTTGTCTTGGATTGCTGATTGTTGGTCGGATTGAACATCTTGGGTTTCCTCGTCTCTTGCCTACGCGGTCACGTAGCCGCTCTTGTAGGTGGTGGTGTCGCCGCAGTTCGGGATTGCGCCGAAGCCGTAGGCGGTGATGACCGAACCGGCTTGGCAGACGGCCGATTGCGCACCGGCGAATGTCTGTTGGAGCAGGACGTCCGCTGAGGACGTGCCGCTGAGGCGCGAGGTCTGCACCACGTTATAGACCAGGCGGCTGATCGGGAAGCTCGGGTTGAGCGAGCCCAGCCGAATGGCCTTGATGACTCCGAGGAAGTCGTGGTCGTTCGCTCCGATCTTCACATCGTTGTCAGCGATTGTGTTCGGCACAACGCTGTTGTTCTGCGCGATCCAGGAAGCCACCGAGAAGGGCACGATCTCGCCGATGGCGTCGATCTGAGAGCCGTCGTTCTCCTGCACCGTGGCGGATGGGATCCACGCAACCTGGGCTTCAGAGACGCCGATTTGCTGCAGGAAGAACTGCCGGGTGCCTGATCCGGTCTGCGGCAGGAGCGGCGCATAGGCACGGGTCGTGCCGCTGGCGTCGACATAGGTGGTGACGTCGCCCCGGTAGATCGCGGCCAATTCGGCTTTGCTCAGGGCGGACGGGACCGAGGCTGATCCGAAATCGGAGTAGGCGTAGCTGACCGCGTCCTTGCCGAAGGGGATAAACGTCAGTTCGGTGCCTTCATACTGGCTGGACGGCCCGCTGGAGGACCTGGCGAAATCGAGTTGACCAGTGATGTCGACGCCGCCGGCGAACGGCCACACGTAACCGCCGGTCGGATTGATCGATGCCGTCAGAGCCCGCAGGCCGTTGGATGATCCGTTGGGCCGGTTGAACTGCCCACCGGTGGCACGAGTCTTGATCTGGGCCGAGCCGATCGCGTCATAGGACCCGATGACCTTGTTGCCGCCGCTCAAGATGGCGTCGCCAAGGGCGCCGAGGACGTATTGGGTGGTGTCGCTCCCAGTGCCGACGAGGGGACGGTATTCCCCCGATGGCGGATCGGCCAGAGCCGGTCCGGCTGACAGGGCCAGCGCGGCCGCGGCCGTGCCAACCGTCGCGAGTGCGCCAATGGCGCGCTTGCGATTGTTCATTTGATCTCCTTGTAGAGTTGGAGGTTGGTCGGTTGCCCTGTTGGGCAACCGCTGGTTGCCTCTACCCCGCGCAAGCGTCTGTCGAGGACGCGCGGGGTGGGGGCCTTCCTTCGCGGTTGGCGTGTCGCCAATGCTGGGGAAGCTTGCGGGGAAGCTGGAGCCATGGTGGCGGTGCGGGGTCATGGCGAGATCTCGCGCCGGCGCAGCAGCAAGGGGCCCGCGACGGCCCCGCTCAAGCCGATGGCCAGCAAGGCGCCCAGCGCGCGCCGCCCGGGGGGCTCGGTGCTGGCGGTAACCGCCTCGGTCTTGGCTTCGGTTTGTGAATAGGCGGTGTCGGTCCCGCTAGTCAAAGGGTCCGGGTCACCTGACGCGTCCGGGAGGTTGGGGTCGGCGGTGGAGATCAGACCGGAGCCGGGGCTCTGCGCGCCCACGTTCGGTTGTTGTTGGCGGGCGTTGGACCAATTCGAGTTCGGTTGATCGCGGTCATTGGGCGCGACCTGGTCTTCAGGGGACGGGTCGTCGTCTTCCCCGGTGTCGGAGTCTGATTGATAATCGCGGATGAACGCGGCCGTGGCCAGGGCCTGGAGGCGCAGTTCGTCGCTCAGCGGCACATATCCTTGCGGAAGCTGGCCTGTCGAGTGGCCGGGTACCTGGCCATCCGTCACGGCGAACTCGATGAGGTCGGCGTACTGATCGCGGGCGGCTTGATCGGCGGTGTTGAGGTTGACAGCGGCGTACAGAACCGAAGTCAGGGGGTAGGCGTTGGAGGGCAGGAGCGCGGGGTCGGTCTTGGTCACGCCGTCGACGCCCGTCGGCTGCTGGTCCGCCAGCGCTGCCGCGACGCCGGACTCGTCGGCGTTGACGAAGACGCCGGGAGCATTCGGAGCTTGGAGGGAAGCGGTCTTGAGCCCGTAGACGGCAGCGTTGGCCGAACCCGTGAATCCGGTCAGAAAAACTTGGTCCTGTCGCCATAGGCCGTTGGAAACGTACGTGCCCGGAATGCCGTTGGCGGGGTCGGCATTGGTGGAGTCGTATAGGGTCTTGCTGCCCGTGTCGCCTCGGAACACCATGCCCGCGGCCGCAGACAGTCCGCTGGCGTAGGGGAGATATTGCTGGACGTCATAACGGTATTCGCCCAAGTCGAACAACGGCAGCAGACGTGGCCTGAGTGTCTCGTCAGCCTTCATGAAGGTGTCCACAGGCGCCTCGCAGAGGCACAGGGGCGTGCCGTCGGTGTGGGCTAGGCCGACCTCGCGCCAAACCACCGCGCCGGCTGGATCCAATTCCAATTGCAACGCCGGCAGCAAAGCCCAGCCGCCGCGATTGTCGGATCCGTACTCTTCGCCTTCGACAAAAGCTGGAACCCTGGCGTTCGGATGGCCCTTGGGGAGATAGTACGGGTTGATGGTCATGCCGCTGTTGCCCTCATCGCCGGGAAGGACGTTGTCGGGCTCGCCGCTGAGGAAGGCGCGGGCCGCGGCGTCGGCTTGCAGATAGGCCCAGAGCAGGGCGATCGAATCGCTGGCATTGGGGCCGGTCATGATCAGCGTGCCGTCGCTGACGAACCCGTCTCCGTTCAGGGCTTTGAATTCCGGATCGGAGGCGAGTCTGAACGGGTTCGTGCTCCACGGTCCCGGCGGCATGCCCGGTACGGAGCTGAAAGCGAAGAGGCCTTGTTGAAGTCTGTAGGAGTGGGTGACCAACTTGGCGATGAGCCGCGGGGTGAGCTTCAGCTCGGCCGCCCTGACGCCCTTGTTGTTGGCCAGAAAGGCGATGGCCACCCCGGTGACAGCGACCGGGGCGTAGACCAGTTCGGTCTCGGCCAAAGGGGCCAGGTCGGCGCCTTCGGGTAGGTACTCTTCGCTCAGGGGCCGGCTGGTGATGGCCATTGACGCCTGACCGGACAGGAGTTGGCCCCGCACCACTGAGTCCGCCCCGGAGCTCAGCGCGTAGGCGCTGCCGCCAGATTGACAAAGGCCGGCCTGCCATGAGGAGAAGGCCAATTGGATGGCCTCGGTGCCGACCACCAGGCGTTCAAGGGCTCCAGGCGGGCAAGGCGATTCGGTAGGCCGGAAGTCTAGCGGCACCACAACCCGGTTGGCCCAGTAATCGCAGGCCGGGTTGACCGGCGAGTTGCGTTGGAGCACCAGGGAGGGCGTGTCAATTGTCACGGGTGACGGGCAGCCCTCGCTGGTGGCGGAGATGTGGAGGCCGCGAGGCACTATCACCAGCCAGCAGCGTGTGCCGGTGGCTGAGGTTTGGTCGCCGCAGCCCAGGTACGGCTGGGCCGCGGCCGATTGGGTTTCGAACAGGAATTCGGCCGTGCCGGACGCGTCGACCATCTCGTGGCGTTCGTTTGTGGTCTGCGGCTGCATCACCTGGAGTATGGGGGTGTCGGCGTTGGCGTGGCCGGCTAGTATCGCGGAATACTCGGCGCCGGTGACCGCTCGGAACGGGACATCGTAGTCTCGGCTAGCAGTGCCCGCCCGGAGCACGGTCGTGTGCTCTCCCGCGGGCCTCGCTTGCGAGTTTATGTTGGTGATCCATGCTCCGAAGAGGCAATTCTTGTAGAACTCCGGATCGGCCGGGTCGCCCCAACACTGCATAGCTTGGATAAAGCTGGCGCCCAGTTCAGCGATGGACGGAGTGATGGCCGGCAAGGCCTGGGTGGGGCCGGGCATGCCGGTGACTGTGACGGTGACGGCCTCGTCCACCAGATCGCGGGTCCGTGAGACCGTGACCCGGACGTTCTCGAAATCCTGGTGGTGGATTGAGGACGGGTCGCGGTCTGGCTGGTACTGCTGCAGGTCGGCGGGGTTTCCACCAGCCCAGGCGATGGTGACGGCCGAGTCGTCTGCGGCCACCGCGCGCGGACCGGGCAAGGCCGCCAGGCCGGCCCCGGCCGCCAGCGCCAGCGCCAGTCCGGTCGCGGCCAGCCGCGAGCCGTGGCGCGCCACAGCGGCGCGCCCGGCAATCATCCTGTTCGAAGGTCTAGGCATCGGCGCGTTCCTCTCGATCAGCCCAGGGGGTCCCCGTGCCCCGGGTGGGTCCGGCATCGTTGGGCACGGGGACGCGGGGCGCCAGCGCGGGCGGGGACGGGCGCGGATCGGCGGCGGTGGCGAAACGGGCGCGGCGATGTGCGGCGATGCGGGGACGGGCGCGCAACACGGCATCGGCGGACGGCACGGCGGCGGCGTGGTTCATGACTGGTCCTCTTCGCGCCAAGCGGCCACCGGATGAGAGGACCAACGGCCGCCCGGGGGGATGGCCCGGCCCGCGTGTCCGCGGTCGGCGGACGGGCTGGGCGCGGGTGGCGAACTGGAGGCCGGTGAGGGACGGGAGGTGGGTGGCGAACTGGAGGCCGGTGAGGGACGGGAGGCCGGTGGCGAACTGGAGGCCGGTGAGGGTCGGGAGGTGGGTGGCGAACTGGAGGCCGGTGACGGACGGGAGGCCGGTGGCGAACTGGAGGCGGGTGACGGACGCGATGCGGCGGCCACAGCCGCCCCAGCGGCCAGAGCAGTTGGTCTCGCCGCCGCCACACGCCCCAGCTTCGGTCTCTTGCGGGCCCCGCGCTTGCCCAAGACCGGCGGCAGAATGGTGGCGGCTAGCACCCCGGCGCCCGCCGCCAACATCACCAGTCGCGCCGCGGAGGTGGCGCCGGGCGCCGGGATGGATTGGGGGCTGGCGGCCGCCATCGCCAGGACCGGGTCGGCCTCGCCCGGCGACACCACTTCGGTGTCTCCGGCGAGTCCGGCGCCGTCCTGGCCAAGATTGGCGCCGGCAGGTTCGCCCAAACCGCCAGCGCCGCCCGACCCGTCGGCCCCGGCCCCATTGCCGTTGCTGGTCCCTCCGCCGCCGCCGGAACCGCCAGTGCCGCCGCCGGACACGCCGTCCGGGTCGGATTGGTTCGCGGTCTGGTCCAGGGAGAGATTCTTGGCTCCCCCGGTTCCTTTGACGCATTGGACAACGCCTTGCTTGTCGCACTCTTCGGGGAAGGGCGCGTTCTTGGCCAAGGCGTTGCCGTTCGGATCGGACGGGTCGAGGGTCGGATTGTGGCAATCGGCGATCCCTTTGATCGCCGGATCGCCACCGGGAATCTTCTCAATCTGGTCCTGACCGGCCAGGACCAAGTTGACCGGCAGCGGGCTGTAGCCCAGAGTGTCGGCCTGTTGCTGGCCCTCACATAGGAAATAGGCACCGAAATCAGCCAAAGTCAGACCTTTGTCTTCGGTGAAACCGGATTCGAGGGCCGTCGGCAGGATGATGTATGAATAGCTTGACAGTGGATACGCCCTTGGGTCGGAGTTGGTGTAGACGTCGCGCAAGTCTTGGGTTAAATAATCGGCGGAGTTGGTGTCCTGGTTGATCTTCGCCTGCAACAGGCCGACCGCCACGTTGGAGGCTGTGGGCTCGGAGTAATAGCCGGCCTGATTCAAGACCTTGGCCACCGGGAAGTTCGCGTTGAGCGCGTACGAATACTCCACAAAAGTGATTGCCCCGACCGCATAGGACTGGGCGACGTATCCGGACACGCCATTCGATCCTGATTTCGAGACGAAACCGGAGCCCGCCACCGTGGGATAGTTCGAGGTCACCCCGCAATGCCCGTTCACCAGGGGGCGTCCAACCCGGCCGCAATAGGCGTCCCAGATAGCGGTGTGCTCTTGGCGCAGCCAGATGGAGAACTGGGCGGTGGCGCCCGAACCGTCCGCTCTGACCACGGGAATGATGGGCAGATTCGGCAGCGCCAACGCCGGATTGTCGGCTTTGATGGCGGCGTCATCCCACTGGGTGATCACAGCGGTGAAGATTTTCGCGATCACATCCCCGGAGAGCCGCAGATTGGTCACCCGCTTGCCTCCGATTTGCAGGTTGTACATGAACGCGGTCCCTCCGGCGACTATGGGCATGTACGCGAATCGGCGATTGGGCTGGGTGTCGCCCTCGTTCGAATTGGAGATCGCGTAGGGGATCTCTGAGACGCCGAAATCGGCTGTTCCGTTCTTGAAGTCGTTCCGGCCCTGCGTGGAGCCGGACTCGGTGTAGTCAATTTTCCAGCGGTAATTCCCCCACACATTGGAAATCCACTGTTGCAGCGCGTTGGCGGACCAGGTCGAGCCGGATCCGGTGATGGGCGCGTGCACCGTCCCGGCCGCCAGCGCCGGATGCGCTGATCCGAGGGCGCCGCCAACCATGAGCACGATGCCGACCAGTGCGGCCGCGCGCCGTCTCCGGTTCCAGCCCGTCAGGGCGCCGCCAGCCGGACGGGGGCGGGGGAGTGAGCGGTGATCGACGCGCCGGTAGTGTCTGCGCCGGGTGATCAGATCGCCACCCGCAGGGCGAATAGGCGCGGATTTCATGGGACACCTCCGGAAGGCTGGCGCAGCGGTTCGCTGCGTTGGGCCGCCGCTTCGAACTCGGCGGCGGCCTTGAACAGGTCGCGGCTGGCGTAACGCTGGACGTCCCGCATGGAGGCGGCTCGAGCGCGGCGCTCGCCGCGCGGCGAGAGAATCCCGGCGCCTTTGCCGCCCAGCCAGCGCGCCGCCCAGAACAGTCCGAAGACCATTGCCATCAGCACGGCGGCGGCGCCGAAGCCGCGCGCGACCTGGCTCGGCTCCGGGGATTTGACCAGCGTGAAGGTGGCGAACGGCAAGGACACCATGTGCCCGGAGAAGGGGTTCAGATTGAGGTGGTTGGTGTAGCCGGCGGTCAGCAGCACCGGCGAGGTCTCGCCGATCCCGCGGGCCGTTCCCAGCACCACCGCCGTCATCAGACCGGAACGGCTGGTCGGCAAGACGACATGCCAAATGGTCCGCCAGCGGCTGGCGCCGGTCGCCAGGGAGGCCTCCTTGAGAGTTGCCGGGACCAGGCGCAGCACCACGTCCGCAGAGCGGACAATGATCGGCAGGATCATGATGGTGATCGCCAAACTGGCGGCGAAGGCCGACATCTCGCCCCCGAACAAAAGTATGTAGGTGGCGTAGATGAACAAACCGCAGATGATTGACGGCAGCGCTGTCATGGCCTCCACCACGATCCGCACCACGCGCGCGAACGGCGAGGGGAACTCGGCCAAGAAGACCGCGCAGATCAGCCCCAGCGGAATCGAGATCGCCAGGGCGAAGGCGATCATGATCAGCGTCCCGATGGCGCCGTGCAGCATCCCGCCGGCCGTCAACGGGGCCAGCGGCCCGGCCAGCGACATGTCCTCGGTCCAGAAGTTCAGATGTCTGAACGCCCCAGCGCCCCTGGCCAAGGTGAACACCACCACCACGGCCAGCGCCGCCAGCAGCACGATCGCCGCCGAATGGATGAAGACCGCGGCCACCCGGTCGGCGATGGTCACCCGGTTCTCATCCAAGCTGATCAGGGCCACAAAGAAGGCCAGGAACAACAGATAGGCGGTGAGCGTGAACGCCAACGGGCCCGAGGCCGGAATCACCTGGGTGAACAGCCAGGCCGTGGTCGCCACCGCGGCGACCGCTGTGCCGACGATCCGGAGCACATCCTCGCGGCGAATCTGGGCCAGATTGCGCCGCGCCTCCGGCCGGCTCGGTCCGGAGCCGACTGCGGATTCGGCCGGGAGGAATGTGAGCGGGTAGCGATCCGGCATCAGCGCCCGGCGGCGCACCCCGCCGGTTGCACTGGCGGGCGCGTTCGGTGCCGCCGGCGGCATCGGCGGCATCGGCGGCATCGGCGGTCTGGCGGGTGCGCTGGTCGGCGGGTTCGGTTCGGGCCGGTTCAGGCTGGCGGCCGGGTTGGCGCTGGCAGGCGGGGCGGGCGGCATCGGCGGCCTGGCGGGAGCGGGACTGACAGTCATAGCGGGCGCCTCAACTCGACTCGCCAGACCGCGAGCGCTGGATGATGATTCCGGCGCCGAAGTTCACCAGCATGGTCACCACGAACAAGGCCAGGCCCGCCGCCATCAAGCCAGACAACTCGAAGTCGGAAGCCTCCCCGTAATGCAGCGCGATCAGGGAAGAGATCGAATTGGAACCGGTCGACAGGACCTGCCAGTTGATGACGTAGACGGGGGAGATGACCAGGTAGACGGCGATGGTCTCGCCCAAGGCGCGGCCCAATCCCAACATGGTTCCGCCAATGATCCCGCCCCGGCCGAACGGATACACCACCGAGCGGATCATTCCCCACTTCGACGAGCCCAGCGCCAGCGCGCCCTCGCGTTCGCCGACGGGGGCCTGGGCGAAGACCTCGCGCATGACCGAGCAGGCGATGGGCGCCACCATCATCGCGACCACCAGCCCGGCCAAGAACGCCGATGCCGTGAACACAGTCGGCGTGGCCAGCGGGTCTCGGGGATCGAAGCGGTCAACCTTGAAGATCGGTATCCAACCGAAATGGGTGGCGATCCACTGCGCCACCGGCAGCAAGTGGCCCTGCAGCCAGAACATGCCCCAGAGCCCATAGACCACCGAGGGGATGGCGGCCATCAGGTCGACCACGCCGACCAGAAGGGACTTGACGCTTGGCGGCGCGTACTCAGATATATAGGTGGCCGTGCCCAGGGCGAGGGGCAGGGCCACGGCGATCGCGATCACCGCGATCACGACGGTGCCGAACAGCACCGCCGCGATCCCGAACCGGCCCGAGTTGGGCTCCCAATCCTGCTCGGTCCAGAACTGGACCCCGGCCTGGGAGATCGCCTGGCCGCCGCGGATCGCCAGGAACAATCCGACCAGGGTCATGATCACCAGCACCAGCAGTCCGGCGCCATGCGAGCCGTACTTGAAGACGCGGTCCGCCGCGCCGGTCATGGTCTTGATCCGGCGGGGCCGGTCTTGGCCGGCGGCGTTCTGGGAGTCTCGATCCGTGGCCGCCTTGGCGTCCTTGCCCCCGCCGCCGGGTGGTCCGGATGCGAAACCTGTGCTGCCGCCGACGGTGCCGCCGGCGGCCCCGCCGGTGGCAGCGGGGCCGCCGCCCGCGCCGCGGACCGCAGCAGGCAGCGCCTTCAACACAGTGTTGGCCATGGACACCCTCAGGAGCGAATAAGGTTGGCGTTCTGGCAGCCACATCCGCGCAGTTCTCACGTGATCGGCTGGGGTCCCCCGATCCCGAATTAGAGCGTTCCAGGCCTAGGTGAACGGAGGTTGAACGGAAGGGCGGCATTGGGGGAACAGTGGCCAAACTTTACGGTTCGGACCTGTCGGGTCGGATCGGGGCGCGGACGACCGCGGCCGCCTGGCGGCCACCAGACGGACCCCCGGCCGGACCCTTTGACTGCATCTGACCAGGACGTCTGGCAGTTGCGCCAGGTCGCGCAGGGACTCTAACCCTTGTTGTCGGCTGATTCGGAGGTGTTCAGCTTCGCGGCCAGGCGGGTGCCCTTCATGAATATCACCGCCGCCAGGGACACAACCGAAACGGCTGCGGCGATGAGGAATAGCTGGCCGACGGAATCCCCATAGGAGGACCGGACGGCATCGGCGACCGGCTTGGGGAGTTTGGCGAAATCCAACGACATCGACTGGGGATTGGCGACCTCGCCGGTCAACGGCACCCGTAGTTCGGACAGGCGGGTCTGGAGCAGGCCCCTGACGTGGGTGGCGAAAACCGAGCCCAGCACCTGGATGCCGATCGTGCCGCCGAGCGAGCGGAAGAACGTGACCACCGCCGAGGCGGCGCCGACGTCGTGGACCGAGACCGAGTTCTGCACCGCCAGCACCAGGTTCTGCATGGTCATGCCCACGCCCAGGCCAGCGATCAGGCCATAGATGGCGATCAGCCACAAGGGCGTTTCGAAACGGACGGTCGACATCAGGATGAACCCGACTAGCAGGACCGCCGAACCGGCTACCACGAACGGCTTCCAGACCCCCACCGAGGACACCCAGCGCCCAATGAAAACTGAGGACAGGAGCACGCCCAGCATCATCGGGATCATCATCAAACCGGCCGCCGTGGGCGAATAGCCGCGCGCCACCTGGTAATACTGGCCCAGGAAGACCGAAGCGCCGAACATGCCGATCCCGACCGCGATCGAGGCGACCACCGCCAGCGCCGTGGTCGGCTTGCGCATCAGCCAGAGCGGGATGATCGGGTTGACCGCCTTGGATTCGACCCAGATGAACAACCCCGTGGCGATCGTGAAACCGCCCAGCAACGCGGCGCTGGTCCAGGACCCGTAGGCGAACGAGTGCCCGGCGAAGGATATCCAAATGAGCAGCGAGCAGACCGAGACGCAGACCAGCGCCGCGCCCAGCCAGTCCACCTTGGTGTCGGTCCGACCCGACGTTTTCGGCATTTTGAGTTGGAATTGCAGCACCACCCCGGCGGCCAGCGCGATCGGCGCCGCCGACCAGAAGCACCAGCGCCAACCGAGCCACGACACATCCACCAGGAAACCGCCCACCAGCGGGCCGACCACCGTCGCCACCGCGATGACCGCGCCGGTGTAAGCCATGTAGCGCCCGCGCTGCAACGGTGGGATGACCGATCCGATGATCGACTGCGTCAGCGACATCATCGCGCCCAGACCCAAGCCCTGCACCGCTCGGAAAGCGATCAGATAGATGGTCGAGGGGCTGGCGCCGGCCAGCAGCGATCCAACAATGAACACGCCCAGCCCGATCAGGAACAGGTTCTTCTTGTTGAACAGGTCGGACAGTTTGCCCCAGATCGGCGTCGAAGCCGTCGAGGCCAGCAGTGTCGCAGTGACGATCCAGGTGTACTGCTGCTGGGTCGAGCCCAAGGTCGCCGTGATGGTCGGCAGCGCGTTCGCCACCACCGTGCCCGCCACGTTGGCCACGAACATCGCCAGCAGCAGGCCGGACAGGATGCGCATGATCTGCTTGTGCGAGTACTCGGGATAGGCGGCCGCCAACTCGGCGCTGTGGTCGACCGGGTTCGGGCCGGTCTGGGCTGGGCTCTTGATGGTCATCGTCTGTCTCGTCTTGTCTTTCACTGGCTGGTGGCGTCGCCAACGGGTCGGGATCGGCCGACCCTTCCTGGGAATCCGGTGAACAAACCAGACCCCCAGGACAAACTCTGTTCGCCCGCGTGCCGACAGGGTTGGAACCCGGCAAAGCAGCGTTTGCCTTCCGCGTTTCCGCTGGTCAGCGTTCCGCTGCCCTGCGTCAACACGGTCGGAGCGTGGTTGTTCACCACGCTCCTAGACACCAGCGATCCGCCCCGATATCGGCGCCGCTTGGCTCTGAACGCGGGTTGTCGAAGTCAGCCGACTGGTCGTGGGGTTAGACCGGCCAGGCGGACCAACTGCGGCCGAGGATCCGGTGTCCCGGCTCGGTCAAGCTAACCAGAAAAGCCGTTCCCTCGCCCAGATCGCAGTGTGGCTGACCAAGCTCTGGCCCTCTGGTTGCCTCGACCGGCCATGCCGGTCAGCGGCGGGGCCGCGACAAGCAGAAAGGGAGGCCGCGCCGGTGGCGCGACCCCCCTCAAGGAATGATCCCGGTTGTCAGGCCTTGCCGAGGATCCGGTTGAGCTTGGTACCGCATGCGGGGCAAACTCCCTTGGCCATGCGACGGTCGTTGGTGACCACAACATCGCCTGTGGCTTCGCGCTTCTGCTTGCATTTCACGCAGTAAAACTCACCCGTGTAGGTTTCTGACACTTGCATCTCCATTCACAAAAAACGCGCCGACCATGTGGTCTGCGCTCTGGCTTTCGCACCGATACTACAGCGCCAGCGGCGCCGCCCGCGCCAGACCGGCCGGGCGCCGGCGAGCCGACGCCCTGGGCAGGTGGGCGACGGCGAACCACCGGCTTGGCCCACGGCATCGGACGTCCTACGCCTGAGGGCCGGGCGCCGCCCTGTGTTGGCGGGGTGGCGCCGCGCTCGGCGTCGGGCTGCGCCTGCGGCGCCAGACCGCCGTTGGTTGCCAGGCCCGGGCGGCGGTCTTCACCGGAATGGACGTGAGCTGGCAGATGGGGCAAAGTGTGCGGGTGACTGATTCCGGCCTCGCCATGATCGCGGTCCACGCGCACCCGGACGACGAGTCGTCCAAAGGCGGCGCGACTATGGCCAAGTACGCGGCCGAAGGCGTGCGCGTGGTGGTCGCCACCTTCACCGGCGGGGAGCGTGGAGATGTGCTCAACCCCAAGCTCAAGGACGATCCGGCGCTCCTGCGTGACCTGCCCGGCCGCCGTCGCCAAGAGATGGCCGATGCCGCCCGCATCCTCGGCGTCGAGCAGCAGTTCCTCGGGTTTGTCGATTCCGGCCTGCCTGAAGGCGATCTGGCGGAGCCGCTCCCGCTCGGTTCGTTCGCCACGGTCGACCCGGCTCTGGCGGCGGTGCCGCTGGTGGCGCTGATCCGGAAGATCAGGCCGCAAGTCTTGACTACTTACGATCCGTCTGGCGGTTATCCGCACCCGGATCATGTCCACACGCATAAGGTCTCAATGGCGGCGCTTGAAATCGCGGCCGACCCGGCCGTCCATCCGGAGCTGGGACCAGCCCATCAGGTTCCGAAAATCTACTATGACCAGGGCATATCGGTTGATCGCGCGGTGGCTCTGGACAGGGCGTTGAAGGCGCGCGGGCTTGAGTCGCCCTACGACCAATGGGTTGATCGCCGGCGCGAAGACCAGATCCGCGAGCAGCGAATCACCACGCAGGTGCCAGTGGCGGAGTTCTTCCCGGTCCGCGACGCGGCGCTGCGCGCCCACGCCTCGCAAGTCGATCCAGACGGATGGTTCTTCGCGGTTCCGCGCGGGATTGAGCGCGAGGTTTGGCCGCACGAGGACTTCGAGCTGGCTTTCACTTCTGTGCCAGTCGACCTTCCGGAGAACGACCTGTTCGCAGGCCTGAGGTAATCGCCGCGCAGCAGTTAGGTGGCGTGACGAGATCGGTCCGCGTCTTCCGCACCCGCCACTGGCCCACCTGGCCAGGCCAATCCGCAGAATCATTAGTACGCATTCCACACCCACCCACCACAAAACGGCAGATCACAGCCCCGCCGAACCAGCCAGCACAACGAGCGTCAGGAATCAGGCGCGCGAGCGCTCTTCGCCTCGCCGCCGCACCGAGCGGCGGATCCGACGACTCCCGGGCCGACGTCTTCGACATCTGTCTAACCGGATACCGTCGAACTCGACCGGGAGGCGGATGGCCGGCGCTTGGGCAAGCAAGCACAGCTTCGCGCCTAGGAATCCGGTTTGTTCGCCGGATTCCTAGGCGCGGGTGGCGGCCATCCAGACGGCGATGAAGTGGCAGGAGAAGCCCACGACTGTGCAGGCGTGGAAGATCTCATGGAAGCCGAAGTACTTGGGCGAGGGATTCGGCTTCTTGAGGCCGTAGACCACCGCGCCGGCGGTGTAGGCCAGGCCGCCGGCCAGCAACAGCCAGACTATGGCGTGCCCAGAACGCCAGAACTGCGGCAGGAACCACAAGGCGATCCAGCCCAGGGCAATATAGATCGGCACGTAGCTCCAGCGCGGCGCGTTCAGCCACAACATCCGGACCAGGATCGCCCCGAGCGCCCCGACCCACACCCCCACCAGCAGGAGCACCCCTGTGCGAGTCGGCAGGAGCAACAAGGACAGCGGCGTGTAGGTCCCGGCGATGATCAGGGCGATGTTCGAATGGTCCAGGCGCCTGAGCGCGGCCGACCAGCGCGGCCCCCAGTTACCCAGGTGGTAGGTGGCAGATGTGCCGAATAGGAGGATCGCCGTGGTGACGAAGACCGTCGACCCGACCTTCGCGGCCGGTCCCCGCGCCACCACGATCAGCACTATCCCGGCGGCGATCGTCAGCGGGAACATTGCCGCGTGGATCCAGCCGCGCAGTCGCGGCCGGGCTTCGGGTTCGCCCACCTGCGGGCGGGGAAGTTCACTGGTCTGAGCGGTCATCACTTAACTTACGGTATCGTAGGTTGTCCCGCGCGCTGGCATTGAGATGTGCACAATCGGTGCAGACTTGCGATCTGCCGGCGCCCCGACCCGGCATTGGCGGCAGGCGCGTTTGGGCTGGTGGGAGGCCGGGCGGCATCGTCCGCTGGAGGAAAACCGGGATGCCTTCGGGCGCGGCGCGGGAGCCCGGCCGGGGCTAGAGTTGACGCGATGTCTCTGCCTCGACCGCTGTACCGCCTGTACGAATGGCGGCTGCTCAAAGGGCTGCGCCGGGAGGATTTGCCCCGGCATGTCGGCGTGATCCTGGACGGGAACCGGCGTTGGGCCAAGGAGGCGGGCACGTCGACGGCGACAGGGCACCGCGCCGGGGCGGACAAGATCGCCGAGTTGCTGACCTGGTCGGAAGAGGTCGGGGTCGAATTGGTGACGCTGTGGATGCTTTCGACCGACAATCTGGCCAGACCGCCAGCGGAATTGAATCAACTGGTGACGATCATTGAGCAGTCGGTCGAGGCGCTAGCCCAGACCGGGCGTTGGCGCGTTCAGGTGGTCGGCGCGCTCGATCTGCTGCCCTACAAAACAGCTGAGCGCTTGCATCAGGCCCAGACGCGCACGGCCCAAGTCGACGGGTTACATGTCAACGTTGCGATTGGTTACGGTGGGCGTCGCGAGATCGCCGATGCCGTTCGGTCGCTTTTGGAGACCAAGGCCCGCGCCGGTATGTCGATTCAGCAGCTGGCCCAGACGATCGACGTGGAGCACATCGCCGAGCACCTTTATACCCGGGGCCAGCCCGATCCGGACCTGGTCATCCGGACCTCGGGCGAGCAGCGCCTATCCGGGTTCCTCCTGTGGCAGTCGGTTCACGCCGAGTACTACTTCTGCGAGGCCTATTGGCCTGCCTTCCGGAAGGTCGATTTCCTCCGGGCCTTGCGTTCCTATGCCGTCCGCGAGCGTCGCCTGGGCCGCTGAGCCGCTGATGGCGCGGCCGGGGCGAGGGCGTTGAGCCGGTGTCGGCGCGCCCCGGGCGGGCGGGTGAAGCCGTAGACGTCGCACGGGTTTGCGCGGCCCAGCCCCGGGAAGTCGTGGACGCCGACCCTCGGCGCGGCGCTCCTCGCCGCCCACTCCCGCCCGGCGTTCTTGAACTCCTCGGCCAGGTCCTTCTTCTTCGGGTCTAATGTGAGGTGCCCCGATTGGGTCGAGGTCAGGTGAAGCATGACGTCCTCTTGACACTTGGAGCCGGGGGGGGGTAGCGTCCGAAGGGTTGGCAAGCTCCCAACCCTCGAAAGCCCAAGGAGGCACGAAGTGAATATGAGAAGGCATGCCGCCCTTGCCCTAGCCGCAGTCGTGGCAGCAGTCGGAATGGTGGCCCCCGGAGCTCACGAAGCGTTAGCGGGAACCGCAGTCGCCGACGCGGCGGTGGCGCAGGCGCTGAATAGCTATAGCTATTCACTTGAACAGGCATATCTAAGGGCGGTAGCGCCCGGCGACGAAACGATTCTTAAGGGGGCCGCCTTGAAGCCCCTACCTGCCACGGTGACGACGGCGCAGGCCAGGTTCGCGGAGTCTAGTGTCGGCGCGCTCAGGGACTCGTTCGCCGATTCCGGGCTAGCTATCCGACATGCTACGGTCCGAGCGAATCTTCGCTCTGTGGCGACGACTAATGGAAAGGTCGTGGCGACCGCAGAAGTCGTGACTACAGTGGTGTCAAAGAGCCTGTACGACAAGTCATCCGTCACTTCGTCATGGGCGGACGAGCATGTGATCGCCTTGGCGCCGACCTCGGCGAAGCGCGGTGCAGCCTACCAGGCCGTCAGCGATGGGTTTGTGGCGGTCGTCAGTCCTACGGTGGCTGCGGGCGACTTTGCGGCGGCGGTCGGCAGCCCGTCGGCGTCGGTGTCGGCTGATCTCAAAGGCGCTTCGGCCGCGGCTTCCGAGGCCAACGCACGGGTGGCCGGCCCTAAGGCGGCCGCTCAGCCCAAAGTGGACACCACAAAGTTTGCGGATTATGCACTGAAGTGGACGAGGAGCCCATACGACGGAGACGCGAAGGCGGATAACAACCCGGCCTACCCCATGGCCAGCCCGAACTGCACCAATTTCGGTTCGCAGGTCCTAGATCAGGCGGGTTTTTCGCCAGTGAATGGGAATTGGCTTGACGGCAAGAACAGCAAGGTGTGGACATACAATCTTTCTGGTCCGGACGGGGCGACTTGGACTTGGGTCAACGCACATTACAACAACGTGTACGTGTATAACTACAGCGGCAGGTACAATAGGAATGCCGGCAACATTTGGAACACCAACAAGGGCGACATCATTTGGGTTGATTGGGATCCCCGGGGACAGGCGGATGGCACCATTGATCACATGTTGGTAGTGACCGGCAAGAAGTACGTCACCGGCAAAGAGAGTCCCACGGGCAAGAGTTATTACAGCCCCCTCATTTCGCAAAAGAGCAACAATAGGCATAATGTTCCTCTGCAGACGTTCATCAACCTGGCCAGCCAGCAGGGCCACAAGACGATTGTGTGGCGGGCGTTGGTGGCCAATTCGTAGCCAGCCGCCGAGCCGTGTGATCCGGAGAACGGCGATAGGCTACACAAACCAGGTGGGCTGGTCGTCCGCGCGAGTGTTCAGAGGGGATTTGGGCGAAGGGAGGCCGCGATGCTGGACTCGGTTGTCACCGGCTACGCGATAAGTGGAGTTCTCGGCGTGGTGCTGGCGGCTCTGGTGGTGTTGCCCGTGGCTTCGCCGAGACTGAGGCGTTGCGACACGCGAGCATGGACGGGGTTCATGGCGGCGTCGGTCCTTCAGGTCATCGGTTTGGGTGTCCTCAACACCACGCCCACAGTAGATGTCGGCGGGGGACCAGCGCGGTGCGTTGCGGAGGCGGTTTTCGATCTTGGGCCGTCCGCGCCGAGTGTGTCCATGGGGTCGGCGCAATGTCATCAGGCGTCCGTGCGGTTTGTGCTCTGCGGTCTTGTGCTGATTGCGGCCGCCTATGGGATTTGGGCGCTGAGCGCAAGGCGCGCGATCAGGGGCCGAGCCGGGAAGGCGAAGGGGGGACACGGGCGCAGCTTGATGTGGGTCGCGCAGTTCGCTGTGCCGATCGCCGCAGCCGCGGTGACGGTCGCCTTCGTCTGGGAATAGCTGCGGGCCGCGAGACCACGTGATCGGGCGTGGCTACGGCTGTTCGCCGGCCGCGACCTTGGCGATGGCGGTCTGGAGGTCGCCGCCAGACCAATCCCAGGCGTACAGATTGACGCCATCGCCGATCAGCACCCAGGGCGTGCCCTGGAAACCTTCGGAGGCGGTGACCACCTGGGTGGTGTTCGCCACCCAGTCGCTGTAGGTGCCGGTGGTGAACTGGGAGATGGCGTCCTCGGTCACACCGGCTTGACGCGCCAGATCGGCGATCTGGCTGTCATCCAGGCCGGCTCCGCCCTCGGCGGGTTGGTTCTCCCACATCAGCTTGTCGAAAGCCCAGTAATGCGCGGGGTCCAGTGCCGCCGTCGCCACCACCGCGCGGGCCGCCCGGGAGGAGTATGCGGAGGTCGAATAGGCGTCCAGGTAGCCCATGGGATACACGGTCAATTTGATCTGGCCGGCGCGCATGGCTTGCTCCAACTGGGAGCCCAGCTGCTGCTCGAACTTCAGGCAGTAGGGGCAGATGTAGTCAGACATGACCTCGACCGAGATCTTGGTCTGCTCGGCCACCGGACCACCGGGCACCCCGTCGCAGCCCAGCCTGATTCCGCCCAGGTCGGTCGCGCCGGCGGGCTGGCCTGCTTGGGCCGTGGGGGTCGCGGCGTCCTGGGGGCATTCGGCCGTCGCCACTGGCGTGTAATCGCCTTGGCTGGCGCCGCCGCCAGCGGCTGGGCTGGCCACATCCGTGGTAGCGCCAGCGGCGCCGGTGGCGCCAGGCTGGAGGCCGCCGCCGGCCTGCTCGGCCCGGTCGCCCGCCGGCCCCATCATGAGGACCAGCGTGATCGCGAACGCAAAGGTCAACCCGCTGATCGCGACCCAGGCGCCGGCTTGTTTGTACCAAGGAACGAAGCCTCCCTTGGCCGGGAATGATTGGTCCTCAGAACTGTCAGGGCCACCGCCCGCGGCAAACATGGCGTCAACCCTATCCAAGACGAGCAGCCGGAGGCGCAAGGGATCTTGTGCTGGACTCTGGTGTTCTTGGTGGTCTCCTCCCGCCGAACCCGCGCATGGATCTTCACCGCCATCCCGCCTCCGCCGCCGCCGACCCGTCTACATCCTGGGCATGTACGCCGAGGTCGCCAACCCGGCCGGCCCCGCTATGCGCGCCGTCCGACGGCGTGCGCCGCCGCGTGTTCAACCCGCCGTGCGGGCTGGGCCGGGCTCCTTCGACACGGTGGCCCGACCGGGTGTCACCGCCGACCGCAGTTCCTCGACTGCGGGGAGGCCCTCGTAGTCGGCCACGCCCAAAGCGGAGGACGCGTTCGCCAAGGTGAACCTGACCACGGCCTCGTTCTTGGATGTGCACAGCAGAATCCCAATTGTCGGGACGTGTTTCGCGGGGTCGCGGACCTCGGCGTCGACCAATCCGACGTATGCCGACAACTTGCCGAGAAACTCTGGACGGAACTTGCCGACCTTCAATTCTGATGTGAAGTGCCTTGTTATGTGAAGTTGGGGGTTGTCGCTGCTGGTGGGAGCCTTGCCGTGGTCGGGGTTGCTTCACATAATGTTTAGGGGTTGCGTGGTCCTTCTCTACTACTTTGAGGAGGCGACTGCGTGTGAGCATGTCTGTTGGCCGGTTGATCGGCTTGGCCGAGGGAGAACTGGAGAATGGGTCGTATGCCGACTGGACTCGGCGGGCGTACGGGTCGGTTTGGCGGGAGTTCGAGCGTTTTTGCTTGTCGCGGGGGCGCGACGCGCCTACAGGGGTTGACGGGGAGTCGTTCTTGGCGTCGATTGGCTGTCCCCCAGCAGGGGGAACTAGCTGGGACCGGTTCAAGAGACGCGCGGTGCGGCGCCTGTTGGCCGTCGGGGAGTCGGGGGATTTCCGCTCGGTGGCGCCCCGGTCGCGGGTCGAGGTGCCGCAGTGTTTCGCCGTGGTGCATCAGGCGTACGCGGAATCGTTGTCAGACCGGGCGTTGGCGGCGTCCACGCGGGAACACAAGGAGTGCTTGTCGCGGCGGTTCCTCGCTTCTCTGGCGGCGTCCGGGGTTGTCGATGTGGCGGCGTTGAGTCCTGGAGATGTGTTCGGCTATCTGGCTGGTTTGCCTCGCTTGGCCGCTTCGACCAGGTCAGCGCGGCTGTTCTTCGTCCGCGAGTACCTGCGGTTCCTGGTAGCGCGGTTCGCCGCTGACGAGGTGTTGGGGGGTTTGTTCCCCGTGGTGCCGGTGAATAACGACGAGGTGCTGCCGTCGGTGTTCAGTTCGGACGAGGTTAGGCGGGCTTTGGCGGCGTTGGATCCGTCGAGCCGGACGGTGCGCCGTGACCGGGCGGTGCTGTTGCTCGCCGCCCAGTTGGGGCTGCGCGCCGGCGACATCCGTCGGCTCCGGTTCGACGAGGTCGATTGGCGGCTGGGCCGGTTGTCGCTGGTCCAGCACAAGACGACCGTGAGGATAGACCTGCCGCTGCCCGACGAATGCCGGTTCGCGCTGCTTGACTACTGGCGCAACGAACGTCCCGACCGCCCCGACCCGCATGTGTTCCTAGGGGCACGCGCGCCGTTCGCGCCCTACGCTAGCGCGGCCGCCTTCGGCCGGGTCGTCACGGCATGCTTCGAGCGGGCCGGAGTGGATATTGCGAACCGGCACCACGGCCTGCACAGCCTCCGGCACAGCGCGGCCGCCGCCATGCTGACCTCCGGTGCCACGCTACCGGCCGTGTCAGCGGTGCTAGGCCACGCCAGTTCTGAGACGACTATGCGCTACCTGCGGGTCGGCGTTGAGGCGCTGCGGGCCGCGGCGTTGGAGGTGCCCCGTGTCTGACATTGCTGTGGACGAAGCGCGGCCGGATCTATTTGAAGAGTTCATCGCCTGCAAACGCGCGCTGGGATACGCGTACGGGAAGAGCCAGCTAAGCGTGGTGCGGCTCTTGTCGCGCCATCTGGCCGTCTTCAAGCAGGACGAGACGTTCATGACACGGGAAGCGGCCGAGTCGTTTTACGCCCCCGACGGCCGCCGCACTCAGGGCACGCTCCGGCAGCGGCGCGCCGTCGTCCGCGAGTTCGCTCTGTTCCTGTGCCGCAAGGGGACCACCTGCTGGGTCCCTCCCCAACGCGGCGAACGACCGCCCGAGCCCCGGTTCACTCCCCGGATAATCACCGCCGAGGAGATGGCTCGCGTAATCGCTTTGGTTGACCAAACGCCCGCGCCACCGCAATCCCCAACATCCCAGATCGTGCTCTCGGCGATGATAAAAACGCTGTGGTGCTGCGGGCTGCGCATAGGGGAGGCGGTGGCTCTGACTGTGGGCGACGCCGACCTTGCCTCGGGCGTCCTGACTGTCCGCAACGGCAAGGGGAACCACACCAGGCTGGTGCCCATGTCGCCGTCTCTGGCTCTAGACCTGGCGGCCTACTTGGAGCGGATGGGCTTGTGCTCCACCGGACCTAGCCAGGCGCTCTTCCCGAACTGGCGCGGTGCCGCTTACAGCGCGCCGGCCGCGTCCAGGCGGGTGGCGTCCGCGATGGCCGCCGCCGGGATCACCACCGACGGTGCCCGTCCACCCAGGACCCATGATATCCGACACAGTTATGCCGTACAGGTGTTGCACGCATTGGAGAGGAAAGGGATTGACCCGCGTGCCGCGGTGCCGCTCCTCGGGACATACATGGGGCACCGCGGCATCCGCTCCACCGAGTATTACCTGCGCCTGACGGCGCCGATGCGTGAAGACGTGGCCGAAAAGATGGACGGCGCTTACCGGGGCGTGTTCCCGGAGGTGGGTTGACATGGCCGCTGACCGCTCTTTCGCGGGCCTGTTGCGCGCTTGGCTGACCGTCTATCTGCCGACTACGCGCGGCAGTTCGGCGAACACCGTGGCCGCCTACCGCGACGCGTTCGTCCTACTGTTGCGCTACTTCCAGGACAGATGCGGCAGGCCACCAGAGCGCGTCCAAATGGACGACCTCAACCCACGGGCCGTCAACGAGTTCCTGACCTGGCTCGCCGACACCCGGCACGCGTCGGCGGCAACCCGCAACCAGCGGCTGGCCGCGGTCAAGAGCTTTCTGCGCTACGCCCAGTCCCAGGCCCCCGAGCACATCGCAGTCGCTGGGCCAGTCCTAGCGCTCAAGCCCGCCAGGTCCCCCGAGCCCGTGGTCGCCTACCTCACCGTCCATGCGGTCAAACTGATCCTCGCCCAGGCGAAACGGTCCAGCCTGCGCGATTTGGCTCTTCTGACCCTCCTTTACGACACCGGCGCCCGCGTACAAGAGGTCTGCGACCTGAGCATCGGAGACCTCAGAACGAACAAACCCGTCACAGTGACACTGACCGGAAAGGGCCGCAAGACCCGGACCGTTCCCTTGACCGGTCAGGCCGCCGCCATCGTTGTCTCGCACGCTGCCACATTGGACGGACGCCCGGCCAAGACGCCGCTTTTCGAGAACCGCGACGGGCGGCGCATCGGTCGCGCCGGGATCTCCTGGATCCTTCAAGACGCGGTCACCCGCGCCCGAGCCGGGCACGAGGATGAAATCCCGCAGAAAGCGACCCCGCATCAGCTCCGGCACTCCAAGGCCGTTCACTTGCTGGAAAACGGGGTAAACCTGGTCTACATCCGCGACCTTCTCGGCCACGCGTCGGTGACCACCACCGAACGCTACGCCAAAGCCAGTCCCGAGATGAAACGCAAAGCCATTGAGTCCGCCAGCGCCGGGATCGTCACCGAGACCATCTACGACCCCGGAACACGCCAAGACCTACTCACCTGGCTCCGCCAAACCCTGTAAGCCGCCAGTTATGTGAAGCAACCCCGACCACGGCAAGGCTCCCACCAGCAGCGACAACCCCCAACTTCACATAACAAGGCACTTCACATCAGAGTCG
>JAISXH010000022.1 GCA_031270825.1 Bifidobacteriaceae bacterium
TGCCAGACCACAAGTTGCGCTGCCAATTGGCGGCGCCCTTCATTGAGGCTCGCCATAGCGGTCGGCGGTGAACTTCGATGTCGCCAGTTGCGCCGCCAATTGGCGGCGCCCTTCATTGAGGCTGGCGGACCAGGGCGGCGAACCTTTTTCGTCCGACGTTGCGCCGCCAATTGGCGGCGCCCGTCATTGAGGCAGCGCCTCCCGCCGCTCAGGGGTGGAGACCGCAAACGTTGCGCCGCCAATTGGCTGCGCCCTTCATTGAGGCCCCGCGACCGGCTTCGATCCGGACACCCCCGCCAAGTTGCGCCGCCAATTGGCGGCGCCCTTCATTGTGGCCGGGCGTCCACCCGCTGGATCGGCCCCGCCCAAATGTTGCGCCGCCAATTGGCGGCGCCCTTCATTGAGGCAAGCGGACGAGCTTAACGTTTGCGCGGGGCTCGCGTTGCGCCGCCAATTGGCGGCGCCCTTGATTGAGGCCGGCGCCCAACTCCTCGACCCCATCCGACCGCCCGATGTTGCGCCGCCGGGAGCAGTCATACAGCTCCTCGAGCGAATATGTGCGCCACCTCATCCGCCGCGACCGGGCGGCCACGCGATTGCGCCAGGAGTTGCTGGCCGGACTGGGATCCCCGCCCCTTCAAGGCGACGCGCGCGAGCTGATCGACCAGTTGGCCAACGGCCTGGGAGGGCAGCCTTGAGCCGACCGGCTATCAGAATCAGGCAGGCCGCGTTGGAGGACGTGGCGGCGGCCGGACGCTACGCGGAACAGCAGAGCGCGGCTGTGGCCCGCTCCTTCCTGGGCGCTGTCCAATCGGCGCTGGCGCGGATAGAGCAATTCCCCGGCATCGGCTCGAGCCGGTTCGAGCAGCTCACGGGCATTGTCTCGTTGCGCTTCGTGTCCACGGGGCGTTTCCCCAATCTGGTGTTCTACCTAACTGCGCCGCAAGACACGATCGATGTCATCAGGGTCCTGCGCCGACGCCAAGACCATTTGAGCCTGTTGCTTTGAATTGAGTCGGAACGGAGACCGCGGGCCATTCGTCACCAGTGGACGCCGAGCAATTCCGCACTACGTTCCCAGTGCTTTTGCACGATGCCGTCGTCGTACGCTTGCCGGTTCGTGCGGCCGATCCGCCTGGTCGACCCGTAGTACTCACCCGAAGTCCAGGCTTCTCCCGGCCGACCATCGATGAAGTGACGCAAACGCGCGCCACCCGCGCGCGGGGAAATGAGGAACACCTTGAGCGGACTGTGATAAACAGGTCGGAAGTAGCTGTCGGTGTCCGAGGCGAAGTTCGTCGCGACGTTTCCCGGGTGGAACGCGACAGCGGACAGCCCGTGGTCGCTGAAGCGCGCATGCAGGGCCCGGGTGAACAAGATATTCGCGAGCTTGGCGTCGCCGTATGCCTTGACCGGTGTGAAGCTCTGCCAGTTGTTCAGGTCGTCAAGGTCGATGTCGCCGAACCGGCGCGCGCCGATCGAGGACGTGTTGACCACCGCCGCGCGACTGTCGAGCAACATGTCGATCAGCAGGTTCGTGAGCAGATACGGCGCGAGGTGGTTGACCTGGAAGGTCTGCTCGAAGCCGTCGGCCGTGGTGGTGGGGCCGGAGAAGATGCCGCCCGCGTTGTTCGCCAGCACGTCGATCCGGTCGCAGTCCTGACGAAGCGCCGCCGCGAGCCTGCGCACGTCGTGGAGCCGAGTGAAATCGGCCACGTGGTACTCGGCCCCGGTCTCGGCCGCGACGGCCCGGGTCTTCTCGGGCGAGCGGCCCACCACAATCAGCCGTGTGCCGGCGCCCGCGATCTGCCTGCTCGCGGCCGCGCCGACGCCATCGCTGGCCCCGGTGATGATTACTGTTCGCATCAGTGCTTCCTTCCGTGTCCTCAGCTCTGGCGGGTACGAATTCGGGGTTGTGGCTGGGGATCGAACACGGCATCGGTCACCGCTCTGGTTCTCCGCCAAGACCCTGCTGGTCCGGAGAACCCGCGATGGCGTTCACCAGCAGCGCCACATCGCTCTTCGGGAACAGGCCGCCGTCATCCTCGCCGCTGGCGAACGCGACACGGGCGATAACCGAACCGACCACGAAACACGCCGCCGAGGCGGCATCGGCGTTCACCTGCTCGCCCCGTTCGCGGGCGCGGTCGAGGATCGCGGCCAGATGCTCGCGCGTCGCATCGAAAATGCCCGTGCGCATGATTGCGGCCAGCTCGGGATCGTGCGCCGACTCGCCTATGAGCGCGACCACGGTCGCCCCGATCCTGCCGGAGAGCAGCCGCCGCTTGTGCGCGAACAACTCCCGCAGGTCACCCTCGGTCGAGCCGGTGTCAATATCCTCTGCCTCAGACCCGGCGACCTGCCCTGCCGCCGCGAGCAACAGATCGCGCTTCGAGGGCCACCGCCGGTAGAGCGTCGCCGTTGAAACCCCGGCCCGCTTCGCGACTGCGGCAGTCGTCAAACCCGCATAGCCGCTCTCGGCCAGCAGGGCGAGCACGGCCTCCACGATCATCGGCGCAAGGCCAGCGTCAACTGGACGTCCCCGCGACAGCCGGGCCTTGCCGGCATCGGCGCTCATCGGCCTCCCTGACTTTCAATACGAGACTACTTCGTTTCCTAAAACCTACCCGTCAAGCCCTCCCAACGCAACCGGCGCCGGCGCCCACCTGCCCTGCGGGGCCTGTTCACCGATGCGACCCCCTCCCCAAACTGCTGGACAAGACTCCTCCAAAATGCTGGACAAATCGTCCCCAGACTGCTGGATCATGGGAGAATGACCAGCATGGCGTATGTTTCCCGAGTAGCGGACACGGAGCTGGAGCGCCGGCTCCGCCGCAGCGGCGCGGTGCTGATCGAAGGGGTGAAGGGCTGCGGGAAAACCGCCACGGCCTCGCAAGTGGCCCGGTCCGAGGTGAGGATCGACACCGACCCCGGCGTCTCCGCGTTCATGGACGCGGATCCAGCTCGGATCCTGGAAGGGCCGACCCCCAGGTTGCTAGACGAATGGCAGTTTCAGCCCCGCCTCTGGAACTACGTCCGCCGAGCGGTCGATGACCGTTCCGCCAAAGGACAGTTCATCCTGACCGGCTCGGCCACCCCGGACCAAGAGGACGCGGCAGCGGCGGCGCGGCATCCGGGCGTCGGCAGATTCTCGATGATGCGTATGCGGCCCATGTCGTTGTGGGAAGCCGGCCACTCCACCGGCGAGATCTCCCTAGCCGCGCTGCGGGCCGGTGACGACGCCCGTGCCGAGACGCCCTCGCTCACCTTGGACTCGATCACCGGTTTAGTGGTCCGGGGCGGCTGGCCGGAGACCTTGAGCTGGCCCGACGGCGAGGCGCGCGAGTACGTGCTCGACTACGTGGACCTCCTGGCCAACATCGACCTACAGCGCGCGCTCGGGATCAGGCATGATCCGACGCGGGTGCGCAGGCTCCTCCGAGCGCTGGCCCGGGTCACCTCCACCCAGGCCTCCATCGCCACGCTGACCAGGGACGTGGCAGGCGCAGGCGGCACATTCAACCGGGAGACAACGACCCGCTACCTCGCCGCGCTGGAACGCCTCATGGTTAGCGATGACGCCCCCGCCTGGCAGACAGCCCTACGCGATTCGGCGACTTTGCGCAAGGCCCCCACTCGCTACCTGGTGGATCCCTCACTGGCCGCAGCGGCCTTGGGGGCCACCGAGGAGAAGCTGGTGGCAGAACCCAAGACTCTGGGATTGCTTTTCGAGTCACTGGCCGTACGGGACCTCAGGGTCTACGCCGCCACGCAGCGAGGCGAGGTCTACCACTACCGCGACTCTGCCGGCCGCGAGATCGACGTGGTCCTCCAATACCCGGACGGCTGGATTGCCTGCGAGATCAAGCTGGGCGTCGGCTCGGTCGACAAGGCCGCGGAGAGCCTGAAGACGACAGTGCGCAACATAGACACGCAGACCGTCGGCGCTCCTGACCGGCTGGTGGTTCTGACGGGCCTGGGAGCCGGCTACACCCGCGCCGACGGCGTCGCCGTGATCCCGCTGTCAGCTTTACGGCCGTGAGACCCGTGGGGGCCGGCCCGCGGACCCCGCCAGCCAGGCCATCCTCGCCGGCCCCGCAATCTCCGCAAGCCCCTGACCTGGGCGTTCGTGGTGGAGCTGACCGGACTCGAACCGGCGACCCTCTGCTTGCAAAGCAGATGCGCTACCAACTGCGCCACAGCCCCGCACCCCGGTGTCCGGGCTGGCCCGGCCGGGGCGTGGATCACGCCAGGACCCAGGTCAGTCGACCGGGTCGGTGACTTCCGCCCAGAGGTCCAGTTCAGCGCGATCCTGAGCGACTTTGCGGTAGATCAGCAAGACGACTGCGGCCAGCCCCAGGGCGATCAGAAGCTTCTTCATGTTGGTGTCCCTTCCAGTTGTGTTGCCGTGGGCTGCGGGTGGCCGCCCGCGACTGGATGTCCCTGCGGGGGTCCCAACCAGCAAGCCCCGCGTGGGCCTAGGAGGACTTGAACCTCCGACCTCTTCGTTATCAGCGAAGCGCTCTAACCGCCTGAGCTATAGGCCCCGATCCGCTTTGACCTGGCAGTCAATGCCCCGCGAGACTACCTCAACAACAGCCGGCGGGGCAAACAGGCCGGCGCGGAACTCAGTGTTCTTTCAACGTCACTCGCACGCCGCCCACCAGGGCCGCGATGATGTTGTAGATCACCGCCACCAACGTCGAGATGATCGTGAACACGATCACGTCGATCACGGCGATGATGGCCGCCCCGGACATGACCCGCCCTTGCTCAACGTAGGGCAAGATGTCCAGCGCCTCGGGCCGGTTCTTGCCCACCACCTCGGTGATCATCTCGTCGATCTGGGTGAAGACGTGGCGGTCGTTGAGCACGCTCCACAAGATGAAGACCGCCACCACGAACGCGATCCCGATGGCGACCGAGACCAGGAAGGAGATTTTCATGACTGACAGCGGCGCCACATAAGACAGATTCAGTTTGACCCGCTTGGAGCCTTTGGCCTTGTCGCCGGTCGTGGTGGCCGTGCCCGCCGCCTCGATTCCCGCCGCGGCGGCCACCACCTGCGTGAACGTTCCCGGGTCGACCCCCGGAACGGCAGTTTGGGACACGCTTGGAGCCGATGCCGTGGCGCCGCTTCCAGCCCCGCCCATCCGCGTGGTGCCCCCAGAGAAAGCCGCCTTGGCGCTGGTGCGGGCAGGACCGGTGGTCCCGGCCGGCGCCGACGCCGGCTTCCGGGCGATCTGCTCGCCCACCACCACCGGGACTGATCGGGTGGTCCGGTACGAGCGTTTGGCGCCGGTGGTCGAGGCGCCGGCCTTGGGATGGTTGGGGCCGGACTCGCCTTCGCCATGGCCGACCCGCTTGACCGGCGCTGCGGAACCAACCGTCGACTTGGGCCTGGCTTTGGGCCGGATCGATTGCGGCGGCTCGACGGCGTGGCCGGATCTGGGCGCGCTCTTGGCCTGGACCGGTTTCCGCTCCACCGCCACCGCTCCCGACTCGACTCCGCCGGAATCGCTGCCGGACCCCGCCGGCGGTTTCGAATCGGGCGTCGAATCCACTTCACTGCTCATCCGTCGTCACTCCCTCGGTGCTGCGGCGGCGAGGCAACCAGGGGTCGACTCGCCGCTCTTCGCGCTGAACCGCAGTCAACGCTACCTGACGCTGCTCACCCGTCTGCCCTACCGGCAGACGATTCTGAATCTGGCGGCGCGGCATCGGCGGCCTGGCGGACCGGCCCGCCAAGTTCGCCTGGCCCCTCGTTTGTCCCCTCGATTGTCCCCTCGCCGGGCCCCTCATTCGGACCCTCGCCCGGACCACCGCCCGGACCACCGCCCGGACCATCGGCGGCGTCCCCGAGCGCGTCCCCCGTCACCGCCCGCTCGACGTTACGCGCCACCGCGATGATGCGATCCCCGGAGTCGGGCTTGGCGAACACCACGCCCATGGTGTCGCGGCCCTTGGCGGGAACCTCGTCAACCCGGGAACGGACCACTTTGCCCCCTTCCATGATCACCATGACCTCGTCGTCCGGGCCGGTGATCAGGGCTCCTACCAGGTCGCCACGCTGTTCGGCGAGTTTGGCGACTTTGATGCCGAGCCCGCCTCGTCCTTGGACGCGGTAGTCGCCCACCGGGGTGCGCTTGGCGAAGCCGCCTTCGGTGACCACGAACACGTCGGAGCCGTCCCGGACCACGTCCATGGCCAAGAGCTCGTCGCCGGGCCGGAACCGCATGCCGGTGACCCCGGAGGTGGCTCGGCCCATCGGGCGCAGGACCTCGTCCCAAGCGGTGAATCGGATCGACATGCCCTTTCGGGACACCAACAACAGGTCCATCGAAGAGTCGACCAACCGGGCGGAGACCACTTCGTCGCTGACGCCCTCAGCATCCTCGCGCAGGTTGATGGCGATGATGCCGCCGGTCCGGCTGGAGTCGTAATCGGCCAGGAATGTCTTCTTGACCAGGCCCCGTTTGGTGGCCAACACCAGATATTCGGCTTGGTCGTAGTCCTTGATGGCGAGGACCTGGGCGATCCGCTCGCCGGGTTGGAAGGCCAGCATATTGGCGACGTGCTGGCCTTTGGCGTCGCGGCCGCCCTCCGGCAGCTCGTAGCCTTTGGTCCGGTAGACCCGGCCGAAGTTGGTGAAGAAGAGCAGCCAATGGTGGGTGGTGGTGGTGAAGAAGTGTTCGACCACATCATCCTCACGCAATTGGGCGCCTCTGACGCCCTTGCCGCCCCGGCGCTGCGAACGGTACAAGTCCACCCGGGTCCGCTTGGCGTAGCCGCCCCTGGTGATGGTCACCACCACGTCCTCTTCGGGGATCAGGTCCTCGTCGGTGACCTCGCCCTCGAAAGGAAGGATGCGGGTGCGCCGCTGGTCGCCGTGGCGATCAACGATCTCTTGGAGCTCGTCGGCCACGATTCGCCGCTGCCGCTCCGGGTTGGCCAAGATGTCTTCGTAGTCCGCGATCCTGATTTCGATCGCGTTGTGCTCGTCAATGATCTTCTGGCGCTCGAGAGCCGCCAGCCGGCGCAGCTGCATCTCCAGAATGGCATTGGCTTGGATCTCGTCCACTTCGAGCAGGCCGATCAGCCCCCGCCTGGCGACCTCAACTGAGGCCGAGGCCCTGATCAGGGCGATCACCTCGTCAAGGGCGTCCAACGCCTTGAGGTAGCCACGCAGGATGTGGGCCCGGGACTCAGCCTCTCTAAGCAGGAAGCGGGTCCGGCGAACCACCACCTCGAGTTGGTGGGTGGTCCAATGGCGGACGAACGAATCGAGCGTTCTGGCCCGGGGCACCCCGTCGACCAGCGCCAACATGTTCGCGCCGAAGGTGTCTTGAAGCTGTGTCTGCTTGTAGAGGTTGTTCAGCACCACTTTCGGCACGGCATCGCGTTTGAGCAGGATGACCAGGCGCTGGCCGGTGCGTCCGGACGATTCGTCGCGCAGGTCCGCGATCCCCTGGATGCGCCCGTCTTTGACCAGTTCGCCGATCCGCGCCGCCAAGCGGTCGGGGTTGACCTGGTAGGGAAGCTCTGTCACCACTAGGGCGTTCCGCCCGCCGATCTCCTCGACCTCCACCACCGCCCGCATGACGATGGACCCGCGCCCGGTCCGGTAGGCGTCTTTGATGCCTTTGACGCCCAGGATCAATGCCCCGGTGGGGAAATCGGGACCGGGAATCCGTTCGATCAGCGCCTCGAGCAGTTCTTCGCGCGAGGCCTCGGGATGGTCCAAGTGCCACAGGACGCCGGCGGCGACTTCGCGCAGATTGTGCGGCGGAACGTTGGTCGCCATCCCGACCGCGATTCCGGCCGAGCCGTTGACCAGCAGATTCGGGAAACGAGCCGGCAGCACCACGGGTTCTTTGGTACGGCCGTCATAGTTGTCTTGGAAATCGACCGTGTCCCGCTCGATGTCGCGGACCATCTCCAAGGCGAGCGGCGCCATGCGGCACTCGGTGTAGCGAGGCGCGGCGGCGCCATCGTCCCCGGGCGAGCCGAAGTTGCCTTGACCGTCCACCAGCGGATATCGCAACGACCAGTCTTGGACCAGCCGCACCATCGTGTCGTAAATAGCCGAGTCGCCATGCGGGTGGTATTGCCCCATCACTTCGCCGACAACGCGCGTGCACTTCGAATAACCGCGGTCTGGCCGGTAGCCGCCGTCATACATGGCGTACACCACGCGCCGATGGACCGGTTTCATCCCGTCGCGGATATCCGGCAACGCCCGGCCGACAATGACGCTCATGGCGTAGTCCAGGTAGGACCGCCGCATCTCGGTTTGGAGGTCGACCGGTTCGATTCGCCCGGCGTCGATTATCACGTCATTGGCGACGATGCCGTCTGGCCGGGTTTCCGTTTCGCGATCGGTTCGCGGCTCGCGTTCGCCGCCGCCGCCACCTGGATTGTTGTCAGTCACGAGTGTCCTTAGATGTCGAGGAACCGCACGTCATGGGCGTTGCGCTGAATGAAGGCTTTGCGAGACTCGACGTCTTCGCCCATCAGGATCGAAAAGGTCTCTTCGACCGCGGCCGCCTCTTCCATGGTGATTTGGAGCAGGGTTCGCTGCTCCGGGTCCATGGTGGTCTCCCAGAGCTCTTGGTAATTCATCTCGCCCAGGCCCTTATAGCGTTGGATGCCGTTTTCTTTCGGTATCCGCTTGCCGGACTGAGCCCCGGCCGCGAGCAGCTGGTCGCGTTCGCGGTCTGAATAGGCGAATTGGTGTTCTGCGTTGGTCCATTTCAACCGGTACAGCGGCGGCTGGGCCAGGAACACGTTGCCGTGTTTGATCAACGACGGCATGTAACGGTAGAGCAGGGTCAGCAGCAAGGTCTGAATGTGTTTTCCGTCCACGTCCGCGTCCGCCATCAACACGATCTTGTGATACCGCAGCTTGGCCAGGTCGAAGTCTTCGCCTATGCCGGTGCCGAAGGCGGTGATGAGGGCCTGGATTTCGGTGTTGGACAGGGCCCGGTCCAACCGCGCCTTCTCGACGTTCAGGATCTTGCCCCGGATCGGCAGGATCGCCTGCGTCTCTGGGTTGCGCCCGCGGATGGCCGAGCCGCCGGCGGAATCGCCTTCGACTATGAAGATCTCGGAGACGGCCGGATCGCGCGAGGAACAGTCCTTCAGCTTGCCGGGCATGCCTCCCGATTCGAGCAGGCCTTTGCGCCGGGTCGCCTCGCGGGCTTTGCGGGCCGCCAGGCGGGCCGCGCCGGCCTGCATGGCCTTGCGGATGATGTCTTTGGCCACTGCGGGGTGAGAGTCGAACCAATCGCCCAGGCGTTCGCCCACCACCTTCTGGACAAAGGTCTTCGCCTCGGTGTTGCCCAGCTTGGTCTTGGTCTGGCCCTCGAATTGGGGCTCCTTCAGCTTGACCGAGATCACGGCTGTCAGCCCTTCCCGGACGTCTTCTCCGGTCAGGTTGTCGTCTTTGTCCTTCAACAGGTTCTTATCCCGCGCGTAGCGATTGACCAGCGAGGTCAGAGCGGCCCGGAAGCCTTCCTCATGGGTGCCGCCGTCGGTCGTGTTGATGGTGTTGGCGAAGGTGTGGACGGCCTCCGAGTAGGCCGTGGTCCACTGCATCGCGATTTCGACCGAGATCGACGAGTCGGGCGCCTCGGACTCGAAGTAGATCACCTCTGGGTTGACCGGCTCGCTCTTGCGGGCGCCGTTGAAGTGCTCCACGTAGTCCACCAGGCCGCGGTCGAACCGGTAAGTGACCGCCCGGACGGTGCCGGCCTCTTCAGGACCTTCCTCGCCGGTGTCGTGGCTGGGCCGCTGGTCGGTCAGCGAAATAGTCAGACCCCGGTTCAGGAATGCCATCTGCATCAATCGGAGCCGCAGGGTCTCGAAATCGAACTCGACCGTCTCGAAGATGTCCGCGTTGGGCCAGAAGGTGATGACCGTGCCGGTGCGGCCGGTCGGGGCGCCGCGTTCGATTTCGCCGATCGGGGAACCGTGGTCGAATGACATTCGCCAGACGAAGCCGTCGCGGTAGACCTCCGCGTCGAGCCGACTCGACAGGGCGTTGACCACCGAGACGCCGACGCCGTGCAGGCCGCCGGAGACCATGTAGCCGCCGCCGCCGAACTTCCCGCCCGCGTGCAGGACCGTCAAGACCAGTTCCAAGGCGGTCTTTTGTTCGGCTGTGTGCACGGCCACCGGGATGCCGCGGCCGTTGTCTTCGACCCGCAGAGCGCCATCGTCCAGGATCGTCACCAGAATGCGGGTGGCGAATCCGGCCAGGGCCTCGTCGACGGAATTGTCGACGACTTCGTAAACCAAGTGATGCAGGCCGCGTTCGCCGGTGGAGCCGATGTACATGCCCGGCCGCTTGCGGACCGCGTCCAGGCCTTCTAGAACTGTGATGTCGTCGGCGTCGTAGCGGGGTAGCTCCGGTGGCGTAGCAGTGGCCTTGTCAGGCGGACTGGGCACGTCGTCAGCTTTCTGTTGAGGAGTCGTTTTGGCCTGTGGCGGGCCAGGAGCCGCCTTCCGGCGCTGGGAGATTGTCGGACGGCGGCTACCCAGACCCGGCGTCAGCGCCTTCTGATCGCCCTTCCACCGGCGTGAGTATTGCTCACGCCGGCGCCAACACGATCACAAGACGTTGTCCAACACCCCCCTGGACACGGTGGGGTGCACGGGGGGATAGCCGACAGCCATTCTACCGCGTCAGCGCGCCTTCTACGGGCATTTCCAGGCGCCATCCCAGCGCGCTGGCGCGTTCGCGCCAAAAGGCGGCGTAGCGGCCGTCCAGCCCCAGCAGTTCGGAGTGGGTTCCGGTCTCGGCGACCCCGCCGTGTTCGTCCAGCACAATGATCTGGTCCGCGCCGACCACGGTGGACAGTTTGTGGGCGATCACGATCAGCGTGGTGTCCGCCCGCAAGGTGTCGAGGGAGCGGCGCACGTAGCGTTCGTTCTCCGGGTCCAGCGCGGCGGTGGCCTCGTCCAGCAACACGATCGGCGCGCGTTTCAAGATCGCGCGCGCCACCGAGACACGCTGGCGCTCCCCGCCGGACAGCGCTGAGCCGGCCTCGCCCACCGGCGTGTCCCATCCGCCCGGCAGCCGTTCGGCGATCTCGGTGACCCCGGCCAGCTCGGCCGCCCGGTCCACCTCCTCTTCCGGGGCCGAGGGCCGCCCCACCTTGACGTTCGCGCGCAAGCTGTCGTCGAACAGGTACACGTCCTGGAACACCAGCGCCAACTGGGCCATCAGGGCCTCGGCGCTCTGGTCGCGGACATCGGCGCCGCCGGCGGACAGGGTGCCCTTGGAGGCGATCTGCGCCACCGACCCGGTTTTGCCGGCGAACCATCCCAGCGGCAGTTTGACCAGATGGTCGCCACTGTTCAGGTGCATGGTGCGCAGCACCACCAGGGCCACCTCGAAGCCGCGCATCGCCTGGATGTAGTGCGCGACGGCGCACACCGCCACCGCTCCCGCCAAGACCCCGATCCAGCGCCAGGCGCCCGCCCAGTCGTTCGCCGCCAGCTCACGGGCGATCGGCACCAGCAAAGACACTGAGAACCCTTGCAGGGTCCCGTAGACGGCGGCCCAGACCAAGAAAAGAGTCAAGTCCGCCTGGTGCTCGGGGCCCAGCACGGCTGGTAGCTGCCGGATCATTTGGCGCCTCCTCGCGCGCTGGCGGTCTGCCCGCCGCCGGCATGGTCGGCCGGCTCAGGCGGCGCCGGCGCCTCGCCCGGCGGCCAGGGCCGACGCGCGGGTGGCGCGGCGGTTCCGTCCAGGTCGCCCAGGCCGGCCGCCCTGGGCGCGACGGTGTCCCCGCTAGCCCAGCCGACGGCATCGGGCTCCTGGTAGGCCTCCCAAAGACGCTGGTAGACGCCCCGCCGGGCGAGCAATTCGGGATGCCTGCCGACCTGGGCCAACCGGCCGCGATCAAGCACCGCGATCTGGTCGGCCGCTGTGACGCTGCCCAGACGGTGCGCTATGACCAGCAGCGTGCGCCCGCCCACCAAGTGGGCCAGGGCAGTCTGGATCTGGGCCTCGGACTCCGGGTCGGCGAAGGCGGTGGCTTCGTCGAGGACCAAGATGGCCGGAGTCGATTTCACCGCCGTCGAGCGCGGGCAGGAGCGCGCGGGCGAGTTCCACGATGGCGATGAACGGCACCACGCTGGAAACCGCGCCGAGCAAGCTGAGCGCGATGATCGCGGCGAGACTTCCTTTGACAGGAGCGAAAAAAGCCATCGCCCCCTCGGCCGTTCCTACTTGACACCTGGACCTCCTCGAAACGTTCGCCAAGGAGATCATAGAGGTTAGGTTAGCCTTGCCTCAATCTTTCGCCACCACGCCTGTGTTCCTTTGCCATCGCTTTGTTCATCACCAGGCCGGGCGGCATAGCTTTCAGCGCCGGCGGCGGGTGCGCGGGCGGCCCTCCGGACCCAGCACTTGGACCGCTGTGACCACGCCTGCGCCGACATATTGGTCGACGGCTGATTGCAGTTGCGGGGCGAGCAGGCGGATCTCGGCCGCCCAGGGCGAAGAATCGGCTTTGACGGTCAGTTGCCCGTCCTCTAGGGACACCACTTGACAGTGGGCCGCCACCTGCGGACCAACGATTTTCGCCCAATCGGCGAGCAGCAAGCCGGCCGCCGCGTCGGCCTGCCAACCCTCCACGGCGATTAGTTCTTCAAGCAGTTCGCCAGCGGTCTTGGGGTCCCGGCTGTTGGACCACTCGGCCGCCGGGCCGCGGCGGCTCTTGAACCTGGTCGACCCGCGCATGATCCGGGCCAAGACCGCCCTTTCAGCCGTGGTCTTGTTCGGTTCCGGCTCTGGCGCCGGCTCAGCCGAACCACCAGAACCAGCCTTGTCCCGGCCGCCGGCACGTCTTTCGCCGCGCCCGTGCGCCAGCGCTTGATCTTCGCTCCGCTGGCTGTTGCCGCGAGAACGAGGTTCGGGGCGGCGTTTATCCTCCATCGCCGGCCACCACCTGTCCGTCACCGACCGTGTACCACCGATCAACCAACCCCTCAGGCAGATCTGTGGCCACAGCCGCCGTCACCAAGACCTGCTCCACGCCCTTGATCGACTCAGTCAAAGCCCGGCGCCGGTCGGCGTCCAACTCGGCGAAGACGTCATCCAGAATCAGAATCGGATCGTCTTGCAACTCATCGCGAATCACTTCAAACGCTCCCAATCTCAGCGCCACCGCCAATGACCACGACTCCCCGTGCGAGGCGTAGCCGCGGGCCGGAAGTCCATTCAACGTCAACTCGAGTTCTTCTCTGTGCGGTCCATACAGCGACACCCCGCGCTCGATTTCCCGCCCCCTGGCCTGGCCCATCGCTTCTAGGAGCTTCCCTTCAACCGTCCCGACGGCATCGTCCGGGGAAATCTCCACCGTGGCCTTATAGGCCAACGTCGCCGCCGCCCCGGCCGCCAGCTGGCCGTACAACCGCTCAATCCGGGGCCGTAGTCGTTCCGCCAACGCCACTCGTTGCGTTGTGATCGCCGCCCCTAGCGCCGCCGCCGGGGCGTCCCAAACCTCCAAGCCGTCAATGCCCCGGCGCCGCTCCTGGCCGCTCAAGGGGGCCAATGCTCTGAGCAGCGCCGCCCGCTGGCGAATCACCTTGTCATAATCACTGAGAACGCCCGCCATTGAGGGCCTCAGTTGCAATGTCAACTCGTCTAGATAGCGTCGCCGCATGTCAGGGCCGCCTTTAACCAACACGAGGTCTTCTGGAACGAAACTGACCGCTCGGGTCACGCCCAGTAGCTCGACTGGTTTCACCTTGGCCCGGCCGATCAGCGCCCGGTTGGTCTGACCCGGCAAGATCTCCATGCTGACGGTCGCCGCCCGATCGCCCAAAACAAGACGGGCCCGAATCACGGCTTTCTCGGCGCCTTGGCGCACCAAGGCCGAATCGCCGGCGCTGCGATGGGAGGAAAGGGTGGCCAGGTAGGCGACCGCCTCGACCAAGTTGGTCTTCCCTTGGCCGTTCCGGCCGGTGAAAGCGGTCACACCGGGTTGGAGACGTAACTGGACCTCGCCATGCGACCTGAAATCAGTCAAGGCCAGGTCGGTCAGGTGCACTTCCCCAGCGTACTAACCGCTGACCGCCCCGGCGGCTCGGCTGCCGTTCTGATCGGTTCGCCCGGACACAGACCCTGCTCTATGCCCAGCCGACGGCCGCGGCGGCAAGATCAGACAGTGAAGCGGATCGGAACCAACAGATATTTGTAGTCCTGTCGAACTTGGCCGTCGACCTGTCCTTGGAAAAGGACTGGCTTGGTGGCCGAGTTCATCAACAACTTGACCTGGGGGGCGCCGATCACGGACAAGCCCTCCAAGAGGTAGTGCGGGTTGAAAGCCACGCTGATCGGGCTGGTGACCTCCGCCTCCAAGACTTCCGAGGCTTGGGCGTCATCGCCGGCCCCCGCGTTCAAGATGGCCTGCCCTTCCTCGAAAGCGATCTGCACCGGGGTGTTGCGGTCTGCCACCAAGGAAACCCTTCGGACCGCTTCGATCAAAGCCGGGACCGATAACACCGCGGAGATCTCAAACGAGTCCGGCAGCAACTTGCGCACCTGCGGATACTCGCCATCGATCAGCAACGATGTGGTCTCGCGACCGGCGGCGGCGAAACCGATGATGTCGGCTATCCCGGGAGCGGTCAACGACACTTGGACTTCCTCGGTGTGGCCGAACGACTTGGCGACTTCAACCAACGTCTTGGCCCTGACCAAAGCCACTCGCGAGACTTCCGGCGAAGTGGGCTTCCAGGTCAGCTCCTTGACGGCCAGCCGGTAGCGGTCGGTGGCCAAGAAGGTCAGATTCTCACCCTCGATTTCGACCCGGACGCCCGTCAACAGCGGCAAAGTCTCATCTCGCGTCGCGGCCACCGCCACCTGGCCCACGGCGGCGGCGAACAGACCGGCCTCGACCGCGCCGACTGCGGACGGCAGCGCCGGCAGCGCCGGATAATCGTCTAGCGGCATGGTCAACAGGGTGAAAGTCGACGAACCACAAGTGACCACCGCTTTGGGACCGTCAAGTTGGAGGGTCACAGGCTTGGCTGGAAGCAGTTTGGCGATTTCCGCCAGCAGGCGTCCGGAGACCAGGATTTCGCCGTCCGCTTCGACATCGGCGCTGATGTCGACCTTGGCCGACACCTCGTAATCGAAACTGGCCAGGGTCACCCGGCCGCCGCCATCCGTCACGGCCTTCACCCGCACGCCGCTGAGCACTGGGCTCGGCGGCCGCGCGGGCAGGGCCCGAGCCACCCAACCAACCGCGTCAGCCAGCACATCTCTGTCGACCATGAATCTCATGGCATCTCCTTCAAGAATCCCCAGTATTGTTCCAACCCAACCCTACGCTGCGACAAACCGGTTCCGGGCTGTCTTGTCTGGCCGGCTTGAAGCGAGAGCTCCGACCATGGCACTGCTAGACCTTGTTTCCGGCGCCGAAGAGCCGGGTGGCCCGATGTGCGCTATCCACAGCCATCACAGTCGAGTTAAGTAATCGTAGTAGTAGGCCCTGTGGATTGTGTGGGCGACCCGCTGCTGCGCTGGTGGGTGGCGGTTGGGGCTTGTGGACTGCTCAGTGGACAAAAAGTGGACAAGGCAGGCTGCCTGTGAACCGGGCCCGACCAGGCAGGCGGCTTCCACAGCCAGGGCCCGGCAGACCCCGCCGGCAGGGCAGTCGTCCACCGCTGTCCACAGGGTTTCCCACAACTGGGGAATTCCTTTTTTTCGTCATAACCCCGAATGTTCATGCTCCGTTAAGACGGAGTTTTCCGTGGCGGTCGGCGAAAGGTCGTTCTTCTGGCGATGGGGCTGAAGGTGGGAGTGAGCCCAGTGTCTCGAGCCGGGCCGGGGGACGCCGGTTTGTCTGGGCGGAGCAAAGCCCGTCCGGCGCTGATCCGGACTGAGAACACGGGCCGGGTTGGGGGCTGAGGCAGGTCAATGAGGGGATGGCCACAGGGCCGAGAAAACGGGCTGAGGTTGTTCGCCACAGCTTGATCTACGTGAAGTGACTACGCCGAAGCCTGTTGTTTGATGCGGTACGTCAGCTCTGAGATCTTGGTGTAAAGAGCCGGCCGCTCAGATAGGGTGGCCTTGATCTTGTCACAGGCGTGGAGAATTGTGGTGTGGTCACGGCCGCCGAATTCCCTGCCAATCGAGGGCAAGGAGAGGTCGGTCAATTCCCGGCAGAGGTACATGGCGATATGGCGGGCCTCGACCAGGTTGCGCGTGCGCGAGGGCCCAGAGATCTCGTCAAGAGTGAGTGAAAAATACTGAGCTGTCTGTCCGATGATCAGGGTGGGGGTGATCTCGGTCTCATGATCGGTGATCAGGTCCCTCAGGACGATCTCAGCCAGCGACAGATCGACTGCCTGGGAGTTGAGATTGGCGAAGGCGGTGACGCGGATCAGGGCCCCTTCCAGTTCGCGGATGTTGGAGGAGACGCGGGAGGCGATGTACTCGAGCACCTCGTCTGGTGCGTTCATGCCCTCGCTGACGGCCTTCTGGCGCAGAATGGCGATCCTGGTTTCGAGCTCCGGCGGCAAGACGTCCGTTTGCAGGCCTCCTTCGAAGCGCGTCAAGAGACGATCCTGGAAGCCGTTGAGCTGTTTGGGCGGAGTGTCAGAGGTGATGACTATATGACTGCCTGAGCTGTAAAGGGTGTTGAACGTGTGGAAGAACTCTTCCATAGTTTGTCCCTTGCCAGTCAAGAATTGGATGTCATCTATCAGCAGGATGTCGTTGCTACGGTACCGATATTTGAAAGCTTCCATTTGACCGACTTGGACGCAGTTGATGAAATCGTTCGCGAACTCCTCAGAGGTGGTGTAGAGGATCTTCAGGGTCGGATCGAGGGTTAAGGCGTAGTTGCCGATCGCATGGATCAGGTGGGTCTTGCCTAGGCCGGAGCCGCCGTAAATGAACAGCGGGTTGTAGGTCTTGGCTGGGGATTCGGCCACCGCGCGAGCCGCAGCGGCGGCGAAACGGTTGGACTGGCCGACAACGAACGATTCGAAGGTGTAGCGAGGCTGGAGATGAGATTCATGGACGGAGATGGGTGCGGGAGCCGGCGAAGGAGGAGCCGGCGCCTCCGGTTCCGGCGGGGCGGGTTCGAACGGCACAGCGCTGGCGAGGGCCGGGTCGACGCTGATGGCGAAGTTGACAGGGTGTCCGGCGGCCCGGGACAGCGCCTCGTTCAAGGCGTCACGGAGTTGGGATTCAAGAAACTCCTTGGCGTAGTCGTTGACCACCGCCAGCACAGCGGTGTCGTCGCCCACCAAGGCCAGCGGCTTGACCAACTGGACGAAACCGTAACCCTGGCCCATGACCTGGCCAGAGGCGACCAGGGAGTCGACAGCCGCGCTCCAGAGACCTTCGATGCTCTGTGGATGGTTCAAGACTGACCCCTTTCGCCGCAAGTCTGAAGGTCTCAGCCTAATGGCGCCCCGCCCGCCCGGATCAACGGTCCGCGAACCAGGGACAGGGGAGGCCCAGTTTGACCCGGAGCCCTAGGCGCGCCTAGATTTTGTTGCGGCTATGCGATGACTCCTGCCCGCAAACGCGGGCACCCGCCGCGCAGGGATGGGTTAATCGCCGGATCTGACACCGCTTCCGTGCGTGGAGGGGGTGGCGCTGAGGACCTTTCAGGAGTAGTCACGTGACTAAGAGGACTTACCAGCCGAACAACCGTCGGCGTGCCCGAAAGCACGGCTTTCGCTTGCGCATGCGCACCCGCGCCGGGCGGGCGATCGTGGCCGCACGGCGCCGGCGGGGACGGGCCAAGCTGACCGCCTGAGCGGCAGCGGACCGAACCCTTTCACAGATGTGCCCAGTCTCCCCGCAGCGGGGTCACCGCAGAAAATCCGGTTGTGGGCCCCAGACCTCGTGGTTCACCTAGGCGGCCGGCGGTGTTGGCACGAACCCACCGTCTGCGGCGAAGCGTGGACTTCAGGGACACGATCCGGCGGGGCCGGCGTTGCGGCGGTCGTCTGGTGACGGTGTATGTGGCGCCGGCCGCGGTAGAGACTGGTTCGCCCGTGGCGGTTTGGCAGGGCGGTCTGGTGGTCTCCAAAGCGGTGGGGAATTCAGTGGTCCGGCACCGCTTGGCGCGTCGGTTGCGAGCGATCATGGCGTCGGAGTTGCCCAACCTGGCCGAACCGAAACGGGTGGTGGTGCGGGCGCTGAAACCGGCGGCATCGGCGGATTATCGGGAATTGGAGCGAGCGGTCGGAAGATGCGTGCGAGAGGCGGCGAAGTGATCGCCCGGGCCGGACGACTGCCGGCGGCAGCGGTGGTGAGTCTGATCCGGGCCTACCAGCGGTGGATCTCGCCTGTGTCGGGACCGCGCTGTCGGTTCTATCCGAGCTGTTCCCAGTACGCCGTGACAGCGCTGAGCACCCACGGTCTGATCAAAGGCGCCGGCCTGGCGCTTTGGCGGCTGGCCAAATGTCAGCCGTTCAACGCCGGCGGGGTGGATTATGTGCCGGCGAAGGCGCGGTTGCGGTGGCGGGGACATTGGGGGGGAGCGGAGAGGTAAGAAATGGATTGGTTCGATACGATCCTGAGGCCGATCATGTGGGTGGTCGCCTGGATCATGTACGGCACGCATCAAGTCGCCGTGACGATCGGCCTGGCGAACGGCCTGGCCTGGGTGCTGTCAATCGTGGTCCTGGTCGTCGTTATGCGCGTCATCATGATTCCGCTCTTTGTCAAGCAGATACGGTCATCCCGAGGTATGCAGTTGCTGCAGCCGGAGATGCAGAAGATCCAGCGCCGGTACAAGGGCAAGACCGATCCGGTCTCGCGGCGCCGGATGCAAGAAGAGACCATGGAGCTGTACCGGAAGAACGGCTCCAACCCGATGAGCGGATGCTGGCCGGTCTTAGCGCAATCGCCGTTGTTCTTCGCCCTCTTCCGCGTGCTCTACCAACTCAAGGACATCGCGGCGGGGACACGTGACACGATCGGCCCGATCAACGAGCAGATCGCCAGTGACATTCAGGGCACGTTGCTGTTCGGGGCGCCCCTCTCGGCCACCTTCCTGGACCAAAAGACTTGGCACGACGCCTCGCCGGTGTCGGTGCGGGTGGTCACGATTGTTTTGATCGTCCTCATGTCGGTGACGACTTTCACCACCCAGCGGCAGCTGACTATGAAAAACATGCCGCAGTCCGCCATGGACAACCCAATGTTCCGGACTCAGAAGATCATGATGTACATGATGCCGGGCGTGTTCGCGGTGTCCGGCGTCAACTTCCCCATTGGAGTCCTGATCTACTGGTTCACCACCAACCTGTGGTCTATGGGGCAGCAGTTCATTGTCATCCGCAACATGCCGTCGCCCGGCTCTGAGGCGGAGGCCCGCATGAAGGCCCGCAAAGCCAAGAAACGGTCGCGAAAGGGGTTGCCAGCCGAGGGAGAGGAGGACGATGCCGTCTCAGGCACGTCCGCGCCGCCACCGGCCCAGCGCTCGCAGCCTAAACGAACCACTCGGTCGCAGCGCCGGTCGGGGCCTCTGCAGGCGGCGAATCCATCGCCGCGCCCGGACGACCCGCGCCGCGAAATCGAACCGACCGACGCGGACCCGAAGGCCGAAGTGGACGCTGCCGGGCCGGGCGAGCAGTCTGGGGGATCAGGCGCCAAAGGGCGAGCGACAGGAGCTCGCAAGGGGCAATCGGGGCAGAAGAATCAGTCCGGTCCGGCGCCTGCCGCCGGGTCGGCCCCAGCAGGTCAGACCAAGCCCGCTGGCGGCCAGCGCGCGCAGCCGAAGAAGCAAGCCCGCAAGAAGCGCAAGTAGAGGAGAGCGTAATGAGCGAAAGCGATCGAACCGAAGACAAGGCCCGCGGCGTCGAGAAGCTCGAGGAAGACGGCGAAATCGCGGCCGACTATCTTGAGGAGCTGCTCGACATCGCCGATATCGGGGGTGATATCGACATCGATGTGGACCACGGGCGCGCCGTCGTGGCGATCGTCTCCGAGGACCCGTTGGAGCGCGACCTGGAACGACTGGTCGGGCCGGACGGCGCGGTGCTGGACGCTTTGCAGGAGCTCACTCGAATAGCGGTCCAGACTAAGACCGGAGACAGGTCGAGATTGATGCTGGACATCGCCGGGTACCGCGCCCGGCGGCGCGAGGAACTGCGGGCCACAGCCGAAGAGGCGATCGGGGAGGTGCGGGCCAAAGGCGTCAACCTGGCCCTGGAGCCCATGAACGCCTTCGAGCGCAAAGTGGTCCATGACGCGGTGGCGGAAGCCGGGCTGGTCAGCGAGTCCTCCGGGGCCGAGCCGGAGCGGTATGTGGTCATCCGGCCAGCCGATTGAGACTTCCGGGGCCGCCGGGTATTCGGTCCTGACCGGCCCGGTGGGCCTTGGCGATTCCGCCGGAGGAAGCTCTCCCAGCGGTGGGCGCGCCGGCGTCGCGGAGTTCTTCGGGCCGGCGTTGGCGGGGGTGGAGCAGCTAGCTGGTCTGCTAGAGGCACACGGCGTTGAACGCGGACTGATCGGCCCGCGCGAGATGGAACGTTTGTGGGAACGGCATCTGGTGAATAGCGGCGCTCTGGCGGCGCTGTTGCCGGAGCGCGGCCTGGTCGTGGACGCCGGCTCCGGCGCGGGTCTGCCCGGGTTGGTGCTGGCGCTGATGCGGCCAAAGCTGAGGTTCGAGTTGGTCGATTCGATGCGGCGGCGGACCGAATGGCTGGCAGAGGCGGTGGACAGATTGGGTCTGGCCAACGTCAGCGTGACCCGCGAACGAGTCGAGCAGTTGCCAAATCGTGGCCGGGCGAAGGCGGTGGTGTCACGGGCGGTGGCGAGATTGGACAAGCTGGCGCCCTGGACGGCGGGCCTATTGCGGCCCGGTGGCCTGTTCCTGGCCCTGAAAGGCTCCAGCGCCGGCGAAGAACTAGCCGCCTGCGGCACAGCGTTGCGTCGGTGTGGACTGGTTGGCGCCGAGGTGCTGGAACTGACTCCGCTGCCGGATATGGAACCGACTTATGTGGTCCGCGCGACCCGCTCGGGTGCGTGATGTTTCACGTGAAACATGACCAACGCGGTCGATCCACGGAAGTGCCCGGCTAGCAGGCGCTCGACCTCGACCACGTCCGTACGCAAGGGGACGGTGATTGTGCTGATTCCGCAAGGGGACGCAGGCCTGCGGTTCCAGGCCAACCGGCCCACGGCGGCCGCCCTTCTTGCGCGCACGCCGGAGCCCGCACCCGCACAGGCAGCCACGCGGGGTAGTTACACATTCCCGCCCGAGGGCGGGCGAACCCCCGGTCCACAAGTCCAACACGCCACCGACATCAAGAAGCGGGAGTGCTCGGGCCCGAAATCTGGTCACGGCCTTTGTGGTTTGTGCCGGCCGCCGCTGGGAGGTGGCGTCCCCGGCGGGCGCGGCCGGACGGCATCGGGCAGCCAAGGCAGCGCGGGCGCGCAGGTGTCGCGGGCGGCGTGATGAGAGCGTCAGAGGCAACCGGCATACTTGTGGGGTGCATTTACCAGACTCCACGGCGAAACATGTTTCACGTGAAACGCCGGGACTTCCGGAAAGCGACACGCCTCTTGGGGACCAGGCCGCGATCGACGCGACGCGACGGATGCGGTTGCGTGACCGGAGGTTCCCCCGGCCGCCTTCGACCCGCGTGATCGCCGTGGCCAACCAAAAGGGCGGCGTGGGCAAGACCTCGACCACGGTCAACCTGGCGGCGGCTCTGGCGACGGGCGGCCTGCGGGTGCTGGTGATCGACACCGACCCGCAGGGCAATGCCTCGACCGCGTTGGGCGTGGAACATCACAGCGACACGGCCTCTATTTACGACGTCATTCTGCGCGGGCAAGGGCTGTTGGATGTGGTGGCCGCCAGCGAGGAGGCCAACCTGTGGTGCGCGCCGGCGACCATCGAGCTTTCCGGAGCCGAGGTCGAATTGGTCGGCGAACCCAAGAGGGAATACCGGCTGCATGAGGCGATCGGCGACCTGCGACGGCGATTGCGCCGGGCGGGGGAGGATCCGCTGGACTACATAATCATCGACTGCCCGCCGTCGCTGGGCCTACTGACTCTGAACGCGCTGGTGGGCGCGAAGGAGGTGTTGATCCCGATCCAGTGCGAGTATTACGCGCTGGAGGGGCTGTCGCAGCTATTGCGGACGATCGGGCTGGTCCGGGACTCGTTGAACTCGGAATTGGAGGTCTCGGCGATCTTGCTGACCATGTATGACCCGAGGACCAATCTGGCCCGCGACGTGGTCAGGGAGGTCAAACAGCATTTCCCGGACCAGGTCATGCAGACCACCATCCCCCGGTCGGTCCGGATCGCCGAGGCGCCTGGCTTCGGCCAGACCGTGATTTCTTATGACTTCAATTCGACCGGCGCCCTGTCTTACATGGAGGCGGCGCTGGAACTGGCAGAACGCGCTGGAGGGAACAATGGCTGAACGCAGAACCGGTCTGGGCAAAGGGTTAGGGGCGCTCATTCCGCCCGGAACAGGAAGCCGTCCGGGCGCCCGGCCCGAAGCGGAGGCAGGACAGCAGGGCTCAAAGGGTGGCGCCCGCAGGCGACCGGTTGACCTGCTCTTCACCCCATCTGGGTCCGTTCCCGCAGACCGGGGCGAACGGGCCGAAAGGCCGGCGCTGGGGCGTGGCGGAACGGGTGCCGCCGGAGGGGGATCAGCCGCCGCTTCGGCCGCCGGGCGACAGGCGGCCAGCCAAAGCGACCGCCCAAATGGCCGGCGAACGGGGCGGAAGGCCAAAGATCCGACTGCGGAGGCCGCCTCGAAACCTGGCGCCGCTGGTGATTCGGCAGAGCTGGTGGATGTGCCGGGCGCAGAATTCGCCATGATCGCGATCAACGCGATCACGCCGAATCCGCGCCAACCCAGGGAGGTGTTTGACCAGGACGCCCTCCAAGAATTGGCGGACTCGATCAAGGAGGTCGGACTGCTCCAACCGGTGGTGGTGCGCCCGAACCCGGTGGCGAAAACCGGCGGGCAGACCGCTGTCGCGGCGAAAGGGGGCGGCTCACCGGGAGGCTCAGAGGGCGGCTCACCGGGAGGCTCAGAGGGCGGGCCGGCGGGTCCGGCGCAGGGCGACGATGACGCCGCTTCGGCCCCTCCACCCTATGAGCTGGTCATGGGAGAACGGCGGTGGCGGGCCTGCCAATTGGCAGGGTTGTCCGAAGTGCCGGCGATCATCCGGGAAACCAACGATTCGGATCTTCTGCGCGACGCGCTCCTGGAGAACCTGCACCGGGCGCAACTGAATCCACTGGAAGAGGCCGCCGCTTACCGGCAGTTGCTGGACGACTTCTCTTGCACCCAGGATCAGCTGGCGGTCAAGATCGCCCGCTCCCGGCCGCAGATCTCGAACACCCTGAGGTTGCTCAAACTGCCGCCGCTGGTGCAACGGCGGCTGGCGGCCGGGGTCATCTCAGCCGGACACGCGCGCGCGCTCTTGGCGTTGACTGACGCGGCGTCGATGGAGCGCTTGGCCCAAAAGGTGGTCGCAGAGGGGCTATCGGTTCGGAGCACCGAGGAACTGGTGTCGCTGGGCGAGGTGCCCCCTCAGGCCAAGCCCAAGAGGGCAGTGGTCCGAGCGGGATCGAACCGCCAAGCCTTGGAGGGTCTCCAGGACCGCCTGGCCGACCGTTTCGACACCAAGGTGACGGTCAGCCTGGGCAAGTCGAAAGGCCGCGTGGTGATCGAATTCGCTTCGGTGGCGGACCTGAACCGTATCGTCCAACTGCTCGACCCAAACGACCCAGGCGTGCTGCGATAAAACAGACGCCGGAAAGCCGGGGCTGGCGCTCGTGTCGGGCGCTGGCGCTTCAGCCAGGGGAGGCCACGGAGGAATCGTCGAGGCCGCCGACAGCTGCCTCCCGACGCTTGACCCAGGCCACCACTCGATATGTCGCCGGCAGGAGGATGGCCTCAACCAGGCACTTGTAGATGTAGCCGAGCGCCACGTAGCCCAGGAACTGCGGCCCGGTGATGACTCCGTAGAAAGCAATGGTGCAAAACACAACGGTGTCGGCCAGTTCCCCGACCGCGGTGGAGCCTAACAATCGGGCCCAGAGGGCTTTGCCGCGTGATCGCTTCTTCATCGCGGTCAGCGTCAATGCGTTGAGCAACTGCCCGACCAGGTATGCCACGAGGGAGGCGCCGACAATCCGGGGCACGAACCCCAGAATCTCCCCGTAGGCGTCCTGTCCGGTCCAGCCCGCCGCCGCCGGCGACACTTGGACCAGCCAAAAGGATCCCGCCGCGACCAACGCGCAGACGAAACCCAGCAGGATGGCGCGTCGCGCGGCTTTGAACCCGAACACTTCGGCCAGCACGTCTCCCAGGATGTAAGTCAAAGGAAACAGGAAGACGCCGCCATCGACGGTGACATCGAACCGAGTGCCGAACAGTTCCACGGCGCCAAGCCCGATCAGCTTCACGGCTGAGACGTTCGATATCACCAACAGGGCCGTGAACAGGCCGACCAGCGGCGCATAGGTGCTGCGAACGAGAGCGGGCGAACTCGTCATCCCGCGCCCCTGGCGGTTAGGACATCCCCCGGCAGGCGAACCGTCCCACGGCCCGGCTGGACGCGGGCCGCCGAGCGCGGCCCAACCGTTTCGGCAGCGGAACTAGGCGCGTTTCGAGAGCTCAGAACGGTCCTCCAGTCTTGTCAGCACGCTTCCAGGTTCGCCCATAGATGTTGCCCTAGGCGGGCAGCCCTTTCAAATCGGCGCCGCAGGTCCGCGGGGCCGACTGCGGCAGCCTGACCACATGGATTTGACCACGTGGGTTCGGGCCTGGCCAGCGGGGGGAGTGCGGGCGCTGCCTCGATGGCCTCGGCGCGGTCCGCTTCGGCGGGGGCGGCCCTGATTTGAGGACCCGCAGGTCGAGCCCAGGAACGTCCCGACCACAACTGCGCGATCCGCGTCTGGCGTTCAAGCGTCAGACACCGCCGTCAAGCCGCAGGCGATCGCGTTGCGCTACCGTGACTTAGGTGGGCGAAGGTAACAAGCCAGGCAGCGGAAACAAACCGGGCGGCCGCATCTCGGTCATCCAGGTGCTCGCCAGCGCGCTCGCGGCAGTCACAGCGACCGTCGCTTTGTCCTATCTGGGTGTGGCCGGCACCATCATGGGGGCGGCCCTGGCCTCCGTCATCACGGTGGTCGGCAACTTCGTCTACTCGCGGTCGCTGGATCGCACCCACAAAGCGGTCAAGAGCCTGGCCCAGCAGGCCGCCACGGTCGTATTGCCCTTGAGCCGCGGTGACGACGATGCCGACCAGGCGCCCCCGGCGGCTAGTTCCGGCGACAACGCCGAGCAGAACGCCGACCAGAACGCCGACGCGGACGATGCCGACCGGCCGGTTTCCAGCCCGGCCGCCGCCGCGGGGCCTGACGAACAACCACCAGACGAAGCCGGGGAGTCGGCCGAGGGCACGGCATCGGCCAATGAGGAGGCCCCAAGCGGCGAAACGGGTGGTCCGGCGGATCAGCCAGAAGACGGGTTGTCGAAGCTTGACAACGCCAGCTGGCTCAAAGAGATGATTAGGCGGCACGGCCCGGTCAAGGCTCTGGTGGCTCTCGGCCTGGCGGTTTTCTTGGTGATCATCGCGATAGTCACGGCAGTCGAACTGGCGCTCGGCAAACCGATTTCAGACGAACTGACCGGGCATGATTCCGGGCGCAAGACCACCTTCGTCGACCGCGCCGCTGAGCCGAGCGCGCCCTCGGCCCCGGCATCCAACAAGGCGCCGGCAAAATCGTCGCCGACGCCCAGCTCCCCAGCTCCATCGCCGTCGCCTTCGGCCACCCCAAGCCCGAGCCCGTCTGCGTCGCCGGAAGTGGTTCCCAGCGGCGAGCCGAGCGCGTCAGTCGACCCGAGCCCCAGCGGCGAGCCCTCGCCGGAACCATCGCCCAGCGACGGTGCAGCGCCGGCGACGGCCAGCCCCGATCCGGAGAACCCGGACGAAACGAAGGAAGAGGCCCTTCCGGAGTCGCCATCACCGAAACGCTAAGCCTCGATCCCCCGATCCTGGCCTGTCGCGTCGTCCCCAACAGGACCGCTGGCCGCCCCCGAACCAGGTCAACAGGCCTCCAGCCCGACGTCGCCGGACGCCAGTCGATCCGTCACAAGTTCCGCCACAAGTTCCGGCCAGCACACGGTGGCCGGGGTGGTCAGGCGGACAGGGCGGCGGCGCGGGCGGATTGGAAGGCTGGGCGGGCGCCCTCGGGGCGCACTTCCTGGAGGACCGGATCGACGGCGCCTTGGGCGCGTGCCCATTCGAGGACCGCTTGCGCTTGGTCGGGGGTGGCGACTGTCGGGACGCCGGGACCCCAAGTGGTCCGGACTTGATAATCCACGCCAGAAGCGATCAGCAGGCGCAAGGATTCGGTCATGGCTGCCGCTGACGCCTCCACCCCTGTCACCTGGGGCAGATCGTCAGGCAGCGCCTTGACATCGAAGCCGACCCAGTCGACTTTGTCCAGGAGTGCGGCCAGACGGCGCGGGTAGGCCCCGGAGGTGTGCAGCCCGACCAGAAAGCCCAGATCGCGCACCTGGCTGATTGCGGTTGTCAGGTCTTGGCGGGTGGCCTCCCCGCCGGAGAAGACCACCGCGTCGAGCAGACCGACCCGGCCGCGCAGGAAGGCCAGCACATCCGGCCACTCGAGCTGGCCGGGCGCGCGCGGATCGATCAGGTCGGGGTTGTGGCAGTAAAGACAGTTCCACGGGCAGCCCTGGAGGAAAACGGTGGCCACGAGTTTGCCCGGCCAGTCGCAGGTGGACAGCTTCGCCAAGCCGCCAACGACCAGCGGTCGGTCACCTGACCGGGCGCCGGCCGAAGACGCCAAAGTCAGCCCGACGACCTGACCGGGCGAAGCGTTCATACCAAGGCGGGCTCGGCGAAGTGGACGCGCTCGTGATGCTCGCCCTGCTTGCCCACGTTGAAGCTGGAAACCGGGCGGTGGTAGCCCATCACGCGAGTCCAGACTTCGCACGCGACTGGCTCGGCCGAGGGATTGGCTTCGGCACAGCGCGGGCAGGTCGGCTGTTCGCCGTCCAGATAGCCGTGGGTTGGGCAGATCGAGAAGGTCGGCGTGATGGTGATGTACGGCAGCGAGAACCGAGTCAGCGAGCGCTTGATCAGTTCGCGACAGGCGGCGGCCGAAGAGATCGCCTCGCCCATGTAAAGGTGCAGGACCGTGCCGCCGGTGTACTTGCGCTGAAGCTCGTCTTGCAGTTCAAGCGCCTCGAATGGGTCGTCGGTGAAGCCGACCGGCAGCTGCGACGAGTTCGTGTAATAGGGGTTGTCCTGCGTGCCCGCCTGGATGATGTCCGGGAAGCGCCGCCGGTCCTCCTTGGCGAACCGGTAGGTGGTGCCTTCGGCCGGGGTGGCCTCCAGGTTGTATAGGTGGGTGGTCAGCTCCTGGAACTCGACCATCCGGGACCGCACGTGATCCAGCACCCGGATGGCAAGAGCCCGTCCCTCCGGCGTGGTGATGTCGCCTACCGCAGTATGTACCTGATGCCCGATGCCGTCCGGCCCGGCGTTGTCCAGCGCCGCGGCTCCCAGCGCCGGACGGAAGAAGTTGCGCGCCATCTCGTTCAGCCCGTTGACCCCGATGGTGGAGAAATGGTTCCGGAGCGTTCCCAGATACCGCTTGGTGTAGGGGAACAAGCCCTGGTCGATCAGGCGCTGGATGACCTTGCGCTTGACCTCGAGGCTGTCGCGAGACAATTCCAGCAGGCGGTCGAGCGCGCGCAGGAGGCCTGCCTCGTCGCCGGCGTGGACATAGCCCAGCCGGGCGCAGTTGATGGTGACCACGCCCAGGGAACCGGTCTGCTCCGCCGAGCCGAACAGCCCGTTGCCGCGCTTGAGCAGTTCGCGCAGGTCAAGCTGCAAGCGGCAGCACATGGAGCGGATCTGGTTGGGCTTGAGCTCGGAGTTGATGAAGTTCTGGAAGTAGGGCAGGCCGTACTTGGCGGTCATGGCGAACAGCCGCTCGGCGTTGGGCGATTCCCAAGGGAAGTCTTGGGTGATGTTGTAAGTCGGGATCGGGAAGGTGAAGACGCGGCCCTTGGCGTCGCCGCGGGTCATGACCTCGATGTAGGCCTGGTTGATCATGTCCATCTCGGCTTGGAGCTCGCCGTAGGTGAAATCCTGGGCCACGCCCGCGACCACCGGCCGGTCTGAGCGCAGGTCCTCCGGGCAAGTCCAGTCGAAGGTCAGGTTGGTGAACGGTGTCTGGGTGCCCCAACGGGAGGGCACGTTGAGGTTGTAGACCAGTTCTTGGATGCCCTGGAGAACTTGCGCGTAGGTCATTTTGTCAAGCCGGACATACGGCGCCATGTAGGTGTCGAAGGAAGAGAACGCCTGGGCGCCCGCCCACTCGTTCTGGAGCGTGCCCAAGAAGTTGACGATCTGGCCGATCGCCGAGGAGAAGTGCTTGGGCGGCGCGGCGTCGATCTTGCCCGGCACGCCGTTGAGGCCCTCGGCCAGAAGCGTTCGCAGAGACCATCCGGCGCAATAGCCGCTGAGCATGTCGAGGTCGTGAATGTGCAGGTCTCCCTGGCGGTGTGCCCGCCCGATCTCCGGGGCGTAGACATGCGAGAGCCAGTAGTTGGCGATCACTTTGCCGGAGGTGTTGAGGATCAGCCCGCCCAGGGAGTAGCCCTGGTTGGCGTTGGCGTTGACCCGCCAATCGGACCGATCCAAGTATTCGTTGATCGAGCTCTCCACATCCACCACCACGCGGGCGTCTTCGCGCAGGCGGGAATGCTGTTCCCGGTAGACGATGTAGGCGCGGGCGGTCGCCATGTAGCCGGCGTTCATCAGGGTCTGCTCGACACAGTCCTGGATTTGCTCGACCTGCGGCGTGCCGTCCAGTTTGCGGGTCACAAAGCGGGCCAGCAACAAGGCCTCCGCCGCGTCGAACTCCCCGGTGGCGGCGCCGGCTTTGGCGATCGCCCTGGCGATCCGGTCGAGTTCGAATGGAACAACCCGTCCGTCTCTCTTGGTGACGGCGGAGATGGTGCTGGAACCGTTGACAGCGGCATCGTGGGCCTGGGTGGTCATTTTTTACGTCTCCTCTGGTTGCTTCGTCCTGCGACTTCGCACGGCGGGCGGCCACTCGCGCGAGCGACCGGAATGAGAACCCACACTACTGCATCTTGGGGTGATTCGCACTAGTTGCCACAGCATGTTGTGTTTTGGTCTTGTCAGGGCCAGTCCCCAAAGGAGTCGGCCCGAATCCTGGCAGCGAAGCGCGCCAACGCGCCGCCGGAGGCGGCGGGGCCGATGGGCGGCGATCGTCCTCGCGGGGTCTAGGGACCCTCTTGGAGGGCGGCGGCGGGCTCGATGCGCGCGGCGCGAATGGCGGGCGCCAAGCCGGACAGAACGCCGGTCGCCATGCCGACCAGAGCGGCGGCGGCGACCAGGCGCAAGTCCAGGACCGGGGTCCAGTCTTTGACCATGGAGACGAACACCACCGACAACAACCCCAAGGCGGCGCCGATCTCGAGGCGCAAGCGCAGTTGTCGCGGCTTGGCCAAACCGAGCGTTTGACGAGCCGTGGACCGCGGCGGACCGGTGGCGAACACGACCTCGGCGGGGAGCACGGGCGTCCACGCCGCCCGGTTCGCCTCCTCGAAGGCTTCCTGGGCTCGGTTCACGCCGCGGTCGGCCTGTTTGAGGGCGTCGTTGTCGGCATCGAGCAGCTCTTGGGCGGCCTCGACCGGATCCGGAGCCCCCTCCACCTGCTCCTGCGAACCCGGGGTCTGCGCCCGCTTGAGTTCGGCCTTGGCGACCGCCTTTTGGGCGGCCGGATTGACCGTGATCGGATCGGCGAAAGAGACATCTGCCCTGACCACCAAGGTGGCCTCGATGGCCTTCGCCTCCACCTTGGCGGTGATCAGCCCGGGCTCCAACCGCGGCCCGGCCGCCTGCGAAGGCGACTTGACGAGCCGGCCCAGGCCGAATCCGGCCGGCGCCAGCCTCAGCGGCCGCCTGCAGCCGGCCAGTGGGAAGACTGTGACGGGATCGCACCGGTCAGTCAGGAATCAGGACGCGGCGAAACGATTCGGCCAGGCGTCCAGGCGGCAGCCCGAATTGGGCGGCGACGGCGGACGCATCGCGCCGGGCGCGATCTTGGGCCGCCTCCGGGTCGGGGTGTTGCGAGACGTGGGCCGCCAGCGCCGCCTGGCGTTGATCCCACACCGCGGTCACGTCGACGGCGTGGTCGGGGCGGGGGTCGCCTTGGAGCCACAGCTCGCGGACCTCGAACGCCTCCAGTCCGGCCGCGGCCAGGTCCGCGAACGCGAACGGGTTTCGGGCGAAGGGGTAAACCGCCCGGGCGACGGCCTCTCCCACCGCCAGGTGGTCGGGGTGGGACAGGCGGATATCGGCCCAGGTCCGTTCGGGGCTTTGGGCCAACACCAGGTCAGGCCGGACCTGGCGGATGACTTGCACGATGCCGCGGACCAAATCCGCGCTCGGGGTCACCTCGCCGTCGTGGAAGCCGTCCAGGAACCTGACATCTGTCACGCCCAAAATGGTCGCGGCCTGGCGTTGCTCGGCGCGGCGACGGCCGGCTACGGCGAAGCGGGCGGCATCGGGCTCGAAACCGCCGGCGTCTCCCGAGGTGACGATCAAGTAGGTGACCGCCCAACCGTCCCGCGCCCACAAGGCGATGGTGCCGGAAGCCCAAAAGTCGGCATCGTCGGGATGGGCCATGACAACCAAAGCGCGCCTCACCCGCAGCATTCTCCCCGATCAAGGCGACATCTGGCCAGCGCGGTGAGCGCGGCCGGCGTGACAGCGGCCAGGATAACGGCGCTGGCGGGTCGAATAGGCTGGGGCGGTGTTCTTGGAGCGGACGGGACTGGTTGGGCGAACGCGGCCGCAGGTGCGATTGGCCGGTCATTGGCGGCACACCAGCGCCGTCGGCGACTTGGTCACATCGCTCTATGCGGCTGGTCGGCCGGAATACCGGTCCGGGCGGGATGACCCGGCGCCGGGCGTGCCCTCCATCACCGCTGTGATGGACCGTCTGGCCTTGGGTGGTTTGGACCAGGTGGTCGAACTTCGCCCGTCCGAAGGTTGGGTTTTGGCACAGGGACGATGCCGCCTGGACGGCCTAAGGGCATTCCTCGCCGAACGGGGTTTGGCTTTGGCGCCCGGAGTTCGGTTGGCGGACGACCCGGGCCGGGCCCGGAGGCGGGGCTGCGGGACCGTCGGCGCGGGCGTGATCGGCGGGGTGGTGGACGCCTGCTGGGCGGACGTGCTGACCAAAGACGGCCGCCTCGGCCGGCACGCCGCCGCCCTGCCGCCAGACGCCCTCGTGGTGGCGGCCGCGCTGCGGCTGTCGCCCTGATCGGCAACTGCCCCGTGACCGGGGCTTAGCGTGGGCTGTGACCAACCAGCGGAAGGAGATGGAGCATGTTCGCTGCTCTGCAGGGCTTTGTCACCGTCTCCGTGCCGATCGTGGTGGGCTACCTGATCGCCAGGTTCCGGGTGGTGACGCCACAGACCGCGAAACAGCTCAACCTGCTGGCGGTCAACGCTTTGGTGCCGGTGCTGCTATTTGTGATCATGTCCGAAGCGGAGCCGCGCCTGCTTTTCTCCTCGCTGGCCATGACCTCCTTCTTGGCCGCCGTGGCTGTGTTCGCGGCCTATGGCTTGGCGGCAGGACTGATCTGGCGCCCGGGCGGTTCGGCGCTGACAGTCGGCGCGCTGGCGGCCGGCTACACCAACGCCGGGAACATCGGCTTGCCGATCGCCATGCATATGCTGGGCGACCCGGCGCTGGTCGCGCCGATCGTGCTCTTCCAAACCGGATTCTTCGCGCCGATCGGGTTGGCTGTGTTGGCGGTGTTCGCCAAGCGGCGCGACAGCGGGCCGCCGGCTGTGGCTGACAAGCGGCTGGCCGCCCCGGTCGGGAAAGCCATCGCGGGCGCCATTTTCAGCCCGATCGTGATCGGGTCGCTCACCGGAGTGGCCGTTTCGGCCACGCATTGGACCGTGCCGCTGGTGGCGATGGAGCCGATTCGGTTGATCGCCGGAGGCGCCGTCCCGATCATGCTGATCGCCTTCGGCATGTCGCTGCGGGAGACGCCGGTGCTGGCGAAGACCTCCGCGCGCGGGCAGGTGGCCCTGATCACAGGCATGAAACTGCTGGTGATGCCGCTGACAGCGTGGACTCTGGGCCGGTTCGTGTTCGGCCTGGACCCAGCCGGCGTTTACGCCGTCACCACCATGGCCGCCCTGCCGACCGCCCAGAACGTTTTCAACTACTCCATCCGCTACGACGCCAGCCCGATTCTGGCCCGCGACTCAGTCACCCTGACCACCCTGGGCGCCGCGCCGATGGTCTTCGTGGTGGCGGCGCTGCTGGGAACGTCTTGACCAGACCTGTGCTTGGGACACCGGCTTTCGGCGCGCGATGACGGCGCCGGCCCGGTGTCGCAGGCATCCCCAGTCCGCAGAAGGGGGCGATGCCGTCCACCCGGGGCGAGCGAACGGCATCGTCCAATAAGAGGTCGGCCAGCACCTATCTGTTGATGGCCAGCCAACTCTCGCGAAACACGCCAACTGGCCAGCCCGAGCAGCGGGCGCGTTTGGGGAAATCCGCATCGCGGTCACGAAGCCGGATTGCAACAGAGCCCGAAACCGTGGCCGCGCCAATCGCACCTGCGGCCAGCAAGGGTCTCCCCCGCACCGCAGCCGTCGCGAAACAGCAGGTCAGAGAGCTAGGTGACGTTACGGCAGAAATGTGCTTGACCTTGACGCAACGTCATGGTCTCGAATATCACCTGTCCCGCTGAGAGCCCCAGGCCCGCAGCATCCAGTAATCGATCCGAAAGGCGGCGCACGCCATGAACGCAGAATCTACAAAGAACCTCGATTGTGGGCTAGACCTAACCATCGCCGAGTATGACGTCACGCAGGCCCCGACCCTGCTTTGGTGGTGACGAAAAGCATGTCCCATGCCCGTCGTGATGACGGGATAATCAGCGATGCCCCCGCCTGTCTCCACGAGATGGACGGGGGCATCTTGGTGGTTCCGGGCCACCGCAGCCAGCCTGAGCTAGAGACGGGTGGAGTCGTGGTGTTAGGACCGGACAACCGAGTGTTGCGGCTCGGGCGAGACGTCGGACGGCTCTATCAACGCCTCTGCGCGGCCCCTGGCGCCTCTGTAGCCCAGTTGGCACCCGAGTGGCGGCGCCAGGATCTAATGGCGGCGCTCCAGTCGCTGGAATCCGCTGGACTGATCGGATGGCCGAACGCCGAAGCGAGCGTTCCAGTACGCACTGGACGGGGTGCCAAAGAACGCCGATTCGAGTTCTTCAACCCAGCAGCTGTCTGCCGCGCCCTGGCCCGCCCGGCGGCGCTATTGACTGGTGCCGGCGGATTCGTCCTGTCGACAATTGGCGCGACGGCGCAACTCTTGTTCCTAATTGGATTCCGGGCGGACGCCACCCCTGGCGCAGGCGCGAATTGGGTCGCCGCAGGGCTGGTCGCGCTGACCCTGGTTCTGCACGAATTCGCCCACGGTGCGGTCTTGGCCCGCTGCGGCGGCGCGCCAAAAGCCATGGGCGCCATGCTGGTCTGCTTCGTTCCGGTTCTCTTCTGCGACATCGCTGACAGCCTGCGACTGGGGCGGCGAGAGCAGGTGAAAGTCGCTCTGGCCGGGGTCGCGCTCCAATGCCAGGTCGGGGCCGCCCTGCTCCCGGCGGCAAGCTTGGGGCCAGGGGCAATGGCGACGATTCGCCTGTACACGACTGTCAACTTGGTAGTGGCGGCCGTCAACCTGGTGCCATTGGTTCCGCTCGATGGCTACCTCGCTCTACGCTCGGCTCTGGGCGTCCCCAATTTGCGGACTTTGGCGCTCGCGGCGTGGCGAGAGGCGGTCGCCAACCTATTCCTGAGGACCCGGCGATCCGCTGCGCACCTCCACCGGGGCCAGCCCGCGTGGATGGTTGCTTTTGGTGGGGCCTGCGCGGCCGCACCGTTGTTGTTCCTTGTCGTTTGGTCCAGTCGCTTGGCCGCGCTGTTGCACGATCAGGCCCCCGAGACGCGATCGGCAGTTGGAATCGTCGCAATAGCCGTGACGGTGGGCGCCGCCGTCATCAGGATGCGAAAAGCGCGGCGAGAACGGGTCGCCTTGAGTTGACTTGCGGATCGGGGACATGCCCATCACTGGCCCGCTGTGCTACGCTCTCGACTGCGCACTTCACAGAGATGCTCGCTGTGGTGCGCGGAGCTTTCGGTGGCCACGCTTTGAGGGGGCGTATGTGGACCTGACCATTGCGAAACTCGCCCGCATGGTCCAATTAACTCCGCGCACGCTGCGGTACTACGAGAGCATCGGATTGATGCCAGATCCGTACAGGACCTCCGGAAACTATCGCGTCTATTGCGAGGAAGACGTCATTAGGCTGGTGCGGATCAAGCGGCTGACGGACCTGGGATTGAGTCTGAGCCAAGTCGCGCAGCTTCTTGACCGACCCGATGCAGATGCCTCCGAGGACGTCTTGGCCGAACTCAGCGCCCGCCTTGAAGCCGAGGGCAGGCAGATTCGCGAACGCCAACAAACGATCACCCGTATCACCAAGGCCAGTGCGTCCCTGGACACCGAGGCGGAGTTCGCCGAGCGGCTTGCCCGGCAGGCTGGGCCGGGGGTTTCCGATGCCGAAAGCGAACACGGGCACATGATCGTAGACACGGTCGTCGCCCTGGGAACGCCGAACGACCGCATCCGAATGGAGTGGCTGTTCGAACACGCCGACGCCCTAACCGAAGTCCCGGAATTCCTCCGGCTGAATGCTCTGGACAAGGACCTGATGGATCTGCCCGAGGAAGCGACTGACCCCGAGATTCAGAAAATGGTGGAGGCGTATGTCGCGGCGCATGCCGAGGCCGATACACTCTTCCCGCCGGGGGTGGCCCGCATGTGGTCGCTAGGGGTGGAGGAAGTGTTGGAAGCACTGCTCGAGAACCGTTTCCATGATGCGCAGGTCGAGGTTCGCAGACGTGTCCGTTCAATCCGGAGGGCTTAGGGCGGAACCACTTGAGGTTAACGCGGCGGCAGGGTGTCTTCTTGGTTGAATGTCGACCGCGCAGCCTAACACCCGCCTTGCAGAACCGCGCCCGCTGAAGCGGACGCCCCTTGAGTTTGCGAGCAGCGAAGCGGCAGAGCTTACGGGTCTGACGGTGCGAGCCGTGCGCTATTACGGCGAGGTCGGGCTGTTGTCGAAGCCGAGACGCGAGTCAGGTGGCCAGCTTGTGTACACCAGAGAACACATCCTTCAGCTCCTGCGAATCAAGCGTTTGACTGCGCTGGGTCTGTCCCTGGACGAGGTAGCAAGCGTGGTGGCCGGTCCACACACTCCTCGGTCCACTCGACTGTTGAAAGACCTGGAACGGGCCCTAGCTGATCGGATTGCTGAACTCCAAGCCCAGCGGCGCGTGATCAGGGAGCTTATGAGCACCGGTTCGCCCATCGATACGCTGGCAGAATTCGCGCGCAGCGTCGCCGCTTTGCGCCGTGTCGGAGCTCTGACCAGGATCGACGACGCTCGTGGAGAGCTACTTCCAGCGCTGGCGGCCGCCGTAGGTGGCATTGAGGAAGGCGAGCTGGATGGCTTTGTTGAAGGCTGGGCAGCCGAACTCGGGCTCCTGGAAGAAGCTTTGCTTGGCGTGGACAAGAACAGCAGCGAGGACGACGTGACCGGCCTGGCACTGGACTATGGGCGAGTGCTGACGCAGATCTATCAGGACTACGCGATGGAGGGTGCTTCCCATCCTGCGCGTTGGCTGGTCAATTCAGGAATTGAAGAGATCGCCAGCGCGCTATCCGGCAGTGCGATGAACCCACGCCAGCGCGAGGTCCTGTCGCGAGCTGCAATCATTCTGGCCGCGAGTGTCAACATTCAAGGTACCGTGGCACCAGATCAAGATCCGGTGGCGGTCGGCGCTGTCGGCTAGGCCCCACAAGTGATCACCTCACGGGAACGGGTGGGGCACGAGGTTCGGAATGAAGGACTCCGGGCAGGAGCCCGAATGCGCGCAGGCCGCTTGAACAAGCCGCTGCATGGACAGAGCCCGCTGAACCGACCAACCGAAGTCGATCGGCAGGAGTCCGGGGACCACGGCCTTGACGGCCCTGACACCAAGGCGACGCAGCGGCGAGGTGGTCTGATCAACGATGACTGCTTCAAAACCCGCCTGTTCCACGATACGAGCAAGGCCTTTCAGCGTCAGCGGCGACTGGGCGGGGGGCGTGCGAAGGCTGTGTCCGATTCGGTCGACCGGCGTCACACGAGTGTCCTGGCGATCCAGGAGGAACCCGGCCAGTGGCCTGGCGGCCGGGTTCTTATACAGGTCCGCATGGTCCTCCAGACCGACCACCAAGTCGAAATCCTCAAGCATGGCGGCAGTTTCAGTCAGTCGCGCCTCAGTCATGCGGTGGGTTGGGGGACAGGACGGATCGAACCCGAGTCCGAAATCGGAGCAGATTTCGGCGAGGGCACCACGTACGGCCTCCTCACCTGTCGGTCTGGCGGAAGCGCCGAAACACAAGGCGCCAGTGCTTAGGCTCTCGCCGACCGCCAGTACTGTTGGAACCGGTAGCCCAACCGTGCAGTCGAACAGCCAGACGCGCTGCCCGTATAGCCGCATACGGTCCAACATCGAGACCGCAGAAGGACTCGTGACTGTGGTCTGATCCAATTCCTCCAAGGCGAGTCCGCCATACCAGGCGATGAGGAAAGAGTCCCGTTCGATTGTTTCGAGAAGTCCGTAGAAGGCGGCCTCGGCCATGGTGCCGCCCACAGCGCAACCAGAGGAAGTCTCGAAAGCGAACAGCTCCGAAGGCGGCTGGGCGCCGTAGTAGACCAAAGACTCTGGCAGCGCGACCACATCCCATCGCTTCAACGAGAACCCTGGTGTCCACGAGATGGTGCGCGGCACTGCGAACGGCCAATCAGCGCGCGCCAGTCCGAATTCATCCGGTCCGATAACCGGAACTGGGATCCCAGAGCCGTCACCGCGCCACCGACGGGCATTGGGCGGCGGCCGGTAGCCGGCAATACGTTCGAGCGCCTCAAGAACTGCGATCGCTTCAGAGTCCCGGTAGGTTTCGGCATGCCCTCCCCAGTGCAGCGACCAATTCTCGTGGAGCGGCCCAAGACGCTTTTCGCCTGCGACTTTGGCGGGAATTTCAGACTCGAGATCCCAGAACCAACGAGTACCTGCGACTGCGGTGGCGGGATGGACAAGGTCTTCAGGGCGGATCGCCGCAGCCTCGAATCGGTCTCTTGCGCCAGACCTCGGCCCGATGGGGCCGTCGACTGACAAATCTGACCGGTACTCGACCGGAGGGGCGACCGCCAGTAGTTCGGGGTGACAGGTCGGGTCGCACGGCTCCGCAGAGAGCATCCGGAAGCTCTCAACACGCAACGTGAATCGGCCGATGCCGACCAAGACGGGCGAAAGTTCGCAGTCGCCAGCGAGCAGGTCGACGACGTTCGAGACCAACTGGTCTTCCCAGGGGTTGACATGTGGTCCCCGATCCGGGTTCGGCAGCGGTTGGCCACCCTCCAGCACACGGATCTCGCAGCCAACAGACGAATCATGCCCTACTGCGTCGAGGACGCAGGGCACGCACTGAGTTCGCCCGGGGTGTGAGACGAACACGTGCGTCGCAGAACGATATAGCACTGGGCCGGACCAGCTCACGGCCAGGTCTTCAACGTGGCTACCGCGCGAAGTCGGCTCTGTGACATCGATCAGGAGCCAACGGCGCGGGTCGCCGGACGATGCCGAGACGGTCATGAAAAGATGCCTTCCGAATTAAGGACGAGGCGGGATGCGATCTGCGCACCCGGCACGGTGAAACTAGCACACTGTTCACCACCTTGGTGGCCGGCGGATTTGACCTTGACGTTACGTCAAGATCTTGACTGGCAGCCATGAGTCAACTCGCATCATCGCCAGTCCTGCCGAGGGCCGCAGATCCGGGCCGGGACGGCTCTAAGTTCACCCTTCGCCTGCGCGCAGACACTATGTACAGTGCATCCAACACCGGCGTTCGATTCTCCAATGTCACGAGTTCTTTCGAAATTGCTGGCGACCATGCCTATAAGGCGTTCAAGGCCATCGCTCCGCTGCTCGACGGTTCTTACACCCGCGAGGACTTGGCCCGCGTGCTCGGCGGACCCATGTGGGCGAAAGTGGAGGCCTTCGTCGAGCCGTTAGTATCCCGAGGATTCGTCCGCGAGATGGATCCCTGCCCCGACGTCGAGGTCTCGGACGAGGAACAGTCCAGATTCGCCGAACAGCTTTCGTTCATCGCCCAGTTCGTTGACGATCCAAAACGCCGCTTCGCCCGGTTTCGCGACTCCGAGATCGCTGTGGTGGCAGGCGGCGCGTTCGGAGAATGGGTCGGTCATGTGCTGGCCCGCAACGGACACCGGCGCCTTGTGGTGGTTGACGACCCGTTGGTCGAGCTGACCAAGTCTGCCAGTCGGCCTGCCGTACTGGTTATTCCACCGACGCCCGCTGGGGTCAAGCTGCTGGCCGACGGTCGGCTTGGCGATCTGGCCCAGTTAGTGTTGGCGGCCTCCGCTGTGGGAGACGACATAGTCATCGGCCCCTTGTCGGCCGCCGGAACTTCTCCAGTGACGTGGGCAGATGCGATCTCAGCGATGGCAGAGCATGATTCGGCACGCGACGTCGCCCACTACTGGGCATCAGCCTGGGCCGGAGTCCACACGGGCTCCCCGGCCACCACGCTTCCCGCAGTGCAAAGACTGGCTGGAACCTTCGCGGCAATCGACATATTCCGGGCCCTCACCGGCATCGCGGAATCGGAGACCGCTGACTCGGTTCTGGTGGTTGATTCGGCCCACGGCGAAGCCCGGCGCCATCGGGTGGTCCCCCACCGCCAGCTACATCGATCTAGACCAACTCTGCCGCCTGCTGGTAGAGGGGTGGGGGCGCTCAGGAGGAGCGCTCCCACCACAGCCAGAGTGTCTCCCGAATGGGGACGCGTCTGCTCAACAGTCGCCGATTCATTGACTTCTCCGATCGTGGGATTCGAAGACGGCGACCTAGAGCAACTGCCGGTCAAGGTATCCATCGCTCGCCTGGCGCTGGGCACGGCCGGGAGCGTTGCCGTGGGAGCGGCTGACCTGTGGGATGTCGCGGGGGCACGCGCTCGAGCTACCCGTCAGGCGTTGGCGTTGCGATTGGAGACCTGGGCCCCGTGGGAGGAATCCGACGGCCTTTTCAGGGGCCCTGATGTGGTGAGCGAGCTGGACGGGATGATTGAGTCGAACGCTCGGTCCGTCGGGCCGCTGGTCCAAGGACGCGATCTGATCACCGACGACCTGGTCTGGGCGCCAGCGGCGGCGTTGGCCACCATGTCCCTCGCCAATGCATCGGGCGTGTTCGCCCGGTCGGCCCTCGGCATAGGCGTCGGCTTGGACTACGACGAGGCCTTGGAGCGGGCTATCTCTTCAGCGGCCTCGCGCCGGGCGGTGTCCACGTTGGAGAGGCCGAGCCTGCCTGTGATTGATCTGGCCGATGAATCGCCGGAAGGTGTCTTCCTTCGCGAAAGCGCGAAACATGCTGGCGTGGAGATCGAAGTCTTGCGTGCGGGACGGCATCTTCAGCGCGATGTGGTGGTCGCACGGTGCCGGAGCGGGAACACGGCTCTGTGGGAGCTGGGGACCGGGCCGAGTGAGCACGAGGCGTGGGCGTCGGCGGTTGTAGGGGTCCTCGGGGCGGTCCGCAGAGCTCAGGCGGGCAAGCCACATTCCACTTGGACCATGACGGCCCTGCCCGCCTTCGATGCCATGGCCCTGGTGGCGGGTGTCCCCCAGGACAATCCGGGCGACGAGGCGCGAGCGTTCGCCTTTGACATCACGACTGACGAGGTGTCGGCGCTGGGCGTAGTTGCAGTTAAGGTGCTGACCGCAGCTGGGGAGGCGGTCCGATGAGAACCACCGCGGGCCACATGCGGACCGCCGAGGAGCCGTTGGCTTACCCAGGCGCCCGGCCGGGAACGGCGCTGACCGAACTCGGCGAAGACTGGCTCTCGATTCCCCTAGGAAGTGCGGCGCGTTGCTACGCCGACCTGATTTTCGATCGCGCCGCCAGCGGCATGCCGATCAAGAAATGGCCTGTCGACTGGGACGACGCACCGTGGCCGCAGAAGTTCTACCCGGCGGCGCAATTCACCAGTTTGCCCGATGTCGCACAGCCTGGAGGGTTGGCGGACACGGGTCGGGTGGAACTGGGTCGAGCCTTGTGGGACCTGATGTTCTATGCCTATGGGGTGGTGGCGCGACGCAGTCGAGTCAACAACAACGAGTCCACGGGCATGCTCATCAACGCCGAAGAGATCCGCTGGGGCCGGGGGGCTTCTTCCGGTGGAGGACGATACTGCGCCGGGGTCTATGTCGTGATCGGTCAAGGCCTCTCGCTGAGTTCGGGAATTTATCACTATTCGCCCATTTACCACGGCCTTGAACTGCTTGCCGGAGGCGACTGGACCGGCGCTGTGGCCCACGCTCAAGGTTATGGCGCCGCCCAGTCTTGCTACCTGGTGATCTCGCTCAAATACTGGCAGTCAGCCTTCAAGTACAACGATTTCGCCGCTCAAGCGACCTGCATGGACCTGGGCACGTTGATGGGGACGTGGCGCTATCTCCTGGGACCGTCTGCTGACATGATTCAGCCGGACCTGTGGGTGAACGAACCAGCCCTAGCCGGCATCCTGGGCATTGATTCGCAGGCCGAAGCCGTCGCCGCAGTCCTTGGCCTCGGCGGCGTCACCGCTTCACCGGTCGCCGCCAGACCCGCCCCAGCCATGCCGCAGGCGGACGAACGTTCCCGAGAGGTCTACACATTTGTCACCCAGCGGGCGTTGCAACGCGATGCCCTGGCCGAGCGCGGGGTGCCGGCCGATTTGTCTGCGGACTTCCCGGTCCCGCAATCCCTAGCCTGGTCGGTCGAGATCGATGCTGATGCCGCCGGCAGGATCGCCTCCACCCTTCGGCGCGAGACATCATTCGGGCGGTTCGATGGGATTCCGCTTCCGCGCCGCGCCCTGCTAGAGGCCCTGATCGAAAGCGACACGGCCCAGAACGTGACCGCCGGGACGTTCTCTGGGGCAAAGGATGGGGCTGTCAGCCTGTTCGTGTTGGTGAAGGGGGTCGAGGGTCTCGCTCCGGGCTGTTATAGGTACGACAGACCAAGTCAAGACTTGGAGCGAATCGGGGGACAGGAAGCAATGGCAGTCATTCAGCGACGCTACTTTCTCAACAACTACGACCTGGGCAGGGCAGCTGCGGCAGTGATTTTCGCCGGAGACGTCGTAGCGGTCGCGGAGCGGTACGGAGTGCGCGGATACAGGGCCCTCAACACCGCTGTGGGCGCCGTCTGCCAACACCTCCATCTTGAATGCGCCCGAAGAGGGATAGGAGCGGGCGCCGCGCTCGGGGTCGACGCGGCCGCCGCAGCGGATGCTCTGAAGTTGGGGCGCAAGAGGCCCCGGCCGCTGCTGACCATGTTCCTCGGCCATGACCGACCGAACTCGGGTGCCCTCGACGTCCCACTCGCTCCCGAAGGAAGCAGGTGACCTAATGGAAGTGCTAGTAGACGAATACGTTCAATCTCGCGTCGCGGGTCTACCGGCACCTGTCTTGGCGAACCTGCGCACTAGCGCGGCGCTGCGCTGGGTCGGCGACCTTGACCAGGCCGAAGCTGCGCTGGCCGAGGCGGTTGAGGTAGCTACCGACGGTCTGTATGAGCTGATCGGGAAAACAGATCGCGGTGTTGGGCGCAAGCACCTGGTCGAATTGCGCCGTAACCTGCATAACGGTCGCTACGACCGGGCGCGAGACAACCTGGACCGCGCTCCGGTGAGAGTACAGGAAACCGCTGCGGCCCTCGCCGAACCCGTATTCGCCGCCGCCAAGCGGCTCAAGGGCCTAGCTGAAATTGGCGAAAAGGCCTACCAGAACTGGCTCTTGGAAGAGCGACGCGGGCTGGGGAATCTCCTTGAAGAAGATGACTTCGCCCGCGGAATCGCCGTGGCGGCCCCGGCGGCGGCGAAAGACTTTCTCCGCTACCAGAAGGCCAGCGTGACGGGAGACGCCCTGACCAAGAACCAGCGTAAGGCAGAACGCAGCCTGCTGCAATATGCACTGCGCACGGCCGCGAAAACATCTCCTTTCTCGAGCCTGACCCGCGTGGCCTTAGTGCGATGCGCTGACGGGGCCGCCAGGGATGACAGCGCCGAGACGCAGACCGTCGACGTCTCCCGGCCTTCGGTATACCCGATCTGCATCGCGCTCGATGCCTTGGGCCGGGACGAAGACGCCATCCTCCCGATGCGCGTCATGATAGCTCCAATTATCGCAGAGGAGATGGACAACATGATCGTTGTCTATCGCTCTGAGTACGATTTTTCTGAAGCGACCGGAGAGGCCGACCAGGCGTCGGTTGTTGAATCGCTGGTGCGGATCGAACAGGGTCAGTTGTGCCGCATTGTCAAGGATGCCTACGAAGCCGGACATCGAACGGTAGCCACGCTAGTGGGTGCCATGGTCGAATTGGGAATCACTCGAAAGACGGCGCTGGGGGCTATCCTCGAGCTGATCCGTCTGGGTTTTCTGATAGTTCCTGACCTGCGTTTTCACCCGCACATCGGCACGGAAGCGACTCTCAGTTCGGTGGTTCGAAGGATCGACTCGCTCAAGACTGGAGAAGTAGGCCAAGCAGTCGCCGAATATGTCGATATTGCAGAATCGTTCTCCCATGTGGCCGACCTTTCCGAGCGCACATCCAAGATCGACTCGATCCGTGGGGCGGTGGAGCGTCTATACCAGGTCTCTGGTTGCCCTGGCGCACCGGTTCCCCATTCTGTGGTTTATGAAGATTCCGGACTGCTTGGCATTCGCGAACTACCCCGGTCCACGTTTGAGTTTGGTGGCGTCGACCGTCTCTTCACATTGGCCGACATCCTCGACGACAACCAAGTTCCACGAGCGCTCCTGCGCGGGTTCTTCCTGAAGCTTTATGGGCCCGAGGGGCGCTGTCCCAACGTGCCGGCGTTCCTCGACGCCTTCAAGTCGGAACTGTACAACTCGTATCTCGGGCGAGATGACTCGAGTATTCGACGTGAGGCCGTCGCTTGCGATCCTTGGCTGCGCTGGGGTGAAGCTTGGCGATGGGACTCTGCTCGCGCCAGGTTGCTGGACCTCGTCGCCGCGGCGCCTCCCGAGGGGGGGCAGGTGGACATAGAGGAGTTCATGGCGCCGGGTGGGCCGGTCATGGAATTGATGCCGGATGTCGTCTTTCCCTTCCGGCACATCAACCTGTTCGCCCAGATTGCTGAGGGCGGCACCCTAGTGGTCAACAACAGCTTTGGGGGGCCTGGCTTCGGCTTGTCGCGCTTTGCGCACCTCTTCGGAGGCGACGGAGAGAAGTGTGTCCGCTCGGTCGAACAGTTGGCCCGTTCGGCCGGAGTCTCCCTTCACGAACTACTCGGCGGCGCGGCAGTCACGAACCTGAATTTGCATGGTCCGCTGTTGGACGCTGAGTTGCGAATGCCAGGTGATCCCGAGGGGTCGCGGGCACGGCGGAGGACCGACATTTTCGACCTAGACCTCATTTACCGGGGCAGCCAACAACGGCTGGCGTTGGTCCACCGGTTCAGCGGCGAAGAGGTGATGCCCACGTACATGGGCTACCTGGTTCCTTTCGCCACTCCCACTTCCCATCAGTTGATCAGTCTGCTGGCACCTCCAGTCACACTGGGGCGGGGCCTTTGGCGGGAGGAACAACCCACGAACGATCTGGAACAGGTCAAGGCCCGTCCCCGCGTGGTGATAGGCAACCGAATAGTTGTCAGCCGCGCCGCGTGGGACGTTCCCGCAGGATCTATTCCGGCGGAGGATCCGACATCTCCAGCCGGCCTAGTCGAGTGGCACCGCCGGTGGCGGTCGTTGGGACTGCCTGACCTCTCGTACGTAACTATCAAGGACTCGTCGTCCAAGCGGCCAAAGCCCCGGTTCTATGACACGAGTTCGCTTCTCGCCTCGGCAACGCTAGCTCACGAATGGCGCACACGAGGCGGGGTTCTTCGGGTCACGGAGGCCCTTCCGGTCCCACCGCTACTGGACGACACGAGCAAGGCCCGAGTCGAAGAATTCATCGTAGGTTTCAGCGCAATCGAAAGAACGGAGGAAGTGATATGACTTCCCAATTGACACCCATCCGAGCATCCTTGATCGGCCGGCGGCCCGAGTGGCTATCGTTCCACATTTTCTATGGCTCCAACCCGCTTGGACTCCTCACCCGCTGTGTCCGCCCGCTCGTCCACCAGCTCAAGACTGAAGGCAAACTGGAGCGGTGGTTCTACATTAACTATTGGCTAGAGGGCAACCACATCCGCTTGCGCCTAGGCGTCCCGGACAAGGCGACCGCGACAGAAGTCGAAATGCGGGTCACTGTAGCTGTGGAGGAATACTTGGCGCTCAACCCCTCTTTTCATCCGGCAGCCGAATTGGAGTCGACGGACTATTACGCTGAGCTGTTCGAGGCCGAGTTTTCCGCAGAAGAACGCGGGCAATACTTCAACGCCGACGGCACGCCAATACTGCAGCCGGACAACAGCGTTCGGATACGCCGTTACGAACCCGAGTGGGACCGCTACGGAGGCGCCAAGGGCGTTGAGATCGCAGAGGAGCACTTCGAGCTCTCAGCGGAGATCGCCTCCAAACTCATAGCTAAAGGGAACATGTCGGTGCGCAGCTTCCAGCTCGGTGTCGGCGCCGAGCTTATGGCTGTTCTTGTCGGCGTCCTGTTCCCGAATCCGGCCACCGGGCGGGCCTTCCTTGAGAATTATCACGCCCGCTGGAGTGGCATGTTCGGCACGACGAAGAACTATGTTGAGCGCCACAATCAGGGACGGTTCACCGACAATCGCCGCGTCATGATGAACCATGTGGTCCCCGTGTGCCAGGCCGCACGGGCCGGTGGCCACGGCCTCACAGGTGTGCTCAAGGAATGGCACGACGCTGTGACTCACACGCGCAACCGTCTGGAGGACGTAGGCCGGAACGAGGAGTTGCGCTTCGCTTGGGAAGGAGGCGAGGAGACCACCAGCGACATTGACCGCCTGTGCTGGCGGGAGGGCTTTTCGCTTCAGCACATGATGGACAATCGCCTCCTGCTGTCGGTCTCTGATGAGGCTTATCTGTCTTTCGAACTCCTCAAAGCGCTTGAGACGGCGGATGTGGATGAGGTGGCAGTATGAACCGCACAGCTGACGCGCGAACTTGGAGCCCGAGCCTCTCGGACCGCCTATTGATTGGACCACCCACGTGGAACGGCGGGGCCATGACAGCTGAGATCGCCTTGGCGGGAGAAGCTCGAACTTGGAATGCTGGCCTGCTCGAACTCCTCGTTTTGGAGTCGATCGACGGCGAACGCGACATCCCCGCCATTGCGGCACACGTATCTGAACGGACCGGCCGTGCGGTCGAAACCGGGATGGTTGGTCAAGTCGTCGGACGGTTGGCGGTCAACGGCATCGTACAACGTGACTTGGGTGTGGAGACCGAATCGATGCGCCAGGCGGACGCTCGATCCGATGAAGCAGCGAAGGCGATGGACGGCGTCGAACGCATCGATCAGGGGCTCTTTGGAACGCTATCTAGTGCCATGTGGAAGCTCGGACGGCGCCTTCCTACCGTCGGGATCGCTTCGGTGGCGGCCGGCGCGGCTCTTGCCGCCGTAGCACTTTTCGCCGTGAACGCTGATGTCTACCTGGCAGCGTTGCGAGCTGTGCGCCATGGGCGGGCGGCCGATGCCGTGATCGCGCTGGTGGCGTGCCTCGCCTGGCAGCTCCTAGTTATCGTGGCGCACGAATTCGCTCACGGACTGACCTTTAGTTCGATCAACATCCGCCGGCCAGTCCTTGCGCTAACCAAAGTCGGGCGCAGGACCCTGCCCAACACTCAGCTAGACGGACTGTGGCTGGTGCCTTCCACCGCTCGGCGGCTAGCTGTGGTGGCGGTCGGCCCGCTCATCTCAATCTCATCGGCGATCGTGCCCGCTGCCGTGCTCGTGGTCACAGCGCCAAGCTCGCTCTTGGCTGACTGGGCGGTATTCGCCCTAAGCATGGAAATCCTAATGGCCGTCCTCAACCTGGGCCCATTTCGCTATTCCGACGGCACACGGCTTATCGAATCCTGGGCGAGGTGTCGCAACCTGCCGGCCCTCGCTGTCGCAAGGGTCGTGGCTAAACAGCCGCTCCGGGCCGGTGTCCCCAGGCGGGCCCGCCGCGCCATCGCCGCCTACCTGCCCGCGTCAGGTCTCAGCTCGCTCTTGCTGCTTGCAGCGGCCGCCCTGTGGGTCTTGACCGTACTGGGGGTCGTCTAACGCCCCATTCCCCGCGAAAGCGGAACCCAAAGCTTCGAGGCCACCAGGCCTCGAGGGGGCAGCGGGCCAGCCGGTCCGCGCCAAAACCTGAATGATCCGGGCCAATTGGCCCCAGAACCACAAAGGAGCACCCATGTCCAACACCGATATCGCGGGCCTTGCCGCCGAGCTTGACGCTCTGAACGCCGAGACGCTGGAAGTCAAGGATTACGTCGACTACTCCGACGCAGCCTTCGCCTCAAGTTCGTCCTGCAGTTCGACCACTTCCACGTGCTCGTCCTGCAGCTCGACATCGTCGTGCGCCGCGCTGTGACCGGCCGGCACCGACAGTAGGCCGCAATGGCGGCTGTCGGAGGGGTCCGGGCGCGGTCTAGGCCGTTCTAAACCCCTCCGACACCGCCTTGAACCGCAGTTCGATTCCTACAAGAGGAGGCACGCAGTGAGCACTTCCGGCCTAGCGCTATTCATGGGCAACAGTCGTGTGCGAGACCTTTCCGGCAGCCCGATCCAGGCGAAACCGCCGAAGGCCGACTCGCCCGCCATCGCAGCACGAGGCGTCAGCAAGACCTACGGGACCGTGGCAGCCCTGACTGACGTGGATCTCGAGGTCGCCCCCGGCGAGTTCTACGGGCTAATCGGGCCTAACGGAGCCGGCAAGACCACTCTGATGGAGATTATCCAAGGGTTGCTTGCCGCAGATTCGGGAACCATTTCGATACTCGGCGGTAGACCCGCCGACCGTTCTCCGGCGCTCCTGCGCCGGGTTGGCATCCAGCCCCAGAACACCGCTTTCTTCACGCGGGCGACCGCCCGTGAACACCTAACAACACTGGCCGACATCTACAGGGTTGAGCGGCGCCGAGTCGACTCGACGCTCGAGGCTTTCGGATTGGTCAGCGCGGCAAAGACGCGCGTGGACAAACTCTCGGGCGGAGAACGCCAGAAGCTGGCCGTGGCTTCGGCGATGCTCCACGACCCGGAAGTGCTGTTCCTGGATGAACCCACAGCCGCGATGGACACCGAGTCGCGGGCCGAATTGGTCCACATGCTTAAGGGCCTTCGCGCCGGAGCGACCACCGTTCTTTACACCACCCATCTGCTGCACGAAGCAGAACGTCTGTGCGACCGGATCGCCATTCTTGACCACGGACAGATCATAGCGAATGACACACCCGCTCAGTTGCTGGCTGATTCAGGTTTGCCTAGCCGCATCATTCTGCCGCTGGAGGCCGGCCGACTGGACCGGATCAAGTCCCTTCCCGAAGTGTTGGAAATCGACCTGCGAGACGGGCAGGTCGAAATCGCCGTCATGGCGGCAGGACCGGCGCTGGCCGCCTTGGTTCGTGCCGGTCTGGACGTGTCCGACGTCCGTGTCGAGGCGGCGACTTTGGAAGACGTCTTTCTACGGCTCTCTGGAAAGGAGCACCACGATGAATAGCTTTGTGTCTCTGGCGAGGGCGCAAGGGCGAGCCAGCCTGCGCGATCCCGCGACGTTGTTCTTTACTTTCCTCTTCCCCGTCCTCCTGCTGGTGGTGTTCTCGCGGGCGTTCGGTCAGGCGGCGGGGCCTGATGGTGTTCTCGCGATGCAGGCGGTGGGCCCGAACGTGGTGGCTTTCGGCGCCGCCTATGTTGGGATGTTCACGGCTTCCCAGTCGCTGGTCGAGTGGCGCGCATCCGGAATGAGCCGGGTCCTTTTCGCCGCGCCGGTCCGAACCGGCGGAGTGCTGGCTGCGAATCTGGCGGTCGGTCTGGCTTTGGGGCTCGCCCAGGCCGGGATCCTGGTGGCGTTGTCCGTGTTGCCGGGCCTCAACATGTCGCTGTCCGCTAGCGCCTGGCTGGCCCTACCAGTCGTGACGCTGGGCATAGCGGCCTTCTTCAGCATTGGCATGGTGATAGGGGCGCTGTGTAAGACGGTGGCGTCAGCCGCAGGTGCGATCAACGCAGTCGTTTTACCCATGGCCTATGTCTCTGGCGCTATGCTCCCGGCGGAACTCTTGCCGGACTGGGCCACTGCGATCGGTCGCGCTCTGCCGATGCGCTATATGGTCGAAGCGATTGGCGGCAGCCTGACCGGAGTGGCGCCGTCGTCCACGATCGGTCTGGGAGCAATCGTCTTGGCTGGGGTCGCGGCATTATTCTTTGGTGGCGCCACGAAGATCGTAAAATGGCTGTGACCACGCCGGCTGAGACTGGCGCTAAATGGATCCGCCGCCTTGGATTCGACACCGTTCTAGTTCACCCGGCACCGGCCAAGGACGCTCTTGGCTTCGAGCAGGAGCTGCAGCGGCGATCAGCCGACCTCGCCGAGAAGTTTGTTTTCGCAGGCGGCTCCGATGCTGGTGGCCGTGAGCTGACAAACGGGCCAAGCCGTTTTCCTGGTGCCAGCGGGTTGGCCGACGCGGTCCAGGATTTCGCCAACGAGTGCGGACTGTGGCAAGGGTCCAATGACGAGGCTGTCCTATGGCCCGTGCTTGAGATCGACTCGCGGGCCTGCACCCTCAGGCGCTTCGGCATCCGAACGGCTCCGAGTGACGGGTTGCGGGCAGTCAGCCCCGACCCTGGCCGTCGCGGCGGGCTGTCGCGCGAATCCCCTCTGGAAGCACTCGATCTCCCTCCAGACGTGGCGGCCGGACAGGGTTTGGGTTACCTCGGTAACACCGGCGCATGGGGCCTTGAGTGGACCACGGCCGCACCGGTTTCCGACAAGGTTTGGATCGATGTCGGTGGAAGACCCTTTGAATTGAACTGGTCAGGACACGAGAACACTTACGAACTGTCGTTGCGGTCATGCGTGCTGGAAGGATTGGAGCGCACGGCTGGAGCGCTTGGCGGCGGAACGCAGGTCGTTGTCTCCCCTGCGGTTGAACTCGACGCGAGGTTCATGTCCCCCGGCGCGTTCGGACGCTACCCGGACTCCGCGTACGAGCATGAGCTGGTCGCGTTCGATCCAGCAGAGAGCCATGAGTGGGTGGAAGCACAGAGTCTCACGAGTGGCGAACCCGTGTATGTGCCGGTGGAGCTGGTGCATTATGGACGTCACGTTGCGCGCCGTTGGGCCTTTGGCACGTCCTCAGGTTGGGCGGTCGGTTCGACATCGGAAGAGGCGGCATTCTTCGGACTGGTCGAGCTTCTCGAGAGAGACGCGATTGTCTCCAGCTGGTACGGTGGGATCTCCCCGACGCCGGTCAACGCGTCAACCGTGGAAGAAGTTCAAGACATATTGTCCAGGGCCGCTCTCCTCGACTGTCAGTTTCATGTCAGCCAAGTCCCATCTCAAATCGGGATGCCCGTCATGGTCGCGGTTGCCAAATCGCCGGAGGCCGCCGTGTTCGGATCGGCTGCACATCCCGATCCGCGCCGGGCTTTGATCGGCGCGGTCAACGAGGCCTGGGCCTACTTGCCGGAGAGGGAACGCACGGCGCGGAGGTTGCGGTCTAGGGGCCTCCTGCCGAAGGCGGGGCCAGCTAACGTGGAAACCATTGACGACCACGCCTCGTTGGCATTCGAGCCAACCCTCCTGATCGGCCTGGACAGATTCACGCATGACGACAGCATCGCCGGGTTCCCCGTCGGCGACATAGGGCCTTGGCATCCAAACGCCCTGGCCGAACGCGGACCTCTGGGCGCAGCAGTCGATCAGTTGGCCGGACACGGTCTCGAGGCTCTAGTTGTCGCAGCGTCTTCTCCGACAGCCCAATCCATGGCTGTCCATGTGGTGGCATCTCTCGTGCCCGGTCTGGTTCCAATCGATTTCGGATATCGCCGCCAACGGGCGCCGCAGATGGACCGAATCCTCGAACTGGCTGAGCTGTTCACCGGGCAGCGCCCCGAAGCGCCGTGGCCCGAACTCCACCCCTTCAGCTGACGGTAGCCAACTTGGCTGAGCCGCCTGGAACCAACGAAAGACCGAAACATGCATGACACCGCAGCCTCGCAGGCATCCGTCGTAAGCGTGGACGCGCAGCCGTCCTTCCGGATCCCTAATCCCGCCGTGGTCTTACGATGGGCCACCCTCTACTACGCGATCGCGGCGGCCGTCGCCCGTCCGGTGATCGGCGGGTTGGCTGCCGCCGTCGCAGTAGGCCTGGCTTGGGCACCGCCGATCCCGGGCTTCGGGACAGCCCGACAAGGCCTTGAGGTCAGTCCTGTGGCTGCGCCGGAGTCCTCTCACCGTGTCCCACGGCGGCTTCGTCAAGCGGTGCTTGCCACCTCCTGGCTTGAAGCTGTGGTGTTCGGCGCGGGAGGACTGGTCTCTTGGGCCGTGGATGAGTTGGCCGCTTGGCCCATCGCAGTCGCGGTGGCCGCCACCTGCCATATCACAACTGTCGGCCTGGTCGCACGGCGGATCATTGACGCGTTCGCCCTGCCGATCGCCTGGGCGTCCTGCGTGGCAGCACTGGCAGTCACCGTACAAGACGGCCACCCCTTGCGTGGTTGTGCGATCGCTGCTGCGACACTCGCCCTGGTCACCGCGAGTTATGCTCGCCACATCGGTATTCGGGAGACTTCTTCCAAGGCCGAGGACGGTGGCTTGCGATGAGCGGGCTGCCGATCCGCGTGGTGACGTTTTCCCGACACGGTTCCACCGATGAGGTGGGCAGGTGGGTCGCGCGATCCTTGGCGGGGTTAGTTGATGCTTCGGTCTACCAAAATGATTCGACCGGCGATCCGGAGACAGGCCTTGGCGCGGCGAGCAGGGTTGTGGTCGGAATGCCTGTCTACGCCAACCATTGGCGTCCGGAGGCGCGGCGCTTCCTGAACCGCTGCGCGTCAACCTTAGGGCAACGGGAGGTCTGGCTCTTCACCTGTTCGCTCGGCGGTGGCTTGGACGACCTGGACCACCTCGAGCCAGAGCTTGTGCCAGTAGGTCTAGCCCATTTCGGAGGCAAACTGGACTGGGATCGTCTGGCCGTCCCCGAGCGCATGCTGATGCGGGCCCTCGGCCAAACGTCGTGCGATCGGCGCTCGCGCGCGGATGTCGAAGCCTGGGCCGCTTCGATTGTGCGAACTGCGGCGTTGACCTAGAGGGCGGCTAGACCGATTTCGGCAGGCTTCGTGATCGCATGGAGCACTGGCCGCCTGAAGGGAGTTTGGCACTCTGGGCCCCAATTCTCGCCGCTTGCCGGAGCGATTCAGCCGGTCGGGGTGGCCCTTGAACCGGAGTTCTGCCGCTTGATGGCGTGAGTCGTGCGTCGGGCTTGTGGCTTGGGGGTTCGGTGACGGTTTGGCGGGAATGTGTCACTTAGCCGGGTGGCGACCTCTGCGGGTGCGGGGTCCAGCGTGCGAGCAAGAAGGGCAAGCGCGGTGGGCTGGTTGGCCGGAACCGCAGGCCCGCGTCCCCTTGCGTACTGTGCCTTTGCGGAATCAGCACAATCACCGTCCCCTTGCGTACTGCCGATGCGCTATATGGTCGAAGCGATTGGCGGCAGCCTGACCGGGGTGGCGCCGTCGTCCGCGATCGGTCTGGGAGCAATCGTCTTGGCTGGGGTCGCGGCGTTGTTCTTTGGTGGCGCCACGAAGATCGTCAAATGGCTGTGACCAGCTCGAGAGGTTTGTTCGCGGAGGCTGCGCCGACGCTGGCGGCCGCCCGCCGCCAAACAGGCTAAACCGCTTCGCCAGCGCCAAGGGGGAGGCAATTAAACGGACGATGCCGCGCACCCACCTGAGGTGCACGGCATCGTCCCGGAAAAGCCGGGCAGCGCCTACAGCTCGGCGGCCTGCAAACGCTCGCGAAGCGCGACCAACTGGCCGGTCAAAGCGGCCGGGAGGCGCTCGCCGAACTGGGCGAAATACTCCTCGGTGAGATCGGCCTCGGCCAGCCAGGCGGCCGGATCGATCGCGAATAGCTGCTCCAGGGTGCCCTCAGGCAAGTCCAGACCCTCGACGTTGAATTCGCCCGGAAGCGGAATCTGGCCGATGGGGGTCTTTTGCGAGCCGGCGTCACCGAGGACGCGAGCCACGGCCCAGGCCAACACACGCGAGTTCTCGCCGAAGCCGGGCCACAGGAACTTGCCGTTGGCGTCCTTGCGGAACCAGTTGACCTGGAAGATCCGCGGCGCTTTGTCGGCCAGCAACTCGCCCATGTGCAGCCAGTGGCCCCAATAGTCGCCCATGTTGTAACCGCAGAACGGCAACATGGCGAAAGGATCACGGCGCAACGCGCCGACCGCGCCTTCGGCCGCGGCCGTTTGTTCGGAGGAAACCGTGGCGCCAATGAACACGCCATGCTCCCAGTTCAGGGACTCATTGACGACGGGCACGTTGGTGGCGCGGCGCCCGCCGAACAAGATGATGTCGACCGGCACGCCCTTCGGGTCGTTGAACTCCGGGGCGATGATCGGGCACTGCGAGGCCGGCGCGGTGAAGCGCGAGTTCGGGTGCGAACTGGGAGTCTCTGAGGCGGGCGTCCAGTCGTTTCCGCGCCAGTCGATCAGATGGGCGGGCGGGGTGTCCGTCATCCCCTCCCACCAGACGTCGCCATCGTCGGTCAGGGCCACGTTGGTGAAGATGGTGTTCTCTGTCATCGACAGCATGGCGTTCTTGTTGGTCTTCATGGACGTGCCGGGGGCCACGCCGAAGAACCCGGACTCCGGGTTGATCGCGTACAGCCGGCCGTCCGGGCCGGGCCGCATCCAGGCGATGTCGTCGCCCACGGTCTCCACTTTCCAGCCGGGGATGGTCGGCACCAACATGGCCAGGTTGGTCTTGCCGCAGGCGGACGGGAAGGCCGCTGTCACCACGGAGGTCTTGCCCTGCGGGCTGGTCAGCTTCAGGATCAGCATGTGATCGGCCATCCAGTCCTCGTCATGGGCCATGACCGAGGCGATTCTGAGCGCGTAGCACTTCTTGCCGAGCAGGGCGTTGCCGCCGTAACCGGAGCCGTAAGACCAGATTTCGCGGGTCTCCGGGAAGTGCGTGATGTATTTCTCGTCGTTGCAGGGCCAGGCCACGTCAGGGCGTTCGTTGCCGTCTGCGTCAACCAGCGGATAGCCCACCGAGTGGACGGCGGGCACGAAGTCCACGTCTTCGGTGATCAGGTCGAGAGCCTGGCGACCCATCCGGGTCATGATCTTCATGTTGATCACCACATACGGCGAGTCAGTGATTTCAATGCCCAGCTTAGAAATGTTGCCGCCCAGCGGGCCCATCGAGAACGGCACCACATACATGGTCCGGCCGCGCATGGAGCCCGTGAACACCTGATCTAGGATTTCCCGCATCTCGGCCGGGGCCTTCCAGTTATTGGTCGGGCCGGCGTCGATCTCCTTCTCGGAGCAAATGAACGTCCGCGACTCCACCCGGGCCACATCGCCGGGTTCCGAGCGGGCCAAGAAGGAGTTCGGCCGCTTGGCGGGGTTCAAGCGAATGAGGGTACCGGAGGCAACCATCTCATCGGTCAAGCGCTTCCATTCCTCTTCCGAGCCATCAGCCCAGACGATCTCTTTCGGCTGTGTCTTGGCCGCGACGTCGGCGACCCATTGGATGAGTTTGGCATTTTTGGTCGGCGCCGTCGCCGCGATGGCGGCAAACGAGGTGTCAGCAATGGTCATGTCCCACAAAACCTTCCATCGGTCAGTTGTAATCCCCGCAATGCACCAGACACTGGGGGAGGAGCGCGGTCGGGCTGGCCGGTCGCCCCGGCTGGCCACGCCCGCAGATCGCCAGCCCGCCAGCCCGCGCACAGGGCGCGCCGCAGCGGCGGGGTCGCGATCCACACCGGTCACTAGCCTATTCGCATTCCGCCCGGCGCCTGACGGAGGGTTCGGGCGCGCTCGGGTATTGGCCGTTGCCCGATGCCGCCCGGCCGCCTCCGCAATAGCCGCCGGGCCGCCGGGATGAGAGTTGGGCGGCAAGCAAGTGCGGCTTCGGGCCTGGGAATCCGTTTATTCACCGGATTCCCAGGCCGCCAGCGTGGCTGGCGGCATCCGCCAACCGAACCATCACGCGACGCACAGTCGCGGCCATGGCCGATGGGGCGACACAGCGGCGCCGGACTTGCCCTTGACCAGGCCTTGTCGCCTTGCTCGCGGGTCAGGGGATGAGGGCGTGGCGTTGGATGATCGCGTCGCGGGCGGCGCCCACGCCGATCACGGAGATGCGGGCGCCTGACAGTTCTTCGACCGCGGTGACGTAGGACTGCGCGTTGGGCGGCAATTGCTTGAAAGAGCGGGCGCGAGAAATGTCCTGGTCCCAGCCCGGGAGGTATTCGTAGAGCGGGCGGGCGTGGTGGATGTCGCTTTGCGAGACGGGCAGATCGCGGTGGACCGAGCCGCCCACGTCGTAGGCGACACAGACCGGAATCCGGTCCCACCCGGTCAGGACGTCGAGCTTGGTGAGAACGAAGTCGGTGACGCCGTTGATCCGGGCCGCGTAACGCGCCACCGGCGCGTCATACCAGCCGCAACGGCGGGGACGACCGGTGGTCACCCCGTACTCGTTGCCGCTGGCGCGCAAACGTTCGCCGTCGACATCGTGCAATTCGGTGACAAACGGGCCCGCCCCCACCCGGGTGGCATAGGCCTTGATCACCGCGACCACCCGGTCGATCCGCTTGGGTCCCACGCCGCTGCCGGTGCAGGCGCCGCCGGCGGTGGCGTTCGAGCTGGTGACAAACGGGTAGGTGCCGTGGTCCACGTCCAACATGGTGGCCTGGCCGCCTTCGAACAACACGGTGGCGCCGCGATCCAGGGCGTCGTTGAGCATCAGGGCCGTGTCCGCGACCAGGGGGCGGACGCGATCGGCGTAGGCCTCGAGTTCCTCCAGGACCTCCTCGACCGAGATGGCGCGGCGGTTGTACACCTTGACCAAGAGGTGGTTCTTCTGCATCAAGGCGCCTTCGATTTTCTGGCGCAGAATCGAAGAGTCGAACAGGTCCTGGACGCGCAAGCCGACGCGCTGCATTTTGTCCGCGTAGGTGGGGCCGATGCCGCGCCCAGTGGTGCCGATCTGGCGTTTGCCGAGAAAACGTTCGGTCACCCGGTCCATGGTGCGGTTGTAGCTGGGGATGAGATGGGCGTTGGAGGAGAGCACCAGCCGGGAGACGTCTATGCCCCTGGTCTCCAGCGCCTGGATCTCGTTGAACAGCACTTCCAGGTCCACCACCACGCCGTTGCCGATCACGGGTGTCACCCCCGGGGTCAAGATTCCAGAGGGCAGCAGATGCAGCGCGTAGGTCTGGCCGCCGATCACCACGGTGTGGCCGGCGTTGTTGCCGCCGTTGAACTTGACCACGTAGTCGACGTCTTGGCCGAGCAGGTCGGTGGCCTTGCCCTTGCCCTCGTCTCCCCATTGGGCGCCGACCAGCACAATTCCTGGCATGTCCACTCCCTCCTGCCTCGTTTGGTCCCGGAAAAGGCTACCGGACCGCCCGGTGGCGTCGGCGGTGGCGGTGGAACAATGCTGGGATGACATCATCGGCCAAGCGATCCGACCATGGCGAAATCTGGGCCGTTCGAGGACCGGCCATCCTCCCGATCGAAACGCGGTCACCCGACGAGGGGGATGAATGCGGGGATCGCGGCGCCGGCGCCGGCGCGGCTGCCGGCTGGACAGATGTGAGCCGGGACGGCCGGGCCGACGAACTGGGGTCCGGCCTGGGCACCGCCGCAGGTCTGGGCGCTCCTGCGGGCGGGGCGCTGGTGGCGGCCCGGCGGGATTCCGAACGGGTGGCCACAGGCTTGGTGGCGGACGCTGGGATCGTGATTCGCGATGGTCAGATTGTCGACGCCGGCGACTTCGACGCCCTGATGGAACTGGCCAGGTCCGAGCGCCAGCGCGATCCCCAGTCGCTCGCACCCGACTGGGCGACCGCCCTGGAACACGCCCGGCGGTGGGACGGGATCATCCTGCCGGGGCTGGTCGACCTGCACTGCCACGGAGGCGGAGGGCAGTCATTCCCGGATGCCGCTAACGCCGATGACGCGATGGTCGCCGTGGGCGAGCACCGGCGGCACGGAACCACGTCGCTGGTGGCTTCGCTGGTCACCGATTCGCCAGAGCGGCTCATTGGCCAGACCGCGCTGCTGTCCCAACTGTATGTGGCTGGCGAATTGGCCGGCATCCATCTGGAGGGGCCGTTCTTGTCAACGGACCGGGCAGGCGCCCAAGACCCGGCCAAGATGCAGGCCCCGAACCCGAACCTGGTCCGCCAGATCGCCGAGGCGGCGCGGGGCGGATTCGCCGTCATGACCATAGCCCCGGAGTTGGCGGGGGTGCTGCCAGGTTCCTGGACTGGGGAAGGGGGCGGCGCCGAAGCTGGGCGCCTGTCTGGCCGCGCGGCTGGAGGCGGGCCCGGTGGCGGCGGGGCGGCATCGGGCGCGGCGGAAGAAAGCGTGATCGAAGCGTTGGCGGCCGTCGGAGCGGTTGCCTCGTTCGGGCACACCAACTGCACGGCCGAAGAGATGGGCGCGGCCGTGCTCGCCGCAGACAGGTTGATGGCCGGCGGGCACTTCCGGATAGGCCGGGTCGCGACCGCAACCCACCTGTTCAACGGGATGCCGCCGATTCACCACCGGCGTCCCGGCCCGGCGCTTGAATGCTTGGCGAGGGCGGCGCAAGCGGAGATGGTGGTGGAGCTGGTGGCCGATGGCGTGCATCTCGACCCGCGGACAGTCAAGGATGTGTTCGTCTTGGCGGGGCGGGCGAACGTGGCCCTGGTGACCGACGCGATGGCGGCGGCGGGGATGCCGGACGGGCAATACCAATTGGGGCCGGCGGCGGTCACGGTGGCCGCGGGCGTGGCCCGCCTGACCGGCGGCGATTCGATCGCCGGGGGGACGGCGCACCTGATCGACGTGGTCCGGTCTGCCTGGCGGTCGAGCGGAGTGCCTTTGGCGCAGGCCGTCGGCGCGGCCTCGCTGGCGCCGGCGCGGGTGCTGGGGCAGGCGGCGCGTTTCGGCGCCTTGGCCCCCGGGCGCCAGGCCGACTTGATCTTGGCCGATGCCGATCTCCGGCCGATCGAGGTCTACCGGCACGGCCGTCGCGTCTGATTCCTGGCCGGGTGCGGGCTGGTTCCGCGGCGGTGCTGGAATGCCTGTGGGCGGCATCGGGCAAGGGGCCGAAGACGGCCGATGGTCCGCTGGAACTGGCTTCTCCCGGCGGTGAGCGGCCGGCTCCTGGCGGTCGGTATGATGGTGGGCCGTTGGCCGGGTAGACTCGGCTGCCGGCTTATGTGGCCGCGGGCTGTGGCGCAGTTTGGTAGCGCGCTTCGTTCGGGACGAAGAGGTCGTGGGTTCAAATCCCGCCAGCCCGACCATGTGGTGTCTCGGGACATAGGAAACCCGTGAACACACGTTTCGCGGGTTCACGGGTTTGGTGTTTTGCCTATGGGCTGGTAGGCCCTGGTGGGCCCGAGGACGAGTTGGCGGAGTGCTTCGGCGGTTTGCGTCCATTTGTCCGCCGAGTTCGACGTTCTGCATGCGCCCGGATTCCCGTTTAGCTCGTTGACCAGCGTAAACGCGAAGAAGGGCCGGTGCAAAGTGTCGAACTCGACCGGACTTAGCATGCACAGTGTCGAACTGGAGGCGATTTGGTATGCAAAGTGTCGAACTCGGCCGGATCGGGTGTATTCCGTGACGGATGTGTTCCTTCAGGGGACACACCCGGTGGACATGCCGCCAGCGTGGAGTAGCCGGTCACCCGAGACATGGGTCTCCTATGTCCTCAACCAGGACACTGCCTGCCCGACCCTGTCCCCTCGACGAAAGAGTGGCTCTGACTAGGGGAAACGCTGGCCAGAGCCACTGCCATGTCAGCCCAAGACGGCCCGGGTGTCCACTTACTGTCCACCTTGAACACGAAAACGGCGGCCACTTCCGACGGGGGGCTTTCAGCCGCGCGCAGGCTGATTGCTGATGGTTGGCTCCGCATGCGTGGTGGCGGGCGCGTCCGGGGATCTGCTGGGAGCGAAGACCGCTTTTCGGGGCGGACTGCGGCACTAGCCTTGACGGAGCTACTCAACGGGGAGAGAACTAAGGAGGGGCCTCATGCAGGAAGACGCCACAACGCTCGCCTACCTCAACCTTCACGCGGTGCTGGGCGCGATCGAGAACCTCACCGCCCTGGTTCCGGCAGCGCGGCGGCTGGCCACCACCGCCAAACCCGTGTCCGTGGGGTTCGCGGTCCGCGGCGGCCCGGCGGGCACGCTGGCGTTTGACCAGGGGCTGGCGACGTTCCGTCCGGGCGCCCAAGGCTGCGACGTGAAACTGCCGTTCTCCTCGCCGGCCAAGCTCAACGCCATGGTCGACGGGAAAGGGACGGCCATCCCGTCCCGGGGCTTGACCAAGATCTCCTTCCTGACCAAACAGTTTGTGCCGCTCACCGGGCTGCTGGAGCAGTACCTGCGGCCCGCGCCGGAGGCGCTCGCGGACCCCGAGTTCTTCAAAGCCTCAACCGAGGTGATGTTCTACGTCATCGCCGCCGCGCTGTCCCAGGTCGCCAACCACGACCAGGTGGGCCGGTTTTCCGCGGACCACACGGTGGACGGCGACATCGACTTCGGCGTGGCAGGGGGGCCGCGCGCCACCATCCGGGTGCGGGGCCACCGCTTCGAGACCGTCAAGGAGCCCTGCGCCTCGCCCCGGGCCGTCATGGAGTTCGAGTCGCTGGGGTTGGCCCGCCAGTTGTTCGATGGCGAAGTGGTGGCGCTCGCCTGCATCGGCACCGGGCAGATCGCCATGCGCGGCATGATCTCGATGCTGGACAACCTGAACCGAATCCTCGACCGCGTCGCCGTCTACCTGGGGTGAATCATGGGACTGAACACGTACACCAAGAGTTCTGAGGCGTTCGCCCGGGCGCTGGGCGTCATCCCCGGAGGCATATACGGCCACCAAGGCCCGGCGGAGGGCTGCTATATACCGTCCGAGGCGTTCCCCCGTTTCTCGGCGCGCGCCGAGGGGACCTATTTCTGGGACTTGGACGGCAACCGTTTTGTCGACTACATGTGCGGTTACGGGCCCAACGTGCTGGGCTACGGGGACAAGGATGTGAACGCCGCAGCGCTGGACCAGCTGAAGATCGAGGACTGCGTCACCATCCCCTCAGTCAAGATGATCGAGTTCGCGGAATTGCTGGTGGACACAGTCGCCTGCGCCGATTGGGCGTTCTTCTGCAAGAACGGCGGCGACACCACCACGCTGGCCATCATGACGGCCCGCGCCCACACCCGCCGCAAGAAGGTCGTGTTTGTCAACGGTTACTACCACGGCGTGGCCATGTGGGCCCAGAAGCTCGATTATCCGGGCGTCCTCCCGGAAGACGTCGCCAACAACCTCTACGTCGGCTGGAATGACATCCCCGGCCTGGAGCGCGTCCTCGCTCAGAACGATGGCGAGGTGGCCGCTTTCATCTCCACGCCGTACATGCACGGCAATTTCGTGGACAACGAATTGCCGGCGCCCGGCTATTGGCACAAGGTCCGCGAGCTGTGCGACAAACACGGCGTTGTGCTGATAATCGATGACGTGCGGGCCGGGTTCCGGCTCGACCTGGCCGGCTCGGACCACCACTACGGGTTCAAAGCGGACCTGATCTGCTTCTGCAAGGCGATCGCCAACGGCTGGAACGTCTCCGCGTTGTGCGGCCAAGAGCATCTCAAGTCGACCGTCGCCGGCCTGACCTACACCGGGTCGTATTGGATGAGCGCGGTGCCGTTCGCGGCCGGGATCGCCTGCCTCGAGAAACTGAAGGCCATCGGCGGCCCCGAGGAATTCGCCGCCAAAGGATTGGCGGTCACCGGAAAGCTGCGCGAGGCGGCGGCAGACGCCGGCTTCAACCTGGTGGTCTCCGGGGAGCCGGCGCTGTTCTACCTGCGGCTCGCGGACGACGACTCGCTGATGCTCCACCAAGAATGGGTCGCCGAATGCGTCAAACGAGGCGTTTTCCTGACCAACCACCACAACCATTTCATCAACCACGCGCTCACCGACAAGGACATCGATTTCACCGCGGAGGTCGCCGCAGAGGCGTTCCAAGCGGTGCGTGAGCGCCACCCACTGTAAGAGACGCGAAGGAGTCGCAATGCCACAAGACACAGGGCCGGCAACGGAGCCGGGAACGGAACCGGCAACGGAGCCGGGAACGCCCGCGGACGCGCCGAAGAGCGTGCCGGTGGGGACGGCATCGGGCACTGGGCTGGGCAAACGGGAGTGGCTGCGATTGGAGGCCAAAGCGGACCAGCTGCGGCGGCTGACCCTCGACACCACCTACTGGGCGGGCGCCGGGCACATTGGCGGCGGCATGAGCGTCCTCGACATCCTCACGGTGATCTACCACAAGCACCTGAACTACAAGCTCGACGACCCGGTGTGGCCGGACCGCGATCGCGTGATCCTGAGCAAGGGCCATGCCGGGATCGCTTACGCGCCGCTGCTGTGCGACCTGGGCTGGAACGACCCGGCGCTGCTGAAAACGTTCAACCTGACCAACTCGCCCATGGGCATGCATCTCGACGCCGCCAAAGTCGTCGGCGTGGACGCGTCCACCGGCTCGTTGGGCCACGGATTGCCGATCGCGGCGGGCACCGCCCTGGCCGCCCGCGTTCAAGGCAAAGACTGGTGGGTTTACTGCGTGACCGGCGACGGCGAGCTGAACGAGGGCTCCTGCTGGGAGGCGTTCATGGCGATCGCGCACTACCAGCTGGACCATGTGATCACAATCGTGGACCGGAACAAGTTCATGATCGACGGGGCGACCGAGGAGGTGATGGCGCTGGGGGCGCTGGCGGACAAGCTCCGCGCCTTCGGGTTGAACGTGATCGAGGCGCCGGGGCACTCCTTGCCCGACCTGTCGGCCGCCATCGACGCCGCGAAGTCCCACGCCGGGCAGCCCACGGCGATCATCGCTGACACGGTCAAAGGCGCCGGGATCGACTTCATGGAGGGCGACTACGTGTGGCACTACGGGGCTTTGGACGAGGCGATGCACAAGCGCGCCCAGGCGTCCTTGGAACGGTATTACGGCGCGCGGCGAGCCCGCGCGGAAGCGGAGGGGGTGTGACATGGCGGGCGGACTGGTCTACACGGCGGTCGACTCGACGGAGCTGAGCACCGCCGAGTATTACGGCAAAGCGCTGGTGGAATTAGGCGAACAGCACCCGGACGTGGTGGCTCTGACTGCCGATTTGGGGAAATCGACCAAGATCGGCGAATTCATGAAGCGCTTCCCGGAGCGGTTCTTCAACTTGGGCATCGCCGAGCAGGACATGTTCGGCGTCGCGGCGGGCATGGCGCGGGCCGGCCTAGTGCCGTTTGTCTCCACGTTTGCGCAGTTCGCGTCGCTGCGGGCGGGCGACCAGCTATCGACGGACATCTGCTACCAGAACGCCAACGTGAAGGTCATCGCGACGCACGCGGGCACCTCGTTCGGGCAGGCCGGGTCCACCCACCACGCGATCTCCGACCTGGGCGTGGCGCGGTCCCTTCCCAACCTGCGGGTGGTGGTGCCGGCCGACTCGTTCGAGACGGTCAACGCGATCCGCCTCGCCTACGATGCGCCCGGCCCGTTCTACATCCGTATCAACCGCGGGTTCGACCATCTGCTGTACCCCTCCAGCGACTACGGCTTCGAGCTGGGCCGGGCCGTCACCCTGCACGAGGGCACCGACATCACCGTCATCGCCTGCGGGTCATGCGCCTACCAGGCGTTGACGGCGGCGCAGTTCTTGAAGCAGGCGGATGGGCTGTCCGTCCGGGTGATCAACATGCACACCATCAAGCCTTTGGACGCCGATGCCGTCGCCCAGGCCGTGGGGGAGACCCGCCGGATCGTGACGGTCGAGGACCACAACGTGATTGGGGGCCTGGGCTCGGCCGTCGCCGAGGCGGTCGCCGCCACGGGCAAGGGCTGCGCGTTCAAGCGGCTGGGCATCGCGGACCACTTCGCGCCGATCGGGTTGCACGAGGACATTTTGAGCATCGAGGGGATCGACTCCAACGGCATCATCTCGGCGGTGCGCGAGGTCATGGGCGCCGATTTCGAGGAGGACGAGAACTGGGAGGACGAGGTCTGATGGCCGCCTCGGAGGCGGACCGGCTGGCCAACAAGCTGTTCCTGAACTCGGTGCTGCCGCTGCTGAAGGTGATCGCTTGGGACGTCCCCTCTTTGCGGGCGAAGTTTGAGGGTGTCGACGCGGTGGTGCAGATCTCGGCGCGGGACGGCGCGGGGAAGGTCGCGACTCATTTTGTGATCGCGGACGGGGAGTGGACGGTCAAGAACGACCAGGTGGCCGAGCTGGCGGACGTGGAGTTGGAGTTCGGTTCCATCCCGGCCATGAACGCCTTCTTCAAGGGATCCATCAAACCGGGCACGTTGCCGCGCATGCGGGGCGTGTTCTCGCATTTCGGGTTGTTCGTCGCTTTCATGCGGGTGCTGCTGAAGATGAGTTCGCTGCTGACCGCGAAGGCGCCGCCGGCGGACCCGGCTATGCGCGCGCTAATGGTGAAGTGCTTCTTCTACCTGCTGACCTCGGGAATCAGTCAGCTCAACAAACTGGGGCAGGAGGACGTGCGCGCCTGGTCGGGCCCGTCGCCGGACCGGGTCTACGCGCTGGCGGTCCGGGACGAGCCGGACGTGGCCGCTTACATCCGGGTCAAGGCCGGCCAAAGCCGCGCGGGACGCGGCAAGTACACCCGCGCGCTGCCGTTCTTCACCCTGGAGTTCGCCTCCTTCGAGGCGGCCCTGGGCATCCTCCTGCAAACCGACGACCTGATCGAGGCCACCAAGTCGAAACGCTTGGTCATGGACGGCGCCCCAGAATTCGGCGCGGTTTTCGGTAGCCTCCTAATGGCGGTCGGCGGCTACGTGCAGTGACCCGGGGCTGGTCGCGGGGCGTGTCAAAGGGTCTTTGTGGACAGTCGACGAGCAGCGGAGGCGAAGAGCATGGCGAGTGACCAACCGGGACAGGCCCACGGGGCGCCGCCCCACGCCGGCGCCACGCGGCGTAAGCGGTTGTGGTGGTGGGTGGTCGGCATAGTGGTGGTGGTCGGGGCGGTGGCGGCGGCATCGGCCTGGCTGGGGAGCCGGAGCGAGGACAAGCTGACGGAGGTGCGGCCCACCGCCCAGGTCCCGACGGGCGGCGAGCTGGTGTGGATTTGCCAGGGCTGCCAAGGCACTGTCGGGGGCTTAAGAATGGGCGTGCTGTCGATCTGGGAGGAGGCTGGCGTCACGAAGGCGCACGTCGGGGCGAACTGGTGCGGGCCCTCCGCCGATATGCCGGACCTGGTGTTGGGCGAGCGGATCGAGGTGGACGGCTGCGGAACCTTCGAGCTGGCCGGAATTCGGCGCCACAGCAGTTCCAGGTATGCCGCGGCGATCATCGTGGTCCCCGCCGAGGTGGATCCCTAAACACCCGGCCGTACGGATTGGCGCCTGGACCACGGCCCACGCCGTGCGTGTGCGGAGAAGTGGCGGAGGGTGGCGTTACGCTAACCCGCATGGGACAAGTCACGGTGATCGATGCCGCCCGTCCCAAGGTTCTGGAGTTCTTCGCCGGTATCGGTCTGGCCCGGATGGGCCTGGAGGCGGCGGGTTTTCGGGTGGCCTGGGCAAACGATTACGAGCTGGACAAGAAAGCGATGTACAGCGCCCAGTTCCCGGCCTCGCCGGATCATGTCTTCGCGCTCGGCGATATCAGCGCGGTGAAGGCGGCCGATCTCCCGCGCGACGCCTCGCTGGCTTGGGCTTCGTCGCCATGCGCCGATCTTTCGTTGGCTGGGAGCCGTGCCGGTCTCGGGGGCGCGCAATCGGGCACGTTTTGGCACTTCATCAGGCTGCTAAGGGGGCTTGGCGGTGACCGTCCCGAGGTCGTGGCGCTGGAGAACGTCATCGGACTGGCGACCTCGCACGGGGGCGACGACCTGACGGCGGCGATCGGCGCCTTCAACGACCTCGGATACTCCGCAGACGTCCTCGCCATCGACGCGCGCCGGTTTGTGCCCCAGTCCCGCCCCCGCCTCTTTGTGGTCGGGGCGAGGAACCCGCCCGAAGACGCCCCCGAGCCGAATTGCGAACTGCGGCCCGACTGGCTGCGGTGGGTTCATGGAGACAACACCCTGCGCACGCACCGAGCCGCGCTGCCGGCCCCGCCGCCGCCCAAGCTAGCGGGCCTGGGCGACATCGTCGAAGACCTGTCGCCCAGTGACGACAGGTGGTGGAACCGCGACCGAACCGAAGCCTTCGTGGGCTCGTTGTCACCGACACAGCGCGAGCGGGTGGACGCGCTGCGCCGGGCGCCGGGAGTTCGGCATCGGACGGCGTACCGCCGCACGCGCGGCGGCGTGGCTACTTGGGAGGTGCGGGCGGACGACATCGCCGGTTGCCTGCGCACCGCGCGTGGCGGCTCGTCGAAGCAGGCCGTCGTGCGCCTCGGCGACAACCGGCTGCGGGCGCGTTGGATGACGCCCCGTGAGTGCGCGCGCCTGATGGGAGCCGGAGATTACGACCTCAGCGCCGCGCGGGACAACCAAGCGCTATTCGGGTTCGGCGATGCCGTGGCCGTGCCGGTTGTCGCGTGGTTGGCGGAGCATTACCTCATGCCGCTGGTCAAGGGCGGCACGGCGGCGGCGCGCACGCCGGCGTAGCCCTTGTGCTGGAGTCCGCGCGGCGCCAAGTCGTCTGCCGCCTCGTCACCCCAGACCGTCCACCCCGGTTGTGGGTAGCGGGCGAACATTTCCAGATACGGACCGGGGGAACATAGTTCGATCAGCTCATACTGTTCGTCCGGCTTCCGCGAGTGTTCTCTCTTTCGGGCCTCGATCATGTTCACCTGGCCGCGCGCGGGAGCCAAGGTTCGCATGGAGCCGCGCACACCGAACAGAATCAGCTCGGTGACGTTACGGAAGTAGAACCCGACGCCGCGTCCGTCCGGCCCGCCGTCCTTGCGGCGCTTCGCCCAGACGAGGTTTGAGACATATCGGAATCCCCACGCATCCATCACTTTGAGGCCTTCAACAAGAAGGGCGTTGGGCGTCCAAAGATACAGATGCGCGTTGTCGGCTGTCACGCTCGCGACGTCGATGGCGCAGATCTGGTCCAGCGAGAGAGTGGAGTATCGATCTAGGCGGCGATGCTCGGGAGCGACTTTCCCGGTGCGGTTCTGAAAACGCCATGGCGGGTCGGCCAGGATCGTCTTGAAACCGCCGTCCACCTGCGGAAGTGGTGGCGGCTCGATCACTAGTCTGAGCGGGGTCGCCGGCGCCGGTTTCACGAAGACCAGATTACGCAAAGAGATCTAGTCCAATAGAGGGGATCTTCAGCGGCGTGGTCTCGTTCCGTGCGCCAACCGGCCCAGACGCGGTGGCGGATCGACGCGACGAACGTGGGCGATCGCCTCAGCGGCGCCTGCGGAGCGGGTTTCGGGATGGCTGCCCCGGCGGGTAGGCGCGACTTGACAGGGCGTTCGGCGGGCGAGCAAAATTGCCGATAGCGCTACTGATAATCGTTCCCAACGATGAGTCCGCGTCCTCCCGCCCGGGAGGCGACGTGGACTATGCCGGCGGACGCGACCACGGAAAGACCGAGATCATTGAGAACCCCTGCCGGCAAGACCATCTCGAAGCCACTGGCGGCGATCGGCATCGCGGCGGGATTGGCGCTGCTGGCCGGGTGCGGCGCGAAGCCGGTGCTGGCCGCGAATTCGGACCGGTTGCAGGTGATCACCACGACCGGGATTCTGCGCGACCTGGTGGCGCATGTCGGCGGCGACCAGGTGGAGGTCGTCTCATTGGTGCCGGACAGCGGCGACCCGCACACCTACGAGCCGACGCTGCGGGATGCGCGCAACGTGGTCTACGCGGATGTCGCGTTCAGCAACTACGCGATGTTGGAGGAGCAGAGCGTGATCAAGACCCTGGACGCGAACCTGCGCGGCGACGCGGTTAGCGTGTCGCTGGCGGAAGAAGCGGTCAAGTACGCCGCCGAGATCATTCCCTTGGTGGAGAACGCGAACCTGGACACCGTCTGGCTGGGGTTGCGCGTCCAGGGCGACGGCGCCGCTTATGGCGCGAGCCGAACTTCCCAGGTGCTGATCTCGGCAACCGCCGCGACCGGACCCGGAGACGTTTACGCCTATTTGACCGGCTCGTTCGGCCAGACGGAGGTCTATTTCGACTCCTCGGACGGCTTCGACGCCGCCAACGGCTACCGCGATGACACCATGTCGTTGCCCGCGGACGCGCACACCCACTTGTCCTGGGCCTTCACGGAGCCCGGCGTCTACACCCTGACGCTGCGAGCGGAACTGCGCGTCGACGACGCTTCCCGCCCGGTCGGCATCGGACAGGCGACCTACACCTTCGCTGTCGGCGTCAACCCCGCGAAGGCCGCCGAGGAGGCGGGGATCGCCGATCCGGTGTTCCTCGACCAGGGCCACGCCGACCTGACCGCGAATCTCGACACCAGGACGCTGGAGGCGCGCTACGACCCGGCCGGCGGGGGCGAACACACCCAACAGGCCCACGCGGCCGGCCGGGTGGTCATCGACGTGCCGGCCAAGGCGCTGGCCGAGATCCCGGTGGGTTCGCAGTACACCTTCCTCGGTCATGCCGGCGACCAGGTGCACCAACTGGCGCAGGCGGTGCTCGGCAAGCACGTCCACGGCGAGATCGACCCGCATCTGTGGCAGGACGTGCGCAACGCGATGGCTTACGCGCAGTTGATCCGCGACACCCTGATCGGCGCGGACCCCTCTCACGCCCGCGACTACACGACCAACGCGAGCGTCTATCTGGCCGAGTTGGAGGCGACCGACGCATATGTGCGCGGCGTGATCGAGCAGATCCCGGAGCGGGGCCGCTACCTGGTGACGACTCACGACGCCTTCGGCTACCTCGCCAACGCCTACGACCTGACCGTGGCCGGGTTCGTGACCCCGAACCCCTCGGCCGAGCCATCGCTGGCCGACCGGCGCAAACTGACCGAGACGATCCGTTCTCTCGGCGTGCCGGCGGTGTTCTTGGAGCCGAACCTCGCCGCCCGCTCCTCGACGCTGACCGAGGTGGCGGCCGAGCAGGGCATCGAGGTGTGCGAGATCTACGGCGACACCTTCTCCGACACCGTCACCAGCTACACGCAGATGATGCGGTTCAACGCCGACTCCCTGCGCGATTGCCTCACCAATTGACCCGACGCAGGACAGGAAGAACCACTGATGACCACTCCACCGGCGCCCGCCGCCGTGACCAGACGGGGACGGCGGCGCGCCTGGGCAAGCCTTGCCGCCGCCCTCGCCGCCGCGCTTGCTGGCGCGCTCCCGCTGACCTGGCTGGCCGCCCCCGTCGCGGCGCTCGCCGCGGACGCCGACGACCCGAACCTGGACCAAAGCCTCGGCCAGCTCGCGATCACGTCCGGCCAGCGGGTCCTCGAGCACGGGCACATCGATCTGGGGCCGAAGTACCAGGACGATGGCGCCTGGCGGCTCCTCATCCACGACGACGTCGCCAAAGCCGACGCCAGCGCCGTCAGCGTGTGGCGCCACCCGGCCGAAACCGTCTTCCACGTCCTCGACCAGGCCAAACTGACCGTTCCCGAGGACGACGCCTACGCCTTCATAGGCGCCGAGCCGGGCAGCGACGTGTGGGTGGTGCCGCAGACGCAGAACCCCGACGTGGTCTGGATCGGTTGGAACACCCAGGACCCCGAAGTGATGGCCACGATCGACCGCGGCGTCACCCTGTCCCTGACCGGGGTGCGGGGGCCGGGGATCATGACGACCTATCTGCAGTCCGGCAGCTTTGGCGAACCGCAACTGCTGTGGGACTCGAGAACTGCTGAAGCGCAGCCGATCTGGGTTGATGTCAACACCCACACCCATGCCAACTGGGTGTTCACCGAACCCGGCGTCTACCTGGTCGAGCTGGTCGCCGAAGCCGACCTGATCGATCGATCCCACGTCTCCGACACCCAGATGATCCGGTTCGCGGTCGGCTCCGCGACCTCCCCGGAAGCGGCGTTCGCGGCCGAGGGCGGCGCCGCCACGCCGTCGGCCGAACAGCCGTCCGCCGGGGGGCAGTCGACCGACGGAAAATCGGCCGTCGGTCAATCGGACGGGGTCGGCAGCGGCGCCGCAGGTCCTGTCACCGCTGGCCCGGAGCCGGCTGGCGTCCCCTGGACGCCTATCCTCATCGGCGCGATCACGCTGGTGGCCGCCGGGCTGATCGCCGCGGTCACGGTCGTCATCGTACGTGGCAACCGGGCCAAGCGGCGGGTCCTCGCCACCCGCCTGAACCACGCCGCCAGCCCCGAGGATCAGGGCGGAGACCGGCCATGACCAGCGCGCTCAAGGTCCGCAACCTCGCCGTCGACCTGGGCGGACGGCGAGTGCTGCACGATGTCGACCTGACCGTAGACAGCGGCGAGCTGGTCGCGCTGATCGGGCCGAACGGCGCCGGCAAGACGACCTTGTTGCGCACCGTCCTTGGTCTGCAGCGGCCCGCCGCCGGGCGCGTCCTGGTCGAGGGGCGGGTCGCCAAACCCGGCCGGGCGGACATCGGCTACGTGCCGCAGCGCCATGACTTCGCCTGGGACTTCCCGATCTCGGTGGCAGGCGCGGTCGCCACCGGGCTTTCCGGCAAGCTCGGCCTGCTCCGCCGCCCGGCCGCCGCGCAGTGGGAGGCCGTCGTCGACGCCCTCGACCGGGTGCGCATGACCGGTTTCGCAGACCGCCCGGTTGGACAGCTCTCCGGCGGTGAGCGACAGCGCGTCCTGGTCGCCCGCGCCCTGGCGCTGCGGCCTGCGGTGCTGGCCCTGGACGAGCCGCTGACCGGCCTTGACATGCCCACTCAGGAGCTGCTCGGCAACTTGTTCGCCGACCTCTCCCACGAAGGCCGAGCCGTCCTGATGACCACGCACGACCTGCTCGGCGCGATCGGCGGGGCTGATCGGATCGCGCTGCTGAACCGCACCATCGTGGACGCCGGCCCCCCGGCGCGACTGGTCGCCGATCCGGACCTGTGGACGGCGACCTTCGGCGTCAGCCGGGACTCGGCGCTGCTGCGCATGCTGAGGGCGGCGGCATGAGCCCGATCGACTTCTTCATCGACCTGGCCAACCCGGATCTGGCCTTCCTGCCCAAAGCCCTGGCGGTGGCGGTGATGTCCTCGATCATTTGCGGTGTGGTCGGATGTTACGTGGTGCTGCGTGGCTTGGCGTTCATCGGCGACGCCGTCGCCCACGCCGTCTTCCCGGGTCTGGCGGTGGCGTTCGTGGTCTCCGGCAACCTGGTGCTCGGCGGCGCCGTCGCTGGTGTCCTGACCGCGGTGCTGGTCGCCGTCTTCTCGCAAAACCGCCGGCTGAAAGAGGATTCGATCATCGGGATCCTCTTCGTCGCCGCCTTCGCGCTCGGTATTGTCGTCATCTCCCAGGCCCCCGGCTACGCCGGCTCCCTGCAGCAGTTCCTGTTCGGGTCCATCACCGGCATTCCCGACAGCGACCTCTACGTTGTCGGCGCGGCCGCCGCTGCCGTGCTCCTGGCGGCGTTCGGATTGCATCAGCAATTCGTCGCCGTCTCGCTTGATCGCGAGTCGGCCCGGGCTCTCGGGCTGCGCGTGTTCTGGCTCGACCTGGCCCTCTACGTGCTGGTCACCCTGGCCGTCGTCATCAGCGTGCAGACCATCGGCAACGTTCTGGTCTTGGCGTTGTTGATCACCCCGGCCGCGACCGCGCGGCTGCTGACCGACCGGCTGGCCGTGATGATGCTGCTGGCCCCGATCGTGGGCGCCCTGTCCGCCCTTGTCGGGCTGTACATCTCCTGGTCCTGGGACCTGCCCACCGGCGGCACGATCGTCCTGGTCCTGACCGCCGTGTTCCTGATGTCGTGGTTGTTCTCGCCCCGTCAGGGGGTCCTGGCGCGCCTGATCGCCCGTCGGCGCGCCGTTCCCGTTTCCGTTTCCACCCGGCCGACTGCCGCGACGCCGGTGACGCGCACGATGCCGACCGCGACGTCGCCGTCCGACCTTGTGTTGGAGGACGCCCACCTCTGACCGGTTCAGTCGCCCCCGGGCTCGCCATTGGGAGCGGGTCGTCGCGGCCTGGGTTCGGGGTCTCACCGAGCTCGGGCTTCTCGCCGGGCGACCCACTGCGAACCAACCCGAATGGCATACTTGAGCGACAACAGGCCTGGTCGGGAGGTGCGATGAAGCTGTCAGAGGCGCCGGGTTCGGGCCGGGCCGCAAGCGTGGTGTTCACCATGCTCGCATCGACAAGAGCGGCTCCGCGATGACGAAACCCGACGCCGACATCCCGCCCCGGCCCGGTTCGGAACGCCGCTGCCGGGTGGTGATCGCGCCCGATTCGCTCAAGGGAAGTCTGGGAGCGGTGGCCGCCAGCGCAGCGCTGCGTTGCGGGTGGTTGGCGGAGCGCCCGTTTGATGATGTCATCTGCCTGCCTCAAGCCGACGGTGGCGAAGGCACGGCCGAAGTCCTGGCCAGTGTGTTCCCAGGGGCCAGCTGGCGCGAGGTTGGCCTGGTGGCGGGACCGGTCCAAGCGGCCGGCTGGTCTGACACGGACGCCTGGCCACCGGCTGTTGGCGCCGGTGTGCCCGGCCGCTACGTGGCCCTTCCTGACGGCACGGCGGTGGTCGATCTGGCCACCAGTTCGGGGATCGGCTTGGCGGCCCGGCTTGATCCGCTGGGCGCCCACACCTACGGCCTAGGCCAGGTCTTGCGCGCGGCTATCGAAGACGGCGCGCAGGGCTTGGTAATCGGATTGGGCGGTTCGGCTTCGACAGACGGCGGATCGGGCGCGCTGGCAGCACTGGGCGCGGGGGTCTGCGATCGCCGCGGCGCCAACCTGCCTTTGGGCGGAGGCGCCCTGAGGCAGTTGGGCCGGATCGACCGGGCCGGTCTTGTGCCGCCGCCGCCTGGAGGTGTCGACCTGCTGGTGGACGTCAACTCGCCGTTGCTGGGGCCGAGGGGGGCGGCGGCCGTGTTCGGGCCCCAAAAGGGGGCTTCGCCGGGCCAGATCGCTCAGCTCGAGGCCGGATTGGAACGTTTGGCGCGAATGCTGGGCGGCCGGCCGGACCAAGCGGGCGCCGGCGCGGCCGGCGGCACCGGGTTTGGTCTGGCTGCCGCTTGGGGAGCGCGGATCATTCCCGGGGCTCGGCGGGTGGCCGAACTGACAGGATTGGCGCCAGCGGTCGCTTCGGCGGATGTGCTAATTCTGGCCGAGGGCCGGCTTGATGCCACGTCTCTGGTCGGCAAGGTGGTTGGCGAAGCGCTGGCGCTGGCCGGCCCGGCGGTCCGCCATGTGGTGGCCGGCCAGGTGGCGTTGCCTGGCGAGGCGTTGCCCGGTGTGGGCTTGACAGACCTCTGCCAGCTCGCTGGGTCGCGCGAAAGGGCGCTGGCGGCGCCGGCCGTCGTCTTGAAACAAGCCGCCGCCGCGATCGCCGCCGGTCTGTCCGTCTAGGAGCGTGGTGAACAACCACGCTCCGACCGTGTTGACGCGGTCGGCGAAGCTGACCCAAGGAAATGTGACCGAAGGAAACGCGGCAAGCAAGCTCGGTTTCGGGCCTAGGAATCCGTTTGTTCACCGGATTCCGGGGCCGAGCATGGTGCTGGAAGCGGCGCGGGCGGCATCGGACACCGCTGCTAACTGGTGGCGACCGCTTCCGGGCTGTTCGGGGTCTTCCGTTTCCAGCCGAGCAGGGCGGCGGCCTGGCGGGCCATGGCCAGCGGTTCGCGCTGTTGGACCACCAGGACGGCTATGCCGGAGCGGGGCGTGGAGATGATGCGCGAGCGGATCGGCCCCAGGGTCTTGGCGTTGACGCCCCGGTCGATTTCGACGCCGAGACAGGCCAGACGGTCGCAGACGGCTTTGCGGATGCGCACGTCCTGTTCGCCCACCGTGCCGGTGAAGGAGATCGCTTGGGCGCCGCCCAGCACGCCGTGGAACGCGGAGATGTAGGAGACGATCCGGTGCACCAGGACCTCGACGGCCAGGGCGGCGCGCTCGTCGCCGTGATCGGCGGCGGTCCAAACTTGGCGCTGATCGGTCATGCCGGTCAGGCCGAGCAGGCCCGAGTCCTCGCGCAGGATGCGGTCGAACTCGACGATGTCCATGCCGGTGCGTTCGATCACATAGCGGTGGATGCCGGGATCGATTGTGCCGCTGCGCGCCCGCGTGGGCAGGCCCTCGATCATGGTGAAGCCGGTCGACACGTCGATCGGCCGGCCGGCGTCCACCGCCGAGATAGATGAGCCGTTGCCCAGGTAGCAGACGATTTGGCGGAGGTCGTGACGGCCCAGCAGCAGTGAGGCGCGCTCGGAGACATAGCGGTGCGTCAAGCCGTGGAAGCCGTACCGGCGGATGCGCAGTCGTTCGGTCAACTCGGCCGGCAGCGCGTAGGCGGCGGCGGCGGCCGGCAGATCGGCGAAGAAGGATGTGTCGAAGACGGCGACGTGAGGGATGTCAGGAAGGAGGCGCTGAGCGGCCAAGATACCGATCAGCGCTTTCGGGTTGTGCTCCGGGGCGAGCGGGGACAGGTCCTTGATGGCCTCCAAGACCGCAGGGGTGATGACGGTCGGCGCGGCGAATAGGTCGGCGCCATGCACAACCCGGTGCGCCACGGCGGCGAGTTGGCCGACAGGCTGGCCGTATTCGTCGATTAGGCGCAGGATGGCGCCAAGGGCGCTGAGGTGGTCGGGGAGCCGCTGCTCCAGGAGATGCGTTTGGTCGTCCCGAGTCAGCGTGACTTCCCCCGGGGCCGTCTGCCCGATCCCGCTGGCCTTCCCGCGAACCAGCGGTTCCTTCTGGTCGACGTCGATCACGTAGTACTTGATGGCGCCGAAGGCGGCGTTCACAACAAGAATCGGTTCAGACACATTCGCTCCCGGTCCATGGTCCAGCACCGGTCTGCGGCACCCGGCCGGGCCTCGTGCTGAGGGAGTTCCAGCGTAACAAACGGCGACCAGGATCGAGCGGCCTCTCTGGCCCGGTCAGGCGCTGCGGCGCCGGACGCGACACGAGCCGCCCGGGCCTGCCCCGACCAGGTTCACGATGCCGTCGGGACAGTTGCGCCACACAGTTCAGCGCCAGCGTGTTCGAGGTCGCCGTGGCGTCCGCTTTGGCGGTTGGCGATGCCCCCCGGGCCGCCGGGGGACTCAAACGCACCTGCGTCTTACCAGGAGAGACGGAGGTGGTTGGCCTTCGAGTTCACCGGCGGAACAGCGGCCCTCAAGGACCGCAATGTCCACCGGGCGGCATGGTCCTCCGGGTCCGCTTTGCGACGCATCGACCAGCAGCCTCATGCGGCCAGGAGCGGCAGCTCGCGTTCTCGCGCGGCGGCCGCCGCGAAGGCGAGGGCCGCGCGGATGTCATCCTCGACGAGGTACGGATAGTCCGCCATGATCTCGCCATGGCTCCGTCCCGCGGCTAGCTGCTCCAAGACGGCGCTGACGGTGACTCCGGTGTCGCCAATGCACGGCAAGCCGCCCATACGCCTCGGATCAGCCGAAATCCGCTCAAACGCCATGAGGGAATCCGGCTGATCGCCTCGTCCAGTGCGTCCCTTCGCAATTGGCGGTCGACGGCCCTGGCCACGTAGGCGGAGAACCCGCGCGGTCCGACTCGCGCGCGCACCGCCGGAAGAGTCTCCGCCGGCATCGTCCAGCGTCTCACTTGGGCCGGTCGGAAGGCAGGTTCCGGGGAGTTCCCGGGCTGTCAGGACCAGGTGGCTCGGGGGCGAGCCGGGGGTTGACTCAGTGTGCGTGGCGGGAGCGGGCGCGGTGCCGCCGCTGTCGGCCGCGTCGGGGACGATCACGCCGCCGCCGTCCCAATATCCCGTGCCGCGCACTTCGCCGAGACTTGCTTGGCCGGGTCGGCGGTGGCGGTCTGATGCCGCTTCGACTGCGAGGGACCAGCGGGGCCAGAACCTCGCGCCGCGCGTCGTCGAAGAGATCAGGATCAGCGTCCGGGTCATCGGGGCCGCCAGGACGTCGGCGTCGAGGAAGACCAGATGGCGCCCGGTCGGCGGCGGGATGCCCACGCCGCCCTCCGGGTGTCCGATGCCGTGGCCCGGGTCAGAAGTCATCGGCCAGCAGCGCCGCCAGGTCGTGGGTGATCTTCCGGCGGAACCGCTCGACCTCGGCTTCGCCAACCCTGTGGCGGTTGCCGCGGCGGGTCGTCTTGACCGCTCCGGCCTGGATCGCGCGTTGGACGCTGGACCGCGACACCCCGACCAGGTGCCCTGCACCCCGGACCCACAACAACACATCGGCGGCCACGGCAGGCCATCCCCGGCGCTCGGCGCCGGGGGCCTGCCAGGAGATATGCTGCTCGCGAGCAATCGAACAGGCTGGTGCTTTTGGGTCCGCCCGGCCCGTTGGGCGGCATCGTCGAGCGGCTCCGCTCTGCGATGCGCCGGCCAACGCCGACGGGATGATTGGCTGGGCCAAGCGACGCAGGTCGTGGCCGCCGGCCGGGCGCGCGACGCCGGTCACGTCGCCACGAAGTACCGCAGCCACACGTACAGCCAGGCGATTCCCACAGTGAGCAGGGTGAAAGGAATGCCGTACTTGGTGAACTGCCAGAAGGTGATCGGTTTGCCGGAACGGGCGGCCAGGCCGAGCACCACCACGTTGGCGCCGGCGGCGACGCCGGTCATGTTGCCGCCCAAGTCGGCGCCGAACACGAACGCCCACCACAGCGGGCTGGCGGCGCCGGCGGAGCCGGTGGCGGCGACCATGTCCGAGACGATGGGCGCCATCGCCGTGGTGTAGGGGATGTTGTCGACCACGGCGCCCAGGACCGCCGAACCGAACAGCAGACCGGTGACGCCGGCCATTTCGCGGCCGGCTACTTGTTCGGCCGCGATCTGCCCCAGCTGCCCTATCACGCCGACCTCCACCAAAGCCCCGACCAGCACGAACAGCGCCATGAAGAAGGACAGGGTGACCCATTCGACTTCGGCCAAGAACTGCTTCGCCTTGGTGCCGGAGACAATCACCATGAGCCCGGCGCCGAGCATCGCCACAATTGACGGGTCTAGCGGCACCACCGAATGCAACGAGAACACCACCATGATGAGCGCCAGCACGATCAGGCAGCGCAGCAACAGGGCTTTGCTCGGGATCGCGTCGGAGGGGTTGACATCCCCCAACGCCTCCTCCACATCGATGGTCGCCCGCATCTGCCGGCGGAAGACGACCGCCACCGTGCCGACCAGAACCACCAGCAGGATGATGGTCAGCGGCAGCGCGTGGACGAGGAAGTCCGCGAAAGTCAATCCGGCCCGCGAGCCGATGATCAGGTTGGGCGGATCGCCGATCAAAGTCGAGGTCCCGCCTATGTTGGCGGCGAAGATCAGTGAGATCAGGTAGGGCGCCGGCGCCAGCTTCAGGCGGGTGCAGACCGACAGTGTGACCGGGGTGACCAGCAGCACCACGGTGACGTTGTCGAGAATCGGGGAGAAGAACGCGGTCACCAGCGTCAGGACCAGGAGCAGACGAATCGGCCGCCCTTTGGAGGCCTGCGCCGCCCACAGCGCGATGAACTCGAACAACCCGGTGTGTCGCAGCACCGAGACCACGATCATCATTCCGAACAGCAAGAAGACCACGTTCCAGTCGATCCCGGTGTGTTCGGTGAAAAACGCCGAGTCGGCGCTGACCAACGGGCCCTCAGAGCGGAACAGCCCCAGGAGCGTCATCCCGGCCACTCCGGCCAACGCCGCCGTGACGCGGTGAACTTTTTCTGTCGCTATGAGGGCGTAGGCGACCACGAAAACCGTTACGGCGGCAATCGTAATGACGTCCATGGTCACGACCTTTCGGGAGGGAGGGCGGCTAACTCGGCGGAAGTGCGGTCGCCACCTCTCGAACACGTCGCGCCGGCAGCGTTAAAGCATGACGACGGACGAACTTGGGGGTGTTTGCCCAGTTTACAGGATCGCGGCCGAGGATATGTGGGTCGCGCGACCCGGTCCGAGGTTCCCCGCCGCCAGGGCCAGACGTGGTCAGAAGCCGTGTTCGCGGCGATGGCGTGCGCTGGGGCGACCTCCTAGGCTGGTGGCGTGGCCACCGATTCCGCCGGGCGTTTGAGGGACATGGCGTCCCGCGCGGGACGCGCGATGTTCCGGGGTGTGGTGGGGGCTCCGGAGGGGCGCGGACCGGCCTGGGCCACCTGGCCCGCCACCGGTAAGGGCAGGGTCATCGCGGTCGTCTGCTGGACGGTGGTCTTGGCCGGCGCGTTCACGTTGGCGCTGGTTTCGCTGTGGTCGTTCTTCCGGCTCGGCCAGGGGGAGGCGGCCAACACCCACGTCTTCGACGCGGTCTTCTCCTCGTTGCTGCTGTCGGTGCCTTTGCTGGCAGTGGGACGCTCGCCGCTGTTCACGGTGCGGGTCATGGCGATCGGGCTGGCCTGGATCGTGTTCTGTTCGGGCGAGCGCCCGTCCTGGCCGTGGCCGCCGTCCGCCCTGGTGCTCTACGCGGTCGTGTTGGTGCTGGCGGCGCGCGCGGCGCCGGCCTCGGGGTTGCCGAGCCTGTGGGTTTGGACTGTCGCAGCGCTGTGGATTTCCGGCCGGGGCGCGTCCACGGCGGCGTTTGTCTCCTTGGCGGCGGCCGCTGTGTTGCTGCTGGCTCTGGGCGCGGCGATGAGAGATCGCACCGAAGCGCGCCAGGAGTTGGCGGCCGCCAGCGCCGCCCGTGACGCGGAGGCGGAAGAGCTGGCGGTGTTGGCCGAAAGAGCCCGAATTGCGCGCGAGCTGCATGATGCCGTCGCCCACCACATGGCCATGATTTCCATCCAGGCCCAAGCCGCGCCGATGCGAACTCCCGACCTGCCCCCGCCGGCCCTGGAAGCATTCGCGCTGATCGAGCGCGCGGCCAGGGAGGCCCTTTCGGAGACTCGTGGGATAGTCGGCCTGCTGCGGGGCGACCCGGTGGAACGCGAACCGGCCCCGGGCCTGGCCGGTATCCGCGATCTGGTCGATGCCGCCCAGGCCAACGGCGTTCCAGTCACGCTGAGCATGGAACCGGCGCCGCAGCCGGTCCCGGCGTCGACCGCGCTCGCGGCCTACCGCATGGTCCAGGAGGGCCTGGCCAACGCGGTCCGCCACGCGCCAGGGGCGCTGATCAATGTCGAGGTCGCCCGCCAGGGCGGCGACCTTCGCATCGAGATCACCAACGGGCCGGCGGCCGCCGGATGACCAAGCGCCGCCCAGCCCGGCCACCCCAGCCACCGGCGAACGGAGGCTCTGGCGGGGGCGACGGACACGGCATCGGGCAAATGGCGGTCAAACAACCGAAACGTAAGCGACACTGGCTTGTCCGCGGGTGGCGGGCGCTGTGGCGGTCGTGGTTGTTCGTCATCGCGCAGGCGTTTATGGGCACGCTGGCCATCGCCTATTTTGTGGCCTGCCTGGTGGCGCTGGTGGTGATGCTGTTCGCGGCCGGGCGTTACGTCGGTCTGGTCGTCTTCCCGCTGGGGCGCACGATGGCGCGTGGCGGCTTGGCCTCGGCGGTTTGGCGCCGGGAGCGGCCCTCCCCGGCGCCGTTCCCGCCGCGGCCCAAAGGGGCGACCGCGGCGGAGACGCTGGCGGCGGTGGTCGGATCGCGAACGACCTGGCGGTCGTATGGCTGGCTGGTCTTGGCGATCCTGGTCCTGCCGGTCAACCTGACCTGCGTTGTGGCATTCTTCGTGGCGCCGCTGTGGGCGCGGGCATGGGCGGCGTTGACGGTTCGGTTGTTGGGGCGGCCCGATGCGCCGACCAGGCGGCGGGCGGCGGCCCTGGCGGCGGCGGCGAACCGGGGGGGAGCCTCATTCGCGAGCGGGGAGGGCCCCTCGGAGCGGACATGGGCAGATGGGCCGACTGGCGGCGCGGGCGGCGGCCCAGGGCGGCCAGCTGGCCCGGGACGGCGCGGGTATGGGCTGGTGGGCATGCGCGAACGAGTCGCGGCGGTGGGCGGGACCCTGGTGGCGGGTCCGACCGAGGACGGCGGTTTTGCGCTGCGGGCGCGGTTGCCCCTGGGCGGGGAGGCCGGCCGCGGCCGGCCGGAGACGGCCCTGAACGTCAGTGCTCAAAGCAAGCCCGGCCCGGCGGCCGGGGAGACCGACCAGGATGAGACCGCGCCGGAGGCGGCGTTCTACGCTGATGGTGACCAATCGAACGGGGGCTGTGAATGACCAGGCCGATCCGCGCTTTGCTGGTGGACGATCAAGAGATGATCCGCGACGGCTTGGGCGTGCTGCTGGAGTCCTCGGGCGAGATCGAGATGGTCGGTTTCGCCGCTGACGGCAGGGAGGCCATCGATCTGGCGGCGGAGTTGGAACCCGATGTGATCGTCATGGACATCCGCATGCCGAAGCTGGACGGCCTGCAGGCCACTGCCCAGATCACGGCCTCCAAGCAGGCCGAAGACAGTCCTCCCCGCATCCTCATATTGACCACCTTCGACCACGACGACTACGTCTATGAGGCGTTGGCGGCCGGGGCCAGCGGTTTCATGCTCAAGGACGCCTCGGCGCGGGAGTTGATCGAAGCGGTCAGGGTTGTCCACGCCGGCAATGGCCTGTTGGCGCCGTCGGTGACCAAGCGGCTGATTGTGGAGTTCGCCAGCCGGCGCCGCGCCGGCCGGGGCGCCAAACCTGAGGCCCTGGAGGATCTGACTCCGCGAGAACTCGATGTGCTGCGGGAGATGGCGGGCGGTTTCTCCAACGCCGAGATCGCCGAGCGGCTGTTCTTGTCCGAGCAGACAGTCAAGACCCATGTAGGCCATGTGCTGATGAAGTTGAGCGTCCGCGACCGCACCCAAGCGGTCGTCTTCGCCTACGAGAACGGCGTGGTCTAGCCCCACGCCGAAACGTTGCCGCAGGTCAAGCGCTCGCATTTGGCGCTGGCCGGCCAAGGTGGTCCGCCGGACCACCGCCACCAGCGAAAACGTGTCCGGACATCAGGTCAGAGGCGGCCACCAGGCCAAGGGGTTGGCTCACCCGCGCGGGCTAGGGACTAACTCCGCAGACCCAAACTCATTTGGCTCTACCTGGCGATGTGCCGCAGGCGGGCAATTTCTTAGAGTTGGGTCATGTTGCACAAGCGTCACGTCGGACGTTGGGCGTGTACTGCCACCGTGGTCGCCTCTTTGACCGCCGGGCCTCTGGCCAGTTTGGCCGCCACCCGCGCCGAGGCGGTCTTGGCCGGACCGGCCGCCGCGCCCACCGTTGTCTATGACTTTGACGCTCCCGGTGGCGACCTCTTGGCCCCCGGCTCAGATGCTGATCTGAGGGTCTTGGTCTTGGGCGATCTGGCCGCAGCCGATCGTGTCGCCGTGATAGTGCCCGGCGTTGGCCACAACGCCGACGAATTCAATGACCCCGAGCCCGAACCGGATTCAATGATCGGGCGAGCGCAGGCGCTGTTCGCCGCCGGCGCCGAGGCCGGAGCGGGCTCCCGTCTGGCCGTGATCGCCTTCTTGGGCTACTCGCCGCCGAAGAGCGTGGACGCGCTGGCCGCAGCTGGCATCCGGGAAGGGGCGGCCAATCTGGCCGCACTCCAGCGCGGGCTGGCCAGGGCCTTTCCTGAGACCCAGGTGACTTGGGCCTGCCATTCGTTCGGCTCGCTGATTTGCGCCTCCGGCCTGGTGGACGTCAGTCCGGACGCCCTGGTGTTCCTGGGCAGCCCAGGGGTGATGGTGGACAGCGCCGCCAGTCTTCCCACCACCGCGCCGGTGTTCGCCGCCCGGGGCCCGGCCGACCTGATCGTGTTGACCGGCCTGCTGGGCGGCCTGGGCGGCGGCTATGGCCCCGACCCGGCCTCCGATGCCTTCGGGGCGACAGTCCTACCGGCCGATCCGGGCGCAGGCCACAGCGACTACTTCGCCCCCGGCTCCACCCAGCTGACCGCGCTAGTCAACGTGGTCATGGCCGATTACCGCTAACCCCACCGGCGTCAACGCCGCCGCTGTCACCGGCGAAGTCTTACCCGAGCTCGTCCTCGGTCCCACCAGGGCCTACCACCCACCGGGAAAACGCCACCCCGATGAGCCGACGGCGCGGGTCCGCCAGTTTCCTATGTCCTGAGACACCACAGCGGCGGAGGTGGGGGGATTCGAACCCCCGAGGGCTTGCACCCAACACGCTTTCCAAGCGTGCGCCATAGGCCACTAGGCGACACCTCCAAACACAGCGCCCGGCCGGCAGTGTTGCGGCCGCCTGGAGGGCGTTGGCTCGCCATACATTACCCGATGCCGTCCGCATCCCCACGCCCGGCGGTTCGGCGACCAGGCGCTTAGGCGAGCATTGGGACCGATGCCGTTCTCCCATTCCCTAGTTCGTGATCGCCGGCGCGCCAGCGCTGACCGTGGCGATCCAGGGGGCTAGAAGTGGATGGCGATCCGGCGGCTAGAAGCGGATCAAGGCTTACGGCGTCTCGAACTCCAGTGCCGTCACGCCCGAGACATCGACCCGCTGGCCGTCCTCCAGGGTCACGCGCACGGGCGATTCGGAGGTTTCGGGCAGCAGTATCCGGTTGACCACGGGCACCCCATCTGACGTGTAGATGCGCAGGTTGCCATCCCAGTCCCCGACCACCGCGACGACATAGTCGCCAGCCGGCACATCCAGCCCGACAACGTAGTTGCCCGGCGCCAGCCGCGTCGCCAGCTTGGTTTCCGCCGGCGTCAGCGTGATCGGCGACACCCCTTCCCACAGGAGCGTGTCGCCGCCGGCCAGGTCGGTGACGTACTTGGCGGCGCCGAGCTTGAATTCGTCTTCGCCCAGGAGTTCGTTGGCTTTGAGCGGTTCGTCGGTCCCGTCGATGCGTAGCTGGCCGATGTCCTCCGAATCAGTGGTGATGGCGTAATGGCCGGGCTGGATTTCGGTTCCCACCGTGTATGTCCCCGGCGCCAGCGTGACCTGGCGCGCCATCGAATTGTCGCGTGTTCCCGGCGCCGGCCCCGCGCCCCCGGGGGCGGGTTCGCCGTTCACCGACGCGCCCGGCTCCCCCTGCGATAGCGTGGACGATGCCGCCTCGCCGACTTCCCCGGCCGTCCCGGCTTCGGTCGGGTTGGCGTTGTCAGCCCATTCGATCACCGCCCGCACGCCGAACACATAGGCCGCGAGCGCAACCAACCCGATGGCCCAGAACAACCAGCGCCAGGCTGGCGACCGGGCGGCGCCCCCGCCAGTCTGTTGCGGGGGCGATTCCTGAGGATCGTTCGGTCTGGGGGGCTCCTGGAGCGAATGCTCGCTCGCATCCTCTCCCGCGTACAGCGCCAGCCCGTCTACTTGGGTGGCGCCGGCGAGCGGTTGACCAGCAGGTGGAGGCGGAATCAGGCCGACCCGCGCCGCCGGCGGGGCGGGAGCGAATTCACCGCCGCGTGGGACCGGGGCGAATGCGGTCTGGGGATGGGGGCTCGGCCCTCGCGCCGGCGGGGGCGCCGGCAAGGCGCGCGGGTCGGTCTCAAGCGGCGGACGTGGCCTCCTCGGATCGGGGCCAGCCGTTGGCGGAGGGGTGATGGTCATGACTCTGCGGCTTTCGAGTTGTCGGCTGGGAAGGGGACCCCCAGTCGTTGACATCCAACCTAGCCCACCGCAGTCGCTACCCGCTGCTTCCGCGCCCAAGGCCGCGGCGCCGGGCGCTAGGCGGCGCGAGGCGCTTCGACCTGCGCGAACGCTTCGCGGCTAGGGGCTCGCGTCAGTCCCGGCGTCGAAGTAGCGGTCGAGGAAGCGGTCGCGGAGCCGGCCGAAGTCCTTATCGCCGCCGGCCTCGATAGCGGCGCGCATCGAATCGACCAGGCGCACTATGAAGCGTTCGTTGTGAATTGTCGCCAGGGTGTATCCGAGCAGTTCACGCGCGCGCAAGAGGTGGTGCACGTAGGCGCGCGAGTAGCTGACACAGGTATAGCAGTCGCAGTCCGGGTCCAGCGGCCCGAAGTCGCGCGCGAACCGCGCCCGGGTCACGTTGTAGCGGCCGTCAGCCGAATAGACGGCGCCGTGCCTGGCCGATCGCGACGGCGCCACGCAGTCGAAGGTGTCGGCGCCCGCCTCGACCGCCGCGAACAGGTCGTCCACCTCGCTGATCCCCAGCAGGTGGCGCGGTTTGGCTTCGGGCAGCTCCGAACAGACCCAGCCCACAATCGTGGCCAGGTTTTCCTTCTCCAAAGCCCCGCCGATGCCGTAGCCGTCGAACCCGGCGCCAGCTCGCGTCAGTTCGGCCAGGCCTTGGGCGGCTCGGCGGCGCAGGTCCTTGAACTGGGCCCCCTGGACCACGCCGAACAAGGCCTGATAGGGCCGGTCGCTCCGCTGATCGGTGAGCTTGGCGTGTTCGGCCAGGCAGCGTTCGGCCCAGGCCTGGGTGCGGGCCAGCGACCGCTCCTGATACGGCCGGGTGTTCATCAAGGTGGTGCATTCGTCGAAGGCGAAGATGATGTCCGCTCCGAGTTGGTGCTGGACCCGCATCGAGACTTCGGGGGTGAACCGATGCTTCGAGCCGTCCAAGTGCGAGCGGAAGGTGACCCCTTCGTCGTCGACATTGGCCAGGCGTTCGGATCGTTTCGCGATCACGGCGTCGTCGGCCAGGCCGGCGGTGTTCATGGCCAAGACCTTCTTGAAGCCGGCGCCCAACGAGAGCACCTGGAACCCGCCTGAATCGGTGAAGGTCGGACCGGGCCAGTTCATGAAGGCGCCCAGGCCGCCAGCGGCCTCGACCACTTCGGCGCCGGGCCGCAGATAAAGATGGTAGGCGTTGGCCAACAACGCCTGAGCGCCGAGGGCCGCCATCTGCTCCGGTGTGGCGCCTTTGACCGCCGCAGCCGTCCCGACCGGCACGAACGCCGGCGTGCGGATTTCTCCATGGGGCGTCCGGATCACCCCGGCCCGCCCGCGCGCCTGGCCGCCGACGCCAGCCTCGCCGCCCATGCGGGCCAAGACCTCGAAACTGAAACCGTCGCCAGCGCGCCGCCAGGGGCCCGGCGCCGCTAAAGTCGGCGCCGAATCGAAGGGTTCGGCGCCGGCCCAGGAGTCGGCATGCTCTGAATCCACAGCTACGAATGCTCCCACAACCGGCCTCGACCCTGTCTGCGGCCCGGCTGACGTGGCCGGGCCAGCGGGCGGGACCGCCCGGCGCAAAGGCGCGCCACGCCGGGACGTCAACTCGAATCGGGAGGCCGCTGGAGACGCTGACGGGGCTGGGAGGCGCGTGGACGGCATCGGGCACCGGGGCAACCGCATTAACGCATCACGTGCGTAGCGAAAAAAGCGAGCTGACCTGCCATTTTGGTCGAATCTTGTGGAAAACAGGGGTCGGACGATGAGGTAAGTTGGATTACGGCGTATGCCTACCTTCTTCATGTTCGTATCTAACCCGGCGCCTGGAGGTTCCGAGTGAGTCCTACAATCCAAGAGCGGCCTGACCTAGATCAGATTCCGGTGGCGAAACGGCCCGCCACCTCGCCGCCTCCGCGTCCACAGACGTGGATTCTGAAAGTCATCATGGCCACGACAGGATCGATTTTCATCCTGTTCTTGCTGTTCCACCTGGCCGGCAACCTCAAGGTGTACTTGCCGGACGACCCGCAGGGCCACTTCAACGAGTACGCCCACTGGCTGCGGACCCTGCTCAACCCCCTGGTGCCGGGATCGACCTTCTTGTGGGCGTTCCGCGCGGTCATGGTCTTAGCTCTGTGTCTGCACGTCTATTCGGGCCTGACCTTGTGGATCCGGGCCCACCGGCTGCGCGGTCGGCACGCCCGCAAGGTGCACTCGACCAAACACCACCTGACCGGGCGGACCATGCTGTGGTCGGGGCTGATCATCCTCTCGTTCATCATCTTCCACCTGCTCGACCTGACCATCGGGCGGGCAGTGGAGTCCAAAGAGTTCTCCACCAAGGCCACTTACACCCTGCATGACGGCACCGTGGTGACAGACGCCTACTCCAACTTGATCCACTCGTTCGAGCGTGCTCCCGTCGCCATCTTCTACGTGGTCGTGATGATTGTGATCGCGTTCCACCTCAGCCATGGCATCTGGTCGATCATCAACGACTTCGGCGGGACCGCGCACCGCACCCGCATGGTCTTCCTCTTCCTAGCCGACTTGATCGCGCTGATCGTCGTGATCGGCAACGCTTCGATCCCCTTGGCCGTGCTGGCGGGAGGGCTAACGCTATGAACGCCAAACCCGACTCAACCGCTCCCGAACAGAAAGGCGCCTCCGTGGCATCTGAGATCGACCAGCTTCGGGTAATCGGCAGACCGCTGGACGGCAAGGTGCCGGAAGTCGATCCGCGCGACGCCTGGACCGACCGCAAGCTGCACTACAACCTGGTCAACCCGAACAACCGGCGTAAGTTCAAGATCATCGTGGTGGGGACCGGTCTGTCCGGCGCGGGCGCCGCCGCCGCGCTCGGCGAACTGGGCTATGACGTGGAAGTCTTCTCCTTCCACGACATGCCGCGCCGCGCCCACTCGATCGCCGCCCAAGGCGGCATCAACTCGCCCAGGGCCCGCAAAGTCGACAACGACTCGATCGACCGCTTCGTCAAGGACACGGTCAAAGGCGGCGACTTCCGCGGCCGCGAAGAGGACGCCTATCGGCTGGGCGAAGAGGGCATCCGAGTGATCAACCACATGCAGGCGATCGGCGCGGCCTTCGCCCGCGACTACGGCGGCCAGTTGGCCACCCGATCATTCGGCGGCGTGCAGGTCTCCCGGACCTACTACACGCGCGGCCAGACCGGCCAGCAGTTGGAGTTGGCGGCCGCCCACGCGCTGTCGCGCCAAGTCGCCGCCGGCACCTGCAAGCTGCACTCGCGCCAAGAGATGCTGGATCTGATCGTCAAGGACGGCCGCGCCCAAGGGATCGTCGTCCGGGACCTGGTGACCGGCAAAGTCAGGGCGCTCACGGCCCATGCCGTGGTCCTGTGCACCGGCGGCTACGGCAACGTCTACTACAAGGCGACCCTGGCCAAGAACTCGAACGCCACCGCCATCTGGCGAGCCTACAAACGGGGCGCCTATTTCGCCAATCCGTGCTTTGTGCAGATCCACCCGACAGCCTTGCCGTTGATGTCGAAATGGCAGTCGAAGAAGACGCTGATGTCGGAATCGCTGCGCAACGACGGTCGCATCTGGGCTCCACGCAAGAAGAAGGACGACCGCGACCCCAACACCATCCCCGAAGCGGAGCGCTTCTACTTCTTGGAGGAGCGCTACCCGGCCTTCGGCAACCTGGTGCCGCGGGACGTGGCTTCGCGCAACATCCGCGAGCGGATCGACGCCGGCTATGGGGTGGGTCCCCTCCACAACGCGGTCTACCTGGACTTCAGGACCGGCATCGAGCGCCTGGGCGTCAAGCTGATCCGCGAACGCTACTCGAACCTGTTCAACATGTATGAGGAGCTGACCGGCGAAGATCCCTACAAGACCCCCATGCGGATCACCCCTTCGGTCCACTTCACCATGGGCGGCCTGTGGACCGATTACGACCAGATGACCTCGATCCCGGGTTTGTTCATAGGCGGCGAAGCCAGCTGGGCCTACCACGGCGCCAACCGTCTGGGCGCCAACTCGCTCTTGTCCTGTTGTGTCGACGGCTGGTTCACGCTGCCGTACGCGGTGCCGAACTACCTGGCCGGGCTGTTGGGCCAAGAGCCGTTGGCCCTCGACGACCAGGCCGTTCAAGACACCCTCAAAGGGGTTCAGGACGGGATCGACCACCTGCTCAACATTGGCGGCAGCCACGGGGCCGACCACTTCTACGAGAAGCTGGGCGCGATCATGGACCGCTACGCTTCGGTGTCCCGCGATCCGGAGGGCTTGGCCACCGCCATCGGTCTGATTCGCGAGTTGCGCCAAGAATTCTGGCGAGACCTCAAGGTGGTCGGCTCGGCCGACCGGCTGAACCAGGAACTCGAGACCGCCGGCCGTGTGGCCGACTACCTCGAGCTGGCCGAGTTGTTATGCATCGACGCCCTCGACCGGGACGAATCGGCCGGCGCCCACTTCCGCACCGACCATGAGATCGGCGGCGAGGCCAAGCGCAACGACGAGGACTGGTGCTTCTGCTCCGCCTGGGAGTATCCCGGCGCCGTCAGCGCGAAGCCCATCCGCAACTTCGAACCTCTGACATTTAGGGCCGTGCCCCTCCAGCAAAGGAACTACAAGTGAGACTGATCCTTGAAGTGTGGCGTCAGGACGGCCCTGATGCCGAAGGAAGCTTCGAAACCCATGAGATCACCGACGCGACGCCGGAAATGTCGCTTCTGGAGTTGCTCGACCGCTTGAATCACCAACTGGTCGAAAACGACCTGGACCCGGTGGCTTTCGAATCCGACTGCCGTGAGGGCATCTGCGGCACCTGCGGCTTGGACGTCAACGGGAACCCGCATGGTCCGGAGGACAACGTGCCGGCCTGCGGCCAGCATGTGCGTTCATTCTCAGACGGACAGACGGTGCGTTTCACGCCGTTCCGGGCCAAGTCCTTCCCGGTGCTGCGCGACCTGATCGTGGACCGCACGGGCCTGGACCGAATCATTCAAGCCGGTGGCACGATCTCCGTGGACGCGGGCACCGCCCCGGACGCGGACACCCTGCTGGTCACCCACGATGACGCCGAGCGCGCGCTCGACTTCGCCGCCTGCATCGGCTGCGGGGCTTGTGTCTCGGCCTGCCCGAATGGCGCGGCCTACCTGTTCACCGGCGCGAAGCTGGCCCACTTGGCTTTGATTCCGCACGGCAAGGAGGAGCGCGCCCGCCGTGCCCGCTCGGTGATCGCGCAGATGCAGAGCGAATTCGGCCCCTGCTCGCAGATCGGCGAATGCGCTCTGGCCTGTCCGGCCGAGATTCCGCTGGTAGCTATCGCGGTGGTCAACCGCGAGCGTCTGCGGGCCGGCTTCAAGAAGGGCAAGCCGAACTAGAAATCAGGCCGCCCGATGCCGTCTGGTCGCGGTCGCGAGTAGGGCTCCGTCGCCGACCGGACGGCATCGGAGGCCGCCTTTAGGGCGGAGAAGCGTCGCCTTGCGTTGCTGTGGGCGCGAACGGCGCCGGGCCAGCGGGCAAAGCTCACACCGCAGGCGTATGCGTGCGGGGGCCCGGCTCCCGTACCCTGTATGGCGTGGTTAAGCGAGGATTGCGCGTTGGCGGCAAGTGGGCGGTCGGCCTGGCTGGATTCTTGGTTGTTTCGCTAGCCTGCGGAATCCTGGCCTCGGCGTTGTTCTTGCCGGTGGTGGCGATAGCGAAGGTGGCGACCGACACCGGCACCAAGGTGCTCGCGGCGGTGCCCGCCGACCTGCAACTGCCGGAGCTGTCGCAGCGGTCCTATATGTACGCCTCCGATGGCACGCTGTTGGCCACGTTCTACGCCCAGAACCGGGTGGTGGTGAGCCTGGACGACATCTCCCAGGCGATGCAAGACGCCGTCGTCGCCCTAGAGGATCGGCGCTTCTACGAGCATTCGGGGGTCGACGTCCAGGGCATGGCCAGGGCCTTCATCAACAACTCGGCCAACCCGGATGAAGTTCAGGGCGCCTCGTCGCTGACCCAGCAATTCGTCAAGAACTCGTTGATCCAGCAGGCGGCCTTGGAAGAGGACGAAGAAGCCGCCGATGCCGCCATAGAGATGAGCTACGGACGCAAGCTCCGCGAAGCCAAGATGGCAGTCGAGCTGGAGAAAAAGCACGGCAAGAAGAAGATCCTCGAGGGCTATCTGAACATCGCCCAGTTCGGACCTTCCATATACGGGGTGGAGGCGGCCGCCCAGTACTACTTCTCCGTCTCAGCCAAGGAGTTGACGCCAGTCCAGGCGGCCACGATCGCCGCCATCACGCAGCTGCCGAACGGCCTTGACCCGGAGCAATTCCCAGACGCCAACAAGGATCGCCGCAACGACGCGTTGAAGGCCATGCTGCGGGACAAGTACATCACCCAGGCGGAATACGACGAGGCCATCGCCGTTGACGTGGCAGAATCCCTGGCGATCACCAAGACCCCGTCTAGCTGCGACGCCGCTGACTCCCGCAACGCCGGGTTCTTCTGCGACTACGTGGTGGCGGAGATGCTGAGGTCGGAAGCTTTCGGCAAGGACGCGGCCGCCCGCACGGCCATGCTCCAACGCGGCGGCCTGCACATCACCACCACTCTTGACCTGAAGATGCAAGGCGACGCTCTGGCAGCGATCGAGACCCGGGTGCCGATGGGTGACGCATCTGGTGTCGCCCAGGCCCTGACCGCAGTCGAGCCGGGCACCGGCAAGATCAAGGCGATGGCGCAGAACCGCCACTACAAGGGCGGCGACACCGACGACGTGACCACCACGGCGATCAACTACAACGTCGACCTGAAGTACGGCGGCTCATCTGGTTTCCAGCCCGGGTCGACCTTCAAACCCTTCATTTTGACGCAATGGCTGATCTCCGGGCACTCTCTGCGCGAGACCTTCGACGGCTCGAGAACCCAGTACAGCTCCTCCGATCCGTGGTCGGCGAAATGCGTCGATGGCGGGGACGTGCGGCCACCGGACGGCTGGCGGGTCAGCGGCGGCGCCCGCAAGAACAACACCGCCCTGGCCGCCACCATCGGTTCGATGAACGCCTCCTATGCGGCCATGCTGAAGAAACTGGATCTGTGCGACGTTCGCGACTTGGTCGCCTCGATGGGAATCACCAGGGCCGACGGCAACGAATGGGAAACCATTCCGTCAATGGTGCTGGGCGTCAACGAGGTCTCCCCGCTGGCCATGGCCGGCGGTTACGCCACCTTCGCCGCCGGCGGCATCTACTGTCCCCCGACCGCGATCGAGTCGGTGACCGATTCGGCCGGAAACGCCATCGCCTTGCCGGAACGGGAATGCCGGCGGGTTTTCGACGAGGGCGTGGCGAACGCGGTCAGCTATGCGTTGCGGCAAGCGGTCGCGGGCGGCACCGGCACAGCGGCGCGGATCAAGGACGGCCGCCAGACGGCGGGCAAGACCGGCACCACCGACGATTCGAAAGCGGCTTGGTTCTGCGGCTACACCCCGCAGTTGGCGACGGCGATCTGGGCTGGCTATCCGGGCGAGCAGAAGGTCCTTAGCGGCACAATCGGCGGCGTGTACTACTCCGGCGCGTTCGGCGGCCAGCTATCGGCGCCGGTCTTTAGGGAGTTCATGTCCGACGCCTTGGCGGGCACCGAGAAGCTGACCTTCGGCGATGTGCCCCGGAAACTGGACGTCGGCAACCAGGTTCGGGTGCCCTCCGTGGTGGGGATGGAAGGAAGCGCGGCCAAGAAGAAGCTGGAATACGAAGGCTTCTCGGTCGCGATTTCGTCCACTCGGGTGGCCTCAGACAAGTACGCGGCCGGGACGGTGGTCGAACAGAGCCCGAGCCGGTGGGCCTATCCCGGCAACACGATCACCTTGAAGCTCTCGTCTGGTCCGGCGGCCAAGCCGCCGACTGACCCGGGCGGCTGAGTCAGCGGCGAAGTCAGTTCCCGGCCGGCGGGGCCGCCCCCGGGCGTGGAAGTTGTTCCGTCGCCCGGGTCAATAGTCCGATGCCGTCCGCCAAGGCCGCGTCGTCAATGTCGCGGTGGGTGACCAGGCGAACAGCCGGGCCCATGGTCAAACAGCCGACGCCGGCATCTTGCCAAGCGCGGGCGAGTTCGGCGGCGGTGAAACCCGTGTCGGGACCGGGTTGAGCCAGCACTATGTTGGTGGGCGGATCCTCGGCCACCAGGCCCAAATCCCTCAGGGCGGCGGCCAGCGCCGCCGCCCGGCGCCGGTCCTCGTCAATGCGAGGCAGTTCTTCATCCAACGCCACCAACGCGGCGCCGGCCAGCACCCCGGATTGGCGCAACCCGCCGCCAAAGGCTTTGCGCCAGCGCCGGGCCCGTTCAATGAACGCCTGCGAAGAGCACAGCATTGAGCCGACCGGCGCGCCCAGTCCCTTCGAGAAGCAGACCGTCACAGAGTCGGCGTTGCCGGCCGCCTGGGCTGGGCTGACACACTGAGCGGCGGCCGCGTGCCAAAGCCTGGCGCCGTCCAAGTGAACGGCCCAACCGGCTGCGCGGGCGGCATCGTACAACTGGCCGGCCAACCGCCACGGGACAAAATGGCCGCCAGCGTGGTTGTGGGTGTTCTCGAGGCAGACCAAGCGGGTGATCAGCTCGTAGTAGGCGGGCCGGGCGGACTCCTCGGCGGCGACGGCCTCGATGTCAGTCGGGGCGGGAACGCCGGGCGCGTAGGACCACGGCAACTCCAAGGGGATGCCGCCGGCGATCCAGGCGGCGGTGCCCAGTTCGTGCGACAAGACGTGGGCGTGGCGCGGGGCCAAGAAGCGCTCTCCCCGGCCCAGATGGGTCGCCAAGGCGACCAGGTTGGACATCGACCCGGATGGCATGAACAACCCGGCTTCCTGATCCAAGAGCGCGGCTGTGCGGGCTTCAAGCTCTGCGACCGTGGGGTCGCGGTCAATCACGTCATCTCCGGTTGGCGCCTCCGCCATAGCCCGTCGCATCGATTGGGAGGGCTGGGTGACTGTGTCGGACCGAAAATCGACCTTGATAGTCATGCAATAAGTTATATCGCTCCAATGGAGGATCTCGGGCGGGCCTTGGTTCCGTAGACTTACCGATTGTGATTTTCCGCGCCATCGCCGATTCCAGGCCGTACCCCGACCACGGCTTCGTCTCGTCGCGGCAGTGGTCGAAGGTTCCTCCCCGCCAGGTCCGGTTGGCCGAACTGACCACCACCAAGTCGACCTTGGACTTGGCCAGTCTCCTATCTGAGGATTCGACCTTCTACGGGGACCTGTTCGCGCACGTGGTCTACTGGCAGGGCGCCTATTACCTAGAGGACGGACTGCACCGGGCGGTGCGGGCGGCCTTGCGCGGCCGGGGAACGCTGCACGCGCGGGTGCTCAACCTGGACGAGTTGGAGCCTGGCCTGTCAGACGGGACCGGAAGCGATGGCTCCTAGCACACCCGAATCGCGCCGCCAGCGCTTGCGTTGGCGCCAAGTCACCATCTACGGCCTGCTGATCGGCGGTTTGATCGTGATCGCGGCCTGGGCGATCGGCATGTGGACGGGACGGCTGGAACCGCTGTTCAACGAGGATTTCAAGTACCAACCGAGTGAGAGCGCCGTGGCGCAGCTAACTCCCTGCCCGGTCGGCGAGGCGGCCACTTATCCGGCGGTGACGGCCGTGACCGTCCGAGTGCTGAACGGCTCCCAGCGCGACGGCTTGGCGGGCGAGACGGCCGATGCCCTCGCGGCGCAGGGCTTTCCGGCGCCGGCGGCGGACAACACCGCGCCTTATGATGGCGTCGCCAAGCTGGTGGCCGGTCGGGAAGGGGTCAACCAGGCGTACACGCTGGCGCGTTTCTTCCCCGAGGGGACCGTCATCACGATCGACCGGCGGGAAGGACAGACTGTGGATGCGGTTCTGGGGCCCGAATTCGAAACGTTGCGGGCGGCTGATGAGGTCGGGTTCGACCCGTCTGAGGCGATCAAGCCCATGGCTTCGTGCCGCCAGGTCGATGAGATTCTGGGTGGCCAGAGCGCCGACGCGAAGGCCGGCGCCCGCAAGTAGGGCCAGGCCAAGGGCGAGCCGAAGGATTCCTCCGCCCAGGCCTGAAGGCGGTTTACGGTCCGCTGGCCGGCCGGTGGGCTCGGGTCGGTTTTGTGGTCCGGGGCCGCCCATGAGCTAAGGTCAACTGCGTGTCTGATGTGCCAAGCGATGCTCCTATCACACGCAAAGCTTTGCGTGAGGCGGCCGGCCGGGACGTCAACCAGGGCGCCCAGAAGCACCCCGCCGACACCTCGACGCCCGCCGACCCGCGGTCGGGCGCCGCGCCCGCTCCGGCGCCGCCAGCGCCGACCTCCGATGCCGTGTGGACTGCCCCGGCGCCTTTCTCCGCCGACGGTTCGGCCACCAGGGCGCAGTTGCGCCGCCAGCGCGGCGCAGGGCTGTTCTCCTCCCCCCCGGCCGCGCCGGTCCAGGCCGAGCAGGCGGAGCCTGTGCCTCAACGCAGCCGCCCGGTCACCCGTGCCTCCGGCAACTGGCGGGCGTTACGACCGGCCACGCCTGGATCGGCTTTCCCGCCCGCGCCGTCGGCGACATCTGGGCCAGCTTCCCCGCCCGCGCCGCCGGGCACACTTGGGCCAACCTCCCCGCCCGCGTCCGAGTTGGCTTCGCCGCCTGCGCCATCGGGCACACCTGGGGCAACCTCCCCGCCCGCGCCGTCGCCTGCGCCGGTTATGGAGAGCCCGCGCTATCCGTCCAGCTCGCCTGCGAGCATCCGGTCGTTTGCCGACGTCAAGCCGTTGACGGTCGAGCCGCGACCGCTGGCCCGGGCGCAGCAGCCAAGCAAACTGCCGCCGCTTCCGGCTGGTCCGCGCGCGCCCGAACAGTGGGTGCCGGACCTGCCTGCTCGCCGACCGCGGCCAGAGGCGGTCGATCCAACCGATTCCGCCGAATTCTCCCTGGTCCGCGAACCACTCGAGCCGACTGTCGGGCCGATCGAGCCGCTCGTCCGGCCTGACTGGCCGGACCGGGGCGACGGCCTGGAGCAAGTGGCCCGCACAGACTCACCTGATCGGTCGGCATGGTCGCCACGATCCGGCGAGCCAGCGCCAACGTCCCCGCCGCCATCTGGGCCGGGACAGCCCGGAGTCGCCGGGCGAAGTGACCCGCTGGTCGCGCCATCCCTCAGCACCGCCACGCCCTGGTCGGCGCCGCCAGGGCCGTCCTGGGAGGATCTGGCCGCGGCGGCGCCCGACGAGGCCGCCTGGCAGGCGCCGGAAACCTCCTACCAGCCCATCGCCTATCGGCCGGCCGAGACGGCCGGGCCTGTTTCACCCGCCACGGCAGCGCCGCCGTCCTGGGAGGAGCCGGCACCCGCCTGGGGGGATTCGGCGGCCACAGCTCGCGAAGATTCAGCCTGGGCTGAGACCGCGGCCAGCGTCTACCCGCCGGCGCCGGCCTCCCCGGCGGAGCAGTGGCCGGCAGCCACCCCGCCGCAGGTCGACCCGGCGGCCGTCCCCCAGCATTCGCCTTTGGTTCCGACAGTGCGTTACCGAGGGCGCCAGCTGATGAGCGGAGCCGGGCCCGAAGGCGAACCCCCGGCGGAGCCAGCCGCAGACCTCGGGGCGGAGCCGGGACCAACGCCACCTGAGCCAGGTGAGGGACAGGCGCAGGGCGACCGGACGGCATCGGACACGGCGGGGGAACCCGCTGGGGCTGGAACGGACGCAGACGCCAGGCCGGAGGAGCAGTGGCACCACAAAGCCTCGACGGCGCTGGGCTTCCACCAGTCCAGGCACCACCTGACCAAGCGCGAGACCGTCGGCGTGATAGTGCTGGCGGCGCTGGTCCTGGTCGGGATCGCGGTGGTGTTGCTGGCGCTGACAGGTAACTTATCCCGCAGTAAGACCGAGCCGACGCCGTCGGTTTCACTCAGCCAGACGCCCAGCCCCAACCAGCCCGCTCCGGGCGAATCTGGCGCGACGCAGTGGTCGCTGGGCCAGAGCTTCAGGGCCGGGGACTTCGTGCTGGTGTTGGACTCCTATGAGGCCGGACTGGCCGAACTGGCTGATCCGGGCAGCGAAGTCTCGGAGAACGGCCAATGGGTTCTGCTGGGCGTCACGATCAAGAACGCGGGCACGCAAGATGGCACGTTCTTGCCCGACCAGCAGACTCTTGTGACCGACCAAGGCAAGACCTACCCGAATGAGCCGCTTTCGGCGCTGAAGCACCAAGAGTTCATCTTGGGTGTCAGCCCGATCAAACCCGGCGGCTCGCAGACCGGATTCCTGGCCTTTGACATTCCTCTTGACGACCGGCCAGTGGCGCTCGAGTTCACCGGGCGGATCGGCGAACCGGCCACCACGGTGCCGCTGGGATGAACACCGCCGGCGGTGCCGAGGCGCGCGGGAACTGGTGGCTGGGCGTCTGGCTGGCCGGCGCCTACCTGGTCACCCACGGGGTGCTGATCTACCAATCGCTGGGCCCGGGCACCTCCGGCGCCAACGACGTCAGGCTGTATGCCTGGTGGGTGCAGGAAAGCGACCGATCAGGCCTTTGGCTCGGGATCGACTCGCCCTGGGTGTATCCGGTCGGAGCTCTGGCGCCCATCCTGCTGGCTTCGATTCTGGGCACCGGCACGGCCTACCTGCCGACCTGGTGCGCCATGGTCGCCCTGATCAACTTGGCCACAGCCGTGGTGGTGGTGCGTCGTTTCGGTGTGACGCGGGCGGCCGCGCCCCTAGTCGGCTGGTTCGTTTTCCTGATGCTGTTGGGGCCGTGCGGGATAGGCCGGCTGGACGCGATCATGATGCCGTTGGTGCTGATCGCCTTGGTGGTGGCATCTGCCCGCCCGGCCCTGGCCAGCATCTTGTTGACCTTTGGCGCCTGGATCAAGGTCTCGGCCGGGGCGGCGCTCATTCCCCTGCTCGCGGTGGTGGGCGCGTGGCGGTCGCGGCTGCGCCAGGTGCTGATCCCGGCCGCTTCGACCTGTGTCGCGGTGGTTCTGTTGCAATTCGCGGCCGGAGGACAGTGGCGCTTCTTGACCAGCTTTGTTGGCGCCGAGACTGATCGCGGCCTGCAGATTGAGGCGGTGCTGGCGACTCCGGTGGTATTGGCCCACGCCGCCAAGGGCGAGGCCTTGGCAGTCTGGAATTCGACTCTGTCAACGAACGAGACCTGGGGCGCCGGCGCCGATGTGGCGGTGCGGGTCAGCGACATCGCCATGCCTTTGGCGGTGCTCGCGGTGGGAGCGCTGGTGTGGCGGGCGCGGCGGCAGACAACCGCGGCCTTGCTGACTGGCACACTGGCCATGATGAGTGGATTGATCGTGACTCACAAAGTCGGATCGCCACAGTTCGTGGCCTGGTTGGCGCCGGCGGTGGTGGTCGGGTTGTGCGTGGGACGGCGGCTCAAGTTCTGGCTTCCAGTGGGAATCGCCTCGCTGGTCATGGCTGCGTTGACAGGCTGGCTTTATCCCTGGGGCTACGTCCCCTTCATATCCGGCGACCGCTTGATGCTGGCGGTCTGGGTGGTCCGCAACGCGCTGCTGGTGGCGGTGTTCGCGTTCGCGGTAGTCGAATTGGTGCGCTTAGGCCGACCAGGTCTGTCAGCCGCAGGCGATCTCCATGCTGGTTCCGCGCAGGCCGATCCCGACGGCGCTGCTGGTGGCACCCATGACGGCGATGGCCTTGGCCCCAGCCCGGCGTCTGACGCCCCCGGGCCCGCTGTCCTGGTTCGGGACACAGGAAACGGGTGTCTCGGGACATAGGAAACCCATGTCTCGGGACTTAGGAAACCGGTGTCTCAGGACATGGGAAACGCGGAGGCGGGGGGATTCGAACCCCCGAGGGGGATCAACACCCCCAACCCGCTTAGCAGGCGGGCGCCATAGGCCTCTAGGCGACGCCTCCGGACAGCTTGACCAGGGTACCCGGCCGAGCCCGGCCGGGCCAAATGCCGGCATGCTTCATGATTATGGCCCGTGTGGAGGGGGTCCGTGCCTCACGGTTTCTTGCCCGCGTGGCTGTGGTCCGCGCTGGCGGTCCGGGACAGCAGATGACACCGGAGGAGCATGATAGGTAGATGGAAAACACCGCTTCGGCCGACACCTGGGTAGCCGACGTCCTGGACGGTTTCGAGCAGCGCCGACTGTCCCTTCCCAACGGCGAGTCGGCGACTCTGGTTCGCCGTTTGACCCCGGGGGTCGGTCCGTCCTCCCGTTCACGAAGTGCCGTCGATGCCGTGTCTGCGGATTCCGCCCAACGGGCGGCCGATGGTGTGGCCCCCGGCCCGGGCTCGGAGCAGCGCAGACCTGCGATCCTGTATCTCCATGGCTTTGTGGACTACTTCTTTCAAGCCCATATGGCTGCGGCCTTTGAGGCGCGAGGCTACCGCTTTTATGCGATTGACCTGCGCGGTTACGGCCGATCGATGGAATTGTCGCTGGACCCGGAACATCCGAACTTCGCTCCCGAGATCGCGGTCTACGGCGAGGACCTCGACGCCGCGGCGCAGGTGATCGCCCAAGAAGAAGGACATGCCGACCTGATCGGGATCGGCCATTCGACTGGCGGCCTGATCATGCCGTTTTGGGCTGCCAAACGGCCGGGACGGTTGCGGGCGCTGGTGCTGAACTCGCCTTGGCTGGACTTCAACGCGAACTGGTTCATGCGTGTGCCGTTCACACAGTTGATGCGCCTGGTCGCCAAGGCGGCGCCGATGCTGGCGATTTCCGGCCTGAAAGTCCATTACGGGCGAGCCCTGCATTGCGACACCGGCGGCGAATGGGATTACGACCTCAGGTGGAAACCGCATGACGGCTTCCCCACTTATCCGGTCTGGTTCTCTTCGATCCGGCGCTGGCAGTCCCGCTTGGCCAAGGGGATCGACGTCAGCTGTCCTGTGCTGGTGATGACATCCCTCAGACGCGGCGACCCGGTCCACCATCATGCCGAGCTAGTGACCACCGACTCGGTCCTGGATCCCGCTCAGATGTGGCGCTTGGCGCCCAAATTGGGCGCGGATGTGGAGGTCAGAGCCCTGGAAGGGGGCGCGCATGACCTGTCGCTGAGCCCCGAGCCGGTCCGCTCCCGGTTCCTGTCCGAATCCATCGACTGGCTGGACCGCGTCACCAATACCAGCGCCTGACGCAGCCGCCGGCTAGGAGCTGGCTAAGACGCCAGCGCACCGCGGAGTCAAGCCCGTGAGCGGGGGGTGCCGGGGCCGGGCGGAGGCGCCCATCGCCCCGGCAAACATCCCGGTCCCAGTGTTCGGCCCGGCCGATGCCGGGCCGCTCATCAACCGCAATCACAGTCAGTCCCAGACCAAGAGGATCTTGCCGACCACCGAGCCGGACTTCATCAGGGCGTGGGCGTCCTGGGCCTGCGACATCGGCAAACGGGCGCCCACCGCCGGCGCCGAGCGTCCCGACGTGACCAACTCCCACACGTCGCGCCTGACCGCACGGCAGATGGCGGCCTTGTCCGGGCGCGTCCGTCCGCGCAGATTGGTGGCCATCACGCGGTGTCGGTGGCTGAGCATCCGGCCTAGATCGATCTGGGCGGCGCTGCCGCCCATCAGCCCGATGATCGCCAGGGTCCCGCCCACGGCCAGCGCTTTGAGATTGCGTTCCAAATAGGGGCCGCCGACGATGTCGATGATGTAGTCCACGCCCCGAAACCCCGTGCCCTCCAGCACCACTTGGGGGAAATCTTCGCTGGTGTGGTCAATGCCCCGGGCGGCGCCCAGTTGTTCGCAGGCCCGCGCGCGCTCATCCCCGCCAGCGGTGGCGAAAACCAGTGAGCCGAGCGCCGCGCCAAGGGTGATGGCCATGCTGCCGATCCCCCCGGCGCCGCCGTGCACCAGCAGCGGCGCGCCCGCCTCGTAGCCGGCCTCGGTCAAATTGGACCAGACCGTGCAGATCGACTCGGGAGCGGCCCCAGCGTCCGCCAACGCCAGCGAGCCGGTGACGGGAAAGAGGCAGGCGGCATCGGCGACCGCGTATTGCGCGTAACCGCCGCCCGGCAGCAGAGCCGCCACCTCGTCGCCCACGGACCAGCCGTCCACGTCAGCTCCGAGTTCGGCGATGACGCCCGAGCATTCCAACCCCAGCAGTTCGGAGGCGCCCGGCGGGGGCGGGTAGGCGCCTCGCGCCTGCAGCAAGTCGGCCCGGTTGACGCCGGCCGCCGCCACTTGGATCAGAACCTCGCCAAACCCCGGCCGCGGAGTCGGGACTTCCCCGAGGATCAGCTTGTGGTCCCGTCCCACATTCTCAACGACGATGCCGCGCATGGGACTTAAGTCTAGTTGTCCGGTTGGGCCGGTATCCCCTCGGGCCGCTCACCCAGTCGGGGAATGGCCTCGCCGGACGGCCGACAGACGCCGCCGGCCACCGCCTTCGGCGGATTGCCGGTCCTGCCAGGAGGCTTCGGGGCCGGACTCGCGTGCGGGATCGGTAGGCTTGGTCCGTGCGCTACTACCTCGACGGGACAGCGATTGTTTGCGCGGTTGGCGATTCGCCCGAATCAGAGTCGCTCCGCGAATGGCTCGACGGTCACGAATCGGAGCTCGTCACGTCGATCCTGGCCCGCCAGGAGGCCGGCCAAGAATTGGCTCTGCTCGATCATGACCAGCGGATGCGGGTCTATGACCAGATCGGCGGCATTCCGGAGATTCCGGTGTCCGGCCGGGCCTTGGAGATCGGTTCCTACGCGGTGTCCGCGGTCTCGCCTTACGCCGCCTTGCATGTTGGCTTGGCGCAGGCCGAGGAGACGGTCACCGTGGTCATCACTTACGATACCGAGGTCGCTTCAGCAGCGCGGCTCTATGGGCTCCGTGTGGTGACGCCGGGTCGCGATCCGGGCTGGTACATGCGCTGAGCGGATCGTTCGCGAACAGAGCGGACTGGTGGCGCCAAGAAGTCGCCGCTGTACCCTGGAAGGCCTGGAGAGTTGCCGGAGCGGCCGATCGGGACGGTCTTGAAAACCGTTGATGCGCGCAAGCGCATCCGAGGGTTCGAATCCCTCACTCTCCGCCATATGCGTCTTACTCAAACCTCCGATGTGGTTTGAGTAGGCCCGCACCGGGCCCGCCATGTGATGTCTCAGGATTAATCCGACATCGGATTAATCCTGATTATCCCGAGGTCCCGATTATCCCGAGGATTGACGCGGTTGGGCGCTTGACCTGGTGTTTCGGTGAGTGGATGTCGGGATAATCGGGTTGGGGGGCTGGTTGGCAAGTCGAGTTGTCCGGTCGCTTCACGTCCCGACTGGTGGATGGCCGGCTCGGGGGATTCCCGCAGTCGGGCCGGCTTCCTCTCGGAGTGGTTCCGGCTTGGCCACGAGAAGGGCCGATGATCTGTCGGCGATCCTGACCAGGTCGGCGGCAAGGAGGTATGTCCAAACCACGCAGATCTCTGCTTCGGCTGCGGTGACCTCGCTGTGAACGCCCTTGCTTGCGAGCTTGTCGAGGGATTCGAGGCGGGGGCCGAGCGTGTCGAGGGTGCTTTGGACCACTGCCGCCTGCCCGTGCTTGCCGAGCGTTTCACTAACGTATTGGAGCAACCGGTTGCGGTAGGCGTCGTCTGACATGACCCGCTCAACGCCGTCTGCTCCCATGACAGACTGACCCGTCGCCGGGTAAAGAGCGTCTGCGAGGGACTTGAGCATCCGTCGACAAGAAGTCGCCGCTTGGGCCAGATCTTCGGGCGAGGCGTCGTCGAGGCGGTCTTGCGCCGCGACGAATTGCTCCAAGGCCTTCGGCGCGTACTGCGCCAATGAGCCGTTCACGTACCGTTGGGCGCGTGTAAATATGCCCGCGCGGGCCTGGCCAAGCTCGAGTTCGTTCTCCGTGGTGACGAGGAAGGAGTGCACGTCAGACTTGACGCGCTCCACGATTGGCACAAGCGTGTTGATTGTCTCGGCCAGCTTCGCCTTGGCGGAGTCAATGCTGCGGAGCACGGCGTAGGTGTCGCCCGGGGCGACGTTGTCCGGAGCCTTGGTTTCGGCGATCGCGGAGCGGACTGCGGCGATATGGTCTTCGAATTGCCCAATTGGCGCCCCGTAGAACTCTTCCTGGCCGTCGATTATCACGGTGCGGTTCCGCTCGTAGCGGGAGTGCGCCACAACAGTTTCTTTGTGAGCTGCCTCGACGCCCAGAAGGGTCTCCAGTTGCGCAGTGATTGGAGTGATCGCGGGGTCTCTCCAGAGTTCAATGGCGCTAGCCTGTACGTCTGTCATCTCCATTTGGAGCCACAGCTGGTTGGTGTAGTCCTGGCGGAGTGACGCGACGCGGCTGGCTCTCCGCACGTGGCCAGCGAGGGATTCCCCGGCGGCGTCGAACCTGTCAAGCGCGTCTTCGACCAATTTGCGCGCCTTGGTTATCTGGGTCACGCTTTCACAGTAGCTCTCGAGCGGCAGGCCCTAGTGGAAGTTCGGCGGCACCCCGTATCGGCTTTTCAGGCGAGTCCGGCGATGGGAACCACCAGCCTCGTGCTGAAGTGTATCCACCGCTGCATCAGCACCGTGGCGCCGTAGAGGGACACTATTGCCACACGGCGGGCTTCCTGCGCGCAGTCGGCGGTGATCGTGCCGATGCCGTGGAAATCGACCGCTGGGTAGTCCTCCGACAGCGTGGGGAGGTAGCAAAGGTCGAACGGGGCCGTTGACCAGTCCGAGCGGTACTTGCGGCCCAGTCGAATGACTTTCGCGAAGAGAAGGTTTGGATTCAGCGACGTCCCCCGGCGCATCGAGCACGGGTGTTGCATCAAGGCCACACACGTTCTGTCGCTCAACTCCAGCACGTCCCCTGTGAACAGAGGGCGGAACCTCAACTCGGCCGCTTCTTCGTTCACCGCGGTGTAAAGATCAGTAGCCGCGCCCGGGGTCTCAAGGATTGTCAGCGGTGTCACCACCCTTGGCCAGTCGAATCGAGACCTGGCCGTCGTGCGCCACATAGGTGTCAAACTCGCTGCTGGGCGACCTGCGTCTCCACCCGGGCAGTAGCTCGTCAAGCACTGCTTCAGGTCCGTTCGAGCCCGGCCACAGCAGGGCCAGGACCACATCGAACCGGTCATCGGACAACAGATCTATGCCGGTGAGGTCGCTACCCTCCGCGACCGGCATCTCCAGCCATGATGCAGGGTGGTCAACCAAGTATTTGGTTGCCAATCTGATCAGGGAATGGAGCTTGGCCAGGCCAGCCCGATTCGGGGGTGACATGTTGGCGCCGTGCCGCCACTTCTGTATCGCTGGCACGCTGACGCCAAGGATCCGCGCGATGTCCCGCCATGCCAGGCCTGCGTCCGAAAGCTCCGCAAGCAGTTGGCTGGGCGCGCGCTTGGCGGACTCGGCTTGGAGTTCCCCGAGCCTGGTGTCAACGCCGAACCTCCTGAGGTTACCCGTGTCTCGTCGCAAATCGGTGACCTCTGAATGCAGTACCTCGGCTTGCTCTAGGAACTCTTGAGCGGAGCTCGGCTTGGTCTGTGTGACTTGGATCCCGCCGAAAGGGCGGACGCTTGGTGAGCCGGCGCTGGTCGCTTCTGTCCTAATCATGATCCAGAACCTCCCTCCTGAGCTTCTCGGTGATGGACCGCTCAAAAAGGGCTTTCGCTGGCGAGTGGAGACGGTCAGCCATGTCCATCAGCGCTTGGGCGGTCGGCTCGACGAGGGAATCGCCGGGCCGCGCAAGCCAAAAGGCGTCAGTGTCCAACAGGAAATAGGGCCCTGGCGGAACCTCAGCCCTGGTCAGGTGATCGGTCGATGCGAAGGCGGACGGGCCGTTAACCGCGCCGTACCTCAGCGCCAGCGAGTCAGAGCCGCCGTTCACCGAGTAAAGCGCCAGAGACTGCTGCTGAACCAACGCGAACCCATCGAGCGACTGCGGCGGCAGCAGGTCAGGGGCGATCCAATCGGCCCAGGTCGGTTCACGGCCGGCTTCTGGTACCCGAACCTCGTCTAGGTAGCGCAGGCCGACTCGATCAATGCCGTCGATCAACAGGCCGCCGCCGGGCAGCGACAGTGCGTCAAGCGCTGAGCGGATCGCCGCCGAGAAGCGCTGCCATCCGTGATAAACCGACGCTTCGACGTTCAGTGAATCTGGCCCATAGCTGATCGTCAGGTCGCGGTTCCGGTTGTAGAAGCGGTGCAGCGGGGCCGTCTCAGCGATGACGCGATGGCCACTGGATCCAGTTAGGTCGAACTGTCCTTGAACCTGATGCGTAACATCGACGCGATGCAGCGGAGTGAATTGAGCGAGGGCGCTCTTGGCCGTCGCGGGAAGTCGGTTGTGGACCGACGGCTCTGGTAGGTGCTTGATCTGGAACAGGGCCAAGACTACCGGCGGATGCGCATACGTTGTCCGGCTCACCCCAGTATGCTACCGGAACAGCAACTAAGACGGCAACCGGCCGCAGGTGAGGTCAGGCGGTGGTGGGCGATGACGGCGTCGGGGACCAAACCGACTGAGGCGAAATAGCGCAGCATCGCCGGGTCGGTGTGGGCGTGGGCCGGGCGGCTAGGTTGGCGGCGGGTCGCCCGTCGTGGGCGCCCGGCTGGCGAGGGCTGATCCGACGGCGGCGGGGGCGGCTCGGGCCGCTCGTTGGCTGACAGCCGCTGCCGCCGCTTCGGGGGGCAGTCCTGTGATGGCGCCTGCGAGGTTGGACATCGCCTGCGGACCTGCGGCGAGCAAGATAAGCAAGACGAGCAGGGGTGCTGCTTCTTCGGGCGGTATCCCGAGCCGTTCGCCGAGCGCGGCCGCTTTGGCTCGGTACTTTCTCGCGCGGGGGGTCTCTGGGTCAGTTTGGCCTGAGCGTTCGAGCGCCTCCCACTGGACTAGCCGCATTAGCCGCGGGTGGCGCCGGTGGTGCTCGGCGACCCGCGCCACGTAGTCCACCAGGCCTGCCGGCGAGTCCAACCCCGTGGCCGGCATCGGCACGAGGTCGAGCAGGTCCTCCAGGGCATCATCGACCACCGCCTCGAACAGGCCCTCCTTGCTCCCGAAGTAGGCGTAAATCCTCTCTTTGCTGGCACCGGCGGCCTGGGCGATTCTGTCGGTGCGCCCCCCGGCCAGGCCATGGCGGGCGAACTCGGCCCGGCCCGCGTCCAACAATGACTGCCTCGTCGCGGATGGATCACGCACGCTTAGGAGCATACGAAACCCCGCGGCCAAAGGCAACCGACCAGTCAGTTTGGCAACCGACTGGTTGGTGGGTACGGTGTGTTTGGAGCGCTCATCGCCCGCCGAATAATCGAACAGCAGCAGGTGCCCACATTCGGGGCCAGGCTGCGCCTGGCGACCAGGTTCTGACCAGCGCGTCACGGACAAGACGAATCACGAAAGGACGAGTTCTTGGGTTCTATAGAGATCAAGGCGGTCAGCCGCGTCTTCGAAGCTGGCGGCGGGCGGGAGGTCAGGGCTGTTGACGGGGTATCGTTCACCGTCGATGACGGCCGGTTCACGGTTGTCTTGGGGCCGTCCGGGTCGGGCAAAACCACGATCCTGAACCTGCTCGGCGGGATGGATTCTCCCACGTCGGGGAGGATCTCGGTGGACGGCGCCGACCTGGCGAGCGCGTCAGACGGGCAACTGACCGCTTATCGGCGCGACCAGGTTGGGTTCGTGTTCCAGTTCTACAACCTGATCTCCAGTTTGACCGCCGCTGAGAACGTCGCTTTGGGCAGCCAGTTCGCCACCGACCCGACACCGCCCACCGAGGCCCTGGGGCGGGTCGGGCTGGAAGCGCGGGCAGGGAGCTTCCCGTACCAACTATCGGGAGGCGAGATGCAACGGGTCGCCATCGCCCGCGCTGTGGCGAAACGCCCGCGACTGTTGCTGTGCGATGAACCGACCGGAGCGTTGGACTCCGACACCGGGATGGCCGTGTTCTCCCTGTTGCGTTCCCTAGCCGGCGAAGCGGGCCGGGCGGTGGTGGTGGTGACCCACAACGAGGCTTTGGCCCAGGCGGCCGACCGGGTGGTGCGCCTGCGAGACGGCCGGGTCGTGTCCTTGGAGGACAACCCAGCCCCTGCGCCGGTGGCGGAGTTGGCGCGGTGAGGGGCGCGCTGGCCCGCAAACTCGGCCGCGACCTGCGCAGAGGCTGGCGGCAGTTCTTCGCGGTGTTCCTGATGGCGTTACTCTCGGCCTTGTGTTACATCGGGCTGGAGGGCGCCTGGCACGGTCTTGAGGCGTCCCTGTCACGGTTCGCCGACGCGAACGCCCTGGCCGACGGGTGGGTGCAAGCCCGCGTCATCGGCCCGGCGCAACTGCAGGAGTTCGAGTCGCTGCCCGGCGTGGAACGGGTCGAGGGCGTCAAGCAGGCCTGGGCGTCAGACCTGGCTCAGGACGGCGCCTACGTGCGCCTGGAGGCGGCGCAAGACACCGCCCTCTCGCGCCCCCAGGTCGTTGAAGGCGAGCCCATACGGGTGGGCGGGGAAGGCGTTTGGCTAGAGGAAAAGTACGCGCGGGCGCACGGCGTCGGCGTCGGCGCCACTGTCAACCTGGCGATCGGGGACCGCTCAACCGAACTGGAGGTGCTTGGGCTGGTGATATCGCCGGACGAGGTGTACTTCACCGGCACGGCGGCGCTGGGAGCCCCTGAACCCGACCGCTACGGCTACGGGTACGCAAACACCGGTCTGTTGGACGAGGCGCCCGTCAACCTGGCCCGGTTCACCGGGGACGCCGAGGCGGTGGCCGTGGCCGCCCCCGAGATCCTCGGCGGCGACTACCTGACCGTGCAGACCCGCGCCACCAGGGCGTCTGTCGCCACCGCGTTCGACCGGGTGGCGCAGATCAAGAACCTGTCATACCTGTTCTCCGGCCTGTTCATCTTGTTGGCGCTGCTCGCGATGTTCACAGCCATCCGCAGACTCGTCGCGATGCAACGCCAAGAAATCGCCATCCTGCAAGCCCTCGGGTTCGCCCGCCGCCAGATCCGCATCCACTACCTCGCTTTCGGCCTGGCATCCGGCGGTGCCGGGACGCTGGTCGGCGCGGCTGCCGCGCCCGGCATATCGCTGTTCGTGCTGGAGACCCAAAAGGCGATGTTCTCCCTGCCGGCCTGGACCATCGCTTACACGCCGTTGTCAGCGGCGGTGGCGGCCGGGATCGTGGCGGCGTGCGCCGTCAGCGCCTTGTTCGCCGTGGCCAGGCCGCTGAGACTGACCCCGGCCGAGGGGCTGCGCCAAGCCGTCGGCTCATCCAGGCACGTAGCCGCCGAGCGTGTCGCGCCAGTCTGGTCGCGGCTGCGGGTGGGGGCAAGGTGGGCGCTGCGTGAGGCCATGCTCCACGGGGTGCGGTTCGTGATGGGCGTGACTGCGGCGGTCGGCTCCATGATGCTGCTGTTCGCCGGTTTCGGGGTCTCTGACAGCATGTACGACCAGGTGGAGCAGGTGTTCGCCGTCGAGCGCACCCACGAGCAACGTCTCACCTTGAATCCCGGGGCCGACCTCGGCGCGCTGCCCGACGGCGCCCAATTGCTCCAGGAGACCAGCGCCCGGGTCGGCGCCGACGTGGAGGATGTCACGTTGACGGTCATCGGCGACGGCGACTCGCTCCACCTCCGGTCCAAGGGGCGCGCCGCGCCTGCGGACGATGGCGTATACGCCACCGAGGCCCTAGCGGAGCGCCTCGGCATCGCGCCCGGCGACACCCTCACCCTCACCGTGCCGCCTGCTGAGGCCTCGCTCAGCGTCGAGTTGGCGGGGCTCATCGGCTCAAGCGCCCCGCAAGGGCTGTTCGCAACCGACGCCTACTGGGAGCGGCATGGCCTCGACTTCACCCCGACGGCGGCATTGACGCCAACAGGGCAGCGCGTTGGAGCCGACGCCGAAACGGGCATCACCCAGACCCTCGACCGAACCGCCCAAATCGCCAACGGGGACTGGCTCGTCAAGGGCCTCGAATCGATCTTCTGGCTGATCCGCGCGTTCGCGATCGTCTTGGCCGTCGTGGTCCTATACTCGCTCGGGTCGCTCGCGTTCACCGAACGGGCCCGCGACTACGCCACCCTCTCCGTCCTTGGGTTCTCCAAGACAGACATCAGGCGCCTCGTCGGAACCGAGAACGCGACCATGACCGCCCTGGGCCTCGCCATCGGAGTGCCCGCCGGCTACTGGTTCTTGACCGCCTACGTGACGATGTTCGACACCCGAGACACCGCCTACTACGCGCACATCAACTGGCCGTCCGTCGTCGCCGCGATCTTCATCACCGCGCTGGCGGCCTTGTCCACCACTGTCCTGCTGCGCCGCAGAGTCCGAACCATCAACCCCGCCGAGGCCCTCAAAGGAACGGAGTGACAGCCCAACGGAAGGCCGCAGACCCCGCGCCGCTCGCCGCGTCGGCCCCGGCCCGGCCGCCCAAACCCGGCCGGGCGGTGTTGGACACGGTCAGCGGCTGTCGGCTTGCGAGCAGAACACGTTTCGGCCGATGTGCCACTGGCCTTCGACGAAGAAGGTCGCCGAACCAGGCACCTCGTGGCACTCTGCCAGGTTGGTCAGGCCGAGTTCCGGCTCGAGGTTCACCTCCGCCGGGAGGGCTATCCCATCGGTCGCGTAGATCTGAACGCGAGCCGACCGCAGGACTGTCTGCCTTGGTCCCGGTCCCGGGTCGCCAGAGGCGCACGCGGGTATCTCCTCGGCGGCGTGCGCCGTCGCGATCGCCGTGGTGAACAAGGGCAGTTCGGAGCCCTCCTCCGGGCAGGCGCTGGGATCAGCCTGGCGAGACTCCACCGCTGTCTGCTCCGGCGTCCCTGATGGCGCGGAGGCCGGGCCACCAGCGACGCACGATGCCGTCAGCGCAGCCACCAAGACCCCCGCGGCCACTGGGCCCAGAATGGCGTGCCGGGCCTTACCCCCGGACGGAGCCGCGAGAGACCGGCGCGCGGCAAGAGGTGCGTGGGTCTTAAGCAAGGGTCGCGCTCGGATCCCATGCCCGCACTCCCTTTAGCAGGGTGCAGTAGTACAAGGTGTAGGACGTGGACGGGAATGAACGGCCGGTGACGATCCCTAAGGCCGTAACGCCTCCGTTGCCATCAGCGTAATAGCAGGGGCCTCCCGAGTCGCCTGAGCCCCAGCCGTTCTTATCGAAGCCGGTACCGTTATTGCTGTCGTGGCGCATTTGCACCAGGGGCCAAGTGGCAACCCCCGCGAAGGTTATACCGACCTGTGGGGACAGCACGAAATATCGGCAAGTCTGCCCAGTGGTCTGCCCCGACGCGCATACCGGGTCACCCACCATGCGAAGTCCCCAGTTGGCCGAATTGATGGGCAGTGTGGACGTGCCTGAGACCGTGCCGTTCCATACGTAGTTGGAATAGGTTGACCCTTGGATGGCTTTCCAGTCACCGTAGATGTCCGCGTTCGTTGGGTAGGCGGTCGTATAGGTCTGTCCCACCATGTTGCCGTTGTTGATAAACGTCGAGCCCAGGCAGTGCCCGGCCGTCAACAGGCGCGTGGCGCCCTTCAAATTCAGCGCCACCCCGGTCGAACAAGTCCCCTGGTAGACGCCGTTCAGGCTGTGGCTCACTGAAGACCCCATTTTCACGGGGCAGGGTCCGCCAACCGGGTCGACAGCTGTCCCTCGCCCATAGCCTTGAGGAAGATCGGCAAATCCAAGCCCTCTGCGCTGAGGACGTGGGCGTGGATCGTCTCCGCGGTGATGGGGTCTACTTCGCGCGACATCGCCTCGGG
>JAISXH010000048.1 GCA_031270825.1 Bifidobacteriaceae bacterium
CTCCGGCACCAAGTCTTTGGGGGCTTTGGTTACGACCACGGGCTCCGACTGGAGGTCCCAAGGGTCGGCTGCGACCGTGGTCGCGTCGGCCCCGCCCTGGTTTGTGGTGCGTCGGCTGGCGGCGCCCGCGACCGCCTGCTTGAGGAGTTGGCCGCCGTTCCACCCGCTGCCGGAGCCGTTTGTGGCCGGCGAGGAGGGGGCGATCGGAGAGTCCAGCGGCCGTGCGGCGTCCCAGCTGATGTACACCGGGTCGGGCGGCTTGCGGTGGTCGATCGCGGCGCCCGAGGAATACCAGTACGAATGCAAGCCGGTTTGGCCTTGGAAGTCGACGAAGGATTGGGGCCAGGCGCCGGGCGCGCTCGAATCGGCGCCCAGCCGTTGCGCCGAGGCCCCGGCTGGCACCGTGATCGCCTGATTGGCGTAGACGGGCTTCAGCGTCAAACCGTTTGGGCTGGTCAACACGCCTTCGCGAGCGTCATTGCCCGATGCCGACGGGGCCTTCGCCAGCACCACCGCGCTATCCGGGTGTCGCCCCCAAGCGCCGCCTTCGCGTGGCGAGCCATAGCCTCCGGCTGTGGCGGTCAGTTCGGCGCCGCCGTCTGCACGGACCGTCAGCACCGGGTTTTCGATCCAGAAGTAAGTCAGACCGTCGTAGTAGATCACCGAGAAGGTCCCTTCCCAGGCGATCCGGGCTTGCCCGGATTGGTCGTCCCGCCAGCCGGCGCCGCCGGTCAGGCGCACCTGGGTGTCGGTGTAGGTGGAATCGGATTGCCGGGCGGCGTTGTAGACCACCGGCTGTCCTTGGGGATCCAAGCAACGTTGCTCGAACCCGACCGTGTCGCCCTTCCCGTTCACGACCTTGGTGTTGCCGGACTCGGCGTGATACAGGTTCTTGCCCCAGGCGCCCGGTCCCCATCCGCGGGCTGTGCCCGCGTCGCCGAGCGTTCCGGGCCGTCCGGCCATCAGGAAATTGCACTCCCCGAAGTAGCTCTTTCCTCGTGTCTCCAAGTTGAATCCCCAGGTCAGCGAGGCATTGATGAGAACGGTGCGGTCGCCGTCCGGATCCTGGTCGCCGTCCGAGTCCCGCCCGGCCGGAATGGTGACGCTGACGGCGATGTCTCCGCCTGGATCTCCCTGAGCGTCATCCGCCCCGGCGGACGCCGGCACAGCCGCGCTCAGAGCCACCCCCACGAACGCCGCAGCCGCGATTTGCTTGACACGCGCCCGGCGGCGCTGGTTCAGGCCGCTCACTCGGCTGTCTCCGGTGCTCGCAGGGGAGCCGTTGGCGGCCAGGAGACAAGCACAGCCGGATCAGTTGGACTAGCTTGACCGGCTGGCCCAGTCCCTGGGCTGGTCGCTGGGCTGGTCGGCTCAAGCTGGGCCGTGACAGGGTCGGCGCCCGGAGGCCCGGCAGTCGCGGGCCCGGCAGTCGCGGGCCCGGCAGTCGCAGGCCCGACAGTCAACGGCTGGATCGAAGCGGCCGCGGGAGCACCCGGCGCCGGTCCTGCGAATCCGCCCCCGGAAACCACGCCATCGGCCCAAGGGTCCCGAGCCGGGGCCTCAAGCGGCGAGGCAGGCGCCCAGCGCTTGGCCTTGGACCGGCGCGAGGCCGCGGCCGCGGCCAGGGCCCCCGCCAAGACCAGCGCGAACACAATGGCGGCGATCACCACGGCGATTTGCCAGGGGCCCAGGGAGCGTTCCTGGCCGACTTCGGCCACGCCCACGCTGGCCTGCTCCGAGGCCTCGACCAGGGACGGGTCGCGTCGGACCGTCAGCATCGCCTCCGCCGCCGCGCCGGAAGCCGCCCCGGTCACGGTCAGGGTGTGCGATCCGACCCTCAGGTCGACCGCTAGCGGCATGGTGGCGGCGACTTCGCCGAACCGGCCCGCGGTCAACGGCCCGACCGCCACTTCGCCATCGTCCAGCACTGCCGTCACTTGTTCGCCGGGAGAGAAGCCGCGGGCGGTGAAGACCAGCGCGTGCCCGGCCACCGCCGTGGTGGCGTCAACGCCAACGGTGGGCTGGCCGCCAGCCGGCAGCCCGACCGTGCCAGTCGCGCCGTCTGCCTGCGTGCCGGCCGTCGTCCCAGAATCACTCGTCGACTCGCTGGTCGAGTCCCCGGCTGCGCCAGCGGCGAAGCTCACCGGCGTGAAAGTCTCATTGTTGGCGTTGACCACCCCGTGAGCGCCGATCGTGATGACACCGCACTGAACCTCACGGCAATCCACCCGCTGGGCTGCGCCCGAGGCGTCCTCGACCTCGAAGACCGCGCCGGGGACCTCCAGGGTGGTGGACCAAGAACCGTCGGCGGCTATGGCGCCGCCATTGGCCGAAGCGGCCGTCTCAGACCCCGGGAAGGCGACGAACTTCTCCCGCCCGGCGTTGTCCTTGGCCTGCACGTCCGGCACATAGAGGAAGTCACGCCCGCCCACGCCGCCGGCCGAGGGCCGCCAATTCCCGGACACCGACCCGAACAGCACATAGATCCCGCCGAAACCACCCTGGATTGATTGGAACCCGGAACCAGCCAGCCTGAGAGTCGTGGGGCCGTCGGCGTTGGCGGCGGCCGCGCCTTGCTTGCCCGACACGGCCACGCTGGCGCCAGCGGCGCCGGCCGGCTGGGCCGGTCCCAACAAGAGCGATCCCGCCAGCGCCAACACGGCGGCGGTCAGGCGACGCATACGGCGATCCCCCTTCTCGGGGCCACCGTCGGCAAGCCCGTGGCCGGATCCAACCCAACCCGAATCGGGTGTTGGTACAGCTCGCTCAGCCGCTCCGGGGTGGCCACTTCGACCACCGGGCCGATCCCGACCAGGCGCCCCGCCCCGATCAGGGCCAGACGGTCGGCCCAGGCCGCGGCCAGCGACAGATCATGCAGCACCGTCAGCACCGCGCGGCCCCGGTCCGCCTGTTGGCGGGCCAGGGACATGACCAGTTCCTGGTGGCGGATGTCGAGGGCGGCCGTCGGCTCGTCCAGGAGCAGGACGTCCGCCTCCTGGGCCAGCATCCGCGCGAAACCGACCCTGGCTTTCTCGCCCCCGGACAGAGTCTGGAAGATCCGCCCGGCCAAACCCAGCGTGTCGGTGGCGCCGAGCGCGCCGGCCACGGCGGCATCGTCCGCGTCGGGGTCGCGCCCACCCCACGGCGCCCGCCCCATGCGCACCACGTCCACCACCGAAAATGGGAACGACACGTGGGCTTCCTGCAGCATCACGGCCCGTTTCCGGGCCAGTTCCTTGACGCCGATGCCGTGCAGCGGCTGGCCGTCCAACGTCACCTGTCCGCAGGTTGGGCGTAGGTCGCCGGCCAAGACCGCCAGCAGGGTCGACTTGCCGGCGCCGTTGGGGCCGGCCACCGCCAGGATCTCGCCCGGCCTGACCGTCAGATCGATCCCGCGCAGGATCTGCGCCTGTCCCACCGAGTATTCAACGGCACGAGTTTGAAGCAACGCGGCCATCAGCCCCACCCCCCGCTTTGACGCCTGGTTCGCCGCAACAAATAGAAGAAGAACGGTCCGCCCACCAGCGAGGTCAGCATCCCGATCGGCAGATCGGCATAGGCCACGGCCGTGCGCGCGGCCAGATCGGCCGCCATCAGCAGGACGGCGCCGCCAAGAGCGCTGGCGGGCAGCAGCACCCGGTGTCCTGGCCCCAGGACCATGCGGATCAGATGCGGCACCACCAGCCCGACAAAGGCTATGATCCCGCAAAAGGCGACCGCCGCCGCTGTCAACAGGGCAACCAGCACGATCGCCACGATCCGCAGGCGTTCGACATCGACGCCGAGGTGCCGGGCAGACCGTTCGCCCAGGGTCAGCAGGTCGAGTTGGCGCCCCAGAGCCATGGCCCCGCCGACCCCGACCAGGACGATCGGCGCGGCGACGGCCACGTACGGCCAGCGCGTGCCGTTGAGCGACCCGAGTTGCCAGAAGATGATCTCCTCGCGGGCCGAGGAATCGGCCATGAAGACGAACAGGGCGATGGCCGCGCCGGCCACCGCGTTGACGGCCACGCCGGTCAAGACCAGCGTCACCACCTCGGTGCGCCCGCCGGCCCGGCTCAGGCCATAGACCAAGAAGGTCGTCCCCACCCCGCCGGCGAAGGCCAATGCCGCGATGGTCCAAGGGCCCAGGGCCGCCGCTCCCAGGGTGATTCCGCCGCAAGCGGCCGCCGCCGCGCCGGAACTGACCCCGATAACCCCAGGTTCGGCCAACGGGTTCCGGAAGACCCCCTGCATCAGAGCGCCGGCAGTGGCCAGGGCCGCGCCGGCCAACGCCGCCAGCGCCAAGCGGGGCAGGCGAATGGACATCAGGACCGCCTCGGCGTTGGGGGCTGTCGGCGCCGTGCCGATGTTCCATCCGAGTTTGGCGGCGAAGACGTGGATCACCTCGGCCGGGGACAAGTGCATCTGCCCGGTCCCGGCGGACACCACCGCCACTGCGACCACGGCGACGGCTAGCGCGACTATGGCCGTGACGGCACGGGCTGGCCGGGACGGCGGCAAGACCGCCGTCCCGGCTGCCGTGACCTCCGGCAGGCGGGCCTCAATCGCCCCGGAGGTGGCCTCGATGGGCGCCCGTTGAGTGCTTGATGTCACCGGCGGCCATCCGGGGCGTAGATGGCTGCCGCCAGGGCATACAGCACTTCGGGGCTATTCGGCCCGAAGGCCAGGATTTGGGTGTCGTCCATGTCGACAATGCGGCGCTTGATCCCGGCGGGCGTGGCCGCCACCGCCGGTAGCTTTTCCAGCAGCCCATCGACTCCGCCGACCGATTCGAGGCCCCGGGTCATAACCAAGATGAGGTCTGGATTCATCGCCACCAGGCCTTCGTCGGTGACGGGCTGCATCCCCTCCCAGCCGACCTCGGTCGCGACATCGATCCCGCCCACGGCCGTGATCAGCGAATCCGTCCCTGATCCATGCCCGAACAGATAGTAGACGCCAGCGCTGCCGCGCAGATATAGGAAGGCGATGCGCAGCTTCGCCTCGTCCGCCGCCGGAATCGCCGGAGCGATGGCCGCCTTGGCTTCGACTACCAGCTGACTTGTCCGGTCGGCCAGCCGCTGGCCCTCGTCCACCAGGCCCACGGCCGCCGCGACCTGGTTGATCAGCTCCCCGGTGGTCTCCAGCGAACGATGCGAATCGACCACCACCACTGGGATGCCGGCCTCCCGCATTTGCAGGAGCACATCCCAAGGTCCCAGCGAAGTGTCGGTGATGATGACCGACGGGGCCAATTCGAGAATCGCCTCGGCGCTCAACGTGTTCCCCGACGGCGTCACCCGGGGACGGTCCTTGATCTCGGCGAAAGCCGAGGAAGTGTCCCGTCCGACCACGTTCTCCCCCAACCCGAGCGAGAACACGATCCGACTGGTGGTGCCATAGATGTCGAGGGCGAGGATCCGGCTGACGTCCGTCACCGTCACCGCTGTGCCCTGGACGTCGGTCACTTGGGCGGGCAGCGCCGGTTCCGGCTTCTCCGCGATCGGCTCGATCGCGGCCTCCGCCACCATGGCCGTTGATGGGCCCTCGTAGTCCTTGGGGTTCTCAAGCGCGTCGGCCGGATCGAAGGAGCCAACCCCTGGCCCGGCCCCGTTAGCGCCCTGCGCACAACCGGCGACCAAACCCAACAACACCACCCAGAGCGCCCAGAAAACCCCGGCCGACCGGCCGCGCTTGGTTCCCACAGAGCTTCTGAGCAACGTCAATGTCTAAAGTCCTTCCTTGGTGACCGTGGAGCATGCCACCAGTCCACATAGCTGGGCGCTGAGACCGCTACGCGGCCCACACCGGCAATGCTAACTTAGGTTAGCCTTATCTGATACCACCTGTCCGCTATTTGGACACGTTAATGTTGCCAAATTACCGGCGCCGGCGCGCCAAAGCGCCCCCGGCGCCTAGGCGCCGGGGGCGCGAGGTGGGAAGCCTCAGCCTCCGATTTCTGTCTTCTTAGGGTGTGTTCACACCTTGGCCGGCAAGCCAGATTCGGGTGGAATCCGCTCGGCGCTGATGCGACGCCGGAAGACCCAAATCGACCAGGCCTGGTAGGCCAACACGATCGGCACCAAGCAGACGGCCACAATGGTCATCAGCTGCAGTGTCTTGTCGCTTGAAGCGGCCGCGTGGATCGGCTGGCCGGTGATGACCGCGCCATCCTCGAACTCCTCCAGCGGCACGAACCCTGACGGCGGCACAACCGCGCCGTCGGCATCGGTGACCAGGCCCAGAGCGTGCAAGGCGCCGAGCGCGCCGTTGGCGTTCGCAACCCGATCATTCAGATTGGCCAGGCCCAGATCGTTGTCCCAGATCTGGCCGTTGGCGATCTCCGTCAAATCCATTCCGGCGGCGAACCGCGGTGTGGCAGGATCATCGGTCACCGCTTGGAGAACCTCGACCACTTTGCCCAGCACGCCCTGAACGCTGGCGGGCAGCGCGTCGATGGCGGCCTGGACGGTCTTTTGGACCTCCGTGACCACGACCTCCGCCGGCAAGCCGGCAATCGTGGCCCCACCCGCGACGATGTCGCCAACCACGACGCCAACAGTGGCATCGTCCGCCGGCAGGCCGTTGCGGGCCAAGGTGATCTTGACGGCGGTGATGACGTCCCCAGCCGGAATGACGCCGGCGGCCACTGCCGCGCCCTCGGCGATCGCAGGCACATCGGCCAAGATCGCCGCGGTCAGGTCGATCGCCGCTTGAGTCGGCTCGCCCTGGATGTCGGCGTAGGTCAAAGCGCCGCTTTCCAGCGCCGCTCCGACCCGCTCAAACGTCTTCGCCACCACCATCTCCACATCTTCCTGCGGAATCAACCCGGCGGCCGGGAAGACACCGTTGAGGGTGTCCGTCAGAATCGCCGGAGTCAATGTGTTAGCGGTGTACTCGCTCGGCTCGCCTACCAGGTCGGGACCCGGCGTGGCCTCCACGGCCGCGAAGGTCGCGGTGACCACGTCTCCCACGTCTGGCGGGTTGCCCTCGGCGTCTTCTCCCAGGACTATCCAGCCGACAATCGGATCGGCGATCGCGTCGCCCTTCAGGGCCACGTTCGAGCCGTTGATGACGTTCGGGAACAGCGTCGTGAAGATCGTCACGACCGCCGCCAAGAGCGCCACCGTCATAGCCGTGAAGGCCAAGCCGGACTTGCGCGCCAGGGTGGTCAACACGACCACGATCAGGGCCACGGCCGCGATGGCGATGGCGATCCAGATCAACACAGTCGGATGGTTCCCGCCGGCGAACTTCAGGCCCAGCCAGACAACCCAGACCGCTGCGATCACCGTGGCCGCGATCGACAGCTTGGGCGCCAGCGATTCGGAACGCTCGCGGACCTCGCCATCGGTCTTGAGGGACAGGAAGATCGCGCCGTGGGCCAGGAACAACGCCGCCGTGGTCAGACCGCCGAGCAGCAAGAAACCTTGATGCGCGAAGACCAGATCGAAGAAGTTGCCGTTGTAGACGATCTTCGACGGCCCGATCTGGGTCGGATCGACAGCCGCTTTGACGCCAGCCACCAAGTTGGCGAAGGCGACGCCCCACAGGATCGAGGGCAGCCAGGAGCCCACGATGATGCACCAATCCCAGAGCTTGCGCCAGCCGTCGCCGTTGATCTTGCCGCGGTACTCGAAAGCCACCGCCCGGATGATCAGACCAACCAGGATTAGGAACAACGGCAGGTAGGCCGCGCTGAACAAGGTCGCGTACCACTCCGGGAAAGCGGCAAAGGTGGCGCCGCCAGCGGTCAGCACCCAGACTTCGTTGCCATCCCAGAGCGGGCCGATCGTGGAAAGCATGGCCCGGCGTTCGCTGTCCTTCTTGCCGATGATCGGCAACAACATGCCAACGCCGAAGTCAAAGCCTTCGAGCACCAGATAGCCAGTCCACAAGACTGCGATCAAGGCGAACCACAACAGTTCCAGGGTTGTCGGCGCGGTCACCAAGCGGTGCAGCAGGCCAACCAGGCCCTGGGCGGTGGCTTCGGTCGAAGCCGGATCCACCGGCGCCGCCGGAGCGAGAGCGAGAATGCTAGTCAACATCAGATTTTCTCCTTAGCTCCGACTCAGTAGGAGAAGGTCAGCGGCTTGGAATCATCCAAGTCGGCCTTCACCTCGGGGATGGCTTCTTCGTAATTCAGTCCCTTGGACGTATATCGCTTCATCAGGTAGAACCAGGCGATGGCCAGGACCAAGTAGAGCACCGTGAAGGAGATCACCGTCAAGGCGATGCTCCCCGCGCTCACAACCGGCGAGACGGCGTTGACCGTTTGCAGCGACAAGTCCGTCTCGACGCCGCTGAGGATCGGAGCCTCCGGCGTCAACGCCGGCAACGCCTTTGGATAGACGATGAACGGCTGCCGCCCGATCTCAGTGAAGATCCAGCCGAACGTGCCGGCCAGGAACGGCATCGGCAGCGACAGGATGGCCCAGAACTTCACGAATCCGCTCCCGGAGGTCCGTCCCGCGCGCAGCACCCACAGGCCGACCAGAGCCAGCACAGCCGAGAAAGCGCCAAACGCGATCATCAGCCGGAAGGTCCAGAAGATCACGCCCTGCGGCGGAATCCAATCAATCCCCTCGGCCTCCTCAGGGGTGAGGTAGGCGTCATCGAGCACCTGTTCGGCGGTGTCCATGCCGGTGATAGCCGTGTCGCCGTCGGTCCAGGCCAGCCAAGAGAGCATCTTCGGGATCTCGATCAGCCGGGTCACGCCGTCGTCCTCACCGGCGGCCTCCGGATTCTCGATTGCCTCCTGCGAGCACTCGCCGAAGGCGATCACGGTGAAGCCGGCGCCCTCGTCTCCCTCGGGAGTGACGCAGAGCAATTCGGCCGCCGCCATCTTGGTCGGCTGTAATTCGGTGATCACCTGGGCCTGGTGGTGGCCGGAGAAGATCAACGAGATGCCAGCGATCAAGACGGCCCAGCAGCCGACTACCGCGCCCTTCCGGTAGACCACGGCGGACTGCACGTTGCCTGCCCGCACCGCCCGGACGACCCACCACAGGGCGATGCCGGCCACGAAGGTGCCAGCCACCACGAACGCGGTCGAGATGGTGTGCCAGAAGGTTGACAGGGACAAGGTCGAGAACAGCACTTCGCCGAGATTCGCCATCGCCGCCCGCTGAAGTTCGGCATCGAAGGTCGCGCCGGCCGGGTACTGCATGAACGAGTTGGCGGCCAAAATGAAGAAGGCCGACAGGTTGACGGCAAAGGCCACCAGCCAGATCGTCAGCAGGTGAACGCCGCGCGAGAGGCGGCCCCAGCCGAAGATCCAGATGCCCAAGAAGGTCGACTCGATGAAGAACGCCGCCAGCGCCTCCATGGCCAGTGGGGCGCCAAAGATGTCGCCCACCATGCGCGAGTACTCGGACCAGTTCAGACCGAACTGGAACTCTTGGACGATGCCGGTGACTATGCCCAGCGCGAAGTTGATCAGTAAGAGCTTGCCGAAGAATCGTGTAAGGCGGTACCACTCGTCTTTGCCGGTCTTGAACCAGAAGGTCTGGAGCAGTGCTACCAACGGCGTCAAACCGATGGTCAGCGGCACAAAGATGAAGTGGTACACAGTAGTGATGCCGAACTGCCATCTAGCCAGATCAAGCGCGTCTTGCATGTGCACCTCCGCAGTGAGGTTAGGGATCGAAAGGGACAGATTTGTAGTTGTTATTGAGGCAGGGGCGAACGAGCCCGAGGCCTTAGTTCACGCTATGTTGAACCGCGTCGCGTTCATAGGACTTACGTCCTGATATCTTCACAGTTTCTGCCAACTTCTTCACGATTTGAAACCCGTTTTGGGGTCGCCTCGGTAGCATTACTCACTCTCGCGGGGCCCGGCGCGACCCCCACAGCCAGGCAGTCCGCCCGGCCGTGTGCAATACTGGATCCGGTCTGCGGCATGCCACGCCTGCCGTGGACTAGGTATGTCTATCGCCGCCCTTGCGGCGCCCGGCTTCAGCAACACAAGAGTCGCCAACAGCGCGACCCGGTCAGCCCAAGGTGGGCATCCGGTCGAGGCAGGGGTCATCCCAGACCCCTTCTCCCGGATGCGGACGTAGACATCAGACAGGAAGAGGCTTACACGGCCCGCTCGCCTAGGGCGGTGTTGACGAAGGGCAGCGAAGTTCCCCGCCTCCGGCGGCCCTTGGCTGACCAGCGGCAATTCCACGCCTGCGGCGCGGTACCAAGCATGATCAAGGTGCCTGCGGAGATCCTAGGAGCGCGTTTGTCGACGCGACCCTGGGGCGGTGTTGGATAACACCGCCCGGCGGAGACCGTGCTACAACCGGCGACCGCCGGACCTGGCGTGGCGTCTTGGCGGCGCACTGGAGTATTTCGTGACTGAAGAACAAGCGCAGCTTCCAATCGAGCTGCCCAAAACGTCCAAACGCGCCCCCAGGCGCGCCACCAGCGCCCAAGCGGCGCCCGACATCAAGGCGCTGGAGGACTTGGTCGATCTCAGTTCGGCCGAGGCCACCCATTCCCAGCGCCTGGCCGAGGACGGCGCCAAGGCGGACAAGACCGCCAAGACCACCAAGGCCGCCAAGACCACCAAGGCGGCCGGCGCCAGCCGCTCGCGCCGATCCAAACCGGCCGCGTCACCTGATTCCCGAGCCGAATCGGCGCCAGCCCCTGAAGCCAAGACGGCCGCCGGGGAACCGCCGGCCCCCGTTGGCGGACGTCCGCCAATGGCGGCCCTGCTCTTCCAAGCGCCGGTGCTGGCGCCCACGCCCGGCCGGCGCCGCCAAGCCGAGGCCGATGAGGACTTCGAAGCCGTCGGCGACAGCGACCAGGGCGGCGCCAAGGACGCATCAGGAGGCGATCAGGCCGGCGAAGCGGCCGGCGGCAGCCGGCCGGGCGCACGGTCGGGACGGACTGGACGCGGCCGGGGGGCCGCCAAAGCCGGCTCCGGCCAAGGCGCCACGACGGGGGGCGACCACACGGCATCGTCCACCGGCGCCAAGGCGACCAGGGCCGCCAAGGCCGAACCCGCCCCCAAAGCCGATGCCGCCCAAGGCGGCGCGCCCGGCGCAGGCGAAGGCGCCGAAGAGGGCGAGGAGCCCGGTTCGCGACGGCGCCGCCGGCGCACCCGCACCGGGCACAAGGGCGACGGAGGCTCGGGCGAGGGCGCTGACGAGGGCGTCACCGCGCCGACCGGGTCGACCCGCCTGGAGGCCAAGCGCCAGCGTCGCAAAGAGGGCCGCGAGACCGGGCGGCGGCGCACCCAGATCACCGAGGCGGAGTTCCTGGCCCGGCGCGAGTCAGTCGAGCGCCGCATGGTGGTGCGCGAACGCGACGGCCGAACCCAAATCGCCGTCCTTGAGGACGGCGTCCTGGCCGAGCACTACGTGGCCCGCCGGACACAGCATTCGATGGTCGGCAACGTCTACTTGGGACGGGTCCAAAACGTGCTGCCGTCGATGGAGGCCGCATTCGTCGACATCGGCCGCGGTCGCAACGCCGTCCTGTACGCCGGCGAGGTCAACTGGGACGCGGCCGGGCTGGAGGGCCAGCCGCGCCGGATCGAACAGGCCCTGTCCAGCGGCGACGCGGTCATGGTGCAGGTCACCAAAGATCCCATTGGACACAAAGGCTCGCGCCTGACCTCGCAAATCACGCTGGCGGGACGTTACCTGGTGTTTGTGCCGGACGGGTCCATGACCGGCATCTCACGCAAACTGCCGGAGACGGAGCGCCAGAGGCTGAAGAAACTGCTCAAGGAGATCGTGCCGGAGGGATCTGGCGTGATTGTGCGCACGGCCGCCGAAGGTGCCTCGGACGCCGAGTTGCGGGCCGATGTCGACCGGCTGGTCGCCTCCTGGCAGAAGGTTCAGCAAAAGGCCACCACAGCCCAGGCGCCGGCCTTGTTGAAAGGTGAGCCAGACTTGGCGATCCGGGTGGTGCGGGACATCTTCAACGCCGATTTCACATCGTTGACGGTTTCCGGCGCCCAGGCCTGGAACGACATCAGCGGGTACCTCGAAGAGGTCGCGCCGGAGTTGTGCGACCGGGTCCAGCGCTGGACCTCCGACCAGGACGTTTTCACCGCCGACCGGATCGACGAGCAGTTGGCCAAAGGCATGGACCGCAAGGTCTGGCTGCCCTCGGGCGGCTCGCTGGTGATCGACCGGACCGAGGCCATGACCGTGGTCGACGTCAACACCGGCAAGTTCACCGGGGCCGGCGGCACCCTCGAAGAGACCGTCACCCGCAATAACTTGGAAGCCGCCGAGGAGATCGTGCGCCAGCTGCGGCTGCGCGACATCGGCGGGATCATCGTCATCGACTTCATCGACATGGTCTTGGAGTCGAACCGCGACCTGGTGCTGCGCCGCTTGGTCGAGGCCCTGGCCCGCGACCGCACCCGCCACCAGGTGGCGGAGGTGACCTCGCTGGGCTTGGTCCAGATGACCCGTAAACGGGTTGGCCAAGGCCTGGTCGAGGCTTTCTCGGAGACTTGCGAGGCTTGCGGCGGCCGGGGCTTCATAGTCCACGCCGATCCAGTTGAGCGCCCGTCCGGCGGCTCTGGTGGTTCCGGCGGCGCTGGTGGGTCTGGCGGGTCTGGCGGGACCAGGGGCTCCGACGGTTCCGGCGGTTCCGGCGGTTCTAGGGGCTCTGGCGGTTCTGGGGCGGAGGGCGGTTCCAAGCGCAAGAAGCGCGGCGGCAAGAAACACCGCAAGAAGGGGTCCGATGCCGCCCGGCCAGATCAGGCGGACGGCCCGGGTGGGGCCGGCGGTGGGTCGGGCGCCAGCGGCGACGCCGGCAACGGCGCGCCGGTGCTGTCCGAAACCCCTCCCGAGGCGAAGGCCGCGTTGGCGTCAATCGCCGCTGCGGCGGCGGCCTCACGAGAGACCTCCACGACCAAGCCCGACCCGGCGACGGGCGAGGCGGCATCGGACAACTGACTGAAACTCGGGACGGCACGGACGGCCGAAAGGCTCCGAACTGACCGGGCCGTCAACCAGGCGGCCGGGAGCGGGGCGGGAGCGAAGCCGGCGGCCATTGGGCGGCCAACCAGGCGCCCAGGCCGATTCCCGCCAGGTCGGCGATCACGTCCCATAGGTCGCCGGACCGCTGCGGCAGCCATAGGGCCTGCACCACCTCGCTGAGCCCGGCGTTGGCCGCCAACAGCGCCGCCACCAGCCAGATCCGACGGCCCCGACCGGCCCAGAGCCACATCACCAAGGCGAAAACGGCCGCGTGGACGGCCTTGTCGGCCAAAGGCAGGTCGAGGCGCGACGCCGCGGCTAGAGCGCTCGGCCAGTACAGCACCGCCAACTGCAGGCCGAGGGCCGCCCAGGCCGCCAGCGGCCACCAAGGCGGGCGGGACCGGTCAACCACCCGTCTAAGCTAGCCGACGCCAGCCCGGGTAAACGGCCAGGCCCTGCCACCACCGGCTGCGGCCGGGAAGCGAGACAGCCAGCCCGCCCGGCCACCGCCGAGGGCCGGGCACGTAGCCTGTGCCGATGATTGGATTCGAGATCTGGCGCGGCGACATCGCCCGGGCGGCGGTCGACGCCGTGGTCAACTCGGCCAACGGCTCGCTCTACGACCGCGGCGGCGGCACCGATCTGGCGATCCGGATGGCCGGCGGGCGGGCGATCGAACGGGACTGCCAGCTACTGCGCGCCACCACCTTGCGCAGCGGCTTGGCGGACGGGCAGGCGGTCGCCACTACCGCGGGCGAGTTGCCGGCGCGCTGGGTCATCCACACGGCGGCGCCGGTCTACTCCTTCGCCTGGGACCGCTCGCGAACCCTGGCGCGGTGCTACCGCAACTGCCTGCTGGTGGCGGATAGATTGCGGGCTCGCACGATCGCCTTCCCGCCGCTGGCGGCCGGCAGCCGCGGCTGGCCGTTGTTCGAGGCCGCCGATATTGCCGTCCGAGCCCTGATCGGCGCCCGCAGCGCCGTCGACCGCGTCATCCTGGTGGCCCGCGACGCCGCCGCCGAGGCCGCCTTCGCCGCCGCCGTGGGCGGAGACTTGGGCCAATGGGAAGAGCTGTCCAACGACGATTGGCTGGGACCGCTCAAGGGCGAGCGCGGTCGCCAAACCGCCCAGGCCGAGTTCGACCCGGCCGCTTGGGCCTGAGCGTCCGTCGACCCGGCCGCTTGGGCCTGAGCGTCCTTCGGCCCGGCCGCTTGGGCCTAACCGGCTGATCGCGAGCACAGTCCGGCTGGCTGACGGTTCAGGTCTGGACATGGGGGCAGGGCAAGGGCCGGGGCCGGGACGCCGGGGGGCAGGGACCTGGGCAGGGAGGCAGGGACCTGGGCAGGGCAAGGGCCGGGGCCGGGGCCGCCCATGTAACAGCCCCGCAATCCGCCGGGGCCATAGTTGGATCCGAAACACTCCCCCACACCACCGCCCGGCAAGGAACGGCAGTCATGACCGAACTCACGCGCGCCAACGGCGCGTCCCCAGATGGCGCGGCCCTCGACGCCGCGATCCTGGCCGCCGACCACCGACTGGTGTTCCACTCCTGGTCGGCACAAGCCCACCTGCCCCAGATGGTGATCGCCGGCGGCCAAGGCGCCAGGCTCTGGAACAACGCCGGCCAAACCTGGATCGACTTTTCCAGCCAGCTAGTCAACGCCAACATCGGCTACCAGCATCCGCGCGTGGTGGAGGCGATCAAACGCCAGGCCGAGACCCTGGCCACGATCGCCCCGGCCGTGGCCAACCAGGCTCGCGCCGACGCGGCCCAGGCCATCTTGCGCCACACGCCGCCCGGATTGACCAAAATCTTCTTCACCAACGCCGGCGCGGACGCGGTCGAGAACGCCATCCGCCTGGCCCGCCTGCACACCGGCCGGGACAAGATCATCTCCTTCTACCGCTCTTACCACGGCAACACCGGCGCCGCCATTAGCGCCACCGGCGACTGGCGTCGCATCGGCAATGAGCACGCCGTGGGCCACCGGCACGTCTTCGGCCCCTACCTATACCGCTCGGAGTACTGGGCCACCAGCCCGTCCGAGGAATCGGAACGCGCCCTGCGCTTCCTCGAGCGGACCGTTCAAGCCGAAGGCCCGGCCTCGATCGCGGCCATCTTGATCGAGACGGTGCCCGGCACAGCGGGGATTCTGGTGCCCCCGCCGGGCTACCTCGAAGGCGTCCGGCGAATCGCCGACCGCCACGGCCTGGTGCTCATCTTGGACGAGGTGATGGCCGGCTTCGGCCGCACCGGCGCCTGGTTCGCGCGCGACCACTGGGACGTCACCCCCGACCTGATGACTTTCGCCAAAGGAGTCAACTCGGGCTATGTCCCCGCCGGCGGAGTGGCCATCTCCGAGCAGATCGCGGCCGGATTCGAGGACAGGGTCTTCCCTGGCGGCCTGACCTACTCCGGCCATCCTTTGGCGATGGCCGCGATCGTGGCCGCGATCGGGGCGATGGAAGACGAAGGCGTGGTCGAAAACGCCGCCCGGATCGGCGCCGAAGTCCTGGGGCCGGGACTGGCCGAAATCGCGGCCGCCAACCGCCTCGGCGGCGAGGCCCGCGGCCTGGGCGTCTTCTGGGCTCTGGAACTGGTCCAAGACAAGACCAGCCGACAACCGCTGGACGATCAGGCGATGGACCAGATCAAACGCCTCTGCCTGGAGCGCGGCCTGATGCCGTCAATTGTCGCCAACCGCGTCCACGTGGTCCCGCCCTGCGTCATCACCGCCGACGAGGCCCGCGCCGGCCTGGCCGTCCTCAAGTCCGTACTCGACCAGGTCGCCGCCGGCTGACCAGGCCATTTCCCAGTCAGTTGGGCCTAACCCAGGAGGTCAAGTGTCAGAGCTAGTTTTCGATGCCCCCGTCGCCGGCGCCGCTGTCAAGCAGGCCTTGGCCGGCTCGGTTTTCCGACCCTATTGGTTGGACGATGCCGCCCGGTCGGCCCCCAGCTTCGGCCCCGGCTTGCGCTACCCCGACAAATACGACTTGGCGATCGTGGGCGGCGGCTTCACCGGGCTATGGAGCGCGTTGCTGGCCAAGCAACGCGACCCCGGCCTGAAGGTGGCCTTGCTGGAGGCGCAAACGGTGGGCTGGTCGGCATCGGGCAGAAATGGCGGCTTCGTCGAGGCCAGCCTGACCCACGGCCGCGACAACGGGATGGCGCGCTGGCCGGAGGAATACGGGGAACTGGAACGGCTGGGGCTGGCCAACCTGGACCAAATCGAACAGGCGGTGGCGGACCTCGGCATCGACTGCGAGTTTGAGCGGACTGGCGCCCTGACCGTGGCGACCGAGCCCTACCAGGCCGAACAGCTCCTGACCGACCGTGACGGGAGCGCCGCCGGGGAGGCGGACCCGGTCTACTTCGACGGCCCCCAGCTGCGGGCTGAAATCAACTCCCCGACTTACCTGGCCGGGGTTTGGGACCGGCGCGGGAACGCCTTGGTCCACCCCGCCAAACTGGCTTTCGGCCTGGCCTCGGCTTGCGCGGAGGCGGGCGTGGACCTGTTCGAGCACACGGCGGTCCGCCACCTGGCTCGCGACCGGGCGTCCGGGGGCCGGCTGCGGCTGGCCACCGACCGGGCCTTCGTCCAGGCGGATCGGGTGGTCCTGGCGACCAACGTCTTCCCCAGTCTGCTGGCGCGCTACCGCCTGCACACCGTGCCGGTCTACGACTATGTGCTGGTCAGCGAGCCTCTGACAGCCGGTCAAAGGGAGCAGCTGGGCTGGCGCGGCCGCCAGGGCGTCTCCGATGCCGCCAACCAGTTCCACTACTACCGTCTCACCGGCGACGGCCGCATCCTGTGGGGAGGCTATGACGCGGTCTATTTCCCGGGCCGCCGAGTTCTGCCTCGGCACGAGGTTCGGCCCCAGACTTGGGCCAAGCTGGCCCGGCACTTCTTGATCACCTTCCCCTACCTCGAAGGCCTCCGCTTCACGCACCGCTGGGCTGGCGCGATCGACACCTGCTCGCGCTTCAACGCCTTTTTCGCCACCGCCTACAGCGACCAAGTCGCCTATGCCGCCGGGTTCACCGGCCTGGGGGTGGGGGCGTCGCGGTTCGCGGCCCAGGTCATGGTGGACCGCCTCAACGGCGTCCACTCGCCGATCACCCGCCTGCGCATGGTCCGCGAGAAGCCCCTGCCTTTCCCGCCGGAGCCATTCGCCACGCTCGGGATCGAAGCCACCCGCTGGTCGCTAAACCGGGCCGACCACAACCAGGGCCGCCGCAATCTGTGGCTGAGGACCCTGGACGCGGTCGGCCTGGGTTTCGACTCCTGAGGCGTCAGACCATGCCTGCCGCCACGCCATTCGCCCTGGTGCTGGAGCACGATGACGACGACTCGCCAGGCCTGGTCGGCCAGGCGCTGGCGGGCGCGGGCGTTGCCACGCGACGGCTGAACGTCGTTCACGACCGGGCGCCTGACTTGCCCGCGGCCGGCGAGTTGGCGGCCTTGGTGATCATGGGCGGATTCATGAACACCGACCAGACCGCGCAGTATCCCGGCCTGGCGGCCGAACGGGACCTGCTCCGAGCCGCGGTGCGGGCCGGCGTGCCGACCTTGGGGATCTGCTTGGGCCATCAGCTACTGGCTGAGGCGCTGGGCGGCGACGTCTGCCACACCGGCGGCTTGGAGATCGGCTTTTGCTCCCTCGAGCTGACCGGAGCCGGCCGGGCTGATCCGGTGCTGAGGCATTTCCAGGACACGCCGGTGCTGCAATGGCACGGCGACAACGCCAGCGCCCCGCCGGGCGCCACAGTGCTGGCCGCCAACGCCTTCTCGCCCTGCCAGGCCTTCCGTTGCGGCAGCGCCCTGGGCCTCCAGTTCCACATCGAGGTGGGCCCGGCCGAACTTGTGGCCTGGTGGGAATCGGACCAGATCCGAGCTGACTGGCGGGCCCACGGCAGGGCCGATCTCTTGGCCGAAGCCGCCGCCGCCTTCCCGGTGCTCGAACCCCGCGCCCGCGCGGCCCTGACTACCTGGTCGGAAACACTGCGGCCGGGCTGAGGCGGTCGCGGCCTTGGTTTCAGGGGACTGGCCGGCCTCCCAGCCAGGTGGCCCGTGGCGTCAGGCCACGCAGGTCCTGAGGGTCCAGGGCGAACAGGTCCTCCGCGTAAATCACCAGGTCAGCGACTTTCCCGAGGTCGAGCGTGCCCCGGAAAGAGTCCGCCCAACCCTGGTAAGCGGCGCCCCAGGTGGCGGCTGTCAGCGCCTCCTCCAAGGTCAGGCGCTCGCCTGGGGTCCAACCGCCGGCGGGGTGGCCTTGGTCGTTCAACCGGGTGACCGCCACCCGCAGGGCCTCCAGCGGGTCGTTGGTGCTGACCGGCCAATCGGAGCCGTGCGAGATCACCGCCCCGGACCGGGCCAAGGTCGCCGCCGGATACTGGCGGGCGGCCCGGACCGGACCGAGCCTGGGAGCGGTCAAGAGGTCTTGCATCGGATCGCATTGCGACCAGTAGGACTCGAAGTTGGCCACCACCCCGAGTTCGGCGAAGCGGCGCAGGTCTGCCGGATCGACCACCTGGACGTGGGCGATCACCGGGCGACGGTCCCAGGGGGGATTAGACCGGATGGCGGCTTCGATGGCGTCGAGGGCATGGCGCACGGCCGCGTCCCCGATCGCGTGGATGTGGGCCTGGAACCCGGCCGCGTCGAACCGCGCCACCGCCGCGGCGAGTTCCGACGGTTCCCACACCGCCATCCCGCGGTCGGCGCCGCCCGCGTAGGGTTCGAGCATGGCGCCGGTGGCGGATTCGATCACCCCGTCGGCGAAGAACTTGACTGTCCGAGCGGTCAGCATCTCGGGCTGCCCGGCGGCTTCGACCTCGGCCCGCATTTGGGCGAATTCGGCCACTTGGTCCCGCCACCGGCCCGGGTCAGCTCTCAGACCCAGGTTCGACCGCACGGTCAGGGCGCCGCGCTCGAGTAACTCCAGATAGGGCTGGTGGCCCTGGGCGTCCACCCAGGCGTCCTGCATCCAGGTCACTCCGACCAGATTCTGACGCCGACAGGCCTCCGCCAAAGCCAGCCGCAGCACTTCCGCCGGCCGCTGCGGCGCCGCCCGCAGCACCAGATCGCAGGCGCCCCATTCGCGCAAGGTCCCCAGCGGCGATCCGTCCGGCCGGCGGTCGATTCGGCCCAGCGGCGGGTCCGGCGTGGTGGCGTCGATCCCGGCCGCCTGCAGGGCGGCGCTGTTCACCCAGGCGGTGTGGTAGTCGGCGGCTCGCAGCAGGACCGGCCGGTCTGGAACCGCCTCATCCAGCCAGCGGGCGTCGAAGGCCCCGCCCGGCGCCAGGGCCGGGGCGTAGCTGGCGCCCAGGATCCAGCGGTCGTCGGGATGCTCCAGGGCGTAGCGCCGGACCGCCGCCACGACCTCGCCGACCGAGGCCCGGCCGGTGACCGCGGGGCCCTGGGTCTCCAAGCCGCCGAACACCGGGTGGCAGTGCCCGTCGCCGAATCCCGGGGCCACCAGGCCGCCTTCCAGGTCCACCACCTCGCGGGCGGCGCCGGCCAGAGCCAGGGCCGGGCCGCCCAACGCCGCCACTTTGCCGTCCACGACGGCCAAGGCTGTCGTCGTCACGCCCGGCCCGACCCAAACCCGCCCGCCCAGGAACACGGCATCGGGCACTACTTTGTCCGATGCCGTGCCCGTCGCCTTTCCGGTGTCCGCTGCCTTTCCGGTGTCCGCTGCCTTGGTCGTGTTCCCCGCCCTGGCGCCACTGGTCCCGTCCATTCGACCAACCCCCTGACCAAAGGCCTCAGCCCTTGAAGGACTCCCAGATCTGGGTGTACTTGTTTTGGACTTCGGTGGCGCAGGTCGGCACCACGTCGAGTTGGGCCCCGTCCGGCGGAACGATCGCCGGATCGGCTTTCAACTCTGGGTCGAGCAAGTCGGAGACGCCCTCAATCGCGGCGTTGTAGCCCTGATAGTTGGCCGCCACAGCGGCGTTTAGGGGGTCCAACATCCAGTTGATGAAGGTCAGAGCCTGGTCCACGTTCTTGGCCCCGGCCGTCACCGCCCAGTTGTCCTGGTAGGCGCCCAGGCCCTCGGTGGCGTAGACGTACACCACATTGGGGTTGGTCAGCGCCGCCCGGTGTGAGGCGCCGTTCCAAATCATCGCCATCGAGTTGTCGCCGGTGCCGAGCCGGTCCAAGATGCCGTCCGAACTGATCGTCAGCACTTTGTCCTTGAAACCGGCCAACAGGTCGGAGGCGGCCTGAAGGTCTTGCGGGTCGTCGGTGCAAGGTTCGGCGCCGACTGCCCGCAAAGCCGCGTTGACTGACTCGAATTGATCGTTCATGATCCCGACTTTGCCGGCGAAAGGAGCGCCGATCGTGAAATAGTCCAGCCAAGACGTGGGCGCCGCCTGGCCCTCCTCCAACAAAGAGGCGTCATAGGCGAAGCCGGTGGAGCCATACAGATACGGCGCCGAGTACAACCGGCCCGGGTCGTAGTAGACGTCGCGGAACTCGGGCAGGATGTTCTGGCCATTGGGCAGGTCGAGGGCGTCTATACGGAGCAGTTGCCCTCTGTCCACCATCAGGTCGATGGCGTAGTCGGACGGCACCACGATGTCATAGCCACCCGCCCCCGAAGCCTCGATCTTGGTCATCATGGCTTCGTTGTTCTCGTAATAGTCCAGCGTCACTTTGATGCCGGTCTCCTCCTCGAACTTGACCGCCAAATCGGTCGGGAAGTAATCCGACCAGGTGTAGATGGACAACTCACCGGAGGTGGCCGGTTTGAAAGAGGCGGCCTTGGGGCTGGCGGACCCTTTCGCGGGAGTGTCGCTGACGCCGTCGCCGCAGGCGGCCACAGTGGCGACCAGCACTGACGCCGCCAGGGCGGCGATCAGGCGACCAGGGCGGCGGACGCGGCGGCGGCCAGCGGCGGCGAGGCCGGGGGTCATAGGTGTGTTCATTGCCGGAAGCTCTCCCAAATCTGTGAGTACTTGTTCATGGTCTCGTTGTCGCAGGCCTGGATCATTTCCAGGGCCGCGTCGTCTGGCGGGACAATCGCCGGATCGGATTGCATGGCCGGATCCAGATAGTCGAAGACGCCTTCGATCTGGGCGTTGAAGCCGACATAGTTGGCCGCCTCGGCGGCGTTCTTCGGATCCAGCATCCAGTTGATGAAAGTCCTGGCCTGGGCGACGTTTTCGGCGCCGGACGGCACCACCCAGTTGTCCTCGAAGATCGACACGCCCTCGGTGGGATAGACGTAGGTGATGTTGTTGTCGATGCCCCAGGCGCGGTGGGTGTCGCCGTTCCAAATCATGGCCATCGAATTCTGGCCGGTGCCCAATCGGTCCGGCGTGGCGTCAGAACTGATGGTGTTGACACGGGCTTTGAAATCTGTGAGGAGGTCGAGGGCGGCCTGCAATTCCTCCGGATCGGTGGTGCAGGGCTCCGCGCCGACCGCCCGCAAGGCCGCGTTGACGCCATCGAATTCGTCGTTCAGCACGCCGATCTTGCCCGCGAACGGCTCTTCCCAAGTGAAATAGTCGAACCAGGATTGAGGCGGCTGTTGGCCTTCTTCCAGCAAGGCGGCGTTGTAGGCGTAGCCGGTGGTGCCATACATGAAGGGCGCGGAGTACTCGCGTTCTGGGTCGTAATAGGGATGTAGCGCCCGTTCCATGATGTTGGCGGCGTTGGGCAACTCCATGACGTCGATCTTGAGGGCCAGCCCGCGCTCGATCATCATTTGGACCGCGTAATCGGAGGGCACCACCAAGTCGTAGCCGGCGCCGCCGGTGGCTTCGAGCTTTGTCAACAGTTCTTCGTTCGAGGCGAAGAAGTCGATCGTCGCCTCGATGCCTGTCTCTTCGGTGAAGCGGGTCAGTAATTCGGTCGGGAAATAGTCAGCCCAGGTGTACACGGTGACGCGACCGCTGCTGGCGGGGGTGAATTCGCCGGCCCCGGCGCTGTTGGCGGCCCCGCCTTCGGTTTCAGGAGTGTCCGTGACGCCTCCGCCGCAGCCGGCCAGGGCCACCGCCAGGGCGGTGGCGGCGGCTGTTCCCAAGACGCGAGGCGTCCGGCCTCGATTGTTACTTGATCGCATGGTTCCTAGAGTCACCTTTCTTGTGAGTTTCGCCTGCTCCCCGGATTAGTTCGCCGAGCCTTGGCCGATCAGACCGCCGGGTCCGCCGATCGCCGCTCCGGTCCTACCGCTTGGCCTGGCGCCGGGTCAGCACCGTGGTCGCGGCGGTCACCACCACCGCCAGAATCAACAGCATCGTGGCCACGACGTTGACCGACGGGTTCACTCCTTTCCTGATCAGGCCGAAGATATAGATCGGCAGCGTGGTGCTCCCAGCCGAGGCCAGGAAGTTCGAGATCATGAAATCGTCCATCGAGACGACGAAGGCCAGCAGCGCCCCGGAGATGATCCCCGGCATCAACAACGGCAGCATGACCCGGCGGACCACCTGCCAATGAGTCGCGCCCAGATCGGCGGCCGATTCGAAATAGGCCGGGTTCAGGCCGGTGTATCTGGCCCGGATGTTCATCATCGCGAAAGGCACGCAGAAAGAGGTGTGCGCCAGGACCAACGGGATGAAACCCGGCGCCAATCCGATCAGCCGGATGAAGGCTAATGTGGCCACGCCCATGACCACCTCCGGGACCACGATCGGCGCCGCCAAGATGGCGGTCGAGATGGCCGACCCAGCCCGCGACAGGCGGTCCATGGCCAGCACGTAGAGGACCGCCAGGACAGTTGAGGCGACCGTCGCGATGGCCGCCACCTGTAGCGACACCTTGGTGGCGGAGATGATCGAGGCGTCGGTGAAGACCCGGCCGTACCACTTCAAGGAGAATCCCTGCCAAATCAGAGCCTGGTTGCCGCCGTTGAACGAATAGGCCACCACGATCAGCATCGGCGCGTACAGGAACGCCAGCGCGACCAGCGAGATCGTGCCCAACCCGGGAAACCGGTTCAACATCAAACTGTGCGGAATCGACCCTCGCATCAGACGCGGCACCGGCCTGGTTTCGACGCTCATATCGCCAAGCTCACTTTCTGCGAGGACCGCTTGGCCCAGCGCAACAGCCCGAAGGCGCCGAGCAAGGTCAGGATCAGGATGATCACCGACAGGGCGGCGCCGAACGGCCAGTTGCGAGCCTCGCCGTACTGGGCCGCGATCAAGTTGCCCACCATCAGCACCTTGCCGCCGCCGAGCAACACCGGCTGGACAAACGACCCGAAGGCGGGCACGAAGCACAAGGCCACCGCCGACATCACCCCGCCCCCGGCGGCGGGCCAAATGATTCGCCTGACCACGCCCAACTTGCGGGCGCCGAGGTCATAAGCGGCTTCGGCGAGGGAGAAATCGAAGCCGGCCAGGGACGAGTAGATCGGCAGGATCGCGAACGGCAAGAAGGTGTAGATCAGGCCGACCAAGGTGGCCCCGGAGTTGTAGAGCAGTTGGCGCGGTTCCAACCCGATCATCTCCAGGACCGAGTTGGCGGTCCCGCGGTCGCTCAGCAACAGGATCCAGGCATAGGTCCGGACCAGCAGGTTGGTCCAAAACGGGATCGTCACCACCAGCACCAGCAGGTTCTGGGCGCGCGGCGTCTTGGTGGTCATCCACAGCGCGATCGGGAAGGCCAGCCCTATGCAGACCACGGTGGTGACCAGGGCCTGTAACCCCGACAGCCCGAAAGACCGCAGGTAGCGCAGGTCCAAATGGGTGTTGCCGAGGAAGTCCTCCTGGAACAGGAAGTGTCGGTAGGCCTCGGTCGAGAACTGATAGACCACGCCCCCGCCGGTCTCCGGCTGCGACAAGAAGGAGAACACGCCGATCACGATGATCGGACCGAGGGTGAAGGTCAGGCCGACCAAGATCGCCGGAATGGCGAATCCCACCGACAGCTGGCCGGGCTTGGCGCCAGGGCGTCGCCGTCCCAGCCGGATCCCCCCGGCTCGCTTCGGTCCCGGCCGGTCTAAGGCTGGCGGTCCCGAGGCGGCCTTCCCGGGCGCCGTCCGGTCAGGGGGCGGGCGTCTCTCCAGCGTGCCCGAGCTGCTCATTCCGCCACCACCTTGGCCTGCCCGGCGCCGATCGCCACGCCGACGTCGCCGCCCGGCTCCAGGTGGGTCTGGCCGAATGGCGGGGGCACCCGGACCCGCAGGCGCTGCCCGTCCGGAAGTTCCACCGAACAGCGCAGGTCGGTGCCCATGTAAGTCAGCTCGACTAGCTTCCCCCGCAGTTCGGCCTGGTCCGGGTCGGTCAGGAAGATGTTCTCCGGCCGGATCGCCAAGGTGGCAGTACCAGTTTGGCCGTTGCCTGGGTCCACGCCGACGGGCACGTCCACGCCGCCGATGCCGCCGAAGCAGGTCCCAGCCCGCACTGTCAGCGGCGCTCGGATGAAGTTGGTGTCGCCGATGAAATCGGCCACGAACCGCGACACCGGGCGCTCGTAGATGTCCTCCGGGGTGCCGATCTGGGCGGGCCGCCCGTCGGCGAAGACGGCGATGCGGTCCCCCATCGACAGGGCTTCTTCTTGGTCGTGGGTGACGAAAACGAAGGTGATGCCGGTCTCACGCTGGATGCGTTTGAGTTCGCTTTGCATGCCCCGGCGCAGTTTCAGGTCCAGGGCCGACAGCGGCTCGTCCAGTAGCAACACCTTCGGCTGCTTGGCCAGGGCCCGGGCCAAGGCGACGCGCTGCTGTTGTCCCCCGGAAAGCTGCGACGGGCGGCGCCCGCCCACTTCGCTCAGCTGGACCAGGGCCAGCATCTCGGCCACCCGCTCGGCGATCACCGCCTGGGGCGCCTTTTCCATCCGCAACCCGAAAGCGATGTTCTCCCACACGCTCAGGTGCGGAAACAGGGCGTAACTCTGGAAGACCGTGTTGACTGGGCGCTTGTGCGGCGGCAAGATGTCGATCCGCTCGTCCCCCAAGTAGATTTCGCCGCCGTCCAAGGGCTCCAGCCCGGCGATGGCGCGCAACAGCGTGGTCTTGCCGCACCCAGAGGGGCCCAACAGAACATAGAACTCCCCCAGTTCGATGTCCAAACTGACGCCGTCGAGGGCGTGGACCTCGCCGCCTTCGGCTGACCGGAAGGTCTTGTAAGCTCCGGCCACCGACAGGCCGGTCTCACTCGCGCTGGCGCTGGTGGGCGCGGCGGTCGCGATCACGGTTTCTTGCGCCACTGACACAGCGCCCACGGCTCAACCCTCCTCCAGACTCGACATGACATGTTTGACGCGGGTGTATTCCTCCAGCGCGAAGACCGACAGGTCTTTGCCGTATCCGGAATGTTTGAAACCGCCGTGCGGCATCTCGGAGAGGAAAGGGATGTGCGTGTTGACCCAGACCACGCCGAAGTCCAAGTCCCGCGTGACGCGCAAAACCCGTCCATGATTGGCCGTCCAGACCGAGGCGCCCAACCCGTAGCGGACGCCGTTGGCCATGGCCAGCCCGGCGGCATCGTCGGCGAAAGTCTGGACTGTGATGACGGGACCGAAAATCTCGTCTTGAACTGCCTCATCGGTTTGGGCCAGACCCGCGACCACCGTCGGCTCGAGGAAATAGCCGGGACGGTCGATCCGCTTGCCGCCGGTCAAGACCTGGGCCCGCGCTGGCAGGCGGTCGATGAATCCGAGCACCCTGGCGACCCCGGCCTCAGAGGCGATGGCGCCGAAGTCGACCTCCTCTTCAGGCGCGCCGACGCGCTGCGCGCGGGCCTGGGCGACCAGACGGTCTGTGAAATCGGCCGCCACCGATTCGTGGACCAGCGCCCGGGCGGCGGCGGTGCAGTCCTGGCCGGCGTTGAAGAAGGCGCCGGTGGCGATCCCGGCGGCGGCGGCGTCCAGGTCGGCGTCCGCGAAAACCAGGGCCGGAGCCTTGCCGCCCAGTTCGAGATGGACCCGCTTGACATCCTGAGCAGCCGATTCGGCCACCTCGACGCCGGCCCGCACCGAGCCGGTGATCGAAACCATCGCCGCGATCGGCGAATCGACCAGCGCGCGGCCGGTGCCGCGATCGCCGCAGACCACGTTGAGGACCCCTGGAGGTAGGAATTCGCCCGCCAACTCGGCCAGCCTGACCGTGCTGGCCGGAGTCAATTCGGAGGGCTTGAGCACCACCGTGTTGCCCGCCGCCAGGGCCGGCGCGATCTTCCAAATGGCCATGCAGAGGGGATAGTTCCAGGGGGTGACCTGCGCGCAAACGCCAACCGGCTCGCGGCGGATGACCGAGTTGAACCCTTCGGCGTATTCGCCGGCGGCCGGGCCGTCCAGCACGCGGGCCGCCCCGGCGAAGAAACGCAGATGGTCGACGCAGATCGGGATCTCTTCGGTCCGGGTGACCGCTAGCGGTTTGCCGGTGTCCCGGCATTCGACCTGGTTGAATTCCTCCGCCCGCCGTTCCAAGGCGTCGGCGATCTGCAACAGCGCCACTTGGCGCTGGCGCGGAGTGGTCCGTTTCCACTGTCCGAAGGCGCGGGCCGCCGATTCGAGAGCTAGGCGCACTTCGGCGGCGTTGGACGAAGGGGCCTCGGCGTAGACCTCGCCGGTGGCGGGTTCGCGGACATCCGCGTAGGTCGAAGCCGGTCGTGGGGCGCCGTCGATGTAGTTGTGCCAGGTCAATGAAGCAGCCATGGGACCTCCTCCGGCAGGCGTGGTGAATATTGGGGTTCGCGCCACGGAGACCGTGACGATTCCAATCACACTCCGCCAAGGTTTCCCGGCAGTGAATCGAGTGTTGCGAGAGTGTCAGCGCGGGCGCCGCCAGTTGAACGTCCTGTTACACCGCGACCGCCCGTTCTCCGCGCCGCAGGCGCGCCACCGGTCGCCTGGGAGCCGGAGGTTTGGCGGGGTCTGGGAATCGGCTCAGGTTTGGCCGGGAATCGGCTGAGGCTTGGCTGAGAATCAGCGGCGAATGGCCGGAACGGGGCTTGGTCCCGTCGCGGTCATGGCGCCGGCAATGTGATCGTGAAGGTCGCTCCCTGGCCCCCGCCCGGGCTGGCGGCGCTGATCCGGCCGCCATGGGCCTGGGTCAGAGCCTTGGCTATGGCCAACCCGATCCCGGAGCCGCCATGGGCCCGGTCGCGTGCCCGGTCGACGCGGTAGAAGCGCTCGAAGATGTGATCGAGGTGCTCGGGTTCGATCCCCTCGCCTGAATCCGCCACGGTGATGATCGCCGTTCCCTCGGACGCCTCTGCGTCCAGGCGGACCACGCCGCCAGGCGGCGTGTGCCGGAGCGCGTTCTCCAGCAAATTGGCAAGCACTTGGGCGAAGCGAGCGCGGTCCGCTCGCACTGCCTGGGCCCTAGCCGCCAAGGCGGTCTCCGGGCGCCGCTGGCCCCGGTCCCGATTGGCGCCGAGGGCGGCCGGCGGCCCCAGATCTTGGGCGCCCGGGGTCAGCGCCGCGCCGCTCGCCGTCACCGCCAAGGCGACGCCCTTGGCGGCGAAGCCGGGCTGGGCGGCGCCAGCCGCATCCATGAGCAAGGCCGCCACCGACACGTCCTCGAGTTCCAGTTTGGCCAGCGGGTCCTCGGCCCGCGCCACCGCCGCCAGGTCGGACGCCAAGCGGGTCAGGCGCTCGCCTTGGGCGCGGAGCACCGCCGCCGTTTCCGGCGTCAACTCGGCGATGCCGTCCTCAAGCGCCTCCAGGTAGGCCGTGATCGTTGTGACCGGCGTTCTCAGCTCATGGGCGACATCGCCCAGGAGCCGGTCCCGCAGACGCTGCGAGTCCTCAAGATCCGCGCCCATCTGGTTGAAGGCGTCCGCCAGGCCGCCGAACTCCGGTCCCAGTCTCGGCGCCGCCACCCGCGCGTCGAATCTGCCTCCGGCGATCTGGGCGGCGGCTCCGGATAGCTGGCCGATCGCCCGGCTGACCCTCCGGGTGATGAAGGCGGACAGGGCCAAGGCGGCGGCCGCCGCCACGCCCAGAGCGATCCCCAACGAAGTGGCGCTGGCTGATCGGAAGGCGGCCTCGGCATGGGCTAGGGCGGCGGCGTCCTCGCCCAGGCCGGCGGCGACCAAGTGGCGGTGGAAAGAATCCGGCCCCACAATCGCGGCCACCGTCCCGGCGACCACCCCCGTCAGAGCTATGACCAGCGCAAACGCGCCGGTGAGGCGGAAGGTCAGACCCCATCTGGGCGTCTGGCGCCCCCCGGCGCGCCGACCCTTGCGCCGACCGCCGGCCGCGTCGGCCAGATTGTCCGCGCCGCTCGCGCCGCCAGGGACGTCGGCGACAGGCGCGTTGGCGCCGCCAGGGGCGCTGCCAGACGTGTCGGCAACAGGCGCTTCGGCGCGGGGCGCGTTGGCGTCGCCGGGCGCGTTGGCGTCGCCGGGCGCGTCGCCAGGCCCGTCGGCAACAGGCGCTTCGGCGCGGGGAGCGTTGGCGTCCGGCGCGGCTGCGCCATGGTGGTCCGCCCAGCTCACCGCCCGGCTCCCGCCCGGTAGCCCACTCCGCGGACGGTGCGAATGTAGCGCTGGTCCTGGGCCGTGTCGCCCAGTTTCTTGCGGACATTCGCCAGGTGCACATCGACGGCGTGAGGATCGCCCACCCAGCTCGGGCCCCAGACCGAGCGCAGCAGCCCCTCCCTGGTGAAGACCCGGCCGGGATGCGCGGCCAGAGCCGCCAGGAGGTCGAACTCGGTGCGGGTCAACTCGACCGGGCGGCCAGCCAAGAAGACCTCGCGTCCCTGGGTGTCGATGCTGAGATCGCCCACCGTCAGCTGTCCCGGCGCCGGAGGGGGGAGCCCGCCGGCCGGGCTGGTCTGCCGCGGTGACGAGACGGCATCGGACAACGGGTTCTGCTCCCCCAACGGCGACGGCTCAGGCGCCGCCAGACCGGCCGCCGCCAAGCCGGCCGAGCGGGGCCGTCGCATCAACGCCCGCACCCGCGCGACCAGCTCACGCGGAGAGAAGGGCTTGGTCATATAGTCATCGGCGCCCACGGCCAACCCGATCAGCTTGTCGACCTCCTCGGCGCGGGCTGTCACCATCATCAAGTAAGCGTCTGAGAAGGTCCTGACCTGCCGGGCGACCTCGATGCCGTCCAGGCCGGGCAGCGAGAGGTCAAGGATGATCACGGCCGGATTGTGCTGGAGCGCCGCCGCCACCCCATCCGGTCCGGTGGCCGCCTGCCAGACCGCGAATCCCTCACGCTCCAGATATTGCGCCACCAGCGCGGCCAGGGCGGGCTCATCCTCCACCACGAGAGCCCGCAGTTCGCCGACCGGCACGGCCGCGCCGGTCGGCTCGCTCGCCTGGGGCAGTTGTTCTGGGCCAGACATGCCACGAGCGTACCGCCCATCACGCCAAGGCTGAGCGGCGCATGCCGGCCGGGCCAAGCCATCCCCGCGACGCCTCCCGGCGCCGGCGAACGGCTTGACAGAACCTTGATCGAATCTGCGCTGTCGCTGAAGGGCGAGCGCCTAGTTTCGAACCGTGGCCTCACCGACCCGAACCAGCGGCGCCCGGCGCGTCCGCACTGTGATCCCCATTTCCGGTATGACTTGCAAGGCCTGCGAAGCCCGGGTCTCCAAGGTGCTCTCAGGGGTGCCCGGCGTCGAAGGCGCCAAGGTGTCCCTGGCCAAAGGCCAAGCCACCGTGGTTTCGGCCAAGCAACTGAACCCCGAACTGCTCGACGCCGCCCTCGAAAAGGCCGGCTATCGGGTCGGCACGGCGGCGCTGCCGGTTATCTCCTCGGATCGGACGGTCTGGCGCGACGCCCTGATCGGGGCGGCCGTCATGGCCCTGGCTCTGTGGGGAGCCTCGGCTCTGGGGATCACCAGCTGGACCGACCGGCTCTCTCCCACCGCCGCGCCCGGAGCGGCCACCTTGACCCTGATCTGGGCCTTAGGCGTGATCGCATCGGTCTCAACCTGCATGGCGTTGGTCGGCGGCCTGGTCCTGTCCGTCTCCGCCCGCTTCGCCAAAGCCCACCCCGACCTCGGCACCGGAAGGCGTCTCAGGCCGCAACTGATGTTCAACCTGGGGCGGATCGTGGGTTTTGGGCTGCTGGGAGCTGTGCTGGGCGGCATCGGCGGCGTCTTCGAACTAAACGCCCACCTGCTGGCGCTGGCCCTGATAGCCGCCGGGCTGGTGATGGGACTGCTGGGACTGAAACTGACCGGGCTGTCGCCCCGGCTCAACCGCCTGTCGTTCTCGCTGCCCGCCGCCTGGAGCGGCTGGCTGGGCCGGGCCGAGGGCTCACGGACCTACCGCGACTCCACCACGGCAGCGCTCGGCGCCGCCAGCTTCTTCTTGCCCTGCGGCTTCACCCAGGCGGTTCAGGTCTACGCTTTGGCCAGCGGCAGCGCTGTCAGGGCGGGAGTGATCATGGCGGTGTTCGCGTTCGGCACCACGCCGGGGCTGATCGGGATAGGCGTCCTGGGATCGTTCGTCCGCGGCCGCGCCGCCGCCCGTGTCTTCCACTTCGTGGGCGTGGCCGTGTGCGCCTTCGCCCTGGTCAACTTGGCCGGCGGAGCGCAAATCCTGCGCCCGGCCTGGTTCGCCGCCCCATCCGCGCCCTTGGCCGACGTCCGCAGCGACAACGTCACCGATCTGGACGGCCAACAAGTCCTCGCCACGGTGCAGAACGGCAGCGGCTATTCGCCCCAAACCGCCGCCGTCTACGTCAATCAACCGGTGCGCTGGGAGATCGATTCGCAGTCTCTGGGCTGCGCGTCGACCATGAACCTGCAAGCCATGGGCCTGGGCACAGTCAGCCTCCAGGACGGCCTGAACGTGTTCGAATTCACCCCCACCGAGGTCGGCGCCCTGGCATACACCTGCGGTATGGGCATGTTCCCGGCCCGGATCGACGTCATCGAGCCGCCTGGATGAGATGGGGCCGGCCAAGAGTCGGGCCAAGGGGCGGCCCAGGGGTCGGGTGGCCATTCCTTGCCCGCCCGCCGGGCCCCTATCGCTCCTCGGTCAGAAGGGGACGGACGTCGGCCCGGCCGGAACTGCCATACTCAAGGACATGACTTCGCGCGGGCGCGCCCAGGGTGGCCCGGTGGAAAAGCGGGCCGCCGACTGGCCGCATTGGACGCTGTTCGGCGCCTGCCTGGGCGCTGGATTCCTAGTCGTGGTGGCCCTGGGCGCACGTTATTTCTATGGCACGGCTGCCGCCGAATGGGTGGTGGCTCCTTGGTTCGCGCTGGTCACGACGCCGCAGCAGCGCGGTGGCGCCATAGCTGACCCTGAATATCCGCTTGGCGACATCACCTTCGGCGACGTCAGCGCCCTTGGGCACGGCGCCGTGCTGCTGGTGGTCTTGGCGGCCATCGCCGCCGCCGCCGCGGCAGCGTTCCTCGCCGCCCCCGCTTCGGCTGCGGCCAGGCGCCGGTTCGCCTGGTGGTTCGGGGCGATCGAAGGCGGGCTCTTGATCGCCAGCACTGTGCTCCACCGGTTCCTGCCGGCTGGATTCACTAACGAAGACACCACCTGGGCGTTGACGCTTGCGCCATTGGTGGCCGTGGCCGCCTCCGGCGCGTGGTTGGTTCTGCGGGGACGGCGCCATGTGATCTGGGCGCTGGCCGCCGCCATGCCGATCCTGTTCTCCACGGCCGTGACGATCATCCCGTTCGCCGAATCGCACGGACTGATCCGGTTCGGCCACGAAAACGAGGAGATGATCCTCTGGGCTGTGATCCTGGTTTGCACAGTGTCCCTCACCGCCTGGCTAGTCGCGCTGGTGGCCAGGGTCACGCCGCTGCTCGAAAAGCGCCTCGTCCCGGCGCCTGACTCCCCCGTGGCCAAGGCCCCAAGACCGGGCGGGTGATCCTGGCGTCCGGGCGCCGACTTGGTCATGAAAACTTGGTCATGAAAACTTGGTCATGAAGACTTCGTCACAGCGCCGTGGTCACGAAGCCGCCGACACCTTGGCGACGTGAGCCGCCGCCACGTCGGTCGGGGACACATCGACCGTCAATGACAGGGCCAGGGTTTCGCGCTGGATCATCGCCGAGTGCGACTTGACCGCCCCAACCCAGGGGCCGGGAACCGACAGCGACAAGGAGATGCGGTCCGCCACATGCAACCCGGAGGCTTTGCGCTCATCTTGGACCAGGCGGATCATGTCGCGGGCGTAGCCCTCGGCCAACAACGTGTCGGAGACGTTCAGATCGAGCAAGGCGAAGCCGTTGCCGGACAGCACCGTGGCGGCCAGGCGGTCGCCTTCGCGGTCCTCGACCACCGTGCGGGCGGTGTATTCGCCTTCCACCAGCGCCACTTCCCCGTCCGGCGTGGTCACCACCACTTCTCCTTGGGACCCGCGCTCCCAGGCGCCCGCCTTGACCGCCTTGATGACCGCCTGCACGCCGCGACCGAGCCTGGGCCCGGCGGCCCGCGCGTTCACATCCAGGCGTGTGTACACCCCGTGGCGGGCGGCCTCCTCGGCCGAGTATTCCACCAGCTCCACGTCCTTGACGTTGACCTCGGCTTTGATCAGCTCCGCGAAAGGCTCCAGGCGCGCGGCCGCGGAATCGGCCACCACCAGCGACGCCAGCGGTTGGCGGACCTTGACGCCGTGTGCCTTGCGCATCGACAACGCCGCCGAACAGACCTCGCGCACGCGCTCCATCACCGCCACCAGCGCGTCATCGGCGACCAGCGCGGCATCGGCCGTCGCGTCGTCGGCAACCGGCGCGTCATCGACCGGCACCGCCGGGCACGATGCCGCCCCACCGGCCAGGCGCCCGGCCACGCCAGCGCCCTCGGCCGGGCCACCCGCCAAGACCGGCCAATCCTCCAAATGCACCGACCGGCCGCCCGTCAAACCACGCCAAATCTCCTCGGAGACCATGGGCAACAACGGCGCCGTCACCCGCGTCAGGGTCTCCAGAACCGTCCACAAAACGTTGAACGCGGCCTGATCCTCGGCCCAGAAGCGGTCCCTCGACTCGCGCACATACCAGTTGTTGAGCGCGTCCAGGAACTCGCGGATCGACTCGCAAGCCTCCGGGATCAGGCACCGGTCCAGTTGCGCGGTGACATCGGCCACCAGCGAGCGGGTGCGGGCCAAGATGTAGCGGTCGAGTTCCCCCAACTCGCGGTAGTCGGCGGCGGTCACCCGGCGGCCCTCCAGGCCCGCGCCCCCGTTCGCCGAGTTCGCATATAGCCCAAAGAACGACCAGGTGTTCCACATCGGCAACAGCACCTGGCGGACCGCGTCGCGGATGGCGTCATCGGTCACCACCAGGTTGCCGCCGCGCAGGATCGCGCCGGACATCAAGAACCAGCGCATCGCGTCCGCGCCGTCGCGTTCGAACACCATCCGCACGTCCGGGAAGTTCCCCTTCGACTTGGACATTTTCAGGCCGTCGTCGCCGAGCACAATCCCGTGCGTCAGGCAGGTCCTAAAGGCCGGCTTGTCGAACAGCGCCGTCGCCAAGACGTGCAGAGTGTAGAACCAACCCCGCGTTTGGCCGATGTATTCGACAATGAAATCGCCCGGATAATGCGACTCGAACCACTCACGGTTGTCGAACGGGTAGTGGACCTGCGCGAACGGCATGGCGCCGGACTCGAACCAGCAGTCCAACACCTCGCCCACTCGCCGCATCGTCGACCGACCAGTCGGATCGGACGGATTCGGCCTGGTCAACTGGTCAATCGCGGGCCGGTGCAAGTCATCGGGGCGGACGCCGAAATCGCGTTCCAACTCATCCAGCGACCCGTAGACGTCGACGCGCGGATAGGCCGGGTCGTCCGAGACCCAGACCGGGATGGGCGAACCCCAATAGCGGTTGCGGGAGATGGACCAATCGCGCGCCCCCTCCAGCCACTTGCCGAACTGGCCGTCACGGACATGCTCCGGCGACCATTCGATCTCCTGGTTCAACTCCACCATGCGATCGCGGAACTTGGTCACGGCCACGAACCAGGAGCTGACGGCGTACTGGATCAGCGGCGTGTCGCAGCGCCAACAGTGCGGGTAGGGATGGTCGTAGGTTTCTTGGCGCAGTAGCTGTCCCGACTCCTTCAGCGCCTGGACGATCGGCTTGTTGGCCTCGAAGACTTGCACCCCCTGCCAAGGGGTCACCGGCGCGGTGAACCGGCCGGCCGAATCGACCGGGTTGACCAACTCGATCCCGGCCGAATCGGTCACCGCTTTGTCTTCCTCGCCATAGGCTGGCGCGATGTGCACCAGCCCGGTGCCGTCCTCGGTGGTGACATAGTCCGCCGCCAGGACCTGGAAGGCGCCGGCGGCGGCTTGGTCGGCGAAGAAATCGAACAGCGGCCGGTAACGCAAGCCGACCAAATCGGCGCCTTTGAACCGCCCGATCACATCCGGGCTCTCCCCCAACTCGCGGGCGTAGGCGGCCAGGCGCGCTTCGGCCAGCAGCATCCGTTCCCCCGCCATCGCCTCTGGCGCCACCAGCACATAATCGACGTCGGGGTTGACCGCCAGGGCCAGATTGGACGGCAGCGTCCACGGCGTCGTGGTCCAGGCCAGGGCGACCGCCCCGGCCAACCGCGAGTGGACGGCGCGCCTGGCCGCGACCGTCGGGTCGCCGGGCGGGGCGCTGGAACCGGGCCGGTCGGCATCGGCGGCGTCATCGGCATCGTCGGCGTAAAGCTCGAAGCCCACGGTCACGGCGGTGTCCTGGCGCTGACGGTAGACCTCGTCCATGCGGGTCTCGGAGGCGGACAGCGGCGTGCCGCAGCGGCAGCAGTACCACAGCACCCGGTGACCCTCGTAGATCAGCCCCTTGTCCCAAAGGCTCTTGAAAGCCCACATGACCGACTCCATGTAGGGCAGGTCGAGGGTTTTGTAGTCGTTGGCGAAGTCGACCCAACGCGCCTGGCGGGAAACGTAGTCCTCCCACTGGTCCGTGTAGCGCAAGACGGAGGCGCGGCAGGCGGCGTTGAATTCGGCCACGCCCATGCGGTCGATCTCCGACTTGTTCTTGATGCCGAGTTCGCGCTCCGCCTCGATCTCGGCCGGCAGGCCGTGGCAGTCCCAGCCGAAGCGGCGCTCCACCCGGCGCCCGCGCATGGTCTGATAGCGCGGCACCACATCTTTGACGTAGCCGGTGAGCAGATGGCCGTAATGCGGCAGCCCGTTGGCGAAGGGTGGCCCGTCGTAGAAGATGAACTCATTGGCGCTGGCCTGGCCGTCGCAGTCCGCCGCCCGCTGGTCGACTGATGCCTGGAAGGTGCGGTCTTCGCCCCAGTAGGCCAGGATTTCGTGTTCGAGGGTCGGGAAGGAGGCTTTCGCCGGGACGTCGGTCAGGTCGGGGCGGTGCAGTGGATAAGCCATGGTGTGGAGTGGTCCTTTTCGCGTTCCGTCTTCGTCTTGTCGTCTTCACCACGAGGACGATGCCGTCCAGCCAGCTCGGTTCCTCACCTTCCGGCTCGCTCTTGGCACCGCGGTACCACCTCGCTTGCCGGCGGTCTTCAGGTCCTGCGGCCGCCGGCCGCTTCATCACTCAGGGCATTGGCCGCGCCCCGAGGCGCCCGGTTCTACTGAGATCCGCCGCCCGCCGCTCCAACCAAGATGGGCCCAGGCCCGATCTTGCTTGGACGTGGCCGTGACGCCGAGGTCCGTTCTTCCGGGGAACTCGCCGGTGATGACCGGGTCAGTGCTCGCCAAACGTGCAATTTTACACGCGCCGGCGTGCTCCGCCCCCGCGCCCGGCCCGCAGCCACCGACAGCGGGTTCGGATGCCTTGAGTTCCGGACTGCGGCTTGCTGGCGCGGCCCTGGACACCCAGGGGACCACGGCGCCCCGACCTAGCAAACCGGTGAACAAACGGTTTCCTAGGCCGAAGCAGCGCTTGCCTTCCGCGTTTCCGCAGGTCAGCGTTCCGCTGCCCTGCGTCAACACGGTCGGAGCGTGGTTGTTCACCACGCTCCTAGGACAACGTCAAGGGAGCCGGAGCCCCATCCTTCGGCCTATCGCGTCGACTCTTGATCACGGGCCGCAGCAGTGACGCCAGCAGTGCGGTCAACGCCCCCGCGGTGAACCAAAGAACCAACGCGCTCCAGTTGTTTCTCCCATCGCCCGTTCCGGTTGCCATACCAAGCCCCGCCATGCCGACGACGATCCCCACGAACACGGCAACGCTCAGCAGCATCTTCTTTGCCCATGACCGCAACCATTCGGCCAGCATGAACCCGCCGACCGAGAGCACGCAGGCGGTCAAGTGGATGCCCGCCTCTCTCAACTGCAATAACCCCCTGCCTCATTCCCCGAATACGGCTGCGGCACCGGAATCGAGCCCATGTACTGGACGAGCTTCAGGCACTTCCCGGCCGCGAGGTAGATTGCCGCGGCTGCAGCATAACCTCCGAGGACACCAGATATGACCCTACCGGGTAACCCAAAGTACTTGCTCAACCAGGAACCGGCGCCGGTGCCCGCGACAAACACGCGGGTTTCTGCCTTGTTGAAATACACGGTGGTATTCCACCAAGTCGTGGTCACTTTGGGATCGGCGACCACCGGAAACTCTGTCGTCGGGAGCACCTCGATGACCTGTACCAATTCGTTTCCCTCCGCCCGGAACTCGGTGGCCACTCGCTCCCCATTGGCATCAACCGCCCAGGGCACCGCGACCGCGCCGACAATCGCTGCCCCTCCTGCGCGACTCTCTTCGATCAGTTCTGCCGATCCGTCGGGCTGAATCACCGGCCGCACGGTTTCGCCGAACTCGTACGAGAACTCGGTTGGCGCATCGGCGCTGTTTGACACGGTCTGGATGCGGACACCATCGTCAACGACTTGAACCGCCAGGGACACATCCTCATCCGAGCCGTACACAATGGTGCCGTCATCGGTCAAGACCGATGGTTCCGCCGCCCGGAGTTCCGGCAAACTGACTGTCAGGTCGGAAGCTGTCGCATCTGATGCTTCCAGCTGAAGGGGCTCAGCAGCGTCTTCAGGCACTGTGACCGTGCCTCCATCAACGACCGCTACCGCGGAGTCGCCGACAATGACCGGTACTTCGACTATCTCCAGAGGTGCGACCCCCTCGATCTGGGCCGCGACCGCTTGCGGACTGAGATCCGCCGCGGAGTCTTCGGCGTGGCACGGCACCGTGCCGACAAGCACGATCACCGATGCCAATGCGGTGGCTAGCAGTGTTGTAATCTTCCGGGCTCTTGACATGACGGGCATCATCCTTCGTGTGAAAGCAAAGCGCCGAAGCCCTAAGAACCGGAATCCCCGACGCCTGGCAGGTCCGGGCGGACCCACTAATGCCAACTCTACACGCTCGGAATAGCGGGGACGCCCAATTGATTTCCACTCGGATTCAGGGAAACGCTATGGTGCCCGGTCAGACACATGGGTCGGCGCCGGTAGCGCGAAGCAACCGTGCGCGGACTGGGAAGCGCCGGAGGAACAGCTCCGGCCCCGCCGCGGCGTGCCGCCGCTCGCGGTGCTCGGGGCCCTCCGCCCCAGAACCATGACACATCAGCGTCGCCACGCGGGCAAAAAACCCTGAGGCACGGACCCCCTCCACGCGGGCCATAACTAACTGTGACGTCTGTCGCGTGGTCGACCGGCAGCAATTTGCCTAGTAGCGTTTGAAGCGAGTCGGATCGGAATTTCCGAACGTCTTAGCCCGGCGCCGCAGACGTCTCGCATAACGGTGCCGCCCCTCAACGAAAGGATCACGACCCGATGACTAGAACCAAGAAGCTCTTGTCGCTACTGACAGTCGCCGCGCTCGCCGGATCGGCCGGCATTGTCGGCGCTGTCAGCGGACACCCGGCCGGCGCCGCTCCGGTCTTCGAAGATACTCCGTTGTCTGACAGCGGAATCCCGACCTATTACACCGCAAACGTCGCCAAGTCCGTGGACACGGGCACCGTGAAGTTGGCGAATGGCACTGCGGCAGTCGGAACGCCGGTCTACCTCTTGCTGGAAGCCGCCGGCTCGTTTGCGGTCGGCCAGACCAAGGAGTCGAAGCCATTCGCGGTTGTTCACACCGACTCGCAAGGTCGCTACAAAGTTCCCTCCGCTGCACTCCCCGCGTCTATCGCAGGGAAACCGACCATGCTTTACGCGGTGGCGATAGCCGGGAGTTCGGGTGAGGTGGCGAAGTTCGAAGTCAACTCCAACCCGGCGGCCACCGGGCTTTCCACTTCAGTTCCTGGACCGGAGGCTAGCGGATCGGGGCAAGACATCGCGGCCTCGGCGTCCCAGGCGATCCCGGATCTAAGCGAACCGGGACTGATTGTGCTCCCCGCCGCTGCCAAGAACGGGGCGGCCCCGTCTGCCTGCGTCCCCCGCAGTACCGACAAGCTGTTGTCAGAGCATCCAGCCAATGTTGTTCTCACATTCGTGGCCAGCGACACCCCCTACGCCAGCGCCACTGTGACCTACACGTCTGGCTCCAGTTCGCAACTCGGCTGGGCCACGTCGGCCACAGGAAAGAACGGATCGTGGAAGTCCAGCGGAACCCGAATCAAGTCGTCAACCGCCACTCAAGGTTTCCCAACCAAGACCGGGAAGCTTAAGTACGTTCCTCGGACCCGGTTCATGTACGGCAAACACCGGATCTCGATTACCTGCCTTATGCAGACGCGCCATGAATACCGCGTCGAGAGCTATGCCGGCGGCGATTACAGCTACAACGCGTCCTCAATGCCGACCACCAAGAGGGCGAACTGCGTGCAAGAATGGAAGGGTAGCTGGTTTGAAAAGACCAGCACCACCGCCACCAAGTGGACGAACGGCGTCTCTGCCTCTGCGGTAATCGGCATCGACTTGAGTATACAGACTGGTTTCTCCAGCACCACGAAGATCAAGTACAAGTTCGCTGGCCCTGCGGCGTTGTGCGGAGCAAATGCCCCACCGGGGGGATCGCCAGGCTTTATGTTCGCCAGGCCCGCCAGCGTCCTTTGAAAGGCACCGCGCTTCGGCACGCTGCGGTCGGCGCCGGCATTCTGATCTTGGCGGCGACCGGGGCGACAGCGCTGCTGGTCTGGCACCGCGACCCCGTGGCGGAGAATGGCCCCCTAAGCATTGGTGACGAATCTGCTTTCGCTTCCTGCGTGTTGGAGCCGACCGACCAGAGGCATGTCGCCTGGGCCCCACTGATGGTGTACAACGAAACCGACACCCCCGTCACCCTGGACTCGGTGGAATTGACCGACCCTGTGGACATCACGCTGGTCGACGGACACCTGATCCCGTGGATCAACAACGGAATCGCCAACGGCCAGTGGTTGCCGCCGTCAGCTGACGACGAGAGCGTCCGGCCGGCTGATCTCGACAATTGGGCTGCCCGCAAAGTGATCGGGTCGCCCGAGGCGGTCGTCCAGAAGAAAGGCGACGGGTGGCAACTTGCGCTGGAAATCGACCTACCCAAAGAGAACCTCGGCTATTCCCACGGGTTCGCCATCTATTACCACTCGGATTCGGGGAAACGATATGTGGCCCGGTCAGACACATGGGTCGGCGTCGGTAGCGAGAAGCAACCGTGCGCGGACTGGGAAGCACCGGAGGAATAGCTCCGGCCCACAAGTCGGCCGGGCCGAAATCGCAGGGCGTCGAACCCGGCTTCGGAGGGCCCAGTACGCAACCTCTTGGGCCGCGCCCTGTGCGTCACGCCCGGCGGCGTTTTCTCGCCCAGGTGAACGCCAACGCGCCAACACCGGCCAACCCCAATGCCAATGCCGTCAACACACCCACACCAGAAGCCCCAGTCACCGGCAACCCGTCGCCGTCCGTCGCAGAAGGACCACCGGTCCCGCCCGAAGACGAACCACCAGTCCCGCCCGAAGACGAACCACCAGGCGGCACCTGGAACACAGCCTCAAACGCCCCCGACCAGGCCCCGGTCATCACGACCCGATGCGGGCCACTCTCCACGTCATCGGGAACAACCCACCTAAACTCCACCCGGCCGTCAACACCAGCCACAGCGTCCCCCACCGGCAACGGACTCGACCACATCACCGCCGAAACCGTTTCACCCGGCTGGAAATTGACGCCCGTCGCAGACTGCTCCGAACCGCGCGCCACCGACAGGCCCCCCAACTCCACCCTCGGCAATCCGATCCGCCAAACAACCTCCACCTCGTTGCCGGCCGCGTCTCGCTCCACGACCGTCACCAGCGCTCCCTCCGGAGCCGACGGCGCCAACACGCAAACCCACGCGCCGTCCGCTGCCGCCTGAGCGCGGCACAACTCGGCCCCACCCGAGTCCCGCACCACCACAACATCCCCGGGCTCGCCCACACCACTCAACTCAGAGCCATCCGAAGGCGCGATCTCCTCCACTTCCGGCGGCACCATGTCAACGCGGATCAGCACAACCGGAGAAACCAAACCCAGATCATCCTCAATCCACACCGACAACTCCGCCCCGTCAACCAAACCCGCCGGTAACGCGCAATCAAACCCGCCAACCGGCTCCACAAGACAACGCGCCAGCTCACCCGACGAACCCGCCACCACAGCCTCCAACAACCCAGCCGCTGCCGCCGGCACATCCGCCACCCCGACTGAACCAACCACGCGCCGACCATTCGACGGATCGACATCCGGCCGCACCGGAGCCGCCCGCGTGCCGGGCGGGACCGGGTCGGCGAACTCGACCTCCGCGACCACGCCCAACTGCAACGTGCCGACTTCGGCTCTCACCTGATAAAGGCCCGCCGGAGCTTGGAACGAATCCCACACGGCCATCCCGTTGACGGCGGGTCGGGTCGCCCCGACGGTCCACGCCGGATCGCCGTCCAACCGGTAAGAGAACACCACCGACGCGGGCGACGTCCACGGATCGCCGAACTGGTCGTTCAACGTCGCCCGGAACTGATGCGGATCGACGCCGACCGTCTGGACGATCCCGGCGGTCAAC
>JAISXH010000062.1 GCA_031270825.1 Bifidobacteriaceae bacterium
CCCCCGCACCCCGAGCCCCCTCAGCCGCCGCGCCCCCCCCCCCTCCTCCCACCACCACCCCCCCCGCCAACACCATCAACGCCAACGACGTCTCACCACAGCTTGACAGTTAGGGGGCGGCCAACGGGCTGCAGAACGTCGAACTCGATCTGGGTCGAGCGCCAGAGCCAGGCGGCATAACGCCGGGGCCGCCGGGGGTGGATCCCGCCGGTGTTCTGGCGTGCGCGGAGGCGTCCCGACACGCTGACAGAATCGGTCGGGATGGTGGGCGGATGGGCGGCTGCGGTGGAGCTAGACTGGGGGCGGCCAAGACACCTTTAAGCCCCGTCCTGTGAGGCGGGAAAGGAGAGCGACATGGCGGCTACCGAGGTCCTCGACGGACCCGATATCTCACGTGCGATCCAACGTATAGCCCACGAAGTCCTGGAGAAGAACCACGGGCCGGACGGTCTGGTGCTGTTGGGCGTCCCCACCCGCGGCGTGCCACTGGCGGCGCGCTTGGCGGACGGGATCGGGCAGATCGAGCCCGATTGGCCCAAAGCCCTGGGTCAGCTCGACGTCACCATGTACCGCGATGATCTGTCGCGGGTGCCCACACGTACGCTTGGGCCGACCAAGCTGCCGGCCTGCGGGATCGACGGCGCCACAGTCCTATTGGTCGATGACGTGCTCTACTCCGGGCGCACCATCCGGGCCGCGCTGGACGCCCTGGCGGACCTGGGCCGGCCCAAGGTGGTCCGCCTGGCGGTGCTGGTCGATCGCGGCCACCGCGAGCTGCCGATCCGAGCCGATTACGTCGGCAAGAACCTCCCCACGGCCACGGCCGAAAGGGTGAGCGTGCTGCTGAGGGAGACCGATGGCCGCGACTGCGTTCTGATCGAAGGTGTCGCCTCGTGAAACACTTGCTCAGCGCCGCCGACCTGAGTCGCGATGAGGCGGTCGCGATCCTGGATATGGCCGAACAGATGGCGGCCACCCAGGCCCGCGAGATCAAGAAGCTCCCGACCTTGCGCGGCCTGACGGTGGTGAACCTCTTCTTCGAGGACTCGACCCGGACCAGGATTTCCTTTGAGACCGCGGCGAAGCGGCTCAGCGCCGATGTGATCAACTTTTCGCCCAAGGGGTCCTCGGTCTCCAAGGGCGAATCGCTCAAAGACACGGTGTTGACCCTGGGCGCGATGCACGCGGATGGGATCGTGGTGCGCCACTCGGCTTCCGGCGCGCCTTACCAAATCGCCCATTCGACCTGGACCGACGCTTCGGTCATCAACGCCGGCGACGGGACCCATCAGCACCCCACTCAATCCTTGTTGGACGCCATGACCATCCGTCGCCACCTCAAAGGCGGGGCGGCCGCAGAGGCGCCGGCCGGCGCCGACCGCCTGACCGAACGCGCTGCGGCGCTGGCGGGCCAGGACCTCAGCGGCCTGGACGTCATGATCGTGGGCGATGTCTTGCATTCGCGGGTGGCTCGCTCCGGCGTGGACCTATTCACCACCCTGGGGGCGCGGGTGACCCTGGTAGCGCCGGCCACCTTGCTGCCGGTAGAAGTCGACAAGTGGCCGGCCGACGTGTTCTACGACCTCGACCGGGCCCTGGCCGAACAGCCGCCGGACGCTCTGATGATGCTGAGAGTCCAGCGCGAGCGGATGTCCGGCCAAGGCGGGGGCTTCTTCCCCAGCCCGCAGGAATACAGCCGCGAGTACGGTTTGGACGCCCGCCGCCTGGCGGCGCTGGCGCCCCACGCGATCGTGATGCATCCCGGCCCCATGAACCGCGGCCTGGAGATCACTTCCGAGGCCGCGGACGGCCCCCGGTCCGTGATCGTGGAGCAAGTCGCCAACGGCGTGGCCGTGCGCATGGCGGTTCTGTACTTGACGCTGACCGGGGCTAAGGAGTGACAGGCATGGACTATCTCATCAAAGGGGCCACCCTGCCCAGCGGGGAGCGAGCCGACATCGGCGTGGCCGGCGGAGTGTTCGCGACGGTCGGGCGGGCCGCCGCCGGGAGCACCGGGAACGCCCAGGTGGTCGACGCCGACGGGCTGATCGCGCTGCCCGGCCTGGTCGACCCGCACACGCACCTAAGGGAGCCTGGCCGCGAGGATTCGGAAACCGTCCGCTCCGGCTCGCGGGCGGCGGCGGCCGGCGGGTACACCTGCGTCCACGCCATGGCCAACACCTACCCGGTCGCGGACACGGCCGGTGTGGTGGAGCAGGTCTGGCGGTTGGGCCGGGACGCCGGTTACGTCGAAGTCCGGCCAGTCGGCGCGGTCTCGGTTGGCTTGGAAGGCCGCCATCTGGCCGAACTGGCGGCCATGGCCCGATCCGCCGCCCAGGTCAGGGTGTTCTCCGACGACGGCATGTGCGTCTGGGATCCGGTGCTGATGCGCCGGGCTTTGGAGTACGTCAAAGGGATCGACGCAGTGGTGGCCCAACACGCCCAGGAGCCGCGGCTGACCGAAGGCGCTCAGATGCACGAGGGCCTGGTCTCGAGCCAGGTCGGCTTGACGGGCTGGCCCGCCGTGGCCGAAGAGTCGATCATCGCTAGAGATGTTCTATTGGCCGAACACGTGGGCTCTCGCTTGCACGTGTGCCATGTCTCGACTGCCGGGGCGGTGGAGATCATCCGCTGGGCGAAGGCCCGGGGGATCGCCGTCACCGCCGAGGTGACGCCCCATCACCTCCTGCTGACAGACGAACAGGCCCGCACTTACGACCCGGTTTACAAGGTCAACCCGCCGTTGCGGGCCGCCGAAGACGTAGAGGCCGTCCGGGCGGCCTTGGCCGATGGCGCCATCGACGTGGTCGGCACCGACCACGCGCCGCATCCGCGCGAGGCCAAGGACTGCGAGTGGCAGGCGGCCGCGTTCGGCATGACCGGCTTGGAGACCGCGCTGCCGATCGTCCACCAGTTGATGGTCGAGACCGGCCGGATGGGCTGGGCCGATGTCGCTCAGGCGATGTCACACCGCCCGGCCCGAATCGGTCGGGTGGGCGGCCAAGGCCGCCCCATCGCGGTGGGGGAGAGCGCCAATTTGACGCTCTTCGATCCGTCCGCGCGCTGGCGGGTGGTGCCGGAACAACTGGAGACGGCATCGGGCAACACGCCGGTGGCGGGCCGGGAATTGCACGGGCGCACGGTGGCGACGTTCTACGCCGGCCGGCCCACCGTGCTGGACGGCAAGGTGGTCTGAATGGAGGACAGACGCGCGCTGCTGGTCTTGGAGGACGGGCGGCACTTTCGCGGGCGGCCCTTCGGCGCCGAAGGCGTCACCACGGGCGAGATCGTCTTCAACACGGCCATGACCGGCTACCAGGAGACGTTGACCGACCCGTCTTATCACCGCCAGATTGTGGTCATGACGGCGCCGCACATCGGGAACACCGGCGTGAATTCAGAGGATCCCGAATCGCGACGCATCTGGGTGGCCGGCTATGTGGTCCGCGACCCGGCGCCGCGCCCCTCCAACTGGCGTTCGCAGCGCTCCCTCGAGGATGAGTTGCGGGACCAGGGGATTGTCGCCCTGAGCGACGTCGACACCCGCGCCATCACCCTCCACCTGCGCGAACGCGGCGCCATGCGGGCGGGGATCTTCTCCGGAGAGGCGGCCGCGGACCAGTTCGGGCGCCGCCGCTCATACGAGGAGTTGGTGGCCATTGTCCAGGCCACGGCGCCGATGGCGGGCCAAGACCTAGCCGGCCAGGTCACCACCGACCAGTCTTACGTTGTGGAGCCCCCGCCCGGCGTGCCGGTGGTGGCCACCGTCGTGGCCGTCGACTTGGGGATCAAGGCCATGACACCCGAGCTGCTGGCGCGCCGTGGCGTGCGGGTCTGGGTGGTGCCACGATCAGTTTCTTTCGCCGAGGTCATGGCCTACCGCCCGGACGGGGTCTTCTTCTCGAACGGCCCCGGCGACCCGGCGGCGGCCGGCGCCGAACTCGAGTTGCTGCGGGCGGTGTTGGAAGCGCGCGTCCCCTTCTTCGGCATCTGCTACGGCAACCAGCTCTTGGGGCGCGCCTTGGGCTTCGAGACTTACAAACTGGGCTTTGGCCATCGCGGCGTCAACCACCCAGTGCTGGACCGGGCCACAGGCAAGGTGGAGGTCACGGCCCACAACCACGGCTTCGCGGTCGATGTGCCCCTCGACGGTCCCGTCCTGACCCCCTGGGAGGCGGGCAAGTTCGGCCGGGTCGAGGTCTCCCACCTCGATCTCAACGACCAGGTGGTGGAGGGCCTGCGGTTGCTGGACCGACCGGCCTTCTCAGTTCAGTACCACCCCGAGGCAGCCGCCGGCCCCCATGACGCCGCCTATCTCTTCGACCGCTTCCTGGATCTGATGCGCGCCAACTGAAGCCGGCCGGCCCCGGCTGCGCCGGCAATTTGGGCATGGCCTGCCGGTGAACGACCGCGGCCCGGCAGCGTCAGCCCGGTCGAGCCCACCGGTCGGTCCAGACGCAACGATTTGAAACGAAGTCGGCCGCGTCGGCTGTGCTCAGCCGACCCGGCCGCCGGATCTAGGCGTGCCGCGGTTGTGATCGCCTGCGGCCGGCGGCATTGGCGCCGGATGTGCCGGAGGCGCCGGCCAGGGAAGCGCACAGGACCAGGGTCGAGGGGACCAGGGCGCCGCGGGCGCGCGACCAGGCGCCCCATTCGCCATCGGCGGCCCCGCCGGCGCCTGCGGGGCCGGCAGGACCGTCTGTGGCGCCGTCGGCGTCAGGCCACTGCGGCTCGATCAGCTGATCGAGGGTGAAACCGGATTCGATCAGCGCCCGCACCTGGTCCCCGAGCGTGACGTGGTATTCGACGTAACTGAGGCGGGCGGCATCGTGCAACTCGTAGTAGGCCGTGCGCTCGAAGTAGGAGCGCTTGACGCGCAGGTCGGCTGGGTCGGGGGAGTCGGGGAAAACCCAGGCGAACGGGTGGGTGGTGGAGAACACCCAGCGGCCGCCGGGGCGCAGCACCCGGGCGACCTCGCGGTGCACGGCCGCCAAGGACGGGACGAAGGGGAGGGCGCCGAAGGCCGAGAAAGCCAAGTCGAATGAGGCGTCGGCGAAGGGAAGGGCGGCTGCCTCGGCCTGGACCAAGGCGAACCCATCGGTTCCGAGGTGGCGGCCGACGGCCAGCATGCCGGCTGACAGATCGATCCCGACCGCCAGGGCGCCCGCCGACGCGGCCCAGCGTGCCCCTTGGGCGGCTCCGCAACCGACTTCCAACACCTTCAGCCCGCGGACGTCGCCGAGCAAGCCGGCCGAGGCCTCCTCAAGGCCCTCCGGGCACCAGACCAAGCGGTCCCGGCCCAGACTGGCGGCATGTTGGCGGTAGTAGTCAGCGGCCTCGACTTCCCAGTAGGCCACCTCCGGGTCGGGTGGTCCGTCAATCGGCGGCGAGCCGTAACCGCTGATCATCGCCCCAGTATCGCACCGCCTGGGCAGGATTGGCGAAAGGAGCGGCAGTCGCGTTCACGCCGGTAGGATTCTTGTGGGCTGTGACCGGGCCCGCTGCCCAAGGGGAGTGGCGGTCGGCTGCGGCCCGCGACCCGTGTCGAGGCCACGAGCCGCAATCCCGGCCGGGATGCGGATCGATTGGGCGCATTTCGCCGACTGAGACGGGCCGGCGGGCGCCCATTGCGACAAGTCGAGAGGAAGCGTCATGCGAATCGGAGTGCTCACGGGTGGGGGAGACGTCCCGGGGCTGAACGCCGCCATCCGCGCTGTGGTCAAGCGTGGGGAGATGGAATACGGTCACTCGATGGTCGGGTTCCGCAATGGCTGGCGAGGCGTTGTGGAAGGCGACTTGGTGCCCTTGACGCGCGAGGACGTGCGCGGAATCCTGCCTCGGGGAGGCACCATGCTGGGGACCGCCAGGTACCATCCGCACAAGAATGAGGGCGGGATCGACGGCGTGCTCTCGACGCTGGAGGCGGAACGGGTCGAGGCCCTGGTCTGCATTGGCGGGGACGGCACGCTCAAGGCGGCCCACAAAGTCGCCCGGGCCGGAGTCAAGCTGGTCGGCATTCCGAAAACGATTGACAACGATGTCGAGGGCACGGACCTGTCGATCGGTTTCCACACCGCCCTCAACGTTGCCACCGACGCGATCGACCGGCTGCACACCACCGCCGAGTCGCACAACCGCGTCATGGTGGTGGAGGTGATGGGACACACCGTCGGCTGGATCGCTGTCAGCGCCGGCATGGCCGGCGGCGCCGATCTGATCATCACGCCGGAAGAGCCTTTCGACATCGAAGAGATCGCGCGAATCATCCGCCGTCGCCACCGCTCCCACGCCAGCTTCTCGATTGTGGCCGTGGCCGAGGGGGCCGAGCCCGCCGAAGGCACCGAATTGCAGTTCTCCACCCAGGTCGATGACAAGGGCCGGATCATTGCCGGCTCGATCGGCGAACGGCTGACCCTGGAACTGAAGGAGCGCACCGGTTTCGACACCCGCCTGACGGTGCTGGGCCATGTCCAGCGGGGCGGATCGCCCACCCCGACCGACCGAATCTTGGGCTCTCGCTTCGGCGTGGCCGCCGTGGACGCGCTCTCCCATGGCACCTTCGGCGTCATGACGGCTGTCCGCGGCGAGTCCATTGTGCTGGTCCCGTTGGAAGAGATCGCCGGCAAAGTCAAGCCGGTGCCGGAGGACCTGGTCGAGGTCGCCCGCGCCCTGTGGTGAGCCGGCTCGGCCAGGTCAGCCCTTGAACACCTCGCCGCCGGCCAGACAGGTGGCCGCCCCGTTGATCGATCCAGCGCCGGCGCCGTCGCCGATGGCGCCAGATCGCGCCGCTGACCAGCGGGCCCGGCTCTAGGAGCGTGGTGAGCAACCACGCTCCGACCGTGTTGACGCAGGGCAGCGGAACGCTGACCAGCGGAAACGCGGAAGATAGACGCCGCTTAGGCCTAGGAAACCGGTTTGGTTTCCTAGGCTGCCTGCCCGCGGGCAGTGACCGGCTGCCCGCACTGGGTGCAGAACTGGCTGGTTGCCCGAAGGGCGGCGCCGCAAGCGGTGCAGAATTTGGGCCGGCCGGCCGCTGTCTCGGTCGGCGGCGCGGCCGAGGCCTCGACCGGGGTTCCGTCATCTGGCAAGTCGGGGATGGTCGCCGCCCCTGGCCGGGGCGGCTCAACTGGTGTTGAAGCAGATGATTCCTGGGCTGAAGACGCCGGCGCGGGCGCCGAAGGGCCGGGTGGCAGCGGCGGTTGCGCCGGCGGCGCCGGCGGCGCGGCGGCGGCGGCCATGGCGGGGCCGGACGGCTGGGGATACGCCGACGGCTGGGGATACGCCGACGGCTGAGGATACGCCGACGGCTGAGGATACTCGGACGGTTGGGGATACGGGTATGGCGAACCCGGCGCCGGCGCGGCCGCCCCGGCCGCAGGGGGGCCGGCGTACGGGGGCGCGGCGCCCTGCGGCGGGTACGGGTACGGTTGGCCCAGGGCCGCGACCGGCTGGGCTTGGCCGGCGCGTGCGATCACCCATGAGGCGGCGCCGCCGATCAGCGCGAAGACAAGCGCGAACAGGTAGGTGGGACCGGCTTGACCGCCGGACAGAATCGCGCCGATCACGGCGCCGAGGAATTCCAGCCCGAACCACAACGCGAAGGTTTGCCCGGCGGCGGCGCCGCCGCGCCGGCCGCGGGCCTTGGCCGCCGTAGAGTTGGCCCTGCTCAAAAAGATGACCGCCAATAGTTCGATCATGACGTTGCCTTTCTGTTCAATCCAGGTAGTTGTCTACGGGCGAGCAGACTGCGAGATGGGTGACGACCTCCGGGCCGCCGTGATGTCCGGCCGAGGATGTGGCCGCATTCCAGGCCATCATGATCAGGGAGATCACCACCAACGCCAGCGGCAGCGCCCCCAGGATCAATGCGGTTATGGCCAGACCGCGCGAGAATCTGGCGCGCTTGTCAAAACAGGTCACCACGGCGAACAGGCCGATTATGGCGATGGTGCCGCCGACCGCGACGGCTGCGGTCAAACCGCTGCCGGTGTCGGAGTTGCCGCCGTCCCACAAGGAGGTGGTGGCCAGAGCCAGGAAGATGACCAGGCCGGCCACCAACGCCGTGATCGCGCCGATCTTGAAAATCACCCGCACCCGACCCCTCGTCACCGGCGGTTGGACCGCGATGGTCTTCCAGGCCGCCAACAGCGCCAACCCTGTGATCACCGGATTCAAGGTGGCGGGCGCCAAAGTGGCCAGGTTGAGTGTGGCCAACTCGAACTCCTGACCGGTCAGACCCGGCGTCACCGCCGCGTCCAGGGAATACGTCAGCTGGGCGAACCAGTTCACGCCGGCTCCTAGCAGGACCAGGATGTAGCCAAGACGTTGCGAACGCACCAACAGGATGTAGCCCACCACGACCACCAGGTTCAGGGGTATCACGAAATAGTCCGGCACAGGCTGCGCGTTCCCCAAGTCGCCTTGCCGCGCTATATGGATCAGGGCCCCGCTGGCGAAGGCGTTCAGCGACATGGCGATCAGGCAGATCCAGAACCAGACTTTCGGACCGACGCCAACGGTCATGCGCGGGCTCTTGAACAGGCACAGCATGGCCACGACTTTGACGGCCAGACCCAGGGCTATGGCCTGCGGGAGCCGCCAGGCGATCACGCTGCCCAGCGCCGCGGTCCCGAAGAGATGAGCCATCGCCAGGATGATGTGCGCCACCAGGTAAGCCCCCCCGGCGAACAATCCTGCCATGGTGGTCTGCGGCCGGGTCACCGGCTCGGTCGCCTTGGTCGCCGCCCAAGCGGCGACCACCACCGCGGCGGCGACCACGAACTCCCTCAGAGTGGCCCGCCAAACGGTCCCAGACAGCAATCCGCTCGCACCGGTGACCCTGGACATCGAGACCATCTGGGCGCAGGCCGCCACCACCAGGGCGAGCGCCCCAGCGCCGGCAACAACCCCGGCCGCCACCTTGAAGAAGCGTGCCTGTTTGCCGACCAGATAGGCGGCGCAGGCCAGCACCACCACCTCGAGGATGCTCGGATAAGCGGCGCCCATGGACCAGCCGCCGACCGCCACACAGGAGAGCAGCATGGCGGCCACCACCGCGCCGGCTAGCGCGAGGGCGCGCGTCGGATTCTCTGGCGCCCCCTGATGCGCGCCGGATGGGGTCGCCTGTATTGCGCCCGCCCCGGCGGGTACCACCCAGTCGTTAGGGCCGGGGGCGCCTGGGGCGCCGCCCATCTGGCCGGTCTGAGTCTGGCCGGTCTGAGCCTGGCCGGTCTGAGCCTGGCCCGCCTGCGCCTGGGAGATAGGCCCGGACGCCGGTTGCGCCGCGGCCGCGGCAGGCGTGGGCTGCGCGTAGCCGGCCGCCGGCGCCTGGCGGGCATCGGCCGATCCGATGGCCGCCTTGGCCTTTTGCCGCCGGCGCCCGGAACCCGCCGGCGCGCCCCCGCCAGCCGGCTTGTACTTGGCGGTCACATCCTCCGTCAAGACCAGGCGGCCAATGCCTGGCATGTGGGTTTTGAAGACCGATTTGCAGCCTGAGCACATCACGACATCGTCGGTGATGCCGGCTTTCTGGGCCGCCTTGACGCCCTTCCCGAATGAGACAGGACGCTTGCAGTTCAGGCAATCTGCGCTCGCTTTGAGCAACATCTCGCCGAAAGCGTCGCCTCCGCCCGCGAAAACCATGTCGCCATCCTCTCTGTGATCTTGATCGTTGAATTCACGTTAGTTCAGCGCGCCGCCCGCGTGGTCTGCTCCGGGCAGACAAATCGGCGGAATTCCGCCGTCGGCCTGAAACCGGGTACTGGGGCCGGCAGCCCTCACGAGCGCAGGCCGGCGGCAACGGGCTGGCGGTCAACTCCCGCCCTGCCCGGGACCGGGCTCGAAGCGGCGGTCGGTGGCGCCGTCGAGGCTCGCCATCCACAGTGAATCCGAGTCATCGGCGTTCAGGTAGAAGGCCCATCCGCCGGCCACGGCGTAGTAGCTGACTCGGTTCTCGGTCACCAGGCCCATAGGCGCGCCGTCGAGCGCCAGGCGATGCAAGTCGTAGCCGTTGGTGAGGAAGAACACGCCGTCAGCACCGGCCACGGCCTGAGTGGCGCGATCTGAGACGAGGGCCTGGGCGCCCGCGCCATCTAGGTCGGAGGTAACCAGCCCCTGGTCGCGAGCCCGCTTCTCGCCCACATAGAGTTTGCCCTGGTAGACGGTTGGCCAGGTCGGCTCGCCGGAATAGACTTCCATCGTCTCGTCGCTGGCCAGATCGGTCCGGAGGATCTTGGTCTCATCATCGCCGTCTATGAAGAAGTGGTATCCCCGGTAGACCATGGAGAAATGGGCCAGCCTGCTGTTGACCCGCTCCTCGCCGGAACCGTCGAGTTCCACCACATAGAGTCTCAGCCAGTCGGAGCTGTTCACAAAGTAGATCCGGCCGTCGTCTATGAACATGTCTCCGACCCTGCCGTCGAAGACTTGGCTGGCGTGATCGGCAGCTGGGTCGTAATGGAAAATCCCGGTCTTAGAGCAGGCGAAATAGAGTTGGCCCTCCCAGAAATTGAGCCCGGTCAATTCAGAGTCCTGGCACTCGGCGTACTCGGTGGGCACCTCGCGCAAGATGGCGCCGTCGGCCGCCAGCTGCCAGATGCGCTGGCGGTCGGTCAGGTAGATGGTCCCCTCGGCTTCGACCGCCAGGCCATAGTTGAGGATGTTTCCGGTCAGGTTGCCGGCCGCGTCTGGGCCCTCGAGGCGGGCGCCGAGGTCGGTGGACGGGGAACCAGACGGGTTGCCCGATGCCGTGCCCGGGCTTTCCCCGGTCCCTTGCGTTGTCCCAGGGCCGCTGGGAGCGCCTTGGGGAGTGCCAAGCGGGTCGATCAGGTGCCAGACGCCCACGCCGGCCAGCGCTAACGCCGCCGTTCCGGCCGCGATGGCGCCAACCAGTCGCCCACGCCGCGGCCGCGAGGCATCGATCGCCTTGATCACCTGGTCGACATCCTCGAACCGGTCAGCCGGATCGAAGGCGATACAGCGTTCGATCAATCCGCGCAGGCGTTTGTCGGGAATCCTTGTGGCCAGCTCTTGGCGGTCGGGGCTGCCGGTCGCCAGGTAGATCAGGACGATGCCGAGCGCGTAGACGTCGGTCTGGGGCGAAGACTGCGCGTAGCCGTACTGTTCCGGAGGGGCGTACGGCATGGTTCCCACGAAGTGGGTGTCGGAAGTGGAGCCCTCCTTGAAGGTCCGCGCGATCCCGAAATCGGTCAAGCCCAACGAGCCGTCTGGCCGCATGATGATGTTCTGCGGTTTGATGTCGCGGTGGATCACCGGCGGGCGGAGCGAATGGATGTAACCCAACAACGCGCATAGCTGACGGCAGACAGCGAAAACCCGGTCCGGCGGCATCGTGCCCCCGGTGGAGACAACTTGGTCGAGCGGCTGGCCGTCGAAATACTCGCGGGCCAGGTAGCTGTGCCCGTCTTTGACCAACGTGCCGTAAGCCTTCGGAATGCCCGCCGAATCCAACCGCGACAGGATCGCGTACTCGGCGTCGATGCGCGCCTCCCGGTCCAACTGCGAGACCCGCAGCACCGCCCGTCCGCCGGTGCGCCGGTCCGTCACCAAGTAGACCTGGCGGGCGGGGGAGAATTTCAGGCAGCTCTCTGGCTGGTAGATGGCGCCGATCTCCGGTGGCCAGGCGCCGCCCATGACCTCCTCCTCGAGAGCGTGTTGGTACGCGCCCAAGAATTCTTCGGCGTCGCTCATCAATGGCCTTCCTGTATTGCCCGTGTCCTCGACGGCGTGCCCAGGCAGTCGGGGCAGATGGGGTCATGGCAGATCACGTCTGGTTGCGGCCACTTTACTCCCCAGGGCTGGTCCAATGGCGGGCCCGAGTTGTGTGTATCCGCACGTAGCGGGGCGTGTGGGTTGTGGCGTTGGCGGGCCACCACCTGCCGCTCCGAAGCTCCTGGGGCCTCGGCCGGATCTCTGCTCAACCCGGCCCCGATCCGTCGCGCCGGGCATCCCGCGCGGCGCGACTTCCGGATCCGGACCCTCCCTGTTGCGCCCCTGAAGAAGACGGGGGAGGACCGGCGGCAGTTGAAGCAGGCTACAGTTGAATCGTGCGAAGGCACACCGAGAGCTGACAAGGCGATCGATTTGAAGGAGGCGGCTCATTTGTTCAAGTCAGATCATGGTTCACAGCGAGAGGACGCCAAGAAGCGACGCAAGGGGACTGGCGGCAGCGCCTGGCAGACCA
>JAISXH010000007.1 GCA_031270825.1 Bifidobacteriaceae bacterium
CTGCCCGCACCGCGCGGGCAGCCCACCCACTTGTTGTTTTGATGGTGGTACCAGCGGTATCATCGATTGTGTGCCGGGGTCACACGCCGTACTGGAATGACCCTAACCCCACGGATACCCTGAGCGGTGCCAAGAAGAAAGGGGCCTAGAGGTGCCACGAACCGCCCCCCGCCGGCCAGCAATGGTGCGTGTCGGCATTTCGAGTACAGACAGCGGCGCAACCATGGTGGAAGTGATGATAGCGGTGCTGCTGTTGTCGGTTTTTTCAATTGCCGCCGTGATGGCGATCACCGGCGGCACCGCCGCCAGTTCGGATAACCGCGCCCGCATCACTGCGGCGGGCTTGGCCCAGCGGGAGTTGGACTACTCCGGCGAAGTCATTGCCAGCGGGTCCAACGGCGCCAATCTTCTTCGCGATCCGGTGCTCTATCCGCCGGTCAATCCGAACCTGCCGGCCTCCATGGACACTGGCGATGCCAACTACGCCTTCGGCGTGGACGGCCAGCGCTACAAAGTCGAGCGCTCGGTCACCACCTATGTCACCCAAGTCAACTCGCCCTGCGATTCCGGATCCGGAGCCACCCAAACGGCCGAAGGAACGGTGGTGACGGTGACCGTGAGCTGGGAAGGGGCCAGCGCGGCCACGCGGCCCCACGTGGCCTCGAAGGTCTTCCCGCCGCACCCGAACGCGGTCTCCGGCCTGACGACGGGCCAAAGCCAGATCGCCGTGGTGGTCAAGGGAGATGACCAAAACGGGACTGGTCCCCGTCAGGGCGTGGTGGTGGAAGTCAGCGGCCCGCAGGTGTTGTCGCCGCGGGAAGTGACCAACATCAACGGCTGCGCGGTGTTCAAGGTGGTGCCCGGCTCGTCGGCGGGGTCGCTGTACACGGTGACGCTGATCGGCTACCAGGGTGGCGGATCCTATGTTTTCACCAACGGTCAGGTTCAACCGCATATAGACGTCACCGTGCTGCCGGATGAGACCAAGCTGGTTCCTTTCAACGGTTACAGCCAGGCCGGCAGTATCACGGTGCGAGTCCTGAACGCGCCGATCTCGGTCCAGATCGTTGATCTTCGCCCGCAGGACCCCAACGCCGGCGGCCCCAGGTCGGCGTACTTGGTTGGGGGCGCGGCGCTCTTCGGGGACTTGCCGCCCGGTTACTATTCGATCGAGATCGGGGGAGTCTCCAAGGGCACGGCGAACGTGGCCCCGGGCCTCAACCCACCTGTGGATGTGACGCTATGAGACGGCATACCGACGTGGAGCCCGCTGCGGCTCCCGGTCACCGGAATGACAGCGGCATGACGTTGCCGGAACTCATTCTGGTGATCTTGATCGGCTCGATAGTCCTAGGTCTGATCGGCACGGCCATGGTCTCGATGATGAAACACGACTCCAAGAACATGATCCGCCAGAGCCGGGTCGACGGCATCCGGGAGATCAGCGTCTGGCTGGGCGACGCGCTGACCTACGCCGCCGTCCCGATCGGTTCCGCCTCCTCGGGCGCCACCGTCTTCAGCCAGGCGGAGCCCCAGAAGATGGAGTTCACGGCTGCTCTTCCGGTGGTCGGCGATTCGCAGGGCCAGCGCATCTCCAGAGTGACGGTCAAATTGGGCGAGACCTGTTGGGGCTCGCCCGGCGACGACCCGGGCGTGCTGCACCGCTGCGTGCAGTACCCCAAGATTCTGAGCGACAACAGCGAGGACCTGTGCACCAAAGGCAGCGCGGGCTGCCCGGACGACCTGTTCGAAGACCTGGTGGTGGCGCGGGACGTCGACGACTCCGACCCGATCTTCACCTACTTCGTGGGCTCCAGCGGGGTTTCCTCCAGCGTTTCGGCTGGTGCGCTAGGGAGCATCGGCGCGGTCGAATTGCTGGTCACGGTGGTCGGACCGGAAACCGGCCGGGGCAGCGACCCGGACCTCCAGGCCACAGTCTTCAAACGGTTCACCGTCCAAGAATGGAGGAAGTTCTGATGAGGTCCTGCTTGGCGCGTCTGGCACGTCACCGCAAGGGGGCCGATCTCGGCATCACCATGGTCGCGGTGCTGGCCTCTTTCACCATCCTGATTGTGGTGGTCCTCGGTTCGCTGGCCTATCTCAGCGCCTCGACCAAGTCTTCCCGTTTCGAGCAGGACACCGATCTGGCTCTGGCGGCGGCGCAATCGGGCGTGAACGACCTCCTCAGCCGTCTGCGCGAGAACCCCGACTACTTGGCCGAGGTGGCGGCGACCAAGGACCTGGCCAGCGGCTACTGCAAGAACCCGGCGGTGGGCGGAAAGAACGCCGTCGCGGCCGAGAAAGACGATTTCGAAAGCATCTGCGACTGGCCCGAATCGCACGCCAAGTTCTATAAGTTCGACAATTCGAGCGCGCAGTCATCCCAGTCGTTCCACTACAGCGTTCACAACTGGGTGGCGATCGCGGACAGTTTCGACGTGGTTTCGACCGGGCGTTCGAATGGGGTGACACGTTCGGTGCGGGCGCATATAGCGCGCGACCCGGCGCCAGGGTATCTGTACCTGTCAGATTACGAATTGGCCGATCCGACTGATTACACGGCCTACTACCCTGACGCCGAGTCGTCCGAAACCTGCGGCGAGGGCTACCCTTCGGCGACCACCATGGCTGTGCTGGGGTACAAGTGGGAAGTGGCTGGCGGGAGCAGGCCGGGACGCTTCTACACCAACAGCGATGGCTTCAACCGCCCCTGCTTGGAACCGAGTTTCGAGTCCTGGGATGTGCTTGACGGACGGGTCCATTCGAACGACACCATCAAGTCAGATGGAGCCACTTTCAAGTCCGAATTCACGACCAGCGACACCCGCTGCGTCGCCGTCCCGTCCAACCCGGCGTCATGGAGCACCTGCGTGGACGGCACTGCTAATTTCAACCAGATGCCGGCCAAACGGGGGAAGATCGTGCTCCCCGCCCTGCCGCCGAAGAACGACCCAAATGTTGTGGCCGAACTCGACGCCCGCGGCTGCGCCTACGACGGCGCGACGCGCATCATTTTCAACGGCGACGGCACCATGACGGTGTGGTCTAAGAACACCGACAACCCCTCCCAGCCGGCGCGTTGCGGCACAGCTGCGGAGTTGGACGCGGGGGTCACAAAGCCCGTCCCGGATGGCAGCCTGATCTACGTGCGCGACTTGGATCCGGTTGTCTATCCGAACCTGGCCAAGCCGATCCCAGCGGGATCTATTGGCGGTCCCGCCGGCGCCGAGCTGCCCCTGGGCAGCCACAGCGGATTGGACGTGTATAACGATCCCAAGTTCGCGCCCTCGGCAAATGCGACCTACGACATCGAACTGGCCATGGAACGCCCCCAGATGTACATGAACGGCGGCAACGTTTGGGTTGAGGGCGAGGTCCAAGGCACGGTCACTATCTGGGCCGACTCCACAGCCATCATCACCGGGGATCTGACCACCGTCGATGATGACAACGATCTGATCGGGGTCATGGCCACTGGTTCAGTTGAGGTGTACAACCCAGTCCTGCACAAGCGGGAAGCCATCGCCGTCCCCGGGACCTCCAATCAGTTCGTGTGGAGCGCGCCCACCACGCCAGAGCGGTGGGCGTCCTGGCCGAAGGGGGACATCCTCATCGAGGCCGCCATCATTGCCGGCAGTGGCAGCTTCCGGGTGCAGAACTGGAAGTACGGCGGCTACCTGGGAACGCTCAAGGTCTATGGCTCGATCGCCCAGAACTTCCGCGGGGTGGTCGCTCAAGAGAGCGCCGGCGCCGCAACCCAGCCGAAGAACGGCTATTCCAAAGACTATAAGTACAACCCCAAGCTGGTCGAGAAACAGCCGCTGCTGTTCGAGCCCTTGGGGAACGGCGATTGGCTGATCACTTACCAGGAAAAGGTGGACCCAACCGAGTTCGCCAAGAAGGCTCCATAGCGAGTCCAAAATGCCTGTTGAGACCCAAGACCTGATCGTCAGGGGGCTCGCTGGCGGCCTTCTTGGTCTGGTCGTCGGCTCGTTCCTGACGGTTGTCATCACCCGAGTGCCGGACGGCGCCAGCCTGTGGCCGCGCTCAGCCTGCCCCAACTGCGGGGGGCGGGTGGGCGCCAAGGACAACATCCCGGTGCTGTCCTGGCTAGTGCTGCGCGGGCGTTGCCGCTCCTGTAAGGAACCGATCTCGCCGCTCTACCCAGTGGTCGAGGCCTCGACAGCGGTGCTGTTCACTCTGGTGGCGATGTTCGCCAGTCCGCTCGCCGCCGTTCCGGCCTATCTTTACGCGGCGGCGGTCGCCGTGGCGCTGACTGCTATTGACGCCAGAACCAGGCGGCTCCCGGACGCCATAGTGTTGCCGTCGTTTCCGGTGCTGGCGGCCCTGCTCGCCTTGGCCAGTTGGTTGACGGCTGACTGGTCGGCCTTGCTGCGAGCCGGGATCGGCGGCCTCGGGTTGCTGGTCGCCTACGGCCTGATCCATCTGATCAAGCCCAACGGAATGGGCAAGGGCGATGTCAAACTGGCCGGTCTGATCGGTTTGATACTGGCCTATCAAGGCTGGGGGCCGCTGGCGGTCGGCGTGTTCGGGGCGTTTCTGCTGGGCTCCGTCTGGGGAATCGGGGTTATCGCCAAGAGCCGGGGAGGGCGGAAGACAACTATCCCGTTCGGCCCGTGGATGTGCGCGGGGGCCGTCCTGGGTTGCGCGGTCGGGGGACCTTTGTGGGACCTGTATCGTCAAATGATGCAGGTTTGAAGACAGGGACTGATCGGACAATCGGAAAGGCGAGGCGATGGCAAGAACCCAAGTGGTTGGGCTAGACATTGGCGACACCCAGTTGCGGGCCGCTGAGATAGCCGTGGACACCAGCAATCCGCTGGGACCGGCGGCGATCCAGCGGTACGCCGAGGTCGATTTGGTGCCCGATGCCGTCCGCGATGGCGAGGTTGTCAGGGCGTCAGATGTCACGGCCGCGATCAAGAGCCTCTGGAGCACGCAGCGCTTTGCGAGCAAAGACGTCGTCATTGGACTGGGCGGCCAAAGAGTGGTGGTTCGCGATGCGACCCTCCCGTCTGCCCCGCTCGAATCTTTGCGCTTGGCCCTGCCTTTCACCGTTCAAGATTTGATTATGGTCCCGGTGGACGAGTGCCAACTCGATTTCTATCCCCTGGCGGAGGCGGATGGACAGGTCAGCGGACTCCTCGTGGCGGCGCCCAACGAGGCCATTGAACACAACGTCGACGCGGTCATAGGCGCGGGCTTGCGACCAGCGCGGGTCGATTTGGCCGCTTTCGCTCTGGTCCGGGCTCTGGCCCGGGGGCAATTCCAACGGGCGGTTGTTGGCCTGGTCGATGTCGGCGCCGACATGACCACTGTGGTCGTGGCCCAAAATGGCGAGCCCGCGATAATGCGGATTTTGCCCACAGGTGGCAGACTGATTACTGACCAAATCGCGCGGACCTTGGCGATCCCAGAACCGCGGGCGGAACGACTGAAGATTGAAGTGGCACTGATGAATCCAGGCGAGGCCAACGAACAGGCCCATGGGGCCTTCGCCGTCATCGCCGAGAAATGCCAGGCCCTGGTCGAACAAGTGGCCAGAACCTTCTCCTTCTACAGCCAGGCTTCGGGGCATACGGTTGAACACGTCGTGATCTCCGGTCGCGGCGGCATGTTGAACGGCCTGGGGCAGTACATTTCGACGGCGTTGCGGCTGCCGGCCTCGTTCTCGGCCTTAGACGCCAATTTCACGGTTCAGCGGACCGCCAAGGCGATGACGCCGGAGCAGCGGATGTCGTTGCCGGTGGCGGTTGGATTGGCGATGGGGGGTGTGGCATGAGCAGCGACCTTCCCCCGGCCTCAGGTGGGATAGGCCTGGGCAGCGCGATCGCGACCCGGCCCCGTGTGCCGGCCGTCAACCTGATGCCCGCCTATGTGGCCAAGCGACAGGCCGGCCGGGCCCTGCAAATCAAGGCTGGGATCGTGCTGGTGCTGGTGGTCTTGGGCTTGGGCGGTGGCTTCGCCGGATTGAGCATTTGGAAGGGCATGGCCGAATCCCGGCACTCCCAGGCGCAGGACGAATCCAAGCGCCTGGCCAAGGAGAGGGAACGGTATGCCGAGGTCATCCAAGTCAAGGAAGATCTGCAGCTGACGGCGGATGCGCTACTGGTGGCTGTGTCCTATGAGATCCGGTGGCCGGAACTGGTTGACGCCATGTTCGCAAATGTGCCCGAGGGCGCCAACATGGACTCCATGACCCTGCGGGGCATGTCCGCCACCGAGGCGGCCGCGCCTTCGGACTCCGTGCTCGCCTACCCCGGCATCGGCGGAGTCTCCTTGTCGGTCGAGGTGCCGTCCATGCCCGCCGTGGCCGCCTGGGTGCGCGGATTCAACTCTATTCCCGGGCTGGAAGAAGGCGTCTACACATCCGCCATCAAACAAGCGACCCCGGGTGGCGAAGTCTGGGCGGTCACCTGCTCCGCCCAGGTGAACTTGGTCGGCCTGGTCGGCAGCGAGTTCTTGCCGAAGGATTTCCAAGAGTGGCTGCTGGCAGCGCAACACCCTGAGGCCGAGGTCGCGCCGAATGAGGAGGGGACGGACTGATGAGGGACCAACGTTCAACAGCGGTGCTGGCCCTGGCGGCTCTCTTGGCGCTGGCCTTGGGGGTAGGAGCCTACTTCCTGCTGTACGCGCCCACTTTGGACGCCCGCAGCGAGGCGATCCGCAAGGCCGAAGAGGTCGAAAAAGCCAACGCGGCAACCCAGAAAGAACTCACCCAACTGGCTGCGGACTCGAAGCGCCTTGAAGAAATGAAGGCCGAGCTGGCGATCAAGAGGGACCAGTTCCCCACCAGCCTCGAGCTGGCGGAGTTCACCGACGATCTAATCGCTTTGGCTGAGCAGTCCCAGGCGGTGGTGGATTCTGTGACCCGCCAGGCGCCCGCGGAGGTGCTGATCGCGCAGCCGCTACCCGAAGGGCCGGGAGGCCAGACGGCGCCCACCATTCCGCAACCTCCGCCGGGCCTCTACCAGTACCAATTCACAATCGAGATCCAGGGCATGTTGGCCCAAACCCAGGAGTTCCTGCGGTTGTTGCAGGCTGACGAGGGGCGCATGTTCTTGGTCACCGGAGTGCAGATGACGGGGGAAGGGCCCACCACTGTGGATGGGATCACCACGGCGACCGAGTACTCGATCACCGGCTTTACCTACGCGCTGGTTCCGGCCAATCAGATACCCGGCGCTTGAACAGGGGGGAAGGACTAATGGCTAATGGCAGAGTCCGCGGCACACCAAACTTGCGGACGCAAAGAATCTGGACCCTGATCGCCGGCGCAACGGCGGTTGGGGCCATAGCGGCTACAACAATCAGCGGCGCCGGCACCGAAGCGGTCGCGGCGCAAGCGCCGGCGCAGCAGGCGCCGGCCATCCAACCGGCGGTGCTGCAGCAGTCAACGCTGGTCGAAGGCCAGTCGCGGAAGGACCGCCGCACCCTTCAGTCCGGAGTGACCATCTTGGACGGCCAGCTCTACTTGTGGGGTTGGGGTGTCTGCGGTGCCCTCGGCACCAAGGGGTCGGCAAACGAGGAATCGTGCCTGTCGACCAGTTGGACAACACCGGACAACCGGGCGCCGACCACTGTGGTCGGTTTGCCGAACGGCGCCATTCAAGAAGTCACCGGCGGCATCTACAACTACAACGCTCTGGACACGGCCGGCTATGTCTGGGGTTGGGGTTCGCACGCCAACCGCGACGGCACCGGCGTTTCGGCGGCAGCCAGAAACAGCGACACAGGCAACGCAAAGTATGGCGCCGCCACTGGGGCGTCGTGGCCGCCGAAGCGCCTGCGCATCGGCGCTTCCTGGGATGACAGCTGCATGGACCCCCAGGCCCCTCACGTCAGCGCCAGCATCAAGACCAACTGCGGCAAGCCATACCTGGGCGAAGGCGACCCGGTCACGCTCCTGTCTAGCACCGAGATGGCCGGCGCCGCCGTCACCAAGTCGGGTCTGGTCTATTCATGGGGCGGGTTCAACTATGGCGGCGTCGGCGAGGGCGACCTCACCGGTCTGAACGGCAAGTGGAATCGCTACGGCGCCGTCCAGGTGCAGTTCCCGGCGGATTTCGACGTCACCGAGGATGGCAACCAGCCGGTCCAGCTAGAAGGCGGCTACCAAACCTACTGGCTGCTGCTGGAGAACGGCGAGGTCTGGTACTTCGGCGGCAACCCCAACACAGTATGGCTGGGTGGTGGGTCCCCGTGGGAGAGGTCCATCGGAGATCAACAGACGAAGTACTCCGGCCGGACATCGGTGGCCTTTAACGCCTATCCCGATGGAGTCGGTCAGATAGCAGTCAAATCGACGGCCTTGGCGCCCTGGTTCCGCGAAGCCAACAACCCCGATGGCTACATAGTTCAAGTGCACTCGGGAATCAGTTACGGGGCCGCGTTGCTGTCCACCGGCCGGATGCTGACCTGGGGAGATGGGGCCCACCGCGGAGCCCTGGGCCGGAAATGCCCAACCTCGCCGACAAGCGCTGCGGAAGCGTGTGCGCACACACCGACCTTGGTCGAGTTTGACAAACTCGGCGCCAACCCGAACATTGTTCAGTTCTCCTGCTCGTTCTCGGCTGTGACGGCCTTGGCCGAGGACGGCACGCTCTACGGCTGGGGAGTCCCCGAGCGAAGCTACGAAGGCTATCCGAGTGACGGCGGAGGCAGAGGGACCGAGGTGTATGAATACGGCTCGTCGAACCTCTTCACCGGCTACCTTCCGGCGGACCGCGGGGCGATCATCGTGGTGGACCGAAACGTGGTCGACTTCCAGACCGGTCAGGGCTTCGTCATCTGGTGGGACGTCAACGGCAAACAATGGGGCCGGGGCTGGCATGAGCACGGCTCGCTCGGCCACCATGGCGGCAACTGGGGGCGTCCCGGCTTCTTCAACGAGACCCGCAAGCGCTGGGTCTGGTTCACGGAGCCCCAGTATGAGGACTGCCAGTATAACGACCAGAGTTCAGGCTATGGTAGCTGGCCGAGCGATGAGGCGGTCATGTTCAAGACCACCGTTAAGAACAAATACAACGGGGTTGATTATTACTGCTCTGATCTGAACCTCAAGGACCCCAACACCGGCGCGTGGCTTCATCGCTTCAGCCTGGAGCAGTGCCTGGAGGGCAAGTGCGACGGGCCCTAGGAGCAGAACGATCAATCCGACTACCGACTTGCTCACAGCGGTTGTGAGCGACGCATGGAAGGGAAAATGAGCACCTGATGCGAACATCCAATTCTCTGGCCGCGGCCGGGCTTGACCAGCTCGCCGATCTGGCCAGCTTCCCAAATTTGGAGCAGATCGGCGTACTCCTGGCTGTCCTTGTGCTGATCGGGCTGATTGTGCTGGCCGGCATCCGGTCGGGAGTGAAGTCGCTGCGGTCCACGGTGGTTGATCTGACCGCCCAGCTGCAGCAGCTAAGGGCGGCGCCGCCGCCTCCCGCGCCCGCGCCGCCACCGGCGGCGGAATTACCGGCCGGTCCGCCGGCCGGTTATGGGCCGCCGCCGTTGGCGCCGCCTGAGCAGGCGCCGTTCGCCGCAGTCGTGGCCGAACCTCCGGCTCAGCCCCGCTCGCCCTACGCTCCGCCGGCGGTAAGCCTGGCAGAGCCAACGCCTGGCGCCGCCACACCGCCGCCCGACGCCGCGACGCCGCCGCCCGACGCCGCGACGCCGCCGCCTGACGGTTCACCAGCGGACAAGCCGCCGGCGCCGGCTGTTCCGGTTCCAGACAAGCCGGTGCCCCCGGCGGCGGCGCCCCAGGGCCCGGCCGCCGCCGGCGAGGCGTTGCCGAAGGCCCTCAACACCGCCGCCCGGCGGGAGATCTCGCTGGTCGGCCGGGCGTTGAAGATCCTCGACGAGTTGGAGCAGTCGGAAACCGATCCCGACAAGTTGTTCTCGCTGTTCGCGCTGGACAATCTGATGGCCCGGATGCGGCGTGGGTCTGAGGCTCAGATGATCCTGGCCGGCCGCGACCCGGAGCGCTCGGTGCGCGAGCCGCTGTCGGTCTCGGATGTGATCCGGACCGCCTCCTCGCAGATCGAGCATTACGAGCGCATCAGAATCACCCTCGACTGGGATCCGATGATCCGGGCCTATGCGGTGGTGCCGGCGGCACACCTGATCGCCGAACTGTTGGAGAACGCCACCTCCTTCAGCCCGGATGGCACCGCCGTCGAAGTCGGCAGCGCCAACCATTCCGGCGACGTGCTGTTGACCATTTCCGATTCGGGCGTGGGCATGAGCCCGCAGGAGCTGGCCGCCGCCAACAAGATGATGCAGGCAGGTGGCAACCCAGACGACTTGACCCATGGACGCTTGGGCGTCGCCGTGGTCGCGCGCCTGGCCGCCCGGCTTGGCGCCGCCGTCAGCTTCGCCCCTGGCCAGGGGTCGGAAGGCAACGGCACCACAGCCATAGTGCGCATCCCGGCGCAGTTGGTGGACGATCGCCCGCCGCCGGCTCAAGCGGCGCCTTCCTCCGGACAGCTGTCGCTGCCCCCGCAGCCGAAGCTGGAGCCTTCAGCGGTGACCGAATCAGCGGCCCCGGACGAATCGTTCCAACCCGTGCGCATGGACGCGCCCGCCGGCAGCGGCCTGCCCAAGCGCGGCGCCCGGACTCAGGCGCCCCGGCCAGGCAAGTCGGAGGCAAGCGCGGCCGATTCTTCGCCAGGCGCCCCGGCGCCGGGATCCGCCCCGACGGCCACACCCGGCGCCCCGCCGGCCGGAACGCCAAAGGCCGGAGCGCCGAAGGCTGCGACTCCAGGCGCCGGGACTCCGGCGGCGCCTGACGGCGCGGCCGCCCCGTCCGGGCGAACCCCGGCGCCTCGGCACGGACCGGCGGGGCCGGATGCCGCGGCCGCAGACACGTCCGGCGGACCAGGCGGTGCCAGCCGGGCTGACTCGATAGTGCCTCTGGGAGCGCGTTTCTCACCGCTCGGCACCTCCGCCAACCCCTCGGCGACGCTGCCGCGCCACTCCTCGACAACCGCTGCCACGGCATCGGAGACCCCCAAACCCACCGTGGTGCCCTCCGCTGGCGGGCCGCCAGGTGGCACCGAACCCGCGGCGCCCTTCCCTTTCGGAGGCGCCCCGGCGGGAGCAGCCCAGCCGGCGGGGCGTGAGCCTAAGACCGCGACATCGCCAGGCTCGGGAAGGTCGGCTGTTCCGGCAGCGCCGGGCACGCCGGCGGCGCCACCGGTCAGGCGCCGGCAGACGGGCGCCAGGACGCCAGCGGGCGAGACTTTCCCGCCGGTGCCCCCGGCGCCGGGCGTGAGTCCGCCCCACACCACCACCCCTCCGGGCGCGGGTCCTCGCCGGACCGTCCCCCCGCCGAGCGGAAGCCCGTCCCGGGCCACCCCGCCGCTGCCCGGACGGACCAGGCCGCCGGCGCCGCCTGGCGCTGTGGCGCCCCCGCCCTACGCCCCTGGCGGATTGGGGGCTTCGGCCCCGGCGCCGCCGGGACCGACGGCATCAGGACTGCCCAAGCGGGCGCCGACTTCGGCCGCCGCGCCGCCACCGCCGGGAAGCTTCCAGCCGGGAGTGGCCCGGGGTCCGGCGGCGCCTGGCGCAGTCCCGGGCAGTTTCCAGCCCGGTGCTGCCACGGCGCCGGCCGTGCCGGCCCCGAGCGGTACGGCCGGGTTCCAGACCGGCGGCACCATGGTGCCGGGCGGCGGCGCCGCCAGCAGTTCGGACACCGGCGGTTCGATCGTCGGCTCGGCGATCGCTCTGAAGGCGTCCATCCAAGAAGAAGCTCTGGCCGAACTCGCAGGCATCAATGCCTACAAGCCCGAACGCACAGAGTCGAAGCCGGCTTCCAGCCTGGCTCGCCGCCAAACCGGCCAGACGCTTCTACCAGCCCCGGCGGCGGCTCCCTCGGCGCCGCCGAAAGCGCGTGACGCGGACAGGATCCGCAGCGCGCTGTCCTCCTTCCAACTCGGCACTCGGCGTGGACGCAACGACGCCCGCGCGCCGGCGGGGAAGGGGTGAGACCAGCCATGATCCATCATTCCGAATCGAAGACTGAACTGAATGTCATGTCCATCCAAGGAGAACTCAGATGACCACCAACTATCAAACCGGGGAGAATAGACAGGATCTGACCTGGCTCCTTGACTCGTTCGTCCGTTCGACCCCGGGAGCCCGTTTGGGCGTCGTGGTCAGCGCTGACGGCCTGCTGATGACAATGTCCGGCGGCGCGGACCGGACCGTCGGCGACATCATGGCGGCGATCTGCTCCGGCATGTCCTCGCTCGCCCGCGGCGCCGGACGGGAACTGGGAATCGGCCGTGACCGCCAATCGGTCATCGAGTACGAAGAAGGCTTCGTCATGCTGATGTCGATCTCGTACGGATCGGTGTTGGCGGTGCTGTGCGAGCCTGACTCCGATGTCGGCCTGGTCGGCTATGAGATGGCGACCTTGGTGGGACGCGCCGAGTCCTTCCTGACTCCGCAGTTGATCGCTGAGATGCGGGACGCGCTGCCCACCACCGGCACCGTGCGGGGTGGCCGATGATGCCACCCCCCGCGCAGCGACGCCCCATGCCGCGCCGGACGCCCGCCGAATCGGGCGGCTTGGCTGAGCGAACCTTTGAGTCGCTCGCTTCCCCAGCCAAGACCGAGGTCCAGGCGCCTGGTGGCGCCGGGGCGCGCCGGGCGGCCCACCCGCGCAGCTCGACGCCGTCCAGCCACCCGACGGCCGAGCCGCCGGGCGCCCGGCAGTCGGCGCCGGCTTCGCCCCGCCGCCGTCCCCGGCGGCGGATCGAGGATGAGGCCCGGGTGTCTTTGCCGGTTGAAGACGTGGCCTCGGTCAGACCGTTCGTGGTCACCGGGGGACGCACCCAGGCCAGCACCGACACCCGCCTTGAGTCGATCCTCGAAGTCGCCAACGAGCAGTGGATGGCGGATAAAGGGACGACCCTGTCGCCTGAGGAGGCCGCCATCGTGCGGCAAATCGCCACTGCCTACCTGACCGTGGCTGAAGTATCCGCGCACCTGAAACTGCCGGTGGGAGTTGTCAAGGTGCTTGTTTCTGACCTGGCCGAGGCCGGCGTCCTGGTGGTGCATGACACCATGGCGGGCGGCGGCGGAGGCGTCGATTCGGGCGGCCCCGTCTCGCGCGAACAAACCCTGGAGCTACTGGAGAGTGTTCTAAATGCAATATCCAAACTATGAGCCGAGCCAAGGCGCTACCGTGACGCGGCCCAAGCCCCCCACAGTCGTCAAGATCGTGGTGGCTGGCGGCTTCGCCGTCGGCAAAACCACCTTCATCGGCGCGGTCTCGGATATTGAGCCGTTGAACACAGAAGCCGACATGACCGAACACTCCCTGGGAGTGGACGATGCCGGTCGGCGGGCCGCCCAAAAAGAGACCACCACGGTGGCCATGGACTTCGGGCGCATCGCCCTTGGCGATTCGCTTTGGCTGTACTTGTTCGGCACGCCGGGCCAAGAGCGTTTCCTGTTCATGTGGGACGATCTGGTCCGGGGCGCCATAGGCGCCGTCGTGTTGGTGGACACCGACCGTCTGGACCAGGGTTTCACGGCCGTCGACTACTTCGAGTCGCGGGGCATCCCCTTCGTGGTTGTCATCAACTGCTTTGACGGGATCGCCCGCCACACGCTCGAAGACGTGCGCGACGCCCTGGCTGTCGGCTCCGACATACCGGTGATGTACTCGGATGCGCGCTCCCGCGAAGCCGCCAAGCAGGCTCTGGTCGCAGTGGTGCGCGTGGCAATGGATAGGCTGCGCAATGCTTGATCGCAAAACCCGCATAGGGCAGGAACGGCGCGTCGGCGTGGACGAGTTGTTCTTCTCCTGCACCGACCGAAAAGGCGTCATCACCGCGGCCAACTCGGTGTTCGCCAGACTGTCGGCCTTCCCCCGCGATGAGTTGATGGGCGCTCCCCACAACCTGATTCGCAACCCGCTCATGCCGGGCGGAGCGTTCAAGCTGATGTGGGACACCCTCCTGGGCGGGAAACCGTTCGCCGCCTATGTCAAGAACCTGGCCAAAGACGGATTCGACTACCAGGTTTTCGCCACGGTCACCCCCATGGGCAGCGGGTTCTTGTCGGTCCGGTCCTCGCCGCGCTATGAACCGCTGTGGAACGCGGCCTTGTCGCTCTATGGCCAGACCCTGCCGATCGAAGCCGAAGCCAAGCAAAACGGCGCCAACCGCTCCCAGACGGCCACCGCCGGCCTGGGGGCATTGGCCGGGATGCTGGCGGACGCCGGCTTCCCCTCCTATGACGAGTTCATGTACACGGCCTTGCCGGCCGAAACCCAGACCCGGGTGGCCTTGTCGGCTCGGCGCACCTACCGGCCGGAGGCCCGCGGCGACATCGCCGACATCCTCAACAACGCGGTCGCCATGGATGAGCTGATCGGCCACCTGCTCGGTCGCCTGGACGCGCTCCAGCACCTGGCGGAGGCCTTGCAGGCCGGTTCCAAACAACTCGGCGGCACGGTGGCGACCCTGGCTCAGGTCACCCAGGTGGCTTTGGACGCCTCGCAGCGGGTGGCCGCGCACGCGCCCATCCTGGTCTCCACCGCCAACGCCATGACCCAGGTCGGCGCCGGGACCGAACACGTGGTCACGCCCTTGCCCGAGCGTCTGGCGCAGGTCCGCCTAGGAGTCATGGAGCTCCGGTTCCGCATCGCTTTGGCCCAGTTGCACAACGACATGGTGATCAACTTCGCTTTGGAGAACTTGGACGGGTTCGCGCCGCCGGAGGGCTTCCTTTACGTGCCCCTGCTTTGCTATGCCTTGGCCGATGACGTCGAGGCGGTTTCGTCGGGATTGGAGGGCGCCCAGCAGGTCCTGACCGATGTCGGCCGTCACGTCGAATCGGCCGGCGCCAGCTTGGGCCAGTTCCAGAAGTTCCTTTCGGCCTGGCGTATCCAGGTGCCGAAGTACGGCGTCTCGCCCCAGCTCGGGCATCTGGTTGGACCGATCGACGAGCGCCTGCACGAATCGCACGAGGAATTGAGTTCATTGCGCTCCCTGGCCAGGGCCTGTATCGATGAGGCCCGGCCCTTCGACCGGGTGCCCATGGAAGAGATCTTGGGTCGGATCAACGCAGCCGCCCGGCACCTGATCTCCGACAATTACGACCACACCCAGGCTGTGTTCAATTCGATGGGTCTCGTGATGCCGAGGGGTGTGAGATGAGCGCACTGGAACAAACCCTGCTGTCGCGGGGATTGGTTTCTAAAGATCAGCTTGACCAGGCGGTCCGCCATCAGAGCCTGGAGGGTGTGACTCTGGGGCAGGCGCTGGTCTCGACTGGCGTCCTGACCGAGGAAGACCTCATCCCGGTCCTGGCCGAGGCGGCCGGGCTGCGTTTTGTCGACATCGACGTTTATCCTGTCGACGCCCGCGTGGCGGCGTCCGTCCCGGGCGCCATTTGCCGCCGTCACCTGCTCCTGCCGGTGGCCAAAGAGGGCGACACGGTGTTGTTGGCCATGGCCGAGCCCGGCAACATCGTGGCCATCGATGACGTCCGGTCCTACCTCGGCGCCGCCGTGGCGCCGGTGGTGGCCCAGCGCGGCGCTTTGGAACGAGCCATCAAGCGCTGGGTCCGCTCCGATTCGGAGATCGACTCGATCGGCCAGACCATCGACTCCGTCGCCCGCGAGGAGCAAAGAGACCTCACCGCGGTGACGGAAACCGTCTCCGAGGATTCGCCGGTGGTCCGGTGGGTCCACCTGTTGATTTCCCAAGCGATCCACGACTCCTGCTCTGACATCCACCTGGAGCCGGAGGAACACGATCTCAGGGTCCGCTACCGGATCGACGGCGTTCTCCACGAGATGCAGAACGCCCCCAAGTCGATTCAGTCGCAGGTCATCTCGCGCATCAAGATCATGGCCAACATCGACATCGCCGAACGACGCAAGCCGCAGGACGGCCGCATCTCGATCGCCGTCGACGGCGCCAGCGTGGACCTTCGCGTCGCCACCTTGCCGACGGTCTGGGGCGAGAAGGTCGTCATGCGAATTCTCAACACTTCCGCGGTCGAAGTGGACCTGCGCAAGCTGTCTTTCTCGGATGACTCGTTCGACAAGTTCAAAGCCTCCTACACCAAGCCCTACGGCATGATCCTGGCCACCGGCCCGACCGGTTCCGGCAAGTCGACCACGCTCTACGCCGCTATTCGCGAGATCTCCCGGCCCGATGTCAACATCATCACGATTGAGGACCCGGTCGAATACCGCATGACCGGCATCAACCAAATCCAAGTCAACCCCAAGGCGGGGCTGACTTTCGCTTCGGCGCTGCGCTCGATCCTGCGGGCCGATCCCGATGTGGTGCTAGTGGGCGAGATCCGCGACGGCGAGACCGCCAAGATCGCCGTCGAGGCGGCGCTGACCGGCCACCTGGTGCTGTCCACTCTGCACACCAACGATGCGCCCTCGGCCGTCACCCGCCTGACCGAGATGGGGATCGAGCCCTTCTTGGTGGCCTCGGCGCTGGACTGTGTTGTGGCCCAGCGCTTGGCCCGCCGGCTCTGCGAACGCTGCCGCCAGCCTTTCGCCGTGACCGAGGCGGAAATCAAAACGCTCCAGACCGATTGGGTGTTCAAGGAGCCGCCGCCGACCCAGCTTTACCGTCCGACCGGCTGTTCGGTCTGCGCCAACACCGGTTTCAAAGGCCGCATGGCCGTCCACGAAGTTATGAACATGTCCAAGGAGTTGGAGCACTTGACCGCTCTGCGCAAGTCCACCCGCGAACTCAACGAGCTGGCTGCCGAACAAGGCATGATCTCGTTGCGTCAGGACGGCTGGGGCAAGGTGGCCAAAGGCATGACCTCCGTCGAAGAGCTATTAAGGGTGGTGGCTTAGCAATGACCGAAGCTTATCCCGCTGGAGCGGGCCTGGACCTGATCCAAGCGCTGGAGGAAGCGGCCGCCTTGGGCGCCTCCGACCTGCACTTGACGGCCCTGCTGCCGCCGATCATCCGGCAGTCCGGCAATCTCACGCCGCTGCCCGGTTACACGGCGCCGGGCGAAGACGCGCTCTACGAGCAGCTGATGGGGATGATCAACCGCAATCAGCAGGACCGCTTCGAGCGCGAGCTGGAACTGGACTATTCCTATCAGGTGCCCTCGGGACGGATGTTCCGCTGCAACCTGTTCTGGGACCGCGGTTCCATCTCGGCGGCCTTCCGCGTCATCCCGGACAAGATCCTGCCGCTGGAGGAACTGCGCATTCCCGGCGTGGTCAAGACCTTCTCCGGACTGCCGCGCGGCCTGGTGCTGGTCTGCGGCCCGACCGGATCAGGCAAGTCGACCACGTTGGCGGCGATCATCGACCTGGCCAACCGCACCCGCTCTGGCCACGTTCTGACGATTGAGGACCCGATCGAGTTCCAACACACCTCCAACCGCTGCCTGGTGGCGCAACGCGAGGTGGGTGTCGACACGCTCTCCTTCTCCGAGGCCCTGAAGCACGCTTTGCGTCAGGACCCCGACATCATCCTGGTCGGCGAGATGCGCGACAAGGAAACCATGGAGATAGCCCTGCGGGCGGCCGAGACCGGCCACCTGGTCTTCGCCACCTTGCACACCCAGGGCGTGGCCCAATCGATCAACCGCATGGTTGACCAATTCGACTCCGTCCAACAGGACCAGGTGCGCGCCCAGCTGGCCATCACCATCCAAGGGGTGTTGTCGCAAACGCTCTGCCGCCGCGCCGACGGCCGCGGCCGGGTGGTCGCCACCGAGCTGATGCGCGCCACGCCCGCCATTCGATCCATGATTCGTGAGAACAAGCTGCATCAGATCTACTCGACCTTGCACTCCGGCAAGGAAGAGGGCATGCACACTTTGGACCAGTCGCTGGCGGAGTTGGTCCGCCAGGGCGACATCACCTTCGAGGAGGGCCTGGAAACGGCCCGCCAGCCGGAAGAATTCGCCCGCCTGCTCGGCCGGACCACTCGGGTCCCGCAGGGCGCAGCCGGGTTGAACAGCCCCTTTGGAAGGATGTGACCCCCCATGGCCGGAATCAAGACTTTCGAGTACACCGTCATCGCGAACGGTTCGACTCGCTCCGGCAAGATCGACGGACCGGATCAACAGACGGTCGCCCGGCACCTGCGCGAGAACGGGCTCACGCCCATCGCCATCGACGAGGTCTCCAAGACGGGCCTCAACATGGAGATCAAGTTGGGCGGCAGCCGGGCCAAGCCCAAAGACGTCGCGATCGCCATGCGCCAGCTGGCCACCATGGTCAACGCCGGCCTGTCGCTGTTCAACTCCCTCAACGCGATCATTGAGCAGGCCGCCTCGCCGGCGCTGACCGCCGTTCTGAGGGAAGTGGCCGGAGATGTCGAGACCGGTTCTTCCCTGGGCGAGGCGATGTCCAAGCACCCGCGCGTTTTCTCACCGGTCACCATCGCCATGATCAAAGCCGGCGAGGCGGGCGGCTTCTTGGACACCGTCCTGATCTCAGTGGCTGAACAGATGGAGTCGGAACTGCGGTTGCGGCGCGCCGTCACCTCGGCCATGGTCTACCCGGCGGTGGTCCTCATCTTCGCCGCCGTGATCGTCGTGATCATGCTCCTGTTCATAGTGCCCGTCTTCCAAGGGATCTTCGAATCGGTCGGCAAGGACCTGCCGCTGCCCACCCTCATCCTGGTCAAGGTCTCCGAATTCTTGAAGATCGCGGGGTTGCCGCTGCTGGCGGCCCTGATCTGGTTCATCTGGTGGTGGAACCGGCACAAGAACGATATCTCAGTCCGCCAGAAGGTCGATCCGATCAAGTTGAAGATGCCAATCGTGGGCCCTTTGATGCAGAAGGTCGCTTTGGCGCGCTTGTCGCGATCGATCGCCACCATGAGCTCGGTCGGCGTGCCGATTGTCCAGACCCTCGAGATCGTCGGCGAAACCGCTGGCAACGTGCTCGTGACGGAGGCGGTGGAGCGGGTCAAGGTCCAGGTCATGAACGGTGTCGCACTGGGCAAGGCGATCGCCGCGGAGCCGATTTTCGGCGCCATGATTTCGCACATGGTGGCGGTCGGCGAAGAGGCTGGGGCGCTCGACCAGATGCTGGACAAAGTGGCCCAATTCTACGACGAAGAGGTCGCGGCCGCGACGGCCTCGATCACCTCGATCATTGAGCCGGTCTTGATCGCCTTCGTGGGAGCGATCGTCGGCAGCATCCTGATCTGCCTCTACCTGCCGGTCTTCCAACTCTCCACCGGCGCCTCCCTGGAGTAGTCGACCGGGTCTGCCGCCCTGCTGCTGGCGCGCGGCGGACGCCCGGCTGCGCGTCCGGTCGAACCGCTGGGGGTGCTGGCCGGGCCGGGGGCGGACCTCGGGAACTGCCCTGACGGCATCGGACAAAGCCGCAGCCCCGACCAGAGCGCTGGTCGGGGTGAACCCCACCCTTGCGGCTGAGACCGGCCAAGATGCGGCTGGACAAGCCTTGGCCATCCGTGTAAGCTAGCCCCTTGCGCCATTCTGTGCCTCATGCCCATTTTAACGTTTGAGACTCAGTGTTGCGCCGCGTGCTTTTTTGACTCCGGGAGGGACCTTGGCTGCCTCGCGCATCCCACGTTCAACAGTAGACGCTAACGCACCCCTAGGTGGATCACGAAGGATTTCCTTCGCCAAGATCCGCGAACCACTCGAAGTGCCAGACCTCCTCGGTCTGCAGCGAGACTCGTTCGACTGGCTGATCGGCAACGAGCACTGGCGTGCTCGGTTGACGGCAGCGCAGGCCGAGGGCGCCGGCGGCGTCCCCGAGGTGGCGGGTCTGGAAGAGATCTTCACGGAGATCAGCCCCATCGAGGACTTCAACGAGACCATGGCGCTGAGCTTCAGGGAGAGCCGCTTCGAGCCGCCCAAGTGGACGGCCGAGCAGTGCAAGGAGAAGGACTTCACCTACGCCGCGCCGCTGTTCGTGACGGCGGAGTTCCAGAACTACAACACCGGCGAGATCAAGTCGCAGACGGTCTTCATGGGCGACTTCCCCCTCATGACGGACCGGGGCACCTTCATCATCAACGGCACCGAGCGGGTGGTTGTCTCCCAGCTCGTCCGCTCGCCCGGGGTGTACTTCGAGCGGGGCCAGGACAAGTCCTCTGACAAGGACATCTACTCCGCCAAGATCATCCCCTCGCGGGGCGCCTGGCTGGAGTTCGAGATCGACAAGCGGGACACCGTCGGGGTCCGGATCGACCGCAAGCGCAAGCAGTCGGTGACAGTCTTCTTGAAGGCGCTGGGCGTGACCGAACAGGAGATCCGGGCTCAGTTCCGCGACTTCCCAACGGTGCTGGAGACCCTTGACCGCGACCACGTCGAGACCCAAGAAGAGGCCCTGGTAGACATCTACCGCAAGATCCGTCCAGGCGAGCCGCCCACGGCGGAGGCCGGCCGCAACTTGTTGGACACCTTCTACCTCAACTCCAAGCGCTACGACTTGGCCAAGGTCGGCCGCTACAAGGTCAACCGCAAGCTCGGCCTGCCGGCCGACACCCAGTCTTCGACCCTGAGGGTTGAGGACATCATCGCCACGATCAAGTATCTGGCGGCCCTCCACGCCGGGATGAAAGAACTGGACAGCGGCGCCGGGACCATCCGGGTGGAGACGGACGACATCGACCACTTCGGCAACCGCCGCATCCGCGCTGTCGGCGAACTGATCCAGAACCAGGTCCGGACCGGTCTGAGCCGGATGGAGAGGGTGGTCCGCGAACGCATGACCACTCAGGACGTGGAAGCGATCACCCCCCAAACTTTGATCAACATCCGGCCGGTGGTGGCCTCGATCAAGGAGTTCTTCGGCACCTCGCAGCTGTCGCAGTTCATGGACCAGAACAACCCGCTGGCAGGGTTGACCCACAAGCGGCGTCTGTCCGCCCTGGGCCCCGGCGGCCTCAGCCGCGACCGCGCCGGCATGGAAGTCCGCGACGTCCACCCCTCGCACTATGGCCGCATGTGTCCCATCGAGACGCCGGAAGGCCCGAACATCGGCCTGATCGGCTCCTTGGCCACCTATGGCCGGATCAACCCCTACGGGTTCATCGAGACGCCATATCGGGTGGTGGTCGAGGGCCGGGTCACCGACGAGGTCCGCTACCTGACCGCAGATGACGAAGACCGCTATGTGATCGCGCAGGCGAACGCCCCTTTGACCGCCAACGGGTCGTTCGCCGAGGACCGGGTTCTGGCCCGCACCCGCGGCGGCGAAGTCGAGTTCATCCACCCGGACGAGATCTCCTACATGGACGTCTCGCCCCGCCAGATGGTGTCCGTCGGCACGGCCATGATCCCGTTCCTGGAGCATGACGACGCCAACCGCGCCTTGATGGGCGCCAACATGCAGCGCCAGGCGGTGCCGCTACTGCGTTCGGAGGCGCCGCTGGTCGGCACCGGCATGGAGTTGCGGGCGGCCATCGACGCGGGCGATGTGATCATCGCCGAGAAGGACGGCACGGTCTTGGAAGTCTCGGCCGACTCGGTGGTGGTGTCGAACAACGACGGCAGCGAGCGGGTCTACCGGGTGGCCAAGTTCCAGCGGTCCAACCAAGGCACCAGCTACAACCAGCGGGTCGTGGTCGAAGAGGGCGACCAAATCCGGGCCGGCCAGGTGCTGGCGGATGGCCCCGCCACCGACCGGGGCGAACTGGCGTTGGGGCGCAACCTCAAGGTCGCCTTCATGAGCTGGGAGGGCCACAACTACGAGGACGCGATCATCTTGTCCAAGCGGTTGGTCCAAGACGACGTGCTCTCCTCGATCCACATCGAGGAACATGAGGTCGACGCCCGGGACACCAAACTGGGCCCCGAAGAGATCACCCGCGACATCCCGAACGCGTCCGAGGAGTCGTTGGCGGATCTGGACGAACGCGGGATCATCCGGATCGGCGCCGAGGTGCAGGCCGGCGATGTGCTGGTGGGCAAAGTGACGCCGAAGGGCGAAACCGAGCTGACGCCGGAGGAGCGGCTATTGCGGGCGATCTTCGGGGAGAAGGCCCGCGAAGTCCGCGACACCTCCCTGAAGGTGCCGCACGGCGAATCCGGCACGGTCATCGGCGTCAAAGAGTTCTCCCGGGACGATGGCGACGAACTCGCCCCCGGCGTCAACCAGGTGGTCCGGGTGCACATCGCCCAGCGACGCAAGATCACCGACGGCGACAAGCTGGCCGGCCGCCACGGCAACAAGGGCGTCATATCGAAGATCCTGCCGGTGGAGGACATGCCCTTCCTGGCGGACGGCACGCCGGTGGATGTCATTTTGAACCCGCTGGGCGTCCCCGGCCGCATGAACGTGGGCCAAGTCCTGGAGTTGCACATGGGCTGGATCGCCTCGCAGGGTTGGCAGATCGAGGATAAGAAAGCCGATTGGGCCAAACGGTTCACCAAGCACATGTGGGAGGGCCATCCCGGCCAGCCGATCGCCACGCCGGTGTTCGATGGCGTCCAGGAGGGTGAGCTGACCGGCTTGCTCGGGTGCACCACACCGAACCGCGACGGCCAGCGCCTGGTGGACCAGGACGGCAAGGCGACCTTGTTCGACGGCCGCTCCGGGGAGCCGTTCCCAGAGCCGGTGGCGGTTGGCGAGATGTACATCTTGAAGCTGCACCACCTGGTGGATGACAAGATCCACGCCCGTTCGACCGGCCCGTATTCGATGATCACCCAGCAGCCGCTGGGCGGCAAGGCCCAATTCGGCGGCCAGCGCTTCGGCGAGATGGAGGTCTGGGCGCTGGAGGCTTACGGCGCCGCCTACGCTCTGCAGGAACTGCTGACCATCAAGTCTGACGACGTGGTCGGCCGGGTCAAGGTCTACGAGGCGATCGTCAAGGGCGAAAACGTGCATGAGCCGGGCATTCCGGAGTCTTTCCGAGTGTTGATGCAGGAGATGAAGTCTCTGTGCTTGAACGTGGACGTGATGTCCGCGGACGGCACCACCATCGAGATGCGCGACTCGGATGACGAGGTCTACCGGGCGGCCGAAGAGCTGGGGATCGACCTGGCCCGGCGGCCGGACGCCTCCTCGATCGATGAGATTTGAGAACTTTTCCGGCCACCACAGCTAGTACCGCTAGTACATCTAGTTCATAAGGAAGCAGGGATTGACTTGCTCGATGTCAACATCTTCGATGCCATCAAGATCGGCCTGGCCACGGCGGACGACGTCCGGAGCTGGTCGCATGGCGAGGTCAAGAAGCCTGAGACAATCAACTACCGCACCCTCAAACCGGAGAAGGAGGGCCTGTTCTGCGAGAAGATCTTCGGGCCGACCCGGGACTGGGAGTGCTCCTGCGGCAAGTACAAGCGGGTTCGTTTCAAGGGCATCATCTGTGAGCGCTGCGGCGTCGAGGTGACCCGCTCGAAGGTCCGCCGCGAACGGATGGGCCACATCGAGCTGGCCGCTCCGGTCACCCACATCTGGTACTTCAAGGGTGTGCCGTCCCGGCTCGGCTACCTCCTCGACCTGGCGCCCAAGGATCTGGAAAAGGTCATCTACTTCGCCGCCTACATGATCACCGAAGTCGACGAGGAAGGCCGCCGGGCGGACCTCGATTCGCTGCGAGCCGAGATCGAACTGGACAAGAAGAAGATCGCCACCGATCGCGATGTCGAGATCGAGGCGCGGGCCCAGCGGCTCGAAGCCGACCTCGGCGCGCTGGAGGCGGCCGGGGCCAAGAGCGACGCCAAGCGCCGCCTGCGGGACTCGGCTGAACGCGAGATGTCCGCCATCCGCCGCCGGGCGGACAAGGATCTGGAACGGATCGAGCGGGTTTGGGACCGCTTCCAGAGTCTCAAAGTCGCCGATCTGGAAGGCGACGAGCTGCTCTATCGCTCGATGCAGGACCGTTTCGGCTCCTACTTCAAAGGTTCCATGGGCGCGGAGGCGATTCAGCGGCGGCTGCGGACTTTCGACTTGGAGGCCGAATCGGATTCTCTGCGCGAGGTCATCAAGAACGGCAAGGGACAGCGCAAGACGCGGGCGCTCAAACGCTTGCGGGTGGTCAACGCCTTCCTCCAGACCGACAACCGGCCGGACGCGATGGTGCTGGACTGCATCCCGGTCATTCCGCCGGACCTGCGGCCGATGGTCCAGTTGGACGGCGGCCGTTTCGCCACCTCCGATTTGAACGACCTCTACCGCCGCGTCATCAACCGCAACAACCGTTTGAAGCGGCTGCTGGACCTGGGCGCGCCGGAGATCATCGTCAACAACGAGAAGCGGATGCTCCAAGAGGCCGTCGACTCGTTGTTCGACAACGGCCGCCGCGGCCGTCCGGTCACCGGTCCGGGCAACCGCGCTCTGAAGTCCATCAGCGACATGCTCAAGGGCAAGCAGGGCCGCTTCCGCCAGAACCTGTTGGGCAAGCGGGTCGACTACTCCGGACGTTCGGTGATCGTGGTCGGCCCAACGCTGAAGCTGCACCAGTGCGGCCTGCCCAAGACCATGGCGCTGGAGCTGTTCAAGCCTTTCGTGATGAAGCGGCTGGTGGAACTCAACCACTCCCAGAACATCAAGAACGCCAAGCGGATGGTGGAGCGCCAAGACGCGGTTGTCTGGGACGTGCTCGAAGAGGTCATCACCGAACATCCGGTGCTGCTCAACCGGGCCCCGACCCTGCACCGCCTGGGCATCCAGGCTTTCGAGCCGCAGTTGATGGAGGGCAAGGCGATCCACCTGCACCCGCTGGTCTGCGGCGCCTTCAACGCCGACTTCGACGGCGACCAGATGGCCGTGCACTTGCCGCTCTCGGCGGAGGCCCAGGCCGAGGCCCGCATTTTGATGCTGTCTTCGAACAACATCTTGAAGCCCTCGGACGGGCGTCCGGTGACCATTCCGACTCAGGACATGATCATCGGCATCAACCACCTGACCACCGAACTGCCCGGCGCCCAAGGGGAGGGCCGGCGGTTCTCCTCTCCGGCCGAGGCGATTATGGCCTACGATGCCGGCGAGTTGGCTTTGGGGGCCAGGGTCACCATCCGGATGGACGACTTGGTGCTGCCCGAGGAATTCGAGCTGCCGTCAGATCACGCCGACGGCCAGCCGATCGACCTTGAGACCACTTTGGGACGGACGTTGTTCAACGACGCCTTGCCGATCGACTATCCCTACGTCAACTCCATGATCGACAAGAAGAGTCTGTCGGCGATCGTCAACGACCTGGCTGAGAAATACCCGAAAGTCGAGGTGGCCGCGTCGCTGGACGCGCTCAAGGAGGCTGGTTTCCGCTGGGCGACCCGCTCCGGGATCACCATCTCCTTCTCCGACGTGGTGGCGCCCGCCTCCAAGCCGGAAATCCTCAACCGCTACGAGGCCAGGGCGGAAGCCGTCCAGGACCAGTACGACGAGGGTCTGATCACCGACGAGGAACGGCGCCACGAACTGATCGAGATCTGGACCAAAGCGACCGATGAGGTCGACAAGGCCATGCGGGAGAATTTCCCCGAGCGAAACACGGTTTACCGGATGGTCGCCTCCGGCGCGCGCGGAAACTGGATGCAGGTCCGCCAGATCGCCGGCATGCGCGGCTTGGTGGCGGACCCGAAGGGCGAGATCATCCCCAGGCCGATCAAGTCGAACTACCGCGAGGGCCTGTCGGTGGTCGAATACTTCATCGCCACCCACGGCGCCCGCAAGGGCCTGGCGGACACGGCTCTGAGGACTGCCGACTCCGGCTACCTGACCCGGCGCCTGGTCGACGTGTCCCAAGACGTCATCGTGCGCGAAGAAGACTGCGGCACCGAGCGCGGCCTGACCTTGCCGATCGCCGAAGAGGCGCCCGACGGCTCGTTGCGTCGCCACTTCAAGGTGGAGACCTCGGTCTTCGCCCGAACGCTGGCGACCAACGTCGAAGACGCCGAAGGCAATCAGCTCGGCCTGGCCGGGACGGACGCCGGCGACGTGCTGATCGACCGGCTGATCGAGGCCGGCGTGCGCGAAGTCAAGGTCCGCTCGGTCCTGACCTGCGAATCGCGGGTCGGCACCTGCGCCATGTGCTACGGCCGCTCGCTGGCGACCGGCAAGCTGGTGGACATCGGCGAGGCGGTCGGGATCATCGCCGCCCAGTCGATCGGCGAGCCGGGCACGCAGCTGACCATGCGCACCTTCCACACCGGCGGCGTGGCGGCGGCGGACGACATCACCCAGGGTCTGCCCCGCGTCCAGGAACTGTTCGAGGCGCGCACGCCCAAGGGCGAGGCGCCGATCGCCGAATTGTCCGGCCGGGTCGTGATCGACGATTCGGACCGGCTCCGCCGAATCGTGATCGTTCCAGATGACGGCACCGAGGAACGCGAATACTGGGTCTCCAAGCGTCAGCGTTTGAAGGTCGAGGACGGCGGCCGGGTGGAGGTCGGCGCACCGCTGACCGTCGGCGCGGTCGACCCAAAGAAGGTGCTGCGCGTCCAGGGCGCCCGCAGGGCCCAGGAACACCTGGTCCAAGAGGTTCAGAGCGTCTACCGCTCGCAGGGCGTGGACATCCACGACAAGCACATCGAGGTCATTGTGCGCCAGATGCTGCGGCGCGTGACCGTTCTGGAGCCGAACGACACCACCTTGCTGCCGGGCGAACTGGTCACACGTGACCGCTTCGAGGATGAGAACCGCCGCGTCCTGGCCGAAGGCGGGCGCGGCGCCCAGGGGCGCCCGGAGTTGATGGGCATCACCAAAGCTTCGCTGGCGACCGACTCCTGGCTCTCGGCGGCGTCCTTCCAGGAGACCACGCGGGTGCTGACCGAGGCGGCCATCTCCGGCAAGGTCGACTCGTTGCTGGGCCTGAAGGAGAACGTGATCATCGGCAAGCTGATCCCGGCCGGGACGGGCCTGCCGCGCTACCGCCGGGTGGTGGTCGAGCCGACCGAAGAGGCCAAAGCCGAACTCTATCCGGCCTACGGCTACGAGGAGATCGACTACCCGCCGCTCGGTTCCGACTCGGTCATCATCGATGATCTGGACGCCTTCGGCTTCGACGCCTACCAGGAATGATGACCGGTCGCTTTGACGGTGGCGGGCTCGGCGATGTAGCCTAATCCTCCGTGTGCCCACGCCCGTGGGCCATAGAAACGCGCTTACACGCACCGATAGACCACTTCCGAGCAAATCCCAGATGGAGTCCTAGTGCCCACTATCCAGCAGTTGGTCCGCAAAGGCCGGACCGCCAAGGCCGGGAAGACCAAGACCCCGGCCCTGAAGGGTTCCCCCCAAAGGCGGGGCGTCTGCACGCGCGTGTACACCACGACGCCGAAGAAGCCGAACTCAGCCCTCCGCAAGGTGGCGCGCGTCCGGTTGTCGAACGGCATCGAGGTGACCGCCTATATCCCAGGCGTCGGACATAATCTGCAGGAGCACTCGATTGTGCTGGTCCGGGGCGGGCGCGTGAGGGATCTGCCGGGTGTGCGGTACAAGATCGTGCGCGGGGCGCTGGACACGCAGGGCGTGCGCGGCCGCCAGCAAGCGCGCTCGCGTTATGGAGCGAAGAAGGAGAAGGGCTGATGCCGCGCAAGGGGCCGGCTCCCCGGCGACCACTGGTCCAGGACCCGGTTTATGACAGCCCGCTGGTGACGCAACTGGTCAACAAGGTGTTGCTGGACGGCAAGAAGACCATCGCCCAGTCGATTGTCTACGGCGCTTTGAGCGGCGCCGCGGAAAAGACCGACGGAGACGCTGTGACCTTGCTGAAGCGGGCGCTGGATAACATCCGGCCGTCGCTGGAGGTCAAGTCACGCCGGGTCGGCGGCGCCACCTATCAGGTGCCGGTCGAGGTCAAGCCCGCCCGCGCCACCACCCTGGCGCTGCGCTGGCTGGTCGGGTATTCGCGGGCGCGGCGGGAGAAGACCATGACTTTGCGGCTGATGAACGAGATCCTCGACGCCTCCAACGGTTTGGGGGCCGCTGTCAAGCGCCGCGAGGACACCCACAAAATGGCCGAGGCCAACCGGGCCTTCGCTCACTACCGCTGGTAGCGGTCGCCCATTTGGCTTCCAGAGGTGCCCGATGCCGTATGGCTGGCAGGCGCGGCAGACCGCCTGGGGCGGAGGGCTCTTTGGGAGCCTTCGCCGCCGGCGGCTGGTTGGCGCGGCCACTGTGCTCGATCGGCCCGTGTCGGGGGTAGGCGAAGTGAAAAGCAAGAGAGATAAGGAAAACCTGTGGCACTCGACGTGCTGACTGACCTGGCGCAGGTCCGCAACATCGGCATCATGGCGCACATCGATGCCGGGAAGACAACCGTGACCGAACGGATCTTGTTCTACACCGGCATCAATTACAAGATCGGCGAAACCCACGACGGCGCGTCGACCATGGACTGGATGGCCCAGGAGCAGGAACGTGGCATCACGATCACCTCGGCTGCGACCACCTGTTTCTGGAAAGACCACCAGATCAACATCATCGACACGCCCGGCCACGTCGATTTCACGGTCGAGGTGGAGCGGTCGTTGCGGGTGTTGGACGGGGCCGTGGCCGTGTTCGACGGCAAGGAAGGCGTCGAGCCGCAGTCGGAGACGGTCTGGCGCCAGGCCGACAAATACAACGTGCCGCGCATTTGCTTCGTCAACAAGATGGACAAGATCGGCGCCGACTTCTTCTACACCGTCAACACCATTGTCGACCGGTTGGGCGCCAAACCGCTGATCATGCAGTTGCCGATCGGCGCGGAGGCCACTTTCCGCGGCGTTGTCGACCTGCTTGAGATGCGGGCGCTGACCTGGGCGGGCGACGTCCAGAAGGGCGAGGACTACAAGGTCGAGGCGATTCCGGCCGACCTGCTGGAGCAGGCCGAGGAGTACCGGGCGAAGCTGGTCGAGATCGTCGCCGAGGCGTCTGACGAACTGTTGGAGAAGTACCTTGAGACAGGTGAGTTGTCGGTCGCCGAACTGCGCCAGGGCATCCGCAAGATGACCGTCACCGGCGACATCTTCCCGGTTTTTTGCGGTTCGGCTTTCAAGAACAAGGGCGTCCAGCCCATGCTTGACGCTGTGATCGAGTTTCTGCCCTCGCCGCTGGAGGTCCCTGCGATGACCGGGTTCGACCCGAAGGATGAGGCGGTCCAGTTGGTCCGCCGGCCTTCGGCCGATGAGGCCTTCGCGGCGCTGGCCTTCAAGGTGGTGGCCCATCCGTTCTACGGCAAGCTGACCTATCTGCGGGTCTACTCCGGGCACGTCGCCCAGGGCGCGCAGGTGCTCAATTCCACCAAGGGCCGCAGAGAGCGCATCGGCAAGCTCTTTCAGATGCACTCGAACAAGGAGAACCCGGTCCCTGACATCACCGCCGGGCACATCTACGCGGTGATCGGGCTGAAAGACACCACCACCGGCGACACCCTGTGCGATCAGACCCGTCCGATCATCTTGGAGTCGATGACCTTCCCGGAGCCGGTCATCCAGGTGGCGATCGAGCCGAACTCGAAGAGCGACCAAGAAAAGCTCTCCACGGCCATCCAGAAGCTGGCCGAAGAGGATCCGACTTTCCGGGTCTCCCACAACGAGGAGACCGGCCAGACGATCATCGCCGGCATGGGCGAGTTGCACCTCGACGTGCTGGTGGACCGGATGCGCCGCGAGTTCAAAGTCGAGGCCAACATCGGCAAGCCGCAGGTGGCCTATCGCGAGACGATCCGTCGGCGGGTCGATCGGGTCGATTACACCCACAAGAAGCAGACCGGCGGCTCCGGTCAGTACGCGAAGGTCCAGGTGGCCTTCGAACCGCTGGCCTTGGACGGCGAGGCCACCTTCGAATTCTTGAACAAGGTGGTGGGCGGTCGGGTGCCGCGCGAATACATCCCCTCGGTCGAAGCGGGCATCCTCGACGCCATGAGTTCGGGTCCGCTGGCCGGCTATCCGGTGGTTGGAGTCAAAGCGACCCTTCTGGACGGCCAGTATCATGAAGTGGACTCTTCGGAGATGGCCTTCAAGATCGCCGGCTCGATGGTCTTCCGCGAGGGCGCCAAGCGAGCCGATCCGGCCCTGCTGGAGCCGATCATGGACGTCGAAGTGCGGACCCCAGAGCAATACATGGGCGAAGTCATTGGCGACTTGAACTCGCGGCGGGGCCATATCCAATTGATGGAGGACGCCTCCGGCGTCAAAGTGGTGCGTGCCCACGTGCCGCTGTCCACCATGTTCGGCTATGTCGGCGACTTGCGTTCCAAGACCCAGGGGCGGGCCGTCTACACTATGCAGTTCGATAGTTATGCTGAAGTTCCCCGAAGCGTCGCTGAGGAGATCATCAAGAAGACCCGGGGCGAGTGAAGTCCTGAAGGGTCACCGAAGTAGTACACAATAGATAGGAAAACGACCCGTAGAAGGCCCACGTCGCCCTCTCGACACGGCCGGCAACACGCCGGTTCGGTCAAGAGGCCCGTCAGGTACAACTACCCAAGTCCTTAGGAGGGACCTAGTGGCTAAGGCTAAGTTCGAGCGGACTAAGCCGCACGTGAACATTGGCACCATCGGACACGTCGACCACGGCAAGACCACCTTGACCGCGGCGATCACCCGGGTGCTTCACGACGAATTCCCGGAACTGAATCCGTTCACCCCGTTCGATGAGATCGACAAGGCGCCGGAGGAGAAGCAGCGCGGCATCACGATCAACATCGCACACGTCGAGTACGAGACCGCGAAGCGTCACTATGCTCACGTTGACGCCCCCGGCCACGCCGACTACATCAAGAACATGATCACCGGCGCGGCCCAGATGGACGGCGCCATCCTGGTGGTGGGCGCGGATGACGGCCCCATGGCCCAGACCCGTGAGCATGTTCTGCTGGCCCGCCAGGTCGGCGTGCCGTCGCTGCTGGTCGCGCTGAACAAGTCCGACATGGTCGAGGACGAGGAAATCCTCGAGCTGGTCGAACTGGAGGTCCGCGAACTGCTCAGCGCGCAGGGCTTCGACGGCGACGACGCGCCCGTGGTGCGGGTCTCGGCGCTGAAGGCCCTGGAAGGCGACCCGGAGTGGTCGGCCAAGGTCAAGGAGCTGATGGACGCCGTGGATGATTACATCCCCACGCCCACCCGCGACATGGACAAGCCGTTCCTGATGCCGATCGAAGACGTCTTCACCATCACCGGGCGCGGCACCGTGGTGACCGGCAAGGTCGACCGCGGCAAGCTGCCGATCAACTCCGAGGTCGAGATCCTCGGCTTGCGTCCCACCCAGAAGACCATCGTCACCGGCATCGAGATGTTCCACAAGTCGATGGACGAGGCCTGGGCGGGCGAGAACTGCGGCCTGCTGCTACGCGGGATCAAGCGCGAAGAGGTCGAGCGCGGCCAGGTTGTGGCCAAGCCGGGCACGATCACTCCGCACACCGATTTCGAGGCTCAGGTTTACGTCCTCAACAAAGACGAGGGTGGGCGGCACAACCCGTTCTACTCGAACTACCGGCCGCAGTTCTACTTCCGCACCACCGACGTCACCGGTGTCATCACGCTGCCGGAGGGCACCGAGATGGTCATGCCCGGCGACAACACCGAGATGACGGTGCAGCTGATCCAGCCGATCGCCATGGAAGAGGGCTTGGGCTTCGCCATCCGCGAGGGTAGTCGCACCGTCGGCTCCGGCCGGGTGACCAAGATCATCAAGTAGTTCCGGTCCTGCCCGGTGCCGCTCGGTCGGCATCGGGCAGGCCAACGTCTTCTCGTTTCCCTGGTCAGTCGCCTGGGAGCAAGCCCGGTCGGGGGCGGCGGCTTCTCAACTGGCGAGATGTGACCCGGGTCATATTCGGCCCAAGGCGCCGCGGCGGGAGACTGGTCCTGTGTCTGGGGCTGGCGATGATCGAATGGCGTCCGGCTATCCCCGGTACTGCGCGTATCGAGGGGTCGGATATGGCTGGGCGCGCCTGGGCTGTTCCGGGCGGCCAAAACAGCCGGGGCGCTGGCGGCCCGGTGCTGTTAGCACCGGCTCGGGCGCCGACCGGTCCGCAGACAGTGGTCCGGCCGATGAACGCTTGGACCACTGGCATCGTTTACGGGCGGTCGACGCCGACCCGGGCAACCTGATCGACTTGGGCGCGGGCCGTCACGCCGGCCGGCGGCCGGATCGATCGGCATCGTCCGGTTCGTGGCGACAAAACCGCCCTCAGCATCCGCCGAATCGTTACCCGCACCCGTCCGCCGGTCCCAAACCGGGGCCTCACGCCCCTCGACGGGTCCACCGCGCCGAACGGTCGGCGGCGCTGCTGGTCGGCATCGGCGGGGTTGTGGCGCTCGCGTTCGGACTGCTCGGCGCTTGGAGCTATGCCCTGATCGGCGCCTGGGGAGCGGTGTCGGTGACCTACCTGGTCGGTGTCTGGTGGCACATCAGGCGTCTTGACGGGCGCCAAACCGCCGATCACGCCACCGCCGATGATCCCGGCCGGCGGACCATGGACTTGATGTTGGTGATCGCGGCGCTGGTGTCGCTGGCGGATGTGATCTATGTGCTGGCCGGCTCGGGCGCCTCGGCGGACGGGCCTGCGGGAGCGGACGTGCTGCACGCCATCGGCGGTTTTGTCTCGGTGGCCCTGAGCTGGGCGGTCATCCACACGCTCTTCACCCTGCGCTATGCCCGGCTGTACCACCAGCGCGGTTGCGGGATCGAGTTCCATTCCGACCGCTTGCCGTCCTACCTGGACTTCGCCTACGTGGCCTTCACGGTGGGCATGACTTACCAGATTTCCGACACCGACATCACCCGTCACCGCATCCGCCGCGACGTCCTGCGCCACGCCCTGCTCTCATACTTGTTCGGCACCGTCATCCTGGCCGCCGCCGTCAACCTGGTCATGCGTCTGGTCTAGCCCCCGAAGACCCTCCCTGGCCGCCGCCCGCCTTCGACCAAGTTCCCACGCCAGGGGACGGTGATCGCGCTGAATTCCGCAAGGGGACGGTGATTGGGTTGATTCCGCAAGGCGACGCGGGCCTGCGGTTCCAGGCGAACCCGCCGACCGCGCCCGGTGATGGAGCCGGCGGCCTGGTGTTCGCGCGCCGAGCGGACGGGCCGGCTGGACAGGCCGCAGGGGGTCCAGCGGATTCCCAGGCACGGGTATTACGGTCGTGAGTGTCCGTATACAACCTTCGGTCCATCGGGGGCCGGGCGAGCCAGCTAGGATTGATGCATATCCTGTCAGGCTCAGAGAGGAGCGCCTAGTGGAAGAGACACAGCCCTCAGAATTCCAGTTCGAGATCGAGCAGGTCTTCTTGTTCGAGGACAAAGGGACGGCGATCTCGGGATTGGTCGAGTTAGGAATAATCGGCGCTGGCCAGGCCATTGACATTCACGGCCTGCACGCCAGACGCCACGGGAAGATCGAAGCGATCATGATCGACGGCGAGCGCGTGGATGAAGTCGAAGCCGGTTTCGTCTGCACGCTGCTGGTGACGGAGCTGACTCCGGGACACGTTGGTCCGGGCATGCTGGCCACCCACGCCGGTGGTGAAAGGCACAAGGAGTTGCGCGAACGAGTTCCCCGGCAGTATTCGCCGCTGGCGGCGTAGCCGGGGAGTCCTGGCCGACTGGCACTCCAGCCGCCCAGGAAGCGCAGAATTTGGCTGGCGGGCCGCGTTCGGCGGGCCGCTGGCGAGGGTCGCCTGGCCCAAGGTCTGAGGCGGGCCAACCGCGATGGTTGGCCCGCCTTTTGACACCCCGGGCAAGGCCGCGGGCGTCCGGGCGGGTCGGCGCGGCGGCGCCGTGGCCGGGCGTGGGCCCTGGCGTCGCGGCTGATCGGCCGCCGGTGGTCGGGCTCGTGCCACAGCGGCGGAGGCGCGGGCCCTGGCGACGGGGCTGATCGGCCGCCGGTGTGAGCGAACCGCCGGGCCGATTTCCCATCGACCTGTGTTTCTGGCAAGATAGTCCGGTTGCCTGGCACCGGCCAGGCGATGGCTGTCTGCGCGAACCCGTGAGCACGGGGGCGCCGCGGCCGGGACCACACCCTCGACACTCAAGCGCCAGCGTGGCGGAGCTTTGGGCCAAAACGCGACACGCCCGAGCGCGGGGGGCGGTCAAAGACATAATCGGGAACGACACGTAGGAGATGGGTCACGCCATGGCTGGACAGAAGATCCGGATACGGCTGAAGTCGTATGACCACCAGGTCATCGACTCGTCGGCGCGCAAGATCGTGGAAACCGTGACTCGGGCGGGCGCCACCGTGGTGGGCCCTGTGCCGCTGCCGACCGAGAAGAACGTCTACTGCGTGATCCGGTCTCCCCACAAGTACAAGGACAGCCGCGAGCACTTCGAGATGAGGACGCACAAGCGGTTGATCGACATCATTGACCCCACTCCGAAGGCGGTCGACAGCCTGATGCGGCTCGACCTGCCGGCGGACGTGAACATCGAGATCAAACTGTAGCGACTGGCGAGGATTGACGACAAGATGACTACCGTTTCCCAAAAAGTGCGCCCGGCGGCGGCGTTGCTGGGCACCAAGCTGGGTATGACCCAGGCCTGGGACGCCGAAGGCCGTGTGGTGCCCTTGACCGTCATCGAGGTGGGCACGAACGTGGTGACGCAGGTCCGCACCGAGGAGATCGACGGCTACAGCGCCGTCCAACTGGGCTATGGCGAAGCCAACCTGAAGCGCCTCACCCAACCGATGCGTGGCCATTTCGACAAAGCCAAAGTGTCGCCGCGCCGTTACCTGGCCGAGGTCAGGCTGGTGGATTCCGAGTCCTACCAGCCGGGCCAGGAGCTGACGGTGGGGGTGTTCGAGGCCGGACAGCGCGTCGACGTGGCCGGCACCACCAAAGGCAAGGGCACCGCTGGCGTCGTCAAGCGGCACGGATTCGCGGGCGTGGGCGCCTCGCACGGCTCCCACCGCAACCACCGCAAGCCCGGCTCGATCGGCGCCTGCGCCACGCCCGCCAGGGTGCTCAAGGGCATGCGCATGGCCGGCCGAATGGGCAATGCCCGCCAGACCACGCTCAACCTGCTGGTCCACGCGATCGATTCCGAGGCCGGTCTGATTCTGGTCAAAGGGGCGGTGCCAGGCCCCAGAGGCGGCCTGGTGTTGGTGCGCTCGGCGGTGAAGGGAGCCTGATTCAGATGCCGACCGTCAAAGTGTTGAATCCCGCCGGTGAGAAGACCGGCCAAGCCGAGTTGCCCGATGCCGTTTTCGACGTTCAGACCAACGTCCCGTTGATCCACCAGGTCGTGGTAGCCCAGTGGGCCGCAGCCCGTCAAGGCACCCACGCCACCAAGACGCGGGGGATGGTGTCCGGCGGCGGCCGCAAGCCGTACCGGCAAAAGGGGACCGGCCGGGCCCGCCAAGGCTCGATCCGGGCCCCGCAGTTCGTTGGCGGCGGCGTGGTCCACGGACCGCAGCCGCGTGATTATTCGCAGCGGACGCCCAAGAAGATGAAGGCGGCGGCTTTGCGCGGCGCGCTGTCAGACCGGGCCCGTCATGACCGCGTGCATGTGGTGACCGAACTGGTCGAGGGCGACAAGCCCTCCACCAAGGCGGCGGCGGCCGTCTTGGCCCAGCTGACCGACCGCCGGCGCCTGCTGGTGGTCATCACCCGGGAGGAGCGAACCGCCCAGCTATCGGTGCGCAATCTTCCCGATGTCCACTGGTTGCACCCTGATCAACTGAACACCTATGACGTGATGGTGTCAGATGATGTGATCTTCACCGCCCCCGCCTTGGCCGAATTCTTGGCCAGTCCCAAGTCCGGCCTGGAGCCGGCGCCAGCGAAGGAGGAGGCCGAATGACCAAGCCGGACCTGCCCAAGAATCCCCGCGACATCATCCTCAAGCCGGTCGTCTCGGAGAAGAGCTACGGCCTGATCGACGAGGGCAAATACACCTTCATCGTGGCGCCCACAGCCAACAAGACCGAGATCAAGATCGCCATCGAGAAGATTTTCGATGTCAAAGTGGCCTCGGTGAACACCTTGAACCGTAAAGGCAAGACGCGCCGCACCCGGTATGGAGTGGGCAGGCGCAAGTCGACCAAGCGGGCGATTGTGACTCTGCGCGAGGGTTCCATCGACATCTTCGGCGCGCCGATCTCCTGAAAGCGAGGCTAGACCGACATGGGCATTAGGAAATACAAACCGACCACACCGGGCCGGCGCGGCGCGTCGGTGGCTGATTTCGCTGAGATCACCCGCTCTCGTCCAGAGAAGTCCCTGGTCAGGCCGCTGACGAAGACCGGCGGCCGGGACTCGTCCGGCCATATCAGCTCGCGGCACCGGGGCGGCGGCCACAAGCGGGCCTACCGGGTGATCGACTTCCGCCGCCACGACAAGGATGGCGTGCCGGCCAAAGTGGCGCACATCGAATATGACCCCAACCGGACCGCTCGGATCGCCTTGCTGCACTACGCCGATGGCGCCAAGCGCTACATTCTGGCCCCGAACCGGCTCCGCCAAGGCGACCGAGTGGAGGCCGGGCCGGACGCGGACATCAAACCGGGCAACAATCTGCCGATGCGCCACATCCCCCTGGGCACCGTCATCCACGCGGTCGAATTGCAGCCGGGCGGGGGCGCGAAGCTGGCTCGCAGCGCCGGCGCGTCCATTCAGCTAGTCGCCAAAGAAGGCAAGTTCGCCCAACTGCGACTGCCGTCGGGCGAGATCCGCAACGTCGATCTGCGCTGCCGGGCCACTGTCGGAGAGGTCGGCAACGCCGAACAGTCCAACATCAACTGGGGCAAGGCCGGCCGGATGCGCTGGAAGGGCCGGCGGCCCCATGTGCGCGGGGTTGCCATGAACCCTGTCGATCACCCGCATGGCGGCGGCGAAGGCAAGACTTCCGGCGGTCGCCATCCGGTCAGCCCCTGGGGCAAGCCGGAAGGCCGGACGCGCAAGCCGGGCAAGGCCTCCGACAAGTTGATCGTGCGGCGGCGCCGCACCGGCAAGAAGCGTTGATCCGAAGCGTCGATAGGGAGATAAGAAACAGATGCCTCGCAGCCTCAAGAAGGGTCCTTTTGTTGACGCCCACCTGCTCAAGAAGGTGGACGAACACAATGCCAAGGGCCTCAAGACCGTGATCAAGACTTGGTCGCGGCGCTCGATGATCACGCCTGACTTCCTGGGCCACACTTTCGCCGTCCACGACGGACGCAAGCACGTGCCGGTTTTCATCACTGAGTCGATGGTGGGTCACAAGTTGGGCGAATTCGCGCCCACGCGCACCTTCCGCGGCCATGAGAAGGACGACAAGAAGGGACGGCGCCGCTGATGAGCCCCGACACCGACAAGGCCGCCCGGCGGCGGTCCGGCGAGGAACCGGTGGAACTCACCCAATCCTCCCGCCAGGACCGCAAGCGCCTGCGCAAAGCCGCCCACAAGCAAGTGGTCGATCTGACGGTCGGCAAGGCCAGCGCCCGCTATGTCCGGGTGACGCCGATGAAGGCCCGCCGAGTGGTCAACCTGGTGCGTGGAATGGACGCCGATGACGCCATCACCACGCTCAAGTTCGCGCCCCAGCGGGCCGCTTTGCCGGCGCGGAAAGTGCTCCAGTCGGCCATCTATTCGCTGACCGACAAGCGCGATCAGGCCGGGCTCGACACCGACCGGGACGGCCTTTACGTGGCTGAGGCGTATGTGGACGAGGGCCCCACCATGAAGCGCTTCCGGCCCCGTGCGAAGGGCCGCGCGGATCGCATCCTGAAAAGAACCAGCCATATCACCATGGTGGTCCGCCAGGCCACCGATGCCGAGGTCAAGCCGCGTCGCCTGCCCGGTCTGGGCAAGTCCGGCCAGCCGGCCAGGCAGAGGGCTATGAAGAAGGGAAGGACCCGCTAGTGGGACAGAAGGTCAACCCGCTGGGTTTCCGCCTGGGGATCACCACCGACCACCGTTCCCGGTGGTTCGCCGATTCGACCAAGGCTGGTCAGCGCTACCGCGACTACGTGCGCGAGGACATCCAGATCCGGCGTCTGATGGCGACCGGTCTGGAACGGGCTGGCGTGGCCAAGGTGGAGATCGAACGCAGCCGCGACCGGGTGCGGATCGACATCCACACCGCCCGTCCGGGCATTGTGATCGGCCGGCGTGGGGCCGAAGCCGATCGCATCCGCGGCGAGCTGGAGAAGCTGACCGGCAAGCAGGTCCAGTTGAACATCCTCGAGGTCAAGAACCCGGAGTTGAACGCGCAGTTGGTGGCCCAAGGCATTGCCGAACAGCTGGCCAGCCGGGTCTCGTTCCGCCGCGCCATGCGCAAGGGACTGCAATCGGCTCAGCGCGCCGGCGCCAAAGGCGTGCGGGTGCAGTGCTCGGGCCGCTTGGGCGGCGCCGAGATGTCGCGGTCGGAGTTCTACCGCGAGGGCCGCGTCCCGCTGCACACGCTCAGGGCCAACATCGACTATGGCTTCTTCGAAGCCAGGACCACCTTCGGGCGCATCGGCGTGAAGGTGTGGATCTACAAGGGCGACATGACCGAGCGCGAGTTCGCCCGCCAGCAGGCGGCCGCTCCCAGGCCGTCACGCGGGGCCCGGGCGGAGCGCGGCGAGCGGGGCGATCGCAGTGACCGGCCGCGCGGTCGGCGCGGCGACGGCCCCCGCCAGCCAGCCCAGTCCAGCGATCAGCCGGCGGCCCACGTCGGCGGCGGAACGGAGGCCTGAGTCATGCTCATCCCTCGTCGGATCAAGCACCGCAAGCAGCATCACCCGAAGCGGTCGGGTCGCGCCAAAGGCGGCACCACCATCGCTTTCGGTGACTTTGGGATCCAGGCTTTGGAGCCGGCCTATTTGACCAACCGCCAGATCGAGGCGGCCCGTATCGCCATGACCCGCCACGTCAAGCGTGGCGGCAAGGTTTGGATCAATGTCTTCCCCGACCGTCCTTTGACCAAGAAGCCGGCCGAGACCCGGATGGGTTCGGGCAAGGGCTCTCCGGAATGGTGGGTGGCCAACATCAAGCCCGGCCGGGTGGTCTTCGAGTTGGCTGGCGTGCCAGAGGCGCTGGCCCGCGAGGCCATGGGCCGCGCCATGCACAAACTGCCGATGAAGTGCCGCTTTATTCGCCGAGAGGGTGGTGAATGACCATGGCTGTTGGTTCTAAGGACCTCTTGCCAGACAAATTGGACCTGCTCGACAACGAACGCCTGGTGGCGGAGTTGGGCCGGGCCAAGGAGGAATTGTTCAACCTCCGCTTCGCCTCGGCCACCGGCCAACTCGAGTCGCACGGCCGCCTCAAAGCCGTGCGCCGGGATATTGCCCGCATCTACACCGTTTTGCGGGAGCGGGAGCTGGGTATCCGCACCGCACCGACCTCGAATGTGGAGGCTGAGAAGAAGTGACTAGCGAGAGCGCCCAGGCGGCCAGGACCTCGCACCGCAAGACGCGGCGCGGTCTGGTCGTCAGCGACAAGATGACCAAGACGGTCGTGGTTCGGCTGGAGGACCGGGTCAAGCATCCCCTTTATGGCAAGGTCATGACCCGCGTTTCCAAGGTCAAGGCCCATGACGAGGCCGAGACGGCCGGCGAGGGCGATCTAGTGCTGATCATGGAGACCCGTCCGTTGAGCGCCACCAAGCGCTGGCGCGTGGTCGAGATTCTCGAGAAGGCCAAGTGACCGGGAAGGTCTTTGAATCATGATTCAACAAGAAACCCGTCTCAAGGTGGCGGACAACACCGGCGCCAAGGAGATTCTCTGCATCCGGGTGCTGGGCGGTTCGGGCCGCCGCTACGCCTCGATCGGCGACACCATTGTGGCGACCGTCAAGGACGCCATCCCCGGCGGCAACGTCCGCAAGGGCGATGTCGTCAAGGCGGTGGTTGTGCGCGTCGCCAAGGAGCGCCGCCGTCCGGACGGCAGCTACATCCGTTTCGATGAGAACGCGGCCGTGATCCTGAAACCAGACGGCGAGCCGCGCGGAACCCGCATCTTCGGCCCGGTCGGTCGCGAGTTGCGAGACAAGCGCTTCATGAAGATCATTTCGCTGGCCCCGGAGGTGCTGTAGGCATGGCCAAGATCAAGAAACACGACCTGGTGCAGGTCATTTCCGGTCGCGACACCGGCAAACAGGGCCGCGTCCTGGAGGTGCTCAGGGATTCGGACCGCCTGATCGTCGAGGGCGTCAACCGAGTGGTCCGGCACACCAAAGTGGGCCAGTCCTCACGTGGCGCCAAGACCGGCGGCCGGGAGACCATTGAGGCCCCGATCCACGTTTCCAACGTCATGGTGGTGGACCCTGAGACGCGCGAACCGACTCGAGTCGGACACCGCATCGAAACCGTGGAGCGCGACGGCCGGGTCCGCCAGGTCCGCGTCCGTTACGCCAAGAAGTCAGGCAAGGAGCTTTAGCCGATGGCCAGCAAGACCAAAGACGCCGTCAAAGACGCCAAAGCGCCCGATGCCGCCGGCGCGGTCCCGCCGCCCCGTCTCAAGATTCGGTACCGTCAGGAAATCGTCCCCGCCTTGCAGGCGGAGTTCGACCTGAAGAACGTCCACCAGGTGCCGCGCCTGGTCAAGATCGTGGTCAACATGGGCGTGGGCGAGGCCGCACGCGATTCGAAGCTGATCGACGGCGCCGTCGCCGATCTGGCCCTCATCACCGGCCAGAAGCCCACGGTGACCAAGGCCCGAAAGTCGATCGCCCAGTTCAAACTGCGTGAGGGCATGCCGATCGGCGCGCACGTGACCTTGCGCGGCGACCGCATGTGGGAATTCTGCGACCGTTTGCTGTCGATCGCCCTGCCGCGTATTCGCGACTTCCGCGGCCTGTCCGACCGGCAGTTCGACGGCCAGGGCAACTACACCTTCGGCTTGACCGAGCAGTCGGTCTTCCATGAGATCGACCAAGACCACATCGACCGGGTTCGCGGTATGGACATCACCCTGGTGACCACCGCGAACGATGACGACCAGGGCCGGGCGCTGCTGAGGCGGCTCGGCTTCCCGTTCAAGGAGAACTGATTTGGCTAAGAAGTCTCTCATCGTCAAGGCCGCCCGCACCCCGAAGTTCAAGGTGCAGGCCTACACCCGCTGCAACCGCTGTGGGCGGCCGCGCAGCGTGTACCGCAAGTTTGGGCTTTGCCGGGTGTGTCTGCGCGAGATGACGCACCGCGGCGAACTGCCCGGAGTCACGAAGTCCAGCTGGTAATCGACTACGCCGCAGGTCTTGGGCGGCGCCGGGAAACGGCGCCGCGCGGGAAACCGAGGCGAGGAAGGTGGGGACACCCACATGACAATGACCGATCCGATCGCGGATATGCTCACCCGCATCCGCAACGCCAACGCGGCGCACCATGAGACGGTGGAGATGCCGTACTCGAAGATGAAGGCCGGCATCGCCCAGATTCTTCAGCAGGAAGGCTATATCGCGGGCTGGTCCAAGCAGGCCGCCCCGGTGGGCGCGACCCTGCGGGTGGACCTGAAGTACGGCGCCAACCGCCAGCGGGCGCTGGCCGGCCTGCGCCGGATCTCCAAACCCGGTTTGCGCGTCTACGCCAAGTCGACAACTCTGCCGCGGGTGCTGGGCGGGCTGGGGATCGCCATTCTGTCGACGTCATCGGGCCTGTTGACCGACCGGCAAGCGGCCAAGAAGGGTGTGGGCGGGGAAGTCCTCGCCTACGTCTGGTAGGAGGGAAGGCAAATGACATCGCGTATTGGCAAGCTGCCAGTTCCGGTCCCAGCTGGAGTGGATGTGACGATCGACGGCCGCAAGGTGACGGTCAAGGGCCCCAAGGGCACACTTAGCCGGGAGCTGCCGGAACCCGTCGCCGTGGCCAAAGACGAGTCCGGGGCGGTTGTGGTGACCGTGCCGGACGAGGAACGGCGTTCGCGCTCCATGCACGGGCTGTCGCGGACGCTGGTCGCCAACATGGTGACCGGCGTGACTGACGGTTACACCAAGGTGCTGGAGATCGTGGGGACTGGCTACCGGGTTGTGGCCAAGGGTTCGGACCTCGAGTTCGCGCTCGGTTTCTCCCATCCGGTGGTGGTCAAAGCTCCCGAGGGCATCACTTTCACGGTCGACATCCCGACCCGCTTCTCGGTGTCGGGGATCGACAAGGAGCAGGTCGGCGAGGTGGCCGCGAACATCCGCAAGTTGCGCAAACCGGAGCCGTACAAGGGCAAGGGCGTGCGTTATCAAGGCGAAAATGTCCGCCGCAAGGTTGGAAAGGCTGGTAAGTGACCATGGCGACGGTATCTCGGTCCGCGCAACGGGCGAAGCGTCACCGGCGGGTGCGCAAACTGGTCAAGGGCACGGCGGCGCGGCCGCGCCTGGTGGTGACGCGCTCGGCCCGCCACATGCTGGCGCAGGTGGTCGACGACACGGTGGGCCACACTCTGGTGTCGGCCTCGACCATGGAAGTCGACCTGAGGGAACTGACAGCGGACAAGACCGCCAAGGCCAAACGAGTCGGCGAATTGATCGCCGAGCGGTCCAAGCAGGTCGGTATCGAAGCGGTGGTGTTCGACCGCGCCGGCCACAAGTACCACGGCCGGGTGGCGGCCGTGGCCGATGGCGCCCGCTCGGGCGGCTTGACACTGTGAGAACCGACGTCGAAATGAAAGCAGAGATGATTGGGAACTACGGAAGGCAGAGCGTCTGATGGCTGGTGAGCAGCGAGGGGGCGGGGAGTCGAACGACCGCCGCGAGGGCGGCGGCCGCGACGGCGGCGGCCGGCGCGATTCCGGCCGACGCGACCAGCGCCGGGGAGGCCGTGGTGAGGATGACCGCAACCAGTTCATGGAGCGGGTCGTCTCGATCAACCGGGTCGCCAAGGTGGTCAAGGGCGGACGCCGGTTCTCCTTCACCGCGCTGGTGGTGGTGGGCGATGGCGACGGAACCGTCGGCGTGGGCTACGGCAAGGCCAAGGAGGTTCCCGCCGCGATCGCCAAGGGCGTCGAAGAGGCCAAGAAGTCCTTCTTCAGGGTGCCTCGCGTCCAGAAGACCATCCCTCATCCGATCCAAGGCGAGGCCGCCGCTGGTTCGGTCTATTTGCGTCCGGCCGCGCCGGGCACCGGCGTGATCGCGGGCGGACCGGTCAGAGCGGTGCTGGAATGCGCCGGCGTCCATGATGTGCTGTCGAAGTCGCTGGGGTCTTCCAATGCGATCAACATTGCCCATGCCACTGTGGCGGCGCTGAAAGCGCTTGAAGAACCGCAGGCGGTGGCGGTCCGCCGGGGTCTGCCGCTGGAGGATGTGGCGCCGGCCCCGTTGCTGCGGGCGCAGGCGGCCGGTCTGGCGACCGCGAAGGAGAAATGATGGCGACCTTGAAGATCACGCAGACCAAGTCGGGGATCGGCGGTAAGCAGAACCAGCGTGACACGCTGCGTTCCCTGGGCCTGAGGAAGATCGGCCAAAGTGTCGAACGGGCGGACAGCCCGGTGGTGCGCGGCATGGTCCGGACCGTGGCGCATCTGGTCAAAGTTGAGGAGATTGACTGACGATGGCTAAAGAAGAAGACCAGGCCAAGGCCGAACCGACGGCTGAGGGCACAGGCCCGGCGGCGGTCGAGGCCGAGGCCGCCAAGCCGGCGAAGGCGGCTAAGGGCGCTGCGCCCGCCAAGGCGGCCAAACCGCGCCAGGCGGCCAAGGCCGACGTGACTGAATCCGAGGCGAAGGCCGAGGCTGGCGCCAAACCGGCGAAGGCCGCTCCGGTCGCCAAGGCTGAGGAGAAGGCCGCGACGGCCAAGGCCGATGCGCCCGCCAAAGCGGCCAAAGCTGCCAAAGCTGCCAAAGCTGCTAAGCCGGAGGGTGCTGAGAGCGGGGAGGCGGCATCGTCCACCGAGGCCGCCGAGCCGGCCAAGGCTGCGAAGGCTGATGCGCCCGCCAAAGCTGCCAGGGCGGATGGTGCTGAGAGTCAGGACGCGGCATCGTCCACCGAGGCCGCGAAGGCCGAGAAACCCGCCAAGGCCGCCAAAGCTGCCAAGGAGGAGGGTGCTGAGGGCGAGGAGGCGGCATCGTCCACCAGGCCGGCGAAGGCTGCCAAGGCCGACAAACCCGCTAAGGCGGCCAAGGCTGCCAAGGCGGAGGGTGCTGAGGGTCAGGACGCGGCATCGTCCGCCGAGGCCGCCAAACCGGCCAAGGCTGCGAAAGCCGACAAACCCGCTAAAGCGGCCAAAGCTGACAAAGACGCCGACGCCGAGGAAGCCGAGGCCGGCGACCAGGGCGAGGACAGCCGGGGCGAGGTGGCGTCCGGCCCGAAGAGCCACGTGCTTAAGGTGCACCACCTGCGCCCGGCGCCCGGCTCTAAGAAGGCCAAGACCAGAGTGGGACGTGGTGAATCGTCCAAGGGCAAGACGGCCGGCCGCGGCACCAAGGGGACCAAAGCGCGCAAGCAGGTCCCGGCGCGTTTCGAAGGCGGCCAGATGCCGCTGCACATGCGGCTGCCGAAACTGCGCGGCTTCAAGAACCCGTTCCGGACCGAATACCAGGTGGTCAACCTGGACCGGCTGGCGGAGTTGTACCCCGAAGGCGGTCCGGTGACCTCCGAGGACCTGGTGGCGCGCGGAGTGGTCCGAGGCGGCTACCCAGTCAAAGTGTTGGGCGACGGCGAGGTCGGCGTCAAACTGGAAGTACGGGTGGAAGCGTTGTCGGCTTCTGCCAAAGACAAGATTCTGGCTGCTGGCGGCAGCGTCAACAGCTAGAGTGAAACGGGTCGTGATCGCGATGGCCCATTGCGGCCCGGCCTGGGGGCGCGGTGAGCCAATCACGCCCCAACTGTGCTGACGGTGGTAGGCGCCATGCCAACCACCGCAAACCTCCCGCCTGCGGCGGGGGTCCAGGCGGGTAAACACAGCTTTGCCCCGGGAATGCGGCTTCGCCGCCGGGTTCCCGGGCTTGCCCCATAGTCAAGGAAGGTACCTCGTGCTCAGAACGTTCGCCAAGGCGTTCAGGACGCCCGACCTGCGCCGCAAGCTGCTGTTCACCATCGGCATCATGGTGCTGTTCCGGCTCGGTTCGTTCATCCCGACGCCCGGCGTGGATTACGCCGCGATCAACTCGATCCAGAAGCAGGCCTCGTCTAACGACTTGCTCGGCCTGATCAACCTGTTCTCGGGCGGCGGTCTGCTGCAGCTATCGGTATTCGCCCTCGGAATCATGCCGTACATCACGGCCAGCATCATTGTGCAGCTACTCCGGGTGGTGATTCCCAGGTTCGAGGTGTTGCACAAGGAAGGCCAATCCGGCCAGACCAAGTTGACGCAGTACACCCGCTATCTGACCATCGCGCTGGCGATTCTGCAGTCGACCGCGGTCATCACCACAGCCCGCACCGGCATGCTGTTCGGCCAGACCGGCAGTGACACCAAAGTGATCGATCCAGACACGCCCTGGACGGTCACCTTGATGATCATCACCATGACGGCCGGCACCGGCCTGATCATGTGGCTGGGCGAGTTGATCACCGAAAAAGGCGTCGGCAACGGCATGTCCTTGCTGATCTTCACCTCGATCGTGGCCGGGTTCCCCGGCTCCATGGGCCAGATTCTGGGGCAGTCCAACGGCGGTGTCACCAACTTCATCGTGGTGCTGGTGGTCTTTGTGGGCGTGATCGGCGCGATTGTGTTCGTGGAGCAATCCCAGCGGCGCATCCGGGTGCAATACGCCAAGCGGATGGTCGGCAGGCGGACCTATGGCGGTTCCACCACCTACATCCCGATCAAGATCAACACCGCCGGCGTGATCCCGATCATCTTCGCCTCGTCGCTGCTGACCATGCCGTCTATGATCACCCAGTTCGTCACCAACCAGTCGAATCCGGTGGTGCAGTGGATCGCGGCGAACTTTGGCCAGACCGATGCGTTGTACATGGTGTTGTACGCGGCCCTGACGATCTTCTTCTGCTTCTTCTATACCGCCATCACCTTCAACCCCGAAGAAGTGGCCGACAACATGAAGAAGTACGGTGGCTTCATTCCCGGCATCCGGGCCGGGCGGCCCACGGCCGAATACCTGGCTTATGTCATCAACCGGATCACCACGCCGGGTTCGCTCTACCTGGCCACAGTCGCGTTGATCCCGCAGGTCCTGTTCGCCTTCATGGGCATCAACCAGAACCTGCCCTTTGGCGGAACCACTTTGCTGATCATTGTGGGCGTCGGCCTGGACACGGTGAAGCAGATCGAATCCCAACTCCAGCAGCGTCACTACGAGGGCTTCTTGCGGTGACCGGTCGCCGGCTGGTTCTGCTGGGGCCTCCTGGCTCCGGCAAGGGCACGCAAGGCGAACTGCTGGCCGCGTCACTGGGCATCCCGACTGTCTCAACCGGCGCCCTGTTCCGCGACCAAATGGCGCGTGGCACCGCTTTGGGCGTCGAAGCCCAGACCTACATAGCCCAGGGCCATTTGGTTCCGGATCGGGTCACCAACGCGATGGTCAAGAGCCGTTTGGCCGCCGCCGATGCCGCCCCAGGCTTCATCTTGGACGGTTACCCCCGCAACGTCCCCCAGGTCGCAGTCTTGGACGAGATCTTGTCCGCCCAGGGTTGGTCCCTGTCAGCGGCGTTGTCCCTCGAACTTCCGGAGGAACTGATTGTGGACCGCCTGCTCAAGCGGGCGCTGATCGAGGGACGGGCGGATGACACCGAACCGATCATCCGCCAACGCCTGGCCGTCTACCAATGTGAGACCGCGCCGATCATCGACCTGTATGCCGCCCGCGGCCTGTTGGTGTCGGTTGGCGCGGTGGGAGCGGTCGCCGAGATCGCGGCCCGCATCCATTCGGCCCTGGGGGTGGACGAGTGAGTCTGTTCAGGCATGAGCGACTGGAGTTGAAGACTCCCGACCAGATTCGCCAAATGCGGGCCTCCGGACTGGTGACAGCCGCCGCCTTAGCGGCTGTGCGGGGCGCGCTGGTCCCCGGCGCGGTCGCTTCTGAGATCGACGCCTTGGCCGAATCCGTCATCCGCGAGGGCGGGGCGAAGCCCAACTTCTTGGGCTATGAAGGCTACCCCGGCTCGATCTGTTTCTCGGTCAATGACGTGGTGGTTCATGGCATCCCGGAATCGCAAGTGCTGCGCCCTGGCGACGTGGTGTCGATCGACTGCGGCGCCGTTCTGGACGGTTGGCATTCGGACGCGGCCATCACGGTCGCCATAGACGAGGTGGACCCCCGCTCCGAGGTCCTGATCGAGGCGACCCGCCAGGCGCTCTGGGACGGGATCGCCGCTTTCGCGCGAGCGCAATATGTGGGCGAGATCGGCCGCGCCATCGGGGCCTCCATCCGGGCCGCCGAGCCGTCCTTCGGGGTTCTGCGTGATTACACCGGCCATGGCATTGGCACCGCCATGCACATGCCCCCGGATGTGTTCAACTTCGCCGCCCGCGAGCGGGGGCCTCGCGTCCGCCCGGGCCTGGTCTTGGCCATCGAGCCGATGGTGGTCGAGGGCGGCATTGAGACTTCGGTCGACTCCGACAACTGGACCGTCCGCACGGTTGACGCCTCGCGCGCGGCCCACTGGGAGCACACGGTGGCCCGCACCCCGGATGGCGTCTGGGTCTTGACGGCCGCGGACGGCGGCGCCGCCGAACTGGCTCTACGTGGCGTGGAGATCGCGCCGCTGTGACTCCGATCCGGCCGGCGGGGAGCCGACCTGGGCGAACGTGGGCGAACGGGGGAGAACCCGGGCGGGCGGCGTCGGGCAGCGGTGGCGAGAATCGGAACGGCCGGGCGGCGTCGGGCAGCGGCGGGGGCAATCGGAACCGCCGGGAGGGCGCCGGCTTGGGCGAACACGAGTGGATTCGCGACCCAGGGGCGTTCGCCTGCCGGGGAAAGACGGCGGCGAGCACGCGGCACCGGCTGGGATAGCGTAGACTGTCCCCTCGGACGTTCGCGCCTGGGCCCGGCTGGGCGATTTCGGCGCGCACACAATCATCGACAGCAAAGCGACAGCGGAGGAATATGGCCAAGAAGGAAGGTGTCATCGAGATCGAGGGCACCGTGGTCGAGGCTCTACCCAACGCGATGTTTCGCGTCGAGTTGACGAACGGACACCGTGTGCTGGCCCATATCTCGGGCAAGATGCGTCAGCACTACATCAGGATCCTGCCTGAGGACCGAGTGGTGGTGGAGCTCAGCCCCTACGACTTGGACCGTGGCCGCATTGTCTACCGCTACAAGTAGGAGTGAAGAACTTGAAGGTCAAACCATCCGTGAAGAGGATCTGCGAGAAGTGCAAGATCATCCGGCGCCGCGGCACTGTGATGGTGATTTGCGAGAACCCGCGTCACAAGCAGCGCCAAGGCTGACCAGGTAGACCGACGCGCCGAACAAGCCGACCGGCCAGGGCCGCCTAGCGGCCACGCGCCCAACTGAACTGACCCGCCGAACCCAACTGCATAACAACTGAAGAAGAACCAAAGACTCATCGCCAGCGCGCCGGCCATTGCGGCCAGGCGCGGTCACCCCCGGTTGGAGGCCGGGGCTCGCCAGCTAAGACGAACCGCTGCGAGGCGCGATGGGTCCAGACCTCCACTGACTCTCTAGGGAGTGAAGCCTGATGGCTCGTCTAGTCGGTGTCGACTTGCCGCGCGAAAAGCGCGTCGAGATCGCCCTCACCTACATTTTCGGCATGGGCAGGACCCGCGCCAACGAAACCCTTGCGGCCACCGGAGTGAACCCGGACACACGGGTCAAGGATCTGACCGATCAGGACCTGGTGGCTCTGCGTGATTACATCGAAGCCAACTACCGCGTCGAAGGCGACCTCCGGCGCGAAATCCAGGCCGATATCCGGCGCAAGGTCGAGATCGGCTCCTACCAGGGCATCCGGCACCGCCGAGGCCTGCCTGTCCACGGGCAACGAACCAAGACCAACGCGCGCACCCGCAAGGGCCGCAAGCGCACAGTGGCCGGCAAGAAGAAGGCCGGCAAGAAGTAACCAGGGGCGGAAAGACACCCGCCAGGACAGCGACCAAGCCAGCTAAGCAAGCAGCAAGCAAGGAGACAGGCAGAACATGCCCCCAAAGACTCGTCAAGGAGCGCGGAAGGTCCGCCGCAAGGACAAGAAGAACGTCCCGCACGGTCACGCTCACATCAAGTCGACCTTCAACAACACCATCGTGTCGATCACCGACCAGTCCGGGGCGGTGCTGGCCTGGGCGTCATCCGGCCAGGTCGGCTTCAAGGGCTCGCGCAAGTCGACGCCTTTCGCGGCCCAGTTGGCGGCTGACCAGGCGGCCCGCCGGGCCCAGGACCATGGCGTCAAGAAGGTCGACGTGTTCGTCAAAGGTCCCGGCTCTGGCCGTGAGACCGCCATCCGCTCGCTCCAAGCGGCCGGCCTCGAAGTCGGGTCGATCACGGACGTGACGCCACAGGCGCACAACGGCGCCCGGCCGCCCAAGCGGCGCCGGGTTTAGTACTCAGACAGACGGCATCGTGCCAGGGGTTTTGGGGACGATGCCGTGCCCTGACGGCGCGGCGGACCGAGGCCGCGCACGTTCGCACCACGAAGCGGGATCTCAAATAGCGGGGGTCCCGAGACAAGGAATAACCAAACCGTGCTAATCGCGCAACGACCCACCTTGACCGAAGAGGTAGTGTCCCAGTTCCGCTCGCGTTTTGTGATCGAGCCCCTGGAACCGGGGTTCGGCTACACCCTGGGGAACTCGCTCCGGCGAACCCTGTTGTCGTCAATCCCCGGCTCCGCGGTCACATCGATCCGGATCGACGGCGTTCTGCATGAATTCTCGACCGTGCCAGGAGTCAAAGAGGATGTCACCGAGATCATCCTGTCCCTGAAGAACCTGGTGGTGTCTTCCGAACATGACACCCCGGTGGTCATGTATCTCCGCAAACAGGGTCCGGGCGAGGTCACCGCCCAGGACATCACGCCGCCGGCCGGGGTCGAGGTTCACAACCTGGACCTGCACATCGCCACCCTCAACGCCAAAGGCAAGCTCGAAATCGAACTGACGGTTGAGCGCGGGCGCGGCTATGTCTCGGCGGTCCAGAACAAGGCGATCGACGCTGAGATCGGGCGCATTCCGATCGACTCGATCTATTCGCCGGTGCTGAAAGTCGGCTACAAGGTTGAGGCCACCCGTGTGGAGCAGCACACCGACTTCGACCGCCTGATCATCGACGTGGAGACCAAGCGCGCGATCACGCCGCGCAGCGCCATGGCTTCGGCGGGCAAGACCCTGACCGAACTATTCGGGTTGGCCCGCGAGCTCAACCCGGAGGCCGAAGGCGTGGAGATCGGGCCCAGCCCGACAGACGCGGCCCTGGCCGCCGATCTGGCCCTCCCGGTCGAAGACCTCGACTTGACTATTCGCTCCTACAACTGCCTCAAGCGCGAGGGCATCCACACCGTTGGCGAGTTGGTGGCCCGTTCAGAGGCTGATTTGCTGGACATCCGCAATTTCGGCGCCAAGTCCATCAACGAGGTCAAGGAGAAACTGACCTCGCTGGGACTGTCGCTGAAGGATTCGCCGCTCGAGTTTGACTCGACTGGGCTGGGCACCACGCCTGAGTTCAGCGAGGAAGACGTCAATTACTGACCAACTTTAGGAGACTTTGAGATGCCTACTCCGACTAAGGGAGCCCGCCTGGGCGGCGGTCCGGCGCACGAGCGGCTGATTCTGGCCAACCTGGCCACCCAGCTCTTCGAACACCGATCGATCACGACCACTTTGGCTAAGGCCAGACGGCTGCGTCCGGAGGCCGAACGGTTGATCACCTTCGCCAAACGCGGCGATCTGGCGGCCCGGCGCCGCGTCATGCGGACCGTTCGGGACAAGTCGGTGGTCCATTTCCTGTTCACGGAAATCGGCCCGGCCATGGCTGAACGCCAGGGCGGCTACACCCGGATCGTCAAGCTGGGGCCCCGCAAGGGCGACAGCGCGCCGATGGCGGTGATCGAATTGATCATGGATCCGGTCAAGCCGAAGGCCAAGAAGAAGAAGAGCCTGCCGGAGTCCGCTGACGCGGCCGCCGATCAGGATTCTGCCGATCAAGACTCTGCCGATCAGGATTCTGCCGATCAAGACTTTGCTGATCCGATGGAGGGCATAGAGCCGGATCCGGATGGCGCCGTCGAATCGGCTGAGCCGCTGATCGACGCCAACGAGTCACCTGACGTGGACGACATGGCGGACGCCGCCTCGATCCTCCAGGAGCAGGCCGAGGAAGACGCCATCAAGGCCGAGCTGGCCCGCGACCCGAAAGCATCACCGCAAGACTGATCCGCCGCCGGAGCGGTCCGGCCTTGATCTGAGGGTGGGCCGAGTTGTCGTCATGACCGCTCGGCCCACCCTTCTTGTGTCTGCGGACCCGCTCGAAATGCCGTCCGATCAGGCGAAACCGCAGGTGGCACCCTAACGTTCTCCGTCCGTTCACCCTGCGTTCACCTTAATCGCCCTGTCCGTTAGAGATAGACCCCTAGCGTCGTTTCTGAAATTGCTACGAACAGAAGCGAAAGAGGGCCTAATGAAGCTGGGCAAAACAAGAAGGGTGGCCGTCACAGCCACCGCCGCTGCGGTGTTGCTGGCCGCCATGTCCGGATGCGCCGCCAACGAGGAACAGCCCAACGACAACCAGTCGTCCGGCGGGTCGGCTGGGGCTACGCAAGAACAACTCCAGGGCGAACTCAACGGCGCCGGCGCATCCTCCCAGAGCGCGGCCCAAGAGGCCTGGAAGGCCGGGTTCGTCGGCCTGCAGCCTGGCGTCACAGTCAATTACGATCCTCAAGGCTCCGGTGTGGGGCGCGAGCAGTTCACAGCTGGCGGCCTCGGCTTTGTCGGCACCGACGCGCCGTTCAAGGCCGATGAGGCCAAGGGCGGCCATGGCTCCTGCACCGAAGCCTCGCCACTGGTCGAGGTGCCGGTTTACATCTCGCCGATCGTGGTCGCCTTCAACTTGGAGGGAATCGCTTCCCTCAACTTGGCGCCGAACGTGATCGCGGACATTTTCACCGGCAAGATCAGCAACTGGAACGATCCGGCGATCGCGGCGGACAACCCTGAGGCGCAGTTGCCGGACCTGAGGATCGTTCCCGTCCACCGCTCCGACAAGTCCGGGACGACCGGCAACTTCACCGACTATCTGAGCGCCACCGCGGCGCAGGCCTGGACGGCTGGCGAGACCGAAGAGTGGCCGGAGTCAGGCGGTGAGGGGGCGGAGAAGACCCAGGGCATGGTCGAGGCGCTGAGCGCGGGCAACGGCACGATCGGTTACGTTGACGCAGGTCAGGCCAAGGCGCTGAGCTGGGCCTCGATCAAGGTCGGCGAAGAATGGGTGGCGCCGTCGGCTGAGGGCGCGGCCAAAGCCGTGGCCGAATCCTCTCTCGAAGAAGGCCGGGGCGAAGGCGACGTGGTTTACGAGCTGAACCGGACCACCACGGCCGCAGGCGCCTACCCGCTGATCCTGGTCAGCTATCTGGCCGCCTGCGAGAAATACGAGGACGCCAACACCGCCCAATTGGTGTCCAGCTATCTCAAGTACGTCACTTCTGATGCGGGTCAGCAGGCCGCCGCCGCCAACGCCGGTTCGGCGCCGATCACATCCGAGGCGGACCTCAGCGCGAAAGTGAGCGCCGCGGTTGAGCGTATCGGCTCTTGATCTAGCTCAGGGTGCCGGCCGGGCCCCAGTAGGGGGCCCGGCCGGCGGCGCCACGCCGGGGGAGCGCGGCTTCGCCGGCGCCATGAAGGGCGCCGCAATCGCAGTCGCCCTGGTCTTGGTGGGCGTCCTGATCTTCTTGGCTGTTCGCGGCGGACCAGCCTTCTTCGCCGGCGCCGCCGATCTGCCCGCCCACGCGGGCAACTTCTTGTCTCTAGCGGCGCCGCTGGCCTTCGGCTCTTTGTGGGTCGCGGTGATCGCGCTGGCGGTCGCGTCGCTGCCGTCGATCGGCGTCGCCTTGGCCGCCACAATCTACGCCCCTTCGGCTCGTTTCGGCCGCTTGTTGGGCGCGGTGCTCGACCTGCTGGCGGCCGTCCCGTCGGTGGTCTTCGGCCTGTGGGGGTTGATGGTCTTGGCGCCGGCGATGGTGCCTCTCTACGACTGGGCGCACCAGCATCTGGGCTGGTTGCCTTTCTTTGCCGGGCAGCCGTCGGTGACGGGCCGGACCGTGCTGACCGCCGGTCTGGTGGTGGCGGTGATGATCCTTCCGATCATGGCGGCGATGTGCCGTGAGAGCTTCGCTTTGACGCCGCCAGCCTTGATGGAGGCGGCCTACGCTCTGGGCGCGACCCGCTGGGAGATGGTCCGCACCGCCGTGTTGCCGGTTGCCCGCTCCGGAATCGTGGCCGGGGGCATGCTCGGCCTGGGACGGGCGCTGGGCGAGACGATGGCCGTGGCCATGGTGTTGAGCGCCACGCCCGGTCTGATTTCGGTCAATGTCATCTCGGCGGAGAACCCCTCCACCATCGCGGCTTTCATCGCCTCGACCTTCCCAGAGTCGACCGGCTCCAAGGTCAGCGCGCTGATCGCGCTGGGCCTGGTCCTATTCGCCATCTCGCTGGTGGTCTCGATACTGGGCCGCCGTTTCGCCAAGACAGGGGTGGCCAAGTGACGTTGACGTTGACCCGTAAGGCGCCCCAGTCCGATGCCGTGGCGACTTTCGCGTCCTGCCGCCCGACTTGGCGGCGACGGACCAAGGATCGCCTGGCCACCACCGCAGTTGTTGGCGCCGCCGTCCTCACGGCTGTTCCACTGACCCTGGTGATTTGGGCGGCCATCCAACGCGGCAGCGAACGCCTCGACCTGACCTTGTTCACGAACTCGATGCGCGGCGTGGTGGGCCAGGGCGGCGGTTTGCTGCACGCCTTGACCGGAACGCTGCTGATCACCGCGGCGACCGCGGTCATTTCGATTCCGCTGGGCATCTCAGCCGCCATCTACTTGACCGAGTACGGCGGGCAGACCCGATTGGCGTCCATAACTCGGCGGGCGGTCGACATCATGGTGTCGATCCCGTCGATCGTGGCAGGCCTGGCCGCCTACGCGCTCTTCTCGCTGCTGCTCGGCCCGGGCACCCGTTCCGGCTTGGCCGGCGCGGTGGCGCTGGCCATGATCATGATCCCGGTGGTGGTGCGGGCCTCCGAGGAGGTGTTGCGACTGGTGCCGGGCGATCTGCGCGAAGCCGGTCTGGCGCTGGGGTCGCCGAAGTGGCGGGTGATCTGGAGGATCGTCCTACCGACGGCTTTGCCTGGCTTGACCGCCGGCTCGGTGCTGGGAGTCGCCCGGATCATCGGCGAGACCGCTCCGCTGCTGCTGGTGGCGGGCTTCACCGACGCCATGAACTACAACTTGGCCGAGGGCCGCATGGCGACTCTGCCGGTCTATATCTACACGCAATGGTCCGCCAAGGGCCTGGACACGGCCGCTTACGATCAGCGGGCGTGGGCGGGCGCCTTGGTCTTGATGGCCGTGGTGGTGGTGCTTCAGGTCGCCGCCAGGGCGTTGCCTCCGCAAATAGCCAAACTCAGGAGAAACCGATGACCGCGACAGTTCCCAACTCGATGACGAACAGCAAGGCTGTCGCCGCCGCTACCGCCACCGGCACCGCCCAAGACGCGGCGCGGTTGGCGGCGCCAACGCCCGGCGTCGGTTCGCCGGGCGCCCATGCGGCCGTCGGCTCGATGTCGATCGACAACGTCTCCTGTTTCTACGGTTCGCATCTGGCCGTCGCCGATGTTTCGCTGGAGATTCCCGGACGAGCGGTGACAGCGTTTATCGGCCCTTCTGGTTGTGGCAAATCGACTCTGCTCAGAGCCATCAACCGCATGCATGAGGTCATCCCGGGGGCCAAGGCGGTCGGATCGATCAAGTTGGACGGCGTGGACCTGTATACCAAGGGCATTGACCCGGTCTCGGTTCGCTCCAAGGTCGGGATGGTCTTCCAGAAGCCGAATCCGTTCCCGGCCATGTCGATCAAAGACAACGTCCTGGCCGGTCTGATCATTCGGGGCGCCCGCCCGCGCGGATCGGCCGCAGACGAGTTGGTCGAGCGTTGCCTGACCCGGGCGCATTTGTGGGACGAGGTCAAAGACCGGTTGAAGAAGTCCGGGGACTCGCTGTCCGGCGGCCAGCAGCAGCGCCTGTGCATCGCCCGGGCGATCGCGGTCCAGCCGGATGTGGTGTTGATGGACGAGCCGTGCTCGGCGTTGGACCCGATCTCGACCCTGGCGATCGAGGAGTTGATGCGCGATTTGGCGCGGGACTACACGGTCGTGGTGGTGACCCACAACATGGCCCAGGCCAACCGGATTTCGGATGTGACGGCGTTCTTCTCGCTGGCCAGCGCCGGCCAGCCGGGACGCCTGGTCGAAGCCGGTCTGACCACCGACATCTTCTCAGCCCCGAAGGTGACCGCCACCAGGGATTACATTGACGGCCGTTTCGGGTGAATCCGCCCCAGGGTTGGCCCCCGCCCTGTGACAGCCGCCGGCTCTGATACCAGGGCTTGCCGGCGAAAGCGGGTCTGACCTGGAAAACAGGAGACTGAGCCTATGGCGCCCGAGCCAAGGCTTGGTCGCTGGGCTCGCCGTGACAGATCGCGGCGAAGCGGAGAGGTGTCGTGAGGTAACTAGAATGGGGACCGTGCCGGTGGCCATGGAGTGGGTGGCCGGGGGCGCCCTGGGGGCCACCCTGGCCCTGATCACCAACCCGATCTGGTCCTGGCTGTTTCACCGCACCAGCGACGGCGACCGCTGGGAACGCAATGAGGCGCCGCTGCCCGAATTGGCGCGGGACCTGGCCGGCGCCTACGGCGGCTACGCCATGATCCTGACTCGATCCCACAAGGTGGTTTACACCAGTGCCAAAGCCGAGACGCTGCCGGTCTACCAGGGGACCAAGCTGATCCACGCCGGTCTGCAGGAACTGGTTGACAGCGCTTGGCGCGAGGATGAGCTCCAAGCCCGCCGCCTGTCCTTCACCGACCTCGGCCCGGTGGCGGACGCCGAGGTCAGAGCCACCCGCCTAGCCGACAGCTATATCCTTCTGACTGTGACCGACCTGACCGAGACCATGCGCGCGCGTCAGATCAGACATGATTTCATCGCCAACATCGGCCACGAGCTGCGCACGCCGGTGACGGCGGTCGAATTGATCGGCTCGGCGCTGGTGGCCGGGGCCGAAGACCCCGAAACGGTGCGTCACTTCGCCCGCCGTTTGGGCCAAGAATCGAACCGGCTGGCCCGGCTGACCGAAGACATGATGGCCCTGGCCAAAGCCCAGGACCAAGATTCGAGCCGCTTTGCCGAGATCAGCGTGCTGGACGTGCTGAAAGAAGCGGTCGCACGGCATCGGACCGCCCGTGAGGAGGCTGGAATCGAGGTCACAGTCGAGGCGGACCCGGACCTGACCGTCTTCGGCGACAAGGACGCCCTGGTGACCGCGGTCGACAACCTGGTGGCCAACGCGATTGTCTATTCGGCGCCGGGCCGGCCGGTCTCGGTGACGGCGATTATCAAGTCCGGCGAGGTCGCGATAGCGGTCAAGGACCAGGGCATCGGGATCGAGGCGGCGGATCAGGAACGGGTCTTCGAGCGCTTCTACCGAACCGACCGGGCGCGGTCGCGGCGGACCGGCGGCACCGGCCTCGGCCTGGCGATAGTGCGCAACACGGTCTCCGGGCATGGCGGTCGGGTGACGGTGGACTCTGAGGCGGGACGTGGTTCGACCTTCACTATTCGGCTGCCCCGGCGGGCTTTGGAGAAGAGCGCGTGACCGACTTGTTGCTGGTCGAAGACGACGAGACCCAGCGTGAGGCGCTGTCTTTCCTGCTCGGTCGCGAGGGCTACGAGGTGCGGACCGCAGCCGACGGCGCCGCCGCTCTGGCCGAGTTCAACGCCCGCGAGCCGGAGTTGATTCTGCTCGATTTGATGATCCCTTCGGTGCCGGGCACCGATGTCTGCCGCCGCATCCGGTTGACATCCAACGTGCCGATCATCATGCTGACGGCCAAGAACGACGAGGCGGACATCGTGCTCGGTTTGGAGTTGGGCGCTGACGACTACGTCACCAAGCCGTATTCGACCCTGGAGCTGTTGGCTCGCTGCCGCCGGGCGCTGCGGCGCTACCGAACGGCTGGCGCCCAGGGGGCCGGGTCGCCGTCCGACCCGGCCTCGGTGATCGAGGTGAACGGCGTCAGACTGGATTCGGAACGCCACCGGGTCTGGGTCGACGGCGAGGAGGTCAACCTGCCGTTGAGGGAGTTCTCCCTGTTGGAAGAGCTGATGACCCATGCCGGGCGCGTGCTGACGCGGTCCCAGCTGCTGGAACGGGTCTGGGGCGCGGATTTCTACGGCGACACCAAGACCTTGGACGTGCATGTGCGTCGGGTCCGCTCTCGCATCGAGGCCGATCCGACCAGCCCTGTCCGGTTGGTCACCTTGCGCGGATTGGGTTATCGCTTCGAGGAGTTCAACCGAGAAGCCGACCGGTCCTGAGCTTCCAAGGCCCCGGCGCCCGTCCCGGCTGTGGGCCTCGATCGACTGATCACCGCCTACTCCGGCCCCCGGACAGGCACGCTGGCCGCCCCGGCGGATTGTAGGGTGCGCACAAAACCCCGGCTCGGTCTTGCGAGCTGACCAGCGCGAATGCTCAGCCGGCAGACGCTTAGGCTGGATCAGTCCTCCTAAGACGGACCGGTGCCAGCCCTGACCGGGCGCTCCGCCGGCCCGCTCAGCCGAAGCCGAAGGAACGCCGACATGTCTAACACCATTGCGCTGCCTGGCGGCGTCTCCCGCCGCCGACCAGTCCTGGCCGAATTGGCGGGGCGCGGCCGGATCAAGGACGTGGCGCTGATCGCCGCTGGCGCCGCCTGGGTGGCGGCGCTGGGCCAACTCGCCATTCCGCTCGGTTTCACCCCTGTCCCCGTGTCTCTAGGCACCTTCGCGGTGCTGACCGCCGGCGCCGCTTTGGGGCTCAGGCGAGCGGTGGCGGCTATGGCCCTGTTCTTGGCGGCGGGACTGGCCGGCCTGCCGGTCTTCGCCGGCGGCCAGTCTGGCGCCGGGCTTCCCACCTTGGGCTACGTCCTGGGATATGTCATGGCGGCAGCGCTGGCGGGCTGGGGCGCCAGGCGCGGTTTCGACCGCTCGTATGTGAAGAATCTGGCCGTCATGGCAGCCGCCAGCGCCACCGTCTACCTGGTCGGCGTGCCGTACCTGATGGCGGCGGCAGACTTGGATCTGTCCGGCGGTCTGGCCCAAGGGATGTTGCCGTTCTTAGTGGGCGACCTGGTCAAGGCACTGGCGGCGGCGGCCGCGCTGCCCGGGGCTTGGTGGGCGTTGGGGGGCCGCCGCCGTCCGGGCGCGCGCGAGGCCTAGACTTGTTCCCCGTGCAACGCTGGAAATCGCTGGCCGATGTCCCGGCCGGATTCGGGCCATCGGTGGTGACGCTGGGGAACTTCGACGGCATGCATCGGGGCCATCAATTCCTAGTCGGCGAAGTGGTCCGGCGGGCCCGCGCCAGGGGCGCCCGGGCGGTCGCGGTCACCTTTTACCCGCATCCCATGTCAGTGCACCAGCCCGAGAGGGGACTGGTGCACCTGCAGTCGCTGAGCGACCGGTTGGAGGCCTTGGAGGCTGTCGGTTTGGACGCGGTCTTGGTGGTGCCGTACGGCCTGGAGTTCTCCAGGATGAGCCCGGGCGACTTCGTCGAAAGCTATTTGGTCAAAGGTCTGGGAGCGGTCGAAGTGGTGGTCGGAAGCGACATCCACTTCGGCGCCGACAATTCAGGCGATCTGGCGACCATGCGCGAGTTGGGCCAACGACTGGCGTTCGAGGTCACGGCCATCGCAGACCAAGGCGATCCGGAGAACCAGGCCCGCGCGCGGTGGTCGTCCAGCGCCGTCCGTCAGGCCTTGGACAGCGGCGACGCCGCCGAGGCCGCCCGCGTCCTGGGGCGTCGCCACCGGGTCACAGGCCTGGTGGTGCGCGGCGACGGCCGTGGCCGCGGACTCGGTTTCCCCACCGCCAACTTGGGCGGGCGCGTGGCCGGCCTGATCCCCCAAGACGGCGTTTATGCGGGCTATCTGGTCCGCCTGGACCTGCCGGAAGGCGCCCCGGACCGGATTCTGCCGGCGGCGGTGTCGGTCGGTGTCAATCCGACCTTCGCGGGCCGCGAGCGACGAGTCGAGGCCTATGCGCTGGGCCGGGACGATCTAGACCTCTACGGCGAGACGGTGGCGGTCGACTTCGTGGCCCGCTTGCGGCACACCCTGGCCTTCCAGACCGAGCGGGCGCTGATCACCCAGATGCGCGATGACGCCGCCGCGGCTTCCCGCGCTTTGGCCGCCTAGCCCGCCTCGGGGCGCCCGCCCAGCTGATCCGCCGCTGGGGGTGGAACTGGTGCGCGGCGATGGCCCCCACGAACAGCTGACGTGCGGCGCTAGGCGGCCAGACGGCATCGTGCGCGGAGATCGACGGGGGCGCCGCCCGGGGAAGTAGGGTTGGTAGCCGTGGCTTTGACAATCGGAATTGTGGGACTGCCCAACGTGGGCAAATCGACCCTGTTCAACGCCCTGACGCGGAATCAGGTGCTGGCGGAAAACTATCCCTTCGCCACGATCGAGCCGAACGTGGGGGTCGTGGCGCTGCCGGACAGCCGGCTGCCGGTGCTGGCGGAATTGTTCGATTCGGCCAAGGTGGTTCCGGCCACGGTCAGTTTCGTGGACATCGCCGGGATTGTGCGGGGCGCTTCCCAGGGCGAGGGGCTGGGCAACCAGTTCCTCGCCAACATCCGCGAGGCGGACGCGATTTGCCAGGTCATCCGAGTTTTCGAGGATCCGGATATTGTCCACGTCGAGGGCCGGGTCGATGCGGCGGCGGACATTGCAACGATCGACACCGAGTTGATCTTGGCCGATCTGCAAACCCTCGACAAAGCGGCGGCTCGGTTGGCCAAGGAGGCCAAGGCCAAGCGGTCAAGCGGGGCCGAGTTGGCCGCCCTCGAGCGGGCCAAGGATTTTCTTGACAACGGCACAACGTTGTATGCGGCATCGAAACAGGGGCTGTTGGACTTGGCGGAGTTGAAGGAGTTCTCGTTCATGACCGCCAAGCCGTTCATCTACGTTTTCAACGCCGACGATGCCGTGCTCGCCTCGCCCGAGCGCACGGCCCAGTTGCGGGAACTGGTCTCGCCCGCCGAGGCGATCATCCTGGACGCCAGCTTCGAGTCCGATCTGACCGATCTGGAGCCCGCGGACGCGGCCGAGTTGTTGGCTGAGTCGGGTCAGGCCGAATCTGGCCTGGATCATCTGGCGCGGGTCGGTTTCGTCACTTTGGGGCTGCAAACATTCTTGACGGCTGGGCCCAAGGAGTCGCGGGCCTGGACCATTCGGCGGGGCTGGACGGCGCCGCAGGCGGCCGGGGTGATCCACACCGATTTCGAACGGGGTTTCATCAAAGCCGAGGTCGTCTCCTTCGATGATCTGGTCGCATTGGGCGGCCTGGTCGCGGCTCGGGCCGCCGGCAAACTCCGGATCGAAGGCAAGGACTATGTGATGGAAGACGGGGACGTGGTCGAGTTCCGCTTCAACGTGTAGGGACGGCATGGCGATATGGCGATCACGGCTGCGGCTGCCAAGAAGACCCGGCGGGTCGTTGGTTGGTCCGTCCTCGCCTGGGGCGACGGCCCCGGCGGGTTCTTCGAGCAGCGCGACCTGCGCGGGCACTGACGCCGCCCCCGCCCCAGCCTGTCTGCGGAGTCCTGGGTGAAGCCCTCCCGGTTCTTCATCAGATGCTCGGTCAACTCGCCCAGGATGCCCACGCTCCACCGGACGGCGATGAGCCGCGCGCGCATCGCGCACAACAGATAGTCCCGCAGCGAGCGGGAGTACAGAACGTTCGCGTCGGCCGGACAGATTCGGACTGGGCGGTCCTGCGGCGGGGGCGGGGCCCTCACTCGGTCAAGCCCAACTCGTTCTGCAAGGCCATCAGGCTTGCCATCGCTGCCTCCTGCCGGGCGTCCTCGATCTCCAGCCAGGCCCGGATGGCGTCCGCGCGGATGCGGTGGTGCGTCCCGACCATGCGGAACGGCAGCTTCCCGCCGTCCATCAGCTTGCGAACCTGCGCCCTGGACATCCCCAGCACCGCCGCCGCCTCTGTGGGGCTGACCTCCCGCAGCCCCTGGGTTACGACCACCTCGCGGCCTTGGGTCTCGGCGTCGAGCCAGCGGGCGATCCGCTTCAAAGCCTCCCGGGACAACAGCACCATCGACTCGTCGCCGTCGGACTCGAGCGCGCGGTGGACCCGCTTCGCGTCCTTCTCCAGCACCGGAGACATAACTATACCTCTATCTGTCGCATCTGCCGCAACTGGCCCAAGTGTACGCCCGGCACAATCGAACGCAAGGGGTCGACATGCTTTGTGATTATGGCCTGGCCTGTGCGGGTGTCACGCTGTGAACCAACTATGTTAGTTAGCTGCAATTACCGGCTAACTAGCATAGGATGGAGGCGTGTGGAGAACCGTTCTAGCTGACGCGGGAGTCGCGGTGGAGACCGTTGATGCTGACCACGTTCGGCTGCGCTGCGGCGACCAGTCCCAGGCGGTCCTGCTGCGCAGGCTCTCGGTGCTGACTCCTTCGCGTGTGCCCGAGGCTCTGGGCGAGCCGGGGCTGCTGGTGGCGCCGCGAGCCACTCGCCGAGCGGTCGGCGTCGCCGTCGGCCGCGGTTGGGGGGTCGCGACCGATGACGGCCAGTATGCGGTTAAGGTGGGCCGCCGCTCCTTGCTCTCCCAGCCGATGGCGAAGGAGCGCGCCCGGCGGCATCCGGGGCCGCCGTCGTGGGGGCTGCTGACCGTCGCCAGAAGGCTGCTGGAGTTGGCGCCCGCGACGGGCCTGGAGTTGGCGGCCGCCTCCGGGGTGTCGCAATCGCGGGTCTCGCGGGTGCTGGCCAAACTCTCCGCCCGCGCGCTGGTTGAGCGCGGCTCCGAGGGGTACCGCCCGGTTGACCGGAGGCGGCTCGTCGATTGGTGGCTGGCGAACTATCCCGGCGCTGGCGGCGCGGTCAGCTACTGGGCCTGCGCGGACAGCGTCGCTGAACAGACCCGCGAAGCGGTCTCCGCGCTCGCCGCCGCCGGGCGGGTGGCGGTCTCCGGAGACCCGGCGGCCGACCGCCTAGCGCCTTGGCGGATCCCGACCTTCGCGGTGGTGTACGCCGAGCGCGGCGTTCCGTTGGACAACTGCGGGTTCGTCCTGGTTGCCAGCCGCGAAGAGGCCACCTTGGCCTTGTGCGCCCCCGCCGATCCCGGTCTGTGGCTGCCATCGGATTGGACGGTGAACGGCATCCCGCTGGCCGATCCGCTTCAGATCGTCTACGACGTGGCCAACGGCCCCGAGCCAGATCGCGCCGAAGCGGCAACCCGACTCGACGAGGCGCTCCTGTCCCGCTACCGGACGCAGTGGGAGAACGCCGCCAGAAAGGACCACCCGTGATCGAACTGACATCGACGTCCCGCGCCGAGGACTCCGGCTATCACGCCGTCAAAGACGTGGCCGAAATCGCCGCCGAAATCAGCGCCGACTACCGGCTAATCGGTGGGCACATGGTCACGATGCTGGTTGCCGCCCGCCAGGTCACCGACGTTCCCCCGCGCGAGACCGCAGACGCTGACCTGGGCGCTGACTTCTCCGTGATCGCCGACCCCGCGCTGCCGCGCGCACTGCGTGCGCGCGGTTACACCCGACTCTGCTGAAGCCCTGCCAGCACGCCGCGAACAGGACGCCGTTACTGGAACGCGAAGACGGGCGGGAAGACCAGCACCACCGCTGCGGCCCAGGCGGCGTAGACGGGCAGGTACGCCACTTGCCAGTGGGCCATCGCCGAGAACGGCGCCCGCCCTCTGACGAATCGCAGGGACAACCAGCCGGCCCCGGCTAGGTGAACGGCGAGCAGCAGATTCAGGCCCAGGGCGGCGAGCTTGTTGGGGCTGGCCCCGAACTCGGCGACGCGGCCGGCCATGGTGGCGAGCGCCACCGCGTCCACCGCCAGCGCGGCCACGACCAGCCCCAGGTGCAGCCAGTCGAACAGCCCCGGCGGGGCGGCCGGCTCGCGGGCTGAGACCGCGTAGAGGAGCAGGGCGGCAACCACGATCAGAACGGCATCGAACAAGATCAGTTGCTCGCGGCCGGCGCGATCCACGTTGCCGCTGGCCAACAGCACAGGCAGGAGAACCAGCAGCATCAGCATGGTGATTGGCGTGAACACCCGCGTCAGGACCGGCGCGATGTTCTCGATCACGCTTTGCTTGGCTTCGACCAGCCAGGCCGCCACCAGCAGCGCTCCTGGCGCGGCGATCGGCATGATCCATTCCGTCACCAAATTGCCCTGGTGGGTGCCGACTGCGTTCAGAATCGCCAAGGTCAAGCCCACCAGCGCGCCCCCGCCCAGCGCGATCAGCAGGTAATAGATCGCGATTTCGCCGCTGAACCGTACGAAGTCCATCAGCCGGGCCGTCAACCGCGACCATCCGCCGCAGTATGCCACCCCGGCCAGGAACCACAACGCTAGCGGCAGGTGCAGCGCCACGAGCAGTTGGGTGGCGCCTCCACCCGTGAACGGGTAGAGGTTCACCGCCAGGGCCAGCGCCGCGACCAGTCCGACCAGCGAGGCGGCCGTTCCCCGGCTGGGGGGACGCTTCCAGGCGAAGTACCCCACCAGCCACGGCCACACCAAGAAGCCGGCGTTCAGCGTGAACGTCCATTCGTCCAGGTGTTGTAGGCGAACTAGCGTTGAGCCCGCCCAAACGCTCAAACCGGCGCCGATGCCGAGCGCCACCGCCACAGCCGCCTCGCGCCTCCCAGCCCGGTAGCCCGGCTCGGTTGGAAGAAGGACCAGTTGCTTCCACAGACGGTCCGAGTGCTGGCGGGCGAACTCGCGCGACACGGCATCGAGCTTGCCCAGCCTCTTTATCGCGACCAGGAACGCCTCCTCGTGGTCGAACCCCGAGGCCTGCAACTCGGCGATCTGCTCGCGGAGGTGGTCTTCAAGTTCGACCACGTCATCTGGGCTGAGCGCGCGCTGGCGCAGAGCGTGGCTGCGCCAAGCCTCGATCTGGTCCTCAAGCCCGGTCGAGGCGTTCATGCCGGCGCCGCCCACCCCGCCGCGCGCGGCCAGCCGAGCGGTCTCGGATCGCGTTGGCGGTTTCCCATGCCGGTGTCCTGCGGTTTGGCTCTGGTCGCAGCGGCACCCGCCGCCCCGGCGGCCGCCGCGGCGGCGGCGCTACCTGGGCCGGAGAGGCCGGCGGCGCGCATCGCGGCAGCGACCACGGCCCACTGCTCTCGCCGGTCCGCCAGCAGCGCTCGGCCGGACTCGGTGATCGTGTACACCTTGCGGCGGCGGCCGCTGGCGGCCACCCCCCAGGCCGAGCTGATGTGGCCGGCCGCCTCCAGTCGGTGCAGCAGCGGGTAGAGCATCCCATCTGTCCAAGCCATGCGACCGCAGGACAGCTCGCTCACCCGCTTCAAGATCGCGTAGCCATGCTGAGCCGATTCCGCCAGGATGGCCAGCACCAGCGGCGTGGCGGAGGCCGCCACCAGGTCCTTGTCGATACGCATCGCGCCTCCTTAGACACCTAGAACCTCTAGGTAACAAACCCTAGCAGATCTAGGTATGGCTGCGGCGCGGGGGAACACAGCTGAGTGGAGGAGCCCGGACCGCGTCCGCGATATTGCCCCGTGGACGCACGGTTGGGGCCGGGTTGTCGATGTCCCGATTCAGGCTGCGGCGAGAGGGCCTGCGATGAGGAGGGTCTTCTGGTGGCGCCCCGGGCGCCACAAGGGGCCGGGATATCGTGAAATGCCCCGGTCCGGCGGCCAAATGATTGGGTGGGACCTTGCCGCCGGCGGGTGCCGGTTTCACAGAGGCTGAGGAAGGTGATCTATGCGGTATGCGGTATGCGGCTATCGGGGACAGTTTCACCGAAGGGCTGGGGGACCAGCGCGCCGATGGCAGCCCGCGCGGCTGGGCGGATCGGTTGGCGGCAGGGCTGGCCACCTCCTTGGGCGAGCCGATTTGGTACGCCAACTTCGCGGTCAGGGGCCGGCTGCTGGACCTGATCGCGGCGGAGCAGGTGGATCCGGCGCTGGCCCTGGACCCGGCGCCCAGCGCTCCGCCCAGGCCTCCCGGCACGGGCAGGACCCTCCCCTCAGATGTGCGCTTCTACCTGCGTCATGTGGGCCCGTGGCTGGGCCGCCGCGCGCTCCGTCGCTCGTCCGGCGACGGACGTGTCCCGAAACACCCCCAGTGGGTCGAAGTGCCGCCCACGCCCTGACTGCGGTGCCCGGGCTGCTTGTTCTTCAGCCCAGGGCAGCGGGGCGCGTCGCCGGGTCGCGGCGTGGTGCGAATAGGAGCGGCTCGGGGTCTGGCGGTGCTCCGCCGCGGCGAGCCTCGCAGGCGTCAGCCGCCCCGCATCACCGGGCCGCCGCCTGCGCCGCCGCCGGGGTTCTGCGGCACCACTGTGACTCTCATGTTTCCGCCGCCACCAGTCATCCCGCCGCCAACCAGCGAAGACCCGCCGGAGGAGCTGGTCTCCGTGATGACGTCCTTGGACAGGTCGGCCAAGACCACTTCCTCGCCCAAGGCCACCCCGTCCGCGATTTCCGTCAGTTCCGCCCCCAGCGCGCCCACGGTCACCGGCACGTCCACCAACTTGGAGTCCCGCAGCACCTGGACCGTCGCGTCCGCCCCCGACAGATGCACTGCGGAGGTCGGCACCGTCACCACGTTTTCGCTGCTCTCGACCGTGATCACGGTGGTGGCGCTGGCCCCGTCGAACAGGGTCGCGTCTGTCGGGTCGACCGCCAGAATCACCTCGAACGAGGGCACAGACGTGCTCGACAGGTTCACCACTCCGATCGAGGTGACCTGCCCAGTCAGCTCCTGGTCGGTCGAGCCCGCCGTGAACGCCGCCGGGTCGCCGATGGCGAGTTCCTTGACCGTGTTCAGCGGCAGAGTCAGCGTCACAGTGAACCCCTCGCCGCCGTCCACCACTACCAGCACCTGCCCGGCTGTCACCGAGTCGCCTGCCGCCGCGTTCACCGCCAGCACCGTTCCGCCGACCGCCGCCGTCACAGCGGCTCCCTGCCGCTCCTGGATCGCCATCGCCAACTGCGCTTCCAGCAGCTCGATTTGGGCTTTGTCGCTCAGGATGGCCTCGGCGGTGATCGCCGTGGCCGCGCCTCCGCCTGCCACCCCGCCGCCCGACGCCGTGCCCCCGCCAGCCGCCATCCCGCCGCCCGATGCCGTCCCCCCGTCAGCCGCCATCCCGCCGCCCGATGCCGTCCCCCCGCCCTGCCCGGAGCCCCCATCCCCGCCCGGGTTGGTGCTGCCATTCGGATCCGGACTGGGACTGGGGTCGGGACTGGGACTGGGGTCAGGACTGGGGCTGGGGCTGGGGTCCGGGTCGTCCGGGTCCCCCAGGTCCAGCCCGTCGACAGCCGCCAGCAGCTCCTCGGCAGCGGCGTTCAGGGCGGCGGCCTTGTCCATCAACGCCAGTTGGGCCGCGCCCAATGCGCTTTGGCCGCCTTGCGCCGCGACGATGGCGGCCTGGCAATCCACCAGGGATTGCTGGATGGCCGCCAGTTCGGCCGCTCCTTCGCCCTCGGCCCCGCCGCCCTCGGCCACGGCCGGAAAAGTGGCCGCCAGGAACGCCGCGCAGGCCGCCTGGGAGGTCTCAACGCTGCCAGCGGAGGCCTCCAGCAAGCCGCTGACCACGTCATACTCGGCCAGCAGCTCGTCCTGGGCGGCCTCGACCGCCTCAACCCCGGCCCGCACCCGTTCGAGGTCTTCGGCGCTTTGCGCGGTGACCGTGCCAGCTGCGGTTCGGGCGGTGGCCGCCCGAACCGGGCCGGCCGCAGTCGCGCCCGTCCCAGCCGTGTTAGCGGCCGCGACCGCGGTGGTCCCCGCCTCGCCCCGATAGGTGGTGGCTGTGGTGGCGGCCGCCCCGGCCGTGCGGGTGGCGGTGGCCCCGGTCGTTCCTGCGCCGGCAACGTGGTTGGCGGCGGCTGCGGTGGCGTTCGTCCCGACCAAGTCGGTGGCGGTGGCCCCGGTCGTCACTGCGCCGGCCACGTAGTTGGCGGTGGTTCCAGTGGCGTTCGTCGCGGTCGTGTGAATTGCGGCTGCGGTGGCATTCGCCGCGCCTGCGGTCAGCTCGGCTGAAACGGTGGCGGTAGATGAGGACGTGGTCCCGGAGGCTTGGGCCTCCAAATCGGTCGCCAGCTGGTCTTCGGCCTCGGCCAGGGCCTCCTCGGCCGTTTGGACGGCCTCGTCCAGATCGGCGGGGTCCAGTGTGGCCAGGGTTTGGCCCGCTTCCACGGTGTCTCCCGGGTTGACGGCCACCGACTCGACCGTTCCGGCGACCTGGAAGGCCGCCTGCTGTTCCAGAGCCAGCCCGATGGTTCCGACCCCGGAAGCCTGTTGCACCACCGAGCCCTGCTCGGCCACCGCGGTGCGGTACTCGGGCCCGGCGGGCCGAGTCAGGAGGTAGGCGCCCGCTCCGCCGCCCGCGAGCACTGCGGCGCAGGTCGCGATGACGGCGATTGCTCGCCGCCGGCGGCGGCGAGTGCCGGGGGCTCGTGAGGCGCCGGCCGCGCCCTTGGCCGCTCGGGCGCGCGCGGCGGCGCGGCGCCCCGGACGGCCGGCCGCAGCGCCGCCGGCGGCCATGCCAGACTCGGTCGGGGAGCTCATATCAAATCTCCTTCTTCCGCCCCGCCGACTCCGGCGCTTTGGCCTGCCGGCGCGTCCTTATCCTCGGTCCGCTGATCTCCGGTTGCTTCGCCTCCGGACCCCCCCGAACAGCTCGACAGTTCTCCAGGCAGGCCCTCGCGACTGCCGGAACCGGACCCGCTGGGCTCCCAGCTCGCGGCCAGGCCGGTCGCCTCGTCTGCGGTGGCGCCGCGCGGGCCGCCTGGATAGTCGGCGCCATCGGTACTGTCGGTGCCCTGCGCGCCCCCATCCGGCCGGCCGGTCCGGTTTCCGAAGCCGGCGCCGGCTGCGGTTTGGCAGCCGCTGTCGCCGGGCTCGGAGACCGCCAGGGTCTCGGCGCTGACCTGGCCCGAGGAGTCGGAGTCGCCTTGGACCACCACGCACTTGCCGACCTGCAGAACGCTCGAATCGGCTGGCTTGGTGGTGGTGATCTCGGCCTCAGCCATGGTGAAACTGCGAGTCAAGGATTCGGACCCGCCCGCCGTGCCGTCAGTTTCGCCGTCCGCGCCGGCGGCCCCGCCGCCGTCCGGGCCGCCGGCCGCCCAGGACTGCTCCACCGTCACCGTGCCGGCCTCGACGGCCGTGACCAGGCCAGCGGCGACACTGCCCATAATCGATCCGCCAGGCGGGAAGCCCTCGCCGCCCTCACCCTCGCCGGGGAAGCCTTCACCGCCAGACGGCGCTCCCGACGGACGCCCGCCGCCGGGACCGCCCTCAGCCCCGCCCCGAGCCTGGCCGGAGGGACCGCCGGAGGGCAGGCCATCGGGCAACTCTCCGGTCGAGCCGCCGGGGAAGCCGCCCCCGGCCAAGCCCCCGCCGCGCAGACCGGCCGACGAGCAGGTGCCGTCCGCCTCGGCCGCGGTCACAGCGACGGTGGTGGCCGCGAAGACCGCCTCGGCCTGGGCGGCGCCGTCCGCCGCGCCGTCCTCCCCGGCTGGCGCCTCGCCTGAGGCGACCACGCACACCCCGACCGCCACATCTGCGGCGCTGCCGGCGACCTGCGCGGTGATGACCGTGTCCGCCGAATACGCGACGGCCGTCTGCTTCTCCGAGTCCTGCACCTGCAGCAACTCGTCCGCGACGGCGGCGATAGTGCCCGTGAGGAGCGGGTTCACCGGCTCCCGGGCGGCCGACTCGGCGCCCTGGGGGGACGGCGACCCGGACGGCGACCCGGTGCCGGAGGGCTGCTCGGCGGCGCACCCGGCGAGGGCCAGGGCGGCCGCCGCCGCGACGGCGGCGCAGGCTGTGCTGGTTCTAAGTGACAGTTTCATGAGGGACTCCATATCTTCATTCGTGAGGACAAGGTGGGCCGGGTGCTGCTCATTCGTCCCGCAGCGCGTCGACCGGCGCCAGGCGGGCCGCCCGGGTGGCGGGATAGGTGCCGAACACCAGGCCGATTCCGACCGCGACCGCCACAGCGCCGAACACCGCCGGCCAAGACACCACGATCGACGAGCCCAGCGCCTGCGGTAGAGCGATCGCGCCGGCTATACCCAGCCCGGCGCCGAGCACGCCGCCCACCAGCCCCAAGGCGGTGGCCTCGACCAAGAACTGGCGCCGGATGGCGGACGGTTTGGCACCGAGCGCTTTGCGCAGGCCGATCTCCCGGGTCCGCTCCGTCACCGAGACCAACATGATGTTCATCACGCCAATCCCCCCGACCAGCAGCGCGATCGCCGCGATGCCCACCAGCAGGACGGTCAGCGTGCGGTAGACCGCCGTCGCCGTGGAAACCAGCGCGTCTTGCGAGGAGATCGAGAAGTCCGCGGCCGAGGAGTCGGTGATGCCGTGCAAGTTCGCCAGCAGCGTCTCCGCCTCCTGGTAGGCGGCGGAAAGCGTGTCAGCGGCCGTCGCCTGGATGTACATGGTCTGCACCGGCGCGCCGGTCCCGGCCGTGCCGGTCGAGGAGATCCGCGCCGCGTAGGTCTGCATCGGCACCACCGCCAGATCGTCCAAGTCCGTGTCGTCGGACGAGCCGCGCTCCGCCAGCACCCCGACCACCTCGTAAGTGGTCGAGTCGATGGTCAGCGAGCGCCCCGCCGCCCAGGTGGTGCCGAACAACTGCGTGGCGGTCTCGGCGCCCAGCACAATCACGTTCGCTGCCTGCTCCGCCTGCGCCTCGGTGAAGAACTCTCCCGCCAGCAGCGTCCGCGAGCGCACCTGCGGCCAGGACGTGGTGGTGCCGGTGACCGATGCCGTCCAGTTGACGTCTCCGTTCTCCAGCGACACCGAGGTAGAGGCCTCCGGCGCCACACCGGCGATGTCCGGAGCGGCGAGGCTGGAACCCAGGGCGGCGGCATCGTCCATCGTCAAACTGGTCGAGGAGCCGAACCCGCCGCGGATCCCCGCCGCGCTGGTGGCCGAGCCGGGGCGGACGATCAGCAGGTTGGAGCCCAGGGAGGAGATCGACTCCGACACATCCTTTTGGGTGCCGAGCCCCAGGCCCACGGTCAGGATCACGGCGGCGATCCCGATCAGGATCCCCACGATGGTCAGCACCGAGCGCATCGCGTGGGAGCGGATCGCGGTCAGGCCCGTCCGGATGGTCTCGCCCCAGCTCACGCGCGGCCACCGCCTTCCAGGATGGTCCCGTCGCGCACCTCGATCGACCGGCCGGCCCGTCGCGCCACGTCCCAATCGTGCGTGATCAGCACAATGGTCCGGCCGGCGCGGTGCACCTGGTCGAAGATCCCCAAGATTTCTTTGGCCGATGCCGTGTCCAGATTTCCAGTCGGCTCATCCGCCAACAGCAAGGTCGGCTCGCTGACCAGGGCGCGCGCGATGGCGACCCGCTGCTGCTGGCCGCCGGACAACTGCCCGGGGCGGTTGTCGATCTTGTCGCCCAGCCCCACGCTCTCCAGCGCGTCGATCGCGCGGCGGCGGCGCTGCGCGGGAGCCACGCCGGCGTAGGACAGGGGCAGCTCCACGTTCCGCCAGGCGGACATGGAGGGGAGCAGGTTGAACTGCTGGAACACGAACCCGATCTGGCGGCAGCGGAGCTCCGCCAACTCCGACTCGTCCATCTGCCCCACGTCCTGGCCGGCGATCTCGTAGCGCCCCTCGGTCGCCACGTCCAAGCAGCCGAGGATGTTCATCAGGGTGGACTTCCCGGAGCCGGAGGGGCCGGCCACCGCCACATACTCCCCTTGCCCGATGTCGAGGCTCACCCCGTGCAGCGCCTCGAACTCGATCTCGCCGGCGGAGTAGACCTTGCGCACGTTCTCCAGCCGCAGCACCGCCTGGTCAGCCACCTTGGAAGCCCCCTCCACCCATCTGGAACTGGCCGCCGCCGGGCATCTGGCCGCCGCCGGGCATGTTTCCGAAGGGCATCTCGCCGCCCGGACCCGTGATTTCGAACCGCTCTTCCAGGTCGCCGCCGTCGGTGGACCCGGTGTCTCCGGTGGTCGCCGCGATGGTGATTTGGACCTGGTCGCCCTCCGCCAGGCCGGATGTGATCTCCACCAGCGAGCCGGAGGTCTCCCCCACCGCGACCTCGGTCTTGGTCACGGTCGAGTCGACGATCTTGTCCACGTAGGAGACGCCGTCCTCGATTGTGACCGCGCTGAGCGGCACCGTCAGCACATCGGCGCGCCGCTCGTAGACCAGGTCCACGGTGGCGCTGAGCCCGTCGAACAGGCCCTCCGGCTGCCCGGTGATCTCGACCACGACAGGGAACGCCGCGCTGCCGCCGGAGGTGGACGCCACCCGGCCCAGCGACGCGATGACCCCGAACACGTTGTCGGCTACCCCGTCCACCGTGATCTCGGCCTGGCCGCCAACCTCGAGCAAGGCCAGTTCTGAGTCTGACACCGTCAAGTCGATGGACCAGGACTCGGTTCCCACAATGGTGAACGCGGCTGATTGCGATCCGGTGTCCGCGCTGGCGGCTGCCGCGCCGCTCCCGCCAGTCGCGCCCGCTCCACCGGTCGCGCCGGTCCCGCTGCCCGAGGCGGCGGATGACCCGACCAAGTCGCCCACCGCGACGGCGACGGCGGTGACTTGCCCGGCCGCCGGGGCCACCAGCACGGCGTTGGCCATGTTCGCCTCGGCGGTGACGAGGTTGGCCGCCGCCACCTCCACCTGAGCCTCGGCGGCCGCGATCTTGGCGTCCGAGGCGGTGGTGCCGTCCGCCTGCGCCTCGGCCGAGGCCAGGGAGGACTCTGCCTGCGCCAGCGAGGCTTTCGCCTCCAAGCGCGCGGCCTCGAGCCGTAAGGTGTCGATTGTGGCCAGCGTCTGCCCTTCCGCGACCATGTCGCCGGCCGCCACGTCCACGCTGGTCACGGTTCCGCTGGCGGCAAACGAGACTGACTCATTGACGGCCTGGGTGATCGTGCCAGTCGCGGAGACGGACTTGTCGAGGGTTTGGAGCGAGGCGGTGGCCGTTTGGGTGACGGTCTCGACTGCGCCGGCGCCGGACTCGGGGGTCCCCCAGATGAGCAAGTAGGCGACGCCGCCCACCGCGAGCACGCTGCCGCCCGCCACCAGCCAAGGCCAACGCCGGCGCCGGCCTGGGCCGGCCTGGTGTCCTTCAGGCGGCGCCTCGCCGGCGCCCGTTGCCGCTGCCGGCCCGGCGCCGCTCGCGCTCGAACTGGCCCGGGCCGAGGACCGGCGGCGAATTCGTGAGAACATGCGGGGGAGTCCTTCCTGGTCATTTGCCTTGGCAGGATTCTGGCAGGCCTGGCTGAGTGAATGCTTACGACAGGGTGAAAGGTTCCTGGGAGTTCGCGGGACCGGCCCTCCCGGCGGGAGGCGGTCTGCGGCTCCGGCCGCCATCGCCATCCCCGGCGTGGCTGGAACCGGGCTGGCGAACCGGCGCCGGGGCACGGCATCGGGCAATGTAAACGAACAGGTGGAAGCCAAAAGCGCGCCGGACCGTTATCATATTGTAATAATGCGATCCCAGTGCTCTCTCTACGTAGACGCCGGTTACCTGTTGGCCTCGGTGGCCACCCGGTTGACCGGCACTTCGCTGCGCTCGGGCGTGCGGGTGGACTACGACAAGTTGATCGACTGTCTGACCAAGCAGGCAGAGGGCACGGCGGGCGTGCCGTTACTGCGTGTGAACTGGTACGACGCCGCCAAGAACGCCCTGCCGGACCCTGACCAGCAGCGAATCGGCTCCCTCCCCAGGGTCAAAGTTCGCCTCGGACGGGTCGGGTTCAACGGCGAGCAGAAGGGCGTCGACCTCAGGATCGGCCTGGACATGGTGGCCCAGTCGCGCAACGGAGCGGTCGACGTGATCTTCTTGGTCTCCGGCGATGACGACCTGACCGAGGCCGTCGAGGAGGCCCAGATCCACGGCGTCCAAGTAATAGTGCTGGCGATTCCGGACCGGCAGGGGCATCCGCATGGGGTTTCGGAGCATCTTCAGCGGGCTTCTGACGGCGTCGAACTAGTCCGGCCGGAAGGGCTAGACAAAGCCGTGACGCGCACTCCGGCGGTGATGCCGCAGCACGTTATACCCCGGCCTGGCCCCCGGCCAGGCCACCCCTCCACACCCCGGCAATCGCCCGCATTGCCAGCTTCGCCGACGCCTAAACCCGGCCCCGGTGTGACGGCGCCGCTGATCGTGAGTGCCCTGCCGTTGCCGCGCGGCGCCGAATCGGCCCTCGCCTACCGTTCGGAAACAGGCGCCAAAGCGGTCGTCGGGCCGGAGTACGCCCTCGAAGAAGGCCAGGTGCGCGAGGCGATCGATTCGGTGGTCTCCGGCGTGGTCAAGTCATTCATGGCCAGCGCCACGCCAGATGACTTGGCCACCGCGTTGAAGGACCGGCGCTCGATCCCGCGTGAAGTCGACCGCGCCCTCCTGCTCGACTTAGCCCACCGGCTCAATGACTACGACTTATCGGATGCGATTCGGAACCGCCTGCGCGACCGCTTCTGGGAGGTCTTCGAACGCGAACCGGTTTGACGGTTCGCCTGACGGCCAGGCGGCGTTAGCCGGAACGCGGCAACTGGACCGCGCCGGCCAGACTACGGTAGCCAGACCGCACCGGCCAGGCTGGGGTAGCCGGAGCGTAGGACTTGCGGCCCGGCGGCGGCGAGGGGTCGCCCGGCGGGAGTAACTTGAGGACTCATGAAAGGATTCAGAGATTTCCTCATGCGCGGCAACCTGATCGACTTGGCCGTCGCTTTCATCTTGGGCGCCGCCTTCGGCTCCGTCGTCACCAACTTCACTCAGATCATCATGGATTTGATCGGTCTGGTGGGGGGCAACCCGAACTTCGGCACGGTCCAAATCGGCTCGATCAACGTGGGCAAGTTCCTGACCGCGTTGGTGTCGTTCGTGATCGTTGCCGCAGTGCTGTATTTCGGGATCGTGCGGCCCTACCAGCTGATCAAGAACAAGCTGGCCAAGCACGAGGCCCCGGCCGCGCCCACCACCGAAGACCTGCTGACCGAGATCCGCGATCTGTTGGCTCAAAAGCGTTAGCGGCCGCAGTCCGGGCGCGAGCCAGCCAAGGTGGGCCAGCTAAGGTGGGCCAATGAGCACACCACACATCAGCGCCGAGCCGGGTGATTTCGCTTCGGCGGTCATCATGCCTGGCGACCCTTACCGGGCCGATCGAATGGCTCAGGCCGTGCTGGTCGAACCCAAGATCATCTCCGACGTCCGGGGCATACGCGCCTACACCGGCGAATACGGCGGCCGCCGGTTGTCGATCATGGCGAGCGGAATGGGCATGCCGTCGATCACCATCTACGCGACCGAGTTGTACCGGTTCTACGGCGTGGAGCGGATCGTCCGCGTCGGGACCGCGGGCGGGATCGCCGCCCATGTCGAGCGCGGTGATGTCCTGGTCGCCCTGGGAGCCCACACCACCAGCGCCATGAACGAGCTGCGCATCCCTTCGGTCCATTTCTCGGCGGTGGCGGATTTCCGATTGGCGGCCGAAGCCGTCGCGGCCGCCTTGGGCGACCCCCAGGTCAAAGTGGGCACGGTCGTCTCAGAGGACCACTTCTACTTCAAAGTCCCCGGCGCTATGGAGGCATTGGCCGCCCACGGCGTTCTGGGCGTGGAGATGGAGGCCGCGGGCCTGTATGGGGTGGCCGCCGCCGAAGGCAAAGCCGCTTTGGCGGTCCTGACCGTCTCCGACCACTTGCTCGCCGCCGGTCGGGACATGACTTCCGAGGAACGCGAGACCCAGTTCGACCGCGCCCTTGAGTTGGGCTTGGCGGCCGCGCTGGCCTGACCGGCCGGCCGCGCTCGCCTAGGAGCGTGGTGAACAACCACGCTCCGACCGTGTTGACGCCGGGGAGTGGAACGCTGACCAGCGGAAACGCGGAAGGCAAAGGCTGCTTCGGCCTAGGAAACCGGTTTGTTCGCCGGTTTCCCAGGTTCAGGTTACAAGCGCGGACGATGCCGTCTGGGCGCGTTTGACGTTATAGGGAACCGGGCCCGGACAAGGAGTCCGGGCCCGGTGGCAGCCCGCGAGAGCGGCCACCGGACTCGATTGCGCCAGACCCTAAATCCGCGCGGCGGTGATGGTGTAGGGGCCGGTGTTGGTGTTGGTCGCGGATTGGGATGAGTTCCGGATCGCCAGGTAGTACACCTTGCCGCCGGTCAGGGCGTAGGTGATCTGGAAGTTCAGGCCC
>JAISXH010000054.1 GCA_031270825.1 Bifidobacteriaceae bacterium
AACCGGTTTCCTAGGCCGAAGCAGCGCTTGCCTTCCGCGTTTCCGCTGGTCAGCGTTCCGCTGCCCTGCGTCAACACGGTCGGAGCGTGGATATTCACCACGCTCCTGGCCCGCCCAAACAGCGAATCCAGCCCTGGCAAAGGCGCGGACTCAATCGAGGACCGTGGCCGAGCCCAACGCTCTTTGGTCGTATAACGCGCCGGCTAGGGCGGTCGGGCGGCGCAAGACCAAGGTCAGGTACAACAGCCCGGCCAACGGCACCAGCACGGTGAAGAACCACAAGCCCGAACGCCCGGCGTCATGCAGGCGTCGCCAGACCAACGCCAGTCTGGGGAACACCGTGGCCAGTTCACACAGCAACCAAAGGGTGAGGAGGGTGACAATGGACGCCGACGCGGCCGGCGACCCGCCGAACAAAGGAGCGCCGTCGGACGGGCTCAGCTTGGGGTCCAAGAAGACCCAGCCTGGCCCGAGCAAGTAAGCGACGATCACTAGAGGCCATTTGACCATCGCATCTGCCAGCGCGAACCACCAGAACTCGCCGCGCGAGGCTCGTCCGGAAAACTCCGTTTGCTTTTGCCAAGCCCTCTTAACGGCGTCTCGGAATCCGATCCCATACCAAGGTTGATTGAGCGCCGGCGCCACGCCGCTCATCGAACGCAGCACAACGTTCGGATCCGCCACTTCATAGGTCTTGCGCCCGGCCTGGGTCGGTAAGGCCCCAATCGCCAGGTCCTCTGCGAGCTCCGGCACCGGACCCTGCGCCGGCCGATGGACCCCGGCCACCGCCGGCTCGGCGGCGGCGAACTCTTGAAAGAACGGATCGGGGGCAGCCGGCGTGCCCGGCCCAGATCGCCAGTCGGGCGGTTCGGCCCGGCGCGGCTCTCCATCCACAGTCACGTTCCGAGCCCTCTCAGCGCCAATGGCCGGCGGCTGGACGGCGCCGCGTGTTGGGGCGGTCCCAGATCAGGACGCCGCTGACGGTAGGCGATCACCTGGAACGGGCCGCCGGTCAGGGCCGCGTCCGCGATCAGATGGTGAGGCGCGCTGCCGGTGATAACGGTTTGCACGATGTCGCCCGGCCGAGCCACGGCATCGTCCCCCGTTTTCGTGTCGGCGTCCCCGGTGGCTTTCGCCGGTCGGCCCAACGCCCCCAGGCCGTCCTTCCCCAGGGCGTCTGCCCGCTGGTCCGGCGCGAACGGCAAGGCGACATGGACCAGCCGCCCGTCCCGGCCGCGTCCGGAAACACGCGCGCGTTCGCGGTCCTTGCGGCCCTCGCCGGCCGCGACCAGCACCTCGACCGTCTTGCCGACCTGGGCGGCGTTCTCTTCCTCGCTGATGCGATCCTGCAGCGCCACCAAACGGGCGAAACGTTCGCCGACCACTTCGGGCGGCACCTGATCCGGCATCGTGGCGGCGGGCGTTCCCGGCCGGATTGAGTACTGGAAGGTGAAGGCGCTGGTGAAACGGGCCTCGGCGACCAGTTCGAGGGTGGCTTCGAAGTCTTCCTCGGTTTCACCCGGAAAACCGACGATCACATCGGTCGAAATGGCCGCGTCCGGCATGGCGGCACGCACCCGTTCGAGCACGCCCAGGAAACGGACAGCCCGGTAAGAGCGGCGCATAGCGCGCAAGATCCGGTCCGAACCGGACTGCAACGGCATGTGCAGCTGATGCGTCACCGCCGGCGTCTCGGCCATCGCCGCGATCACGTCCTGCGAGAAAGCGGCCGGGTGCGGCGAAGTGAAACGGAGACGCTCCAGACCTGAGACCAGCCCGGCGGCCCTGAGCAGCTTGGCGAAGGCGCTGCGGTCGCCGAAGGCGGCGCCATAGGAATTGACATTCTGGCCCAGGAGCGTCACCTCCACGGCGCCGGACGCCACCACCGCTTCGACCTCGGCCAGGATGTCGCCGGGGCGCCGGTCGCGCTCGCGTCCACGCAACGACGGCACAATGCAGAAGGTGCAGGTGTTGTTGCAACCGACCGAGATCGACACCCAGGCGCTGAAGGCCGACTCACGCCGAGTCGGCAAAGTGGACGGGAAGACGGTGAGCGCTTCCTCGACCTCGACTTGCGCCTCATGGTTGTGGCGGGCGCGGTCCAGCAGGGCCGGCAATGAGCCCAAGTTGTGAGTGCCGAAGACCACGTCGACCCAGGGCGCTTTCTCGATTATGCCGGCGCGGTCTTTCTGGGCCAGGCACCCTCCGACCGCGATCTGCATGCCCGGCCGCTCCCGTTTGAGCTGACGCAGTTGGCCCAAGTTGCCGAACAGTCGCGTGGCCGCATTCTCTCTGACCGCGCAGGTGTTGATGACCACCACATCCGCTTCCGGTATGCCTTGGGCCCGGATCGGGGCGCCACCGGCCGCGACGTAGCCGGCCGCCTCGAGCAGACCGGCGATGTGTTCCGAGTCATGCACGTTCATCTGGCAGCCAAGGGTGCGCACGGCATAGGTTCTCGGTGGCGAAACAGTCATAGCGTGCTCAAGCCTACCCAGGGGCCGTCCCAACCGGGCGGCCCGGCCGGCCGGGCCGCGCGTGGGGGCTACCAGGCGAGGCCGGCCTGTTCGACCAGCTCCTCGGCCCGGCCGACCAGGGCACGGACCTGGCGCCGCGTCTCCACCGGCTCCGCCTCGTGCTCCGCGATGTACTCAGTTTGGTATTCGGCCTCAACCTCAGCCGTCTTCCGGTGACGCCCCTATTGGAGTTGTCTTCTTGCGTTGTCTCCCGCTGAGGCATTCTCCTGGGCCAATTCCTGAGCCAGGAGACGTTTGACCGTGGACAGGGCCAGCGCCGTCCCGTGGCCCTTGCGCATCAACAGCGAACCCGTCTGGCGTAATCGCTTTTCTGTCGGCAGGCCCCGAGTCATGGCCAGTTTCTTGGCAGCCCAACGCTCAGCCGCCGCCAGTTCGTCTTCTTCGGTGATCTGGGCCATCGCGTCCGCCGCCGTTAGCGGGTCAATGCCCTTGCTTTGCAATTCGGCCGCCAAAGCCCGGCCGACCAGCCCGCGTTCGGCGTGCCGCGTCCTGACCAGCGCCTCGGCCAGAGAGCGGTCGTCGACCAGGCCGACCTCTTCGAAACGGTCAAGCACGGCGGCGGCGATTTCGGCGGGGACATCCTTGCGGGCCAAGAGCTCCGCCAATTGCGACCGCGAACGCTGCGACCGGTCCAGGGCTTTCAACGTGATCGAACGAGCGAATTCCTCCTGACGATCCACCAGGACAGGGTTCATTTGGTCTTCGTCGCCGCTCGCGGCGAACGGATCGCGGCCGCTTCGACGCCCGGGGCATCCCCGGCCGGGCCAGACTGGTCGGCGGCCCGCTCCGGGTCGATCTCCGCCGCGGCGCCGGCGGCGCCGCCAGGCGTGATGCCGAGAGCGGCCAGAATCTTCTGTTCGATCTCATCTGCCAGCTCTGGATTGTCGCGCAGGAACGACCGCGCGTTCTCTTTGCCCTGGCCCAACTGATCGCCGCCGTAGGTGTACCAAGAGCCGGACTTGCGGACCAAACCGTGGTCCACACCCAGATCGATCAGGCTGCCCTCTCGCGAGATGCCATGTCCGTAGAGGATGTCGAATTCGGCCTGTTTGAAGGGGGCCGCCACCTTGTTCTTGACCACCTTGACCCGGGTGCGGTTGCCGACCGGCTCGGTGCCTTCCTTCAGGGTCTCGATCCGGCGGACGTCCAGGCGGACCGAGGCGTAGAACTTCAGCGCCTTGCCGCCGGTGGTTGTCTCAGGCGAACCGAAGAACACGCCGACTTTCTCCCGCAACTGGTTGATGAACACGGCCGTGGTCCCAGAGACCGCCAATGCTCCCGTCATCTTGCGCATCGCCTGAGACATCAGGCGGGCCTGCAATCCGACGTGGGTGTCCCCCATCTCGCCCTCGATCTCCGCTCTGGGCACCAACGCCGCCACCGAGTCGATCACCACGATGTCCAGGGCGCCAGAGCGAACCAGCATGTCGGCGATTTCCAGGGCCTGCTCACCGGTGTCCGGCTGTGAGACCAGCAAGTCGTCGGTGTTGACCCCGAGCTTGCGGGCGTACTCCGGGTCGAGCGCGTGTTCCGCGTCGATGAAGGCGGCTATCCCGCCGCCCTTCTGGGCGTTCGCCACCGCGTGCAAGGCGACTGTCGTCTTGCCCGAGGACTCCGGACCGTAGATCTCCACGATCCGGCCTCGGGGCAAGCCGCCAATCCCGAGCGCCACGTCCAGGGCGATCGAGCCGGTGGGGATGACCTCGACCGGCGCGTGCGTTTCATCACCCAAACGCATGATCGATCCTTTGCCGTACTGGCGGTCGATTTGCGCCAGCGCGCTGGCCAAAGCCTTGTCTTTGTCTAACTGAGCCATAGGGGTGCCCTTCACTGTCTAGCACGGAAATCCGATTGAACGCTATCCAGGCTAGAGCCGCGCTCTGACACCATCAGGCCGAAGTCCCCTGACCCTGTGGACAACACTCATCCACGCACTAGTATAACGAACGTCTGTTCGAGGCAAGGATCAGGCCGGGCGTGTCGCGGGAACTGCCGCGGTGGGATCGTCTATCAAGCCAAGGCTCCCGGCGCCCCCGCGGCCAAGTCGGCGAGCCGAGCTAGACGGATGGACGGCATCGTCCACCCGATGCGAAGCGCCACCCCGGCCGACTGGCGGGGAAAACCAAGTCGGCCGGACGGACGGCATCGGACACCCGATGCGAGGCGTCGCGCCGGCCGACTGGCGGGGAAGCTTCAATGCCGGTTGTGATTGTCGCGCGGGGGAAGCTCGTTGCCCCCGATTTGCGCTATCTGATCGCTCAACTCTGCGCGCTCAAGATCGACTTCGGCCAAGCCGTGGGCGACCCGCGCCGTGACGGCATGGGCTGTCGCCAGGAAGGCGGCCTCGGTCGCTGAACGCGATTCCTGCTCCGCCTCGGCGAGCCGGCTGCGCAGATTAGCCGATCTGGCCACCGCGCGGCGGAGCCACTCGTGGTCCACCGCCCACCCCGATTGCGCTGCCAGGGACAACAGCGACTGGGCCTGCTCAATGGTCCGGTCCGCCTGTTCCAAATACCCTGCGATCTGGCGGGCGGCCGAATCGGCCTGGGCGGCATGATACTGCGCCTGCAGCACATGCTGGGCCAGACGCCCCGAGGTCAGCTCTCGGGCCTCTTGGTAGTTATTGGAGTCGATCAAGATCGACACCACTTCGGCGTCCAATTCCGCCCGCACAGACTGGCAGCGAACGCGATCGCACGCTTCCACCACCTGGTCGATTGGGGCCGCTCCCGGCGTTGGACCAACAATCAAGATTCCTTCGAGGGCCTCTTGAACCCTGTCCAGCCACCAGTCCACCGCGTTGGCGAGCTGGAGCTCAAAGTCTGCATTTTGCACGGCAGTCGAGTCTTGTGGCTCAGCTTCACGTACCATCACTAGGGATTCCTCCTGATTTCTGCTTGTGGCATACTCAAAGGTTCAACCGCGATGCTGCCAGGGTTATTCCCAAGTCGCTGTTCGCCCCGGTCGGGTCTCAGAGTGGGCTATCGGCACGCGGACGCGCGGGGCCGCGCGGGCTCAGAGCAGGAGCGGCCGGCCAGTTCTGCGGCCGAAGTGGTCCCAGGCGACGCCGACCAGGTAAGATGCCTTTGCCTCCGGCGATCTCCCAAGGCACGCGGGCGTAGCTCAATGGTAGAGTCCTAGCCTTCCAAGCTAGCTACGCGGGTTCGATTCCCGTCGCCCGCTCCATGGTGGCGTTTCGCTAAGCTAAATTGCCCGATGCCGTCCGGCCGGGCACACGGGATGTGGCGCAGTTTGGTAGCGCACCTGCTTTGGGAGCAGGGGGCCCCGGGTTCAAATCCCGGCATCCCGACCAAGAACGGCCCCTGGCCAGCCTAGACACCCCCGGCGAGGGTTGGTGTCTTGCACCTTTGTGTGATGTTCTGACCGGCCTGGCCCAATGGCTCGCTGAACAGGGCCTGGCGGAAGCGACCCCCGGTGACCTCGCCTGGGCGGGCAGAACCATTGGAACTCCAGCCCACAACCCGAAGCGCAGCGGCATCAACCACCTCCTCTACCTCAAAGCGGACCGCCCGGCGCATTGAGGCCGGCTCCGGCGGGGCTGGGCATCTTGATGCAGCATCATTCTCTTGGATGATGTAGACTTGTGATGTGCGCACCACGGTCACCCTCACGCCGGACAACGAAGCCAGGTTGAGATCCGCCATGGCAGAGCACGGCTGGAGCTTCAAGACCGCCGTCAACACGGCCATCGCCAGAGGGCTGGCGCCTGCGGCGCGCGCGTCCTTCGACACCCCGACCCACCGGATCGGCCTGCGCTCGATCCCCGACCACAGGGCTATCGCGCTGGCGGCGGATCTGGAGGACGCGGAGCTGCTGCGCAAACGGGACCTCGGCAAATGAAGCTAGTGGACGCCAACGTCCTGGTCTACGCCGTCGACGCCACCTCGCCGCACCACGCGGCCGCGAAGCGGTGGCTGGACGGAGCCCTGTCGGGATCGGAGACGGTCCTCTTGCCCTGGCTCAGTTTGCTCGCCTTCGTGCGTTTGACCACCCACCCCTCGCTGTCCGAGCAGCCACTCACCGTGGCGCAGGCCTTCGACATCGTCGAAGCGTGGTTGGCCAGCCCGGTGGCGCTGGTGCCCGGGGCCGGCGCGGACCTCGCCCCCAGCGTCCGCGACCTGCTCGCCGCGACCGGCGGCCGCGGCGGGAACCTGGCCAACGACGCGTTCCTGGCGGCGCTGGCCCTCAAGCACAAGGCCCAGGTCGTCACTTTCGACAACGACTTCGAGCGTTTCGACGGCCTCTCACGCCACCGCCCCGCGGCCGCGCCAGAATAGGCCCCAATCCACCGATATCCGGCTACTCCGCCGGCTCAGCCATTCCCGCCAGTCGCGTGGCGCGGCGGTCGAAGGTGTAGGTGACGGAGCAGCCGCGCCGTGCCCCTGAAACTTGGATAAGGCAGTCGGCGAAGTCCGCCCCGGTCTGGGCGGCCAATCCCAGCGCGGCTCGCAGGGAGTCGGCCGCCTCGACCACGAGGTCGCTGCTGGCCAGCAGCGCATGGACGGCCTGCTCCACCTGGGCTTTGCTGTAGCCGTAGGACCGCCGCAAGACCCATTGGGTCTCGACCAGAGCCGTGATGGAAATGAATCCAGGTTCAGTTGGGGTCAGCGCCTCGAAGATGGAGTGCGCCCTGGGGGACTGGACCGGGTCGTCGTCCGTCAGGTGGCGCACCAGGACCGAAGTGTCCAGCCCTATCACAAGCCGGCCGCTTCCACCGCCGAGTCGGCTATGTCCCGCTCCATCTGCTCTAGGGGTACGGGAACCGCTGGCCGCGGCAGCAACCCAGCGAGGTCGGCGCCGCGCAACGGCTTGGCCGAGATCAAATAGCCCGACTCATGCTCGATGAATTCGACCCTGGCCCCGGCGGTCAAGCCGAGCCGGGCCCTGACCTCAACTGGCACCGTGATCTGGCCTTTGCTGGTCATCGTGGCTGTGGGCATTGCCGACTCCTTTCCTTACCCATCGTAAGGGAGCTGCCCGGTATGAGCAACAGGCCGCCATGTGCGCGTGGTCCTGGTAGGCGCCCACCACCAGCTCTACGGCAAGTAGCCGGGCGCCGGCCCGGTGCGCCCTCATTAGGAATCCGGTGAACAAACCGGATTCCTAGGACCGAAGCCGCGCTTGCTTGCCGCGTTTCCTCAGGTCAGCGCTTCGCTGACCCAAGTCAACACGGTCGGAGCGTGGTTATTCACCACGCTCCTAGGATTGCAGCATGCAATCGAGCGTCGAAGCCCTCCTCGGGCAGCTGTCCGCCCACGCCACCTCGGAGCGGGACAAAGGGGACAGTTTCGAGCGGCTGGTGCGCGATTTCCTCAAAGTGGACACGGCCTGGTCCCGCCGGTTCGCCGAGGTCCACCTGTGGATGGACTGGCCAGAACGCGGCAACAGGACCGACATGGGGATCGACCTGGTCGCCATCGACCGCGAGACGGGCGCGCCGGTGGCCATCCAGTGCAAGTTCTACGCCCGGGACCACTACCTGACAAAACCGGACATCGACAGCTTCTTGGCGGAGTCCGGCAAGCATCCGTTTGCCGGACGGCTGATCGTGTCCACAACGGACAGATGGAACTCCGCCGCCGAGCACGCGATCCAGGATCAGCAGATCCCGGTGCAGCGGATCGGGTTGGCGGACTTGATCAACTCGTCCATCGATTGGGAGCAGTTCTCCTTCGACTCCGCGGCCGCCCTGGCGACCAAGCCGAACAAGCAGTTGCGACCGCACCAGCAGGCGGCTCTGGACCAGGTCCGCGACGGGTTTGAGGCGGCGGATCGCGGGAAGCTGATCATGGCGTGTGGGACCGGCAAGACCTTCACCAGCCTGCGGATCGCCGAGGATCTGGTTGGCGCGGGCGGCTCGGTGCTGTTCCTGGTCCCGTCGATCACGTTGCTGTCGCAGTCGCTCAAGGAATGGTCGCAGGAGGCGAAAGTGCCGCTCCGAACTTTCGCGGTGTGCTCAGACGCGAAGGTGGGCAAGGACCGGGCAGCGAGCGAAGACATCTCCGTGGTCGATCTGGAGATCCCGGCCACCACCGACCCAGCCCGGCTGGCGCAGCAGGTCAAGCGCCAGGTCGCGCCAACCTTGCCGCAGGTGCCCGATGCCGTGCCCCAAGTCCCAGCCCCAAGTCGCGGCGACCGCGGGGCGTCAGCGGCGGGCGGCGCGGGCGGCGAGCGCGTGCCCGATGCCGCGCCCGGAGCCCCAGCACCAGGTCACGGCAGCGGCGGGGCGTCAGCGGCGAGCGGCGCGGTAGGTGCGAGCGGAGGCGAGGGGACGGCATCGGGCGCTATGACGGTGGTGTTTTCCACGTACCAGTCGATCGACGTGATCCACCAGGCACAGGCTGCCGGGCTGGGACCTTTCGATCTGATCATTTGCGACGAGGCGCACCGGACCACGGGCGCGACGCTGGTGGGCGCCGACGAGTCGGCCTTTGTCAAGGTGCACGGCGACGCCTTCATCCGGGGCGCGCGGCGGCTGTACATGACCGCGACCCCGCGCATCTACGACGACGCGTCCAAGGCGAAGGCGGGCGAGGCGGAGGCCCTGCTGGCGTCGATGGACGACGAGTCGCTGTACGGCCCGGAGTTCCACCGGCTGGACTTCGGGGAGGCGGTGGGCTTGGGGTTGCTGTCGGACTACCGCGTGCTGATTCTGACCGTGCCGGAGGACGCGGTCTCCCGGGTGATGCAGTCGGCGTTCGCGGTGAACTCGGAGTTGAACCTGCCGGACGCCGCCAAGATCATCGGCTGCTGGAACGGGCTCGCCAAGCGGGGAGACCCCGGGGCGGCCTTCCCGTCCGACCCGGAGCCGATGCGCCGCGCGGTGGCGTTCTGCCAGAGCATCAAGACCTCGAAGCTGTTCCGGGAGGAATTCGCCGAGGTCGCTGGGCACTACGCCGGCCTACTCGAAGAGGAGGCCACCACGGTCGAGGCGGACGGCTCAATCCGGGTGGCGGATCTGGACTTGCTGGACGCCGACGTGCAGCACGTGGACGGCACCATGAACATCCTGCAGCGCAACGCTTCTCTCGACTGGCTCCGCTCGGAGCCCGCCGAGGGCCGCTGCCGGGTGCTGACGAACGCCCGCTGCTTGGCCGAGGGCGTGGACGTGCCCGCCCTTGACGCCGTGATCTTCCTCAATCCCCGGCGGTCCGAGGTCGACGTGGTCCAGGCGGTGGGCCGCGTGATGCGCAAGGCGCCGGGCAAGAAGTACGGCTACATCATCCTGCCCATCGGCATCCCCGCCGGGGAGTCTCCCGACCAGGCGCTCAAGCGGAACGAGCGCTACCAGGTGGTGTGGAAGGTGCTCCAGGCGCTCCGGGCGCACGATTCGCGGTTCAACGCGATGATCAACCAGATCGACTTGAACCACTCGGCTCCCGACCAGATCCAGGTCATCGGCGTGGATGTGCCCGGGGGTGGGGACGGGGACGGCGGCGACGGAGCGGGCACGGGCGCTGCGTCTGGCCCTGTCGCGGTCCAGGACTTCCTTCCGGGCGACTGGGACCAGTGGCGCGACGCGATCTACGCCAAGATCGTGGAGAAGGTGGGCTCGCGCCGCTACTGGGAGGACTGGGCGCGAGACGTGGCCGGAATTGTCCAAGCGCACACCACCCGCCTCACCGACCTGATCGAGCGCGGCGACCCGCGGATCGCCGAGGCGTTCGCCGCGTTCCTGGCGGCGCTGAAGGCGAACTTGAACAACTCGATCGACCGCGCCCAAGCCATCGACATGCTGTCGCAGCACATGGTCACCAAGCCCGTCTTCGACGCGCTGTTCGAGGGGTATTCGTTCTCCGAGCACAACCCTGTGGCCCAGGTGATGCAGCGCATGCTGGACGCGCTGGAGGGCTCCAGCTTGGAAGCCGAGACGTCCACGCTCGACAAGTTCTACGAGTCGGTGCGCCTCCGCGTCCAGGGGATCGACAACGCCGCCGGCAAGCAGCGCGTCCTGATGGAGCTGTACGAGAAGTTCTTCCGCCTCGCGTTCAAGAAGACCGCCGAGTCGCTCGGGATTGTCTACACCCCTGTGGAGGTGGTGGATTTCATCATCCGCGCGGTCGACGATTTGCTGGGCGAGCATTTCGGGGAGTCCTTGACGGCCGATGGCGTCCACGTCCTGGACCCGTTCACCGGCACCGGCACGTTCCTGGTCCGGCTGCTGGAGTCCGGCCTGATCGCCCAGGAGGACCTGGCCCGCAAGTACGCCCACGAGTTGCACGCCAACGAGATCCTGCTGCTCGCGTACTACATCGCGGCCGCGAACATCGAGGTGACGTACCACGCGCTGGCCTCGGGCGACGCCGGCCTGGGGCCGGGCGGCGCTGGCCTGGAACCCGACGGCGTTGGCCTGGAACCCGACGGCGTTGGCCTGGAACCCGACGGCGTTGGCCTGGGGCCGGGCGGCGGGGCGGCGTGTCCCGCCCACG
>JAISXH010000056.1 GCA_031270825.1 Bifidobacteriaceae bacterium
GACGAATGGCACTTCGCCAAGATTTGGCCCAAGGGCTACACCACTGTGGATGACTCCGGCCGCGTCTGGGTGCTGGCCGAACACTCGGTCGACTGGGAACATGGCGTCACCGACGAACAACTCCGACTGACCATTCGCTGCGGCATCACGACTTCGCTGTCGCTGTTCAACAAGCTGCACGAGCGCTTCGTGGCGCTCGGATCGAAGTAGCGCTATCCGCTTCTTACGGGCCGGCATGGGCACCGCATCCGCCGATGGCCGCCATCGGCTCACCCCGACCCGATCCGCCCGCCTGGCAACCGGGCTGGCGCCGGTCGCGTTGGCATTGGCTTTGGTCGGCGCAGGCGTGGCCTGGGTGTCGGATTCTCTCGGCGGTTCAGGCAATAAGTCCGCCGATGCCGTCGGCCTGGTTTCGCCATCCGCCGCCTCCCGCTCGCCGCTGCCAACCAGCACACCCAATGGTTCGCCCAGCGCGTCTGCGGCGCCAAGCCAAGACCAGCCTCGAAGCGAGCCGAAGACTGAGAAACCGAGCCCGTCCGCTGCCAGCAGCCAACCGAACACGGGCACCGGACCGGGCTCATCCAAGCACCCCGCCGGGCGCCTCGCCGGGCGTGTGGTGGCGCTCGACCCGGGTCACGGACCGGCTGGCGGCTCGGGCGTTCAAGTGCCGGACGGGCGTGGCGGCACCAAGGACTGCCAGACCTCGGGCACCGCGACCGACTCCGGCTACGCGGAACATGTCTTCAACTACGACGTGGCCATGCGGGTCAAGACGTTGTTGGAAGCGCAGGGCGCCACCGTCCACATGACCCGCGGGAACAGCGCCTCGGAGCAGGTCTGCGTCGACAAACGGGGCACCTTCGCCCAGGACACGGGCTCGGAGTTGATGGTCTCGATCCATGGCGACGGCAACAGCGACCGCTCGGTCAAGGGCTTCTTCGCGATCATCTCCTCGCCCCCGCTGAATGACGCCCAGGGCCAGCCCTCGCAGGCCCTGGCCGAGGCGGTGCTGGCTCGCCTGCGCGCTGGCGGCTTCACCCAGAACCCGGCCTATCCGGGAGGGATATCGCGCCGCTCGGACATCGCCGGCGTGGCGCTTTCGACCAAACCGGTAGTCATGTTCGAGTTGGGCGAGATGCGCAACCCCGACGAGGCCGCTTTGATGAGTTCGCCGGACGGCCGCCAGCGCTACGCCGAGGCGGTCGCCGCCGGCATCGCCGACTGGCTGACGTCCTGACCACCCGGCCACCCGGCCGGCCGACATACACCCCACCTGCTTGGCTGGCATCGCCGATTGGCTGACCGCCCGACCGCCGCGCACGTCGCCGCCTGCCTACCGCCGTCTGGGCTGGCCTCCACGCCGCGTGGCCACCCGGCCGGCCGGCATCGCCGATTGGCTGACCGCCCGACCGCCGCGCACGTCGCCGCCTGCCTACCGCCGTCTGGGCTGGCCGTCTGCCTGTGTCTCGCGAAGCGGCGCCCACCGCCGCAGCGCCCGCTCGGTTCTCGAACCGACTCGGCTTGGCCCAAATCAGGTCTTGGCCCCTGGCCCCACGAGAACTCCTCACCTGCGCGGCAAGGTGTTCTCGTGGGGCCGCGGGGCCCTCATGTAGAACTCAGCTCGTCTGTCTGACAATGACCGCCTGAGTTCAGAACGCCTGAGTTCAGACCTCGGACGAGGCTACGGCGCGTCCCTCAGCGCCGCCACCACTTGGTCCACGGCATAATCCACCACTTGCTTTCCTTCCGCCCTGGTCGCCACCAGAGCGTTTGGCTCGGCCTTGCGCGGCACTCGGAACTCGCAAACGGTTTGCCCCCTGGTGATCCGACCGGCCAATTCCATCTCCACCCGGGCGGGCTCAAGGGTGAACCATTCCGGGTGGGCCAGGTAGACGGTGGTGCAGGGGTCGTGGAGCGGCATCGGACCGGGTCGGTCGCGTTCCCTTATTCTCAGGTACGCGTCGAGGTAGTCGGCAATGGCGCCAGCCACCTCGGTGCCGACCGCATCCACCCGGTCGCGATCGGCTGGACCGATCAAGACCTGGCGGGTCAGGTTCAGCCCGAACATCTCCACCGGAACCCCGGCTCGCAGAACCACGTCCCAGGCCTCCGGGTCGGCGAAGGCGTTGAATTCGGCCGCCGCCGTGTGGTTGCCGGAACCGGCACTGCCGCCCATCACCACCAAGCGGCTGATCTTGGCGGCCAGGCTCGGGTCCAAGTTGATCGCTTGAGCGACATTGGTCAGCGGAGCGGTCGCCACGACCAACGCCGGAGCCGACGCCGCCCGCAAGTAGGCGCTCAGCGCCCGGACGCCGTGTTCGGGTTCGGCCTGGCGATGCCGGGCCTCGGGCAGTCGCCTGCCAGTGGTGCCCATGCCGCCTTCTCCCAACAGCCCCTCAATGGTTTGCGGCCGGCCCGCGATGGGCTGCGGGCAGCCCCGATAGACGGGCGCTTCTATACCGAAGGCCTCGACCGTGGCCAAGGTGTTGGCGGTCGTGTTGTCCAGTGAAGAGTTGCCCACCACCGTCGACACGCCTCGGAGGCGCAGCGATGGATTGCGGGACAGGACCAGCAGGGCGAGCAGGTCGTCAAAGCCGGTGTCGCAGTCGAACCAAACGTCTGTCAATTCCGCCATATCAGATCAACACCCAAGTCAGAGCCAGCGACATAACCATTCCGGCCGCCATCGGCACCGCCGTGCGTTTGATCAGCGCCACCGGGGCCACCTTGATGTAGCCGGACACAATCAGCACCACTGCGGCGACCGGCGAACAGGCCCGCCCCAGGTTGCCCACGAACTGCAGCGGCAACGTCAGCCAGGCGCCGTTGATTCCCAGGCCCGCGGCCACCCCGGGGACCGCTTCGACAAACGAATAGAACGGCGCCACACCGCCGGTCAGCAGGGTCAGAACCAGCATCAGCAGCACGAAGGCGGCGATCACTATCCCGGTCCCGCCAGGCATGTCGGAGGCCCAACGCACCAGCGTGTCGATCACTCCGAGCTTGGTGATGCCCTCGACCAGCACTGCCGCCCCGATCAGCAGTCCCACCACTGTGGTCATGCCCTCGCCCATGCCTTTGAAGAAGACCTTGGCGTCATCCATCGCCGCCAACGGCGAACGCTTTTGGGTCAGGCCCACCAGAATCTCGGTGACCATGCCGATCAGCAGCGAGATCAGAACAACGGGCACCAACGACAGGTTGATCTGCGGACCGCCCACCCTCTCAGAAATCCACGGCGCCAGCACCAGCACCAAGGGCAGCAATGGGAACACACAGTAGAACTTCGGCGCCCGCCGGACCGTCTCCCCGTCCGATGCCGTCTGGCCGCCTTCGCTCCCCTCGGCCGAACCAGCGCCGCTTCCGGCAGCCGTCGCGGCGCGGCCCCGGCCCTGACCGGGCGAAGCGACCGCCCCGCCAGAAGCGGCCGCAGTGGCGCCGCTGGTTGCGCCAGCGCCTGCATCTGAGGCCACGTTTGCGCCGGCAGTCCGGTCAGCGGTTGCGGCAGTGGCGCCGCCGACTGCGACCATACTGGCGCCTCCGGCCACGCTCGCTTTGGCGGTCCGGCCCTTGTTGGCAGTTGCTTCCTCGCCTGCGGCCACAGCCGTGCTTGCGCCTGCGACCGCCCCTGCCGGCACCGATCGGGCCAGATCGCGGGCGTCCATGAAGCGCTGCCAAACATAATGAACCAGGCCCATCACTATCAGGGTGGGCACGGAAATCTTGGCGTGCATGGCCCAGGTGTAATCGTTCAGGTCGACTCCCAGTTTGTCGGCGGCCACCACGTTGTCCGCGCCCAATGGGGTCGGCATGATCGTGGCGGTGGTGGCGATCACCGCAGCCGATGTCATCCGGGAGATGCCCGCCGCCACCATGGTCGGGAACAGGGTCGCCATCAACAGCACTGCCAGGGAGGACGCGGAGGGAACCACCAAACTCATCAGGTTGCCGACCCAGAAAGTCAAGGGCACCAACAGATAGCGGCCCCGGGGGCCGATCCGCAGCAGCGGCTTAGTCAGCAGATCGACCGCGACCGCGTTGGCGCCGATCTGCGTCATGTAGGAGCTGAACCCGAACAGCACCATGATGATCATCCCAGTCGAGGCCGCCCGGTCGGCGAAGATCGCTGAGATGTAGGCGAACTGGTCCAATACCGCGTTGCCGGTCTCCTGCGGTTCCAGGGATGTGGAACCGGCGTGGCCCAAAGCCACCGAGGCCAGCATCAACAACACGCCGACCAGCAGCAGCGCCACTGTGGCGTTGACTCGTTTGGCCAGTAGCCAACCGACCAGTCCCAGCGCCACTATCACAACTAGCACTTCAATCACGAGTTCGCCCCCCTGCCTTGGGACAGATGGGGCCGAGGACCATTAGCATTTGAATCACTCCTTTTGTTCATTGAATGGGGTGGCCGGCCGACACAGTTCTTGTTGATCCTTGACTGAGTCGGCCGGGTTCTTGAGGCGCGGGTTCGCGCCGCCTGCGGCCGGACGCGGGGGTCCTCCACCTTCTGCCAGGCGCCTTGCCTGACTTGAAAGCTCGGCGTTGCCGCTGGTCGACCTCCCTTGCCCGGTTCGGTGCGGTCCCGCATCATGGCGGGACCGGAACGGCCTCGGCAGCTAACCTCGGCAGCTAACACGTCACCCGGAGGTTCGGCATCGCCCGCTTTGCCCGGCGGCGAAGGACCACCGACCGACCGTGCCGGCAAGCCGAGGACGGGGCTCTCATCTACGGGAGTTCCCGCCCCAGGCGAGCAGACGCGCCGATTCTCGCGGGCACGGTCAAAGAGCGTTGGACAACGCTCAGCTATGGGTTGGCGCAGCCGCATGAACGCCTCACCTCCAATTCGCACGACAGCACCACGCTGGCGTCGATCCTCCTGTCGGCCCTGCTATCAGCGCTCCTGTCCGGGCTGCTGTCGGCGCTCCCGTCGGCGTCGCTATCGGCGTCGCCATCGGCGTTCCTGTCGGCCCCTCTGCCGGCGTTGCCGTCGGCGTTGCGCTTGGCCTCGCTATCGGCGTTCCCGCTGGCGTCGCCGTTGGCGTCGCCATCGGCGTTCCTGTCGGCCCTTCTGCCGGCATTCCCGTCCGCGTTGCTGTCGGCGTTGCCAACGGCGCTGCTATCAGCTTGGCTGCTGGCCCTGCTGCCGACATTGGCGCCACCGAGCGCCCGCAGGTTGGCTGCGACCAGTTTCATCACCTCCTCGGCGATTTGGGGCACCGGTTGTGCCACGGTCGTCAAAGGGGGATTAACGTAGGCTGCGTCTTCGGTTCCGTCAAACGTCACAATGGCGCACTGGCCCGGCACATCCAAGGAGACCTCCGCCGCAGCACGCAAGAATCCCACAGCCTGTTGGTCATCCGACACGAACACCGCATGATGACTCCCGGGCAACGCCAGTAGTTCTTTGGCCGCGAGGTATCCGCCTCGGCGGGAGAAATCGGCCCTGACCAATGGTCCGGCCTCGATCCCAGCCCGGCGGCAAGCCTCGCGCCATCCGTCCACGCGCAGATCGGCGCTGCTGATCCCCGCCGGCCCCGCCAAGCAGGCCAAGGTCTTGTGCCCATGCCAGATCAGATGCTCACAGGCCGCCAACGCCCCGGCCCGGTGGTCCACGGTCACGCGAGGCCCCTCCACCGCAGCGCCCCGGTCCACCACCACCACGGGCACAGCGGCTGGCAAGACCGCCGAGAGGTCCGGCGTGTCAGTCGCCGCGCCCAGGATTATCGCTGCCACCTTGCTCGCGGCTTGACTGGCCAGCAGCGTCCGCTCACGCCTCTCGTCGCCGGCCGAATCTCCCAGCAGCAACACGGTCTGATCCCCAGCCGCGACCTGGATTTGGCGGGCCAGGCGCGCGAAGAACGGGTTGGTGATGTCTGGCACAATCAGGCCAATGGTGCGCGAATGGCCCGAAGCCAACGCCTGCGCCACCGGATCGGGGAGGTATCCCGTCTGGGCCACCGCCGCCAGCACCCGCTGTTCGGTGGCCGGGCTGACCTTCTTGGGTCCCCGGTTGACAACGTAACTGACCACCGCGACGGATACTCCAGCCAACCGAGCCACGTCTTGTCGGGTCACCCGTTTGGCCCGGGGACGCCCCTGGGCAAGGTCTAACAGCGGCGCCGAACCCTCTGTGCGGGCATCGGCCGAGGGCCGTTCGTCGCGGTGGAGCGCGGTCACCTTGGTTCACCGACCTCGATTGATCGGGCAAAGCGTTCGATTTCGACGACAGTGGCGTAAGCGGCACAAGCCCCGGCCCGCGCCACCGCCAGCGACCCGGCCGCCCCGCCGGCGCGTGCCACGGCCAGCGATCCGGCTGCCACGGCGTCGCGGAAACTCACGTCCCGGCCCGATCCGGCCACGAGTTGACCGACGAAGGCATCGGCCGAGGGCCGTTCATCGCGGTGGAGCGCGGTCACCTTGGTTCACCGACCTCGATTGATCGGACAAAGCATTCGATTTCGACGGCAGTGGCGTAAGAGGCACAAGCCCCGGCGCGTGCCACGGCCAGCGATCCGGCCGCCACCCCGCCAGCCACGGCGTCGCGGAAACTCACGCCCCGGGCCAATCCGGCCACGAGTTGACCGACGAAGGCGTCTCCTGCGCCGGTGGTGTCTGCGACCTCCACCGCTGTTCCGGAAACAGCGCGGAATGCGGCCGCCTGGCCCCAGGCCGACAGGGCGCCTGCGCCGGCCACGGCGCCAGCGGCGCCCAAGGTCACAACGATGGATCGGCTCATCCCGGCGGCCAGCGCCTGGTCCACAAAGCGCCTAGCGGCGAGCGCACCCGCGACCGGGCCGGCCGCAAGACCGCGCTGGCCCAGAGCGACGCCTTCCTCAACGCCAACCGGATCTGTGCCGACGCCCTCCCAACAGCCGACTAGATCCGAGCCGCCACTATCCCCGCCCGCCAGGAACCAGGCGGCCACTTCACCGGCCTCGTGTTCGTTCATGACCAGCGGATCGGCCAGTGCCAGAGTTTCGGGGGCGACATCGATCACGGGTGCCAGGTTGAGAACGAACGCGCTTCCGGCGCTCTTGGCCAAAGCTGCTGCCCGGTCCACCGCATCGGCCGGCAACTCCCCCTGGCACAACGTCACCTCGGCGCCGGGCCAACCGCCAGGCCCCGCCGCCAGTTCGCTCAAGGTTTCCGGTGTCACCGCCGCGTCGGCGCCCGGCGCCACCACGATCAGGTTTTCGCCTGCCGCCTCCACAGCCACCATCGCCATTCCGGTGAGCGCGTCGGCGCAAGTCCGCACCAACGACACGTCCACGCCTTCGGCCCGCAGGGCCGCAATCGCACTGACCCCGTTGGCATCGGCGCCGACCGCGCCGATCATTCTCACCAACGCGCCCCCGCGGGCCGCCGCCACCGCCTGGTTGGCGCCCTTTCCGCCTAGACCGAAGGTGTATGCGGCGGCGATCACCGTCTCGCCGGGGCGCGGAAGACGGCCGACTCCGAGGCGAGCGTCAGCGTGAACTGACCCGACCACCAGAATCGCCATCGTTGGCACCTCCACACCGCGTGAACAAACAATCTACGCGCGTAACCGCCGCGCGGTCTGCCACAATATCACGCCGCGCCGGTCCCATGTCCAATCCCATGTCCGGCCCTCCCCCGAGCCCCTCTCCAGTCCCAGGCGCCACCCCCAAGACCAATTCACGGCGCCCCGGCCGACTCATGACCTCCCCCAAACCGCCATCGCCCAACCGGCGGTCGTCCCCGCCAGCCAAACGCCCCCGGCCAGTCAATCCGCCGGGTACGCGCGGCATCGCCAGACCCGGTGATGACTGGTCTCCGTCAGATGCGCAGTCCACCGCGTACGCGCGGCGTTGACGCGAACACCCGGGTCTGTTCCACGACCAGCTCCGGGGCGTCCGGCTCTGGGTGTACCGCGCCGTCCGGCACCATCGGCCAGCCATCCCGGGAGACAACGCGGCCTAGACCGCACGCGGACGGCTCGCGACTTCGGGCAAGGTCCGCAGGAAAGCGTGAACGCGGCCCGGACCGCGCCCGGACGGCGCCCGCAGGACTGCCCACCTCGGTGAGTTGTTCCTCCCCCAGCGAGGTGGGCTGGTTGGCCTGGAACCGCAGACCTGCGTCCCTTTGCGTACCTGGCGTAATCAGCACAATCACCGTCCCCTTGCGGAATCAGCACAATCACCGTCCCGTTGCGTACCCCGTGGTCAGCAGGATCACCGTCCCCTTGCGTATCTGGCGGAATCAGCACAATCACCGGCCCCTTGCGTACCCCGTGGTCAGCAGGATCGCCGGCCCCTCGCGTATCTGGCGGAATCAGCACAATCACCGTCCCCTTGCGTACCCCCTGGTAAGCAGGATCACCGGCCCCTCGCCTAGTCAGCACAATCACCGGCCCCTTGCCTAGTCAGCACAATCACCGGCCCCTTGCTGAATCAGCACAATCACCGTCCCCTGGCGTATCTGGCGGAATCAGCACAATCACCGTCCCCTTGCGTACCCCGTGGTCAGCAGGATCACCGGCCCCTTGCCTAGTCAGCACAATCACCGTCCCCTTGCGTGTGGATGTGGTCGAAGTCGAAGGGCTCGGGGTGTCACTTAGGCGGCGGAATTCAGGTCTTTCGGCAACAGCCTGACAAGAACAGCCCGACAGGTTCCAGGCGGACTGGGGCGCAAACGGACCATGCGGCCGCCACGACTTGGCGTCAGAGTTTGGCGATGGGAGCGTAGCGGACCAGCAGGCGTTTGATCCCCTCTTCGCGGAACTCGACCCGCGCCACCTGGTTTTGTCCCGAGCCCTCGACGGCCGTGACTGTGCCCAGGCCGTACTTGTCGTGCGTGACGAGATCCCCGGCCGCGAGTTCGGGCACGTCTTTGGGCGGACGGGGAATCGCGGAACCGAACGTGGGGGCCGTGGGTGACCGAGCGGCATCGGGCACCTTGGCGCGACGGGCGCCGTTGAAGCCGGAAGCCTGCTGCAACCGACCGGCGCTGCCATGCTCGCGGCGCCATTCCAGGACCTCGGCGGGGATGTCACTAATGAAGCGCGAGGCCGGATAGTACTCGGGGCGGCCGAAGGTGGTGCGGGCCTCGGCTCTGGAAATGTAGAGCCGGCGGCGCGCGCGGGTCAGGCCCACATAGGCCAAGCGGCGTTCCTCCTCCAATTCGCGCAGGTCCGACATTGAACGTTGGTGCGGGAAAGTGCCGTCCTCAAAGCCGGTCAAGAAGACCACCGGAAACTCCAACCCCTTCGCCGTGTGCAGGGTCATCAAGGTCACCTGGCCCTGGTCACGGGCCTTGGCCACAGCCTCGGGATCATCCCCCGAGTCGATCGGGAGTTGATCTGAATCCGCCACCAGGGAGACGCGCTCCAAGAAGTCGGCCAGCGTTCCGTCCGGGGAGGCCTGCTCGAATTCGCTGGCGACAGCGTGGAGCTCGGCCAGGTTCTCCACCCGCCCAGCGTCCTGAGGATCACGAGATTCCTGCAACTCGGCCAGGTATCCAGACTCGTCCAGCGCGTAATCAAGCACCTGGGCGGGCCCGGCCCCGTCCAGCGACATTTCGGCCAGCTCTGCCAATAGGTGATCCAGGGCCGCCACCGCAGCTCGCGCGCGCGGTGTCAAAGCGGCGATTGTCTGCGCCTGGGCCAGCGCCGCGCCAAAAGAGATGCCCTCCCTGGCCGCATGCGCCTGGAGCAGCGCTTCCGCGCGATCTCCGAGCCCGCGTTTCGGCACGTTGAATATGCGCCGCACCGACACGGTGTCGTCGATGTTCGCCGCCGCCCGCAGATAGGCGATGGCGTCGCGGACCTCCTTGCGCTCATAGAACCGTATGCCGCCCACCACCCGATAAGGCATGCCGGTGCGGACGAACACCTCCTCAAGCGCCCGCGATTGCGCGTTAGTGCGGTAGAACACAGCCACATCACGCGGCTTGACACCATAGGAATCGTTCAGTGAGTCGATTTCCTTGGCAATGAACTGCGCCTCGTCATGCTCCGAATCGGCGACATAACCGACGATCTTGGGCCCGTCGCCCTCGGCTGTCCACAAGCGCTTTGGCCGGCGCCCCTGGTTCTTCGAGATAACGCCATTGGCGGCGGTCAATATAGTCTGCGTGGAACGGTAATTCTGCTCCAGCATGATGGTCGTGGCGTCCGGATAGTCGGTCTCAAATTCGGTGATATTGCGGATCGTGGCTCCCCTGAAGGCGTAGATCGACTGATCCGAATCGCCCACCACAGTCAGCTCGGCCGGGCTGTAGCCGCGGCCGCCACGGGCGTCGGCGCCGATCCCAGCCAACTCTCTGATCAGCACATATTGCGCATGATTGGTGTCTTGGTATTCGTCCACCAAGATATGCCGGAACCGGCGATGGTACTGGTCGGCCAGCTCCGGAAAGGCTTGGAGCAGATTGACCGTCTGCATGATCAGGTCGTCGAAGTCAAGGGCGTGAGCGGCTCGCAGGCGTTGCTGATAGAGACTGAAGACCTGAGCCGTCGCGTCTTCGATCGGATTCATGCCAGCCACCTGTGACTGGTAGGTTTCCGGATCAACCAGTTCGTTCTTCAAGTTCGAGATGCGGTTCGCCAATTGCCGGGGCGGAAACTTCTTCGGATCCAGCCGCAACTCCGAGCAGACCATGGCGATCAATCTGGTCGAATCCTGGGCGTCGTAGATCGAGAAGGAGCTTTTCAGGCCCATCTGGGCCGCTTCGCGGCGCAGGATTCTGACGCACGCAGAGTGGAAAGTGCTGACCCACATGTGACGGGCCACTGGGCCTACCAAGTGCGCGACCCGCTCTCTCATCTCGGCAGCCGCCTTGTTGGTGAACGTGATGGCCAGAATCTCACCCGGCCGGGCCCGCCCGGTGGCCAGCAGGTACGCGACGCGCCGAGTCAGGACCCGGGTCTTGCCCGAGCCTGCGCCAGCCACGATCAGCAACGGCGTCCCCGAATGGACCACAGCGGCCTTTTGCTCGGCGTTCAGATCGGCCAGCAGGTTCGCGGCTTCGGCCGCCTCCCGCCCGTCATCCTCGCCCGCCCCGTCATCCTGGCCCACCTCCACCGGTCGCTCCTGTGCCCGGCGGCGCTTCGAAACGGTGCCTGACACGTCCTTGCCTGTCGGAAAAGGAGCGAGCGGGTCGGAGTCCTCCCACGCCGCAGGCGCCAATGAGGGCAAACGACTGAGGTCAAGCAAAATCGGCTGCGCGGGTTCCATAGCGCCACCAAGCCTAGGCCCTGATCCGCCGATAACTGCTGCGGCGAGCGGCGCCAGGCGGCGTGATGGACGGCACCGGCTGGCGATGCCAGCGCGGGGGCCAGGCGCGCCAGCTAACCCAGCCACCGCACGGTGGCCAAGGGGTTAGGCGACCACTCGAAAACGAACCATCCACGCAGCCCAGAGCACCGCGCCTGCCGTTATGCCTAGTCACGCTTCCCCTAGCCATGGCGCAGCCGCGGGCGGGCGGGAAGCGACTGGGCGCCGGCGTCCTGACGGTCGCGTGGCAGGGCGCAGCCACGGGCGGGCGGGAAGCGAACCCGAAAGCGCATGGTCCGGGCAGGTCATGCGGCTTCACCCTCATGATCGCGATCGTGGCCGTCGTGGTCTTCGGGTCTGGGCAATACGCCGAGGTCCTCGAGTTTCAACCGGATGCGGTCGTTCAGCATGGGCTGTCGTTCTGGGTCGACCCTGGCGGGGGGTATGACCACCGGGTGATGGTGAACGGGGTCGATTTCGGCGCGCCATCGGTCGGGATTGTCCAATCCGGGGTGCCACGGTGTCCCATCGCGCAGCTTCATGGCGGGTTCGATCAACCTATGGTGTTGATGACAGGCCAAGACCAAACCTCCCAAGCTAGTTATCGCGCCCAGCGCCCACTTGTTCATGTGGTGGGCCTCGCATCCTTCCGGCCCGATTCCGCACGATGGAAAGACGCATCCCCTGTCTCTCTCCTCCAGCGCTAACCGGATCGCGGGCGGCACGCTCCGGGTGGTCCGGCCCACATCCAGCGGCTCACCCATCTGTCCGATCAACATGGCCACCCATTCGGCGCCGCACATGGCTTGGCTGATCGCCTGGGAGGCCAACACCTCCCCCGTCTCCCGCAGCAGGCCTTCGGGGCCTGCCCGGGTAGATCCCGGGTCATTGCCATCACTCGCGCGCTCGGCGACCAGGCCAGCGCTGGGATTTGCGGTCTGACCGGCGGCGCTGCTTGCGCTGGGGTTCCCACTCGAGTCTGCAGTGCGGCCAACACTAGGGTGCCCGCTCGGGGCGACGGTGCGGCCGGCGCTGGAATTGGCAGTCAGGTCGGATGTCCGGTTGCCTCTCTGACCGGCGGCGCGGCTAGCGTTCGGGTTCCCGCTCGGGTCTATGGTGCGGCCGTCGCTGGAATTGGCAGTCAGGTCGGATGTCGGGTTAGCCGTCTGCCTGACAGGGCAGCTCGCGCTGGGGTTTCCAGCCGGGTCTACGGTGCGGCCAGCGCTGGAATTGGCAGTCGGGTCGTATGTCGGGTTAGCCGTCCGCCCGGCCGAGCGCTTGAATGCCTCGAGCTGGTCGAGCGTCATCGTGATCACAAACTGGGCTGGCCTCCCGGCCTGAAGCGGCGCACCCTTCATGGGGTATTGGTCCACCACAGCTACCAGCGCGTCCATCATCGACGCGGCAAACGACTCGCGTTCCGCCCCGCCAACATTGGTGGGATCCCACAACCGACCATCGTCGCGCCCACCGGGGATGGCGCCGCAGTCAGGGTCCGTCCGGGAACGCCGGACAGCCGCCGCAGCGCCCGCCAGCCGCTTCTTTATCTTGACCCCCAACTCGACCGGGCACCGCCCCGAGATCACCATTGACTGGCCATCCGGCTTGAACGACAAGAATCGCTCCCGGTAGGCCGCCTCATGCTCACGATTCAGTTTGTCGGCCCTGTCGCCGCCGATCCCCGCCCGCCGACGCGCCTCGTCAACCAGCTTTCGAGCCCTTAGGCCCAGCGCCCGAGAGCCGAGCCGGTCAGCTTCGCCAACGAGCTTCGCTTCGGCTTCCCGCAGCGCCTTGTCACCCAGTTCATCGGCCGGGAAATCTTTCAACTCCTTGGCGCACGCTTCGGCCTGAGCCGGCGCCACCACACCTAGCTGGGCGGCGTTGCTCACCACCTCGAAAGGCTTCAGCGCCTCACCCTGCTTCACCAACCTGCGGACCTGGGCCGGCGGCAGGTTCTGAGCCATCCGCAAATGCGATTCGACATCAACGCCCTGGGACTTGACCGCCGCGCCGCGGCGGCGCGTCTCCTCCGCCACTGCCGCAGTCAATGACTCAGTCTGCTTCGACAGGCCAGCTAGCGCGTCCAAGCATGCCAACAACCTGTCCGGTGCCAACTGACCCCTGTCTCTGGACGCGAATCGGCTCAGAGCCTGGGCACACACCCGCAAGTCCGGATCAACCAGATCTGTGTGCGCCGGCGCCGGGCCACCGCAGACGCCAGCCCCGTCCCGGGAAGTCGACTTGCCGCCGAAAGCGCCGGCGCCGGTCTCCCTGCTGTCCTCAGCCTGCGCGCCTCCCGCGTGCCCGGTTGGCCCGGTTGGCCCGGTTGGCCCGGTTGGCCCGGTTGGCCCGGTTGGCCCGGTTGGCCCGGTTGGCCCGGTTGGCCCGGTTGGCCCGGTTGGCCCGGTTGGCCCGGTTGG
>JAISXH010000003.1 GCA_031270825.1 Bifidobacteriaceae bacterium
GTGAACACGCCGGTGTCGGCGACAGGAGTGCCATCGGCCAGGCGCGCGCTCATCCCCATCGTCAGGCAGTAGACGCCGGGAGCGGTGAAGTCCCAGCTCGTGTGCTTGTGCGCCCAGGCGGCAGGGATCATCTGCAATGCCTGCGGCATGCCTTGCTTGGTCGAGAAGATCGGGCTGCCGCCAACGGCGACCCCCTGATCCTCGGCGCCGACTATGACGTCGCCCGGAGCCGCCCCGCCATCGACGCCGGTCACGCCGTGCAGACTCCAGGTGATGAGGCGGTTGAAGTCGGCATCACGCACATACTCTGAGGAGTAACCGAACCACGGGATGAGCTTCGCGACGCCCTCCGCCCCTGGAGAGCTCTTCGGCGCGCGCCACACCTGCTCCCCAGCGTCGGCGACGAAGGTGTAGTCGAGGCCGGCGGCGGGTTCCGGGATCGTCGCCTTCGCAGCATCCGGGAGGAAGAGGATGGAGTTGGCGAAGTCGTCGTACCGGGCCGGAGCGTTCACGCCGACGGCGCTGAACACGCCGATGCTGAACTGGCCGTCCTCATAGGAAGCAGCGATGTCCGAGTGGCCCACCGACACAAGGTGATTCGTCGCGGGGTCCATCACGTCCACGTCTGGCGGCACATACCCGTCGCCGCCGCCATCGCAGTCCGCAGTCTCGGGATTCTCGACGTTGCCGACGGCGATGCGGAGGGTGCCCGGCGGCGAAACCGTCGCCTCGGTCTGCCCAGCCAGGCGGGCCTCTGCGGTGAAACTCAGACAGTAGACCCCCTCCTGGGTGAAGCCCCAGTAATACTGGCCACTGCGGTCGCCCCGCTGCGCGAGCGACGACCCCTCGGTGAAGCTGTCGAATCGATCAGCGAGGAAGGGGTGTCCGGCTCGCGCCGAGGAGGTCGACGACATCCAGGCGCCGGGAGCGACCACATCGGTCAGCCGGAACACAACATCCTCGCGCGTGGTCCGCAATTCGCTGGTCGGCACGTTCCGCGTGTTGAAGCCCGGCCGCAGGCCGGTGACGACCGAGAGGATGTTGCGATCCGTCTCCCAGTAGTCCGCGCCAGGCGGCGCCATCTGCTGCCAGCCCTCGATCTCGGGAACGGTCGTCTTGCCCTCCTCCCCGAGGCGGATCACGACATCATCGAGGTCGTGATATGTCGTCGTCGCGGTCGGCGCGGCCGGGTTCGCTTCATCACTGGCCGCGAACCCCAACGAGAACTCACCATCCGTGAGAGTCACATCCAGGAACACGAAACCCGAATCCACCACCGTGCGCCTTGGCGACTCATCGGAGGCCGCGGATGGTGGGAGGCCGACAAACGCGACGAGAGCAGCGGTCAGGCCCGCGGTGAGACCGGCGGCAACAGCACGGTGCGAGCGCGCCGACGCGGCCCGATTCTTGATGATGGTCATCTGTGCTTTCACTTTCCTGAACCGTTGTGACCTACGAATTGGGGCACTCCTGGCCCTGGTTGCCACGCGATCCCACACGCTTGTGCGACACGCGAGAGCGCGCGAACGGCCGCCCGCAGCGGATTTCATGGGGCTGCGGGGGAAAGGGCCCAAGGGCGCGCCAAAGGAGTCCATGCTGCCTGGGCATCTCTTCACCTCGCTGACGTGTCCGGGCGGCCGCCGCCTAATGTGAATGCGAATGATTATCAGTCGCACCGCCACCCATCCTGGCCCGCCTGAGACGAACCTGTCAAATCTGCAAGGCGTGGCCGTGGCACGCCAGCGGGAAACCCGGCCGGCTGGGAATCAACTGGTAGCCTGTTCCCTGTGGAGGCCACAATCGACGCTGTTGGACGGGTTCTGGTGCCCAAGGCGCTGCGGACGGCGCTGGGGCTGGCGCCCGGAACCAAGGTCGACATCTCCGCCTACGGCAACGGCGTCCAGATCACGCCGGGCGGCCGCGCGGCCACGCTGGTCGAGGAGGACGGTTGGCTGGTGATCGACACCGGCTCCGAACTCGACGACTCGACGATGTTCGCCCTGATCGACGCCGGCCGCCGATGACGGCCCCCGGGACGGCGCCGGTCAAGCGGGCTGTCGACACCAGCTTGGCGGTGCCGCTGCTGGCGCTGCGCCACGACCACCACGCCGCGGCTCGCGCGTGGGCGCGCGGAAAGGAGTTGTGGCTCGCTGGACACGCGGCCGTCGAGACCTACTCGGTGCTGACCAGGCTGCCGGGCTCATCCCCCGCCTCCCCGCGGGGCGTGGCGGACGCCATGGATCGCGCCTTCTTGGGCGTGGCGGCTCTGCCCTCCCCAATAGCCCGCCGCGCCCACCAAGAGTTGGCGGCGCAAGGCATTGCCGGCGGCGCGGTTTACGACGGCTTGGTGGCGCTGGCCGCGCGCGCGCAAGGCCTGACCTTGGCGACCCGCGACGCGCGCGCGGCTGGAACCTACAGCGCCCTGGGCGTCGCCTTCGAGCTGGTCGCGCTCCGCTAGCCGGTCGCCCGGTCGGGCGACTCGACAACCCCAATCCGCCGATCGCAGGCTCACGCCCTCAGGAGGCCCGGGTGCTCCACGGACGGCTCGAAGTCGCGGTCGGTACCCTGACAGGCGTGCCCGCGCCGCCACCCCAGCCCGCGCGGCGCGCCGACACCACGGCCTCGGCCGTCCTGGCGCCAATGCGCGCCGAGGACCGGCCCTGATGCCGGTGTTCTGCTGGGACGCCTCGGCCCTGGTCAAGCTCGTCGTCGAGGAGGCCGAGTCCGCCGCGCTCAGGCGCGCCATGGCGGCTGGGGGCTGAACTGGTGGCCGCGCCGGAGCGAAGAACGCAGGAAGGACGTCTGACGCCAGTTGACCCTGGGTTCGCCTCCGAGGTGGAGGCCATCTTGTGCCGGCGCCGGGCGGTCGGGTCGGCCGAACACTCGGGGCGGTGTTGCCCGCTGCGCGGGGGTCAGGCGTTGGGTTCTGCCGCTTGGGCGGCGCGGCGCAGCGACTCGTACAAGCCCTGGGCCAACAGGGCCTCGGCCAACAGGCCGTAGTTGCCGGTGGTGACGAGGTGCTTGATGGCGGCTTGGTGGCCCAGGTCCGCGCGGTAGGGGATATCCTCCAACTCCTCGATGATGCTGGGCGAGGAGGCGAAATCGGACGGCGAGTTGGCCATCGCTTCGGCCTGGAGCCTGGCCGAGTTGACAGCGTGGTTGGAGATGGACCCGAAGGCGTTGGCACGGTCCACCTCATCCAGGTCGGAGCCGGCGAACAGATCGTTGATACGCTGGAGCACCTCCTCCAGCAGGCCGTACTTGGTGGCCCGCACTTGGCTTGAACCGACGGCGGTGACGCCTAAGAGTTGACCCTGTTGGCCGGTTGACAGGTTCAGGCCGCCATCGCTCGCCCGCGTCAGCTTGTAGTGCGTCAAAACCAGGCCGGAGGTGTCGATGCCGTCGCCCGGCTGGTCCGCGCGGATCGCGCCCCTGTAGACCTTCAGGAAGATCGCCCACTTCTCGACGTCCACGGACTCGTAGTCGATGATCTGGGAGAGGAAGTCGTAAGCCCGCACAAAGTTGTTCACGGTGCCGCGAAAGTCCCGCAGGGTTTGCTGTCCGATGTCGTCGTCAGCGCCACGGGCCGCCCGCAGCCGGTCGTAGAACCGGTCGCGCGAGGTCTTGACCAGCGAGTACAGCCGAGTGTGGCTGCCCTGGCGGGTGACCTCTTCGGCCACCGGATCGATTTCGGCGGTGTCGATGATGCCAGCGGCGCGGATCTTGGCCAGCATGTCGTGGATGATGTCCGGATCGGACGGTGTGAAGAGCACCGCGTCCTCGTAGTAGTCCTGGAAGGCGGACAAGATGGCGTCCGGTTGGTTCGCGAAGTCCAAGACGTAGGTGTTGGCTTTGCCGGGGATCACCCGGTTCAGCCGCGAAAGAGTTTGGACGGCGGTGATGCCGGACAGTCTCTTGTCCACGTACATGGCGACCAGCAGGGGTTGGTCGAATCCGGTCTGGAACTTGTTGGCGACAATCATCACCTGGAACTCGTCTCCGACGAACGCCTCCTCTAGCGCGCGGCCCTTCAGGCCGGGGTTCATGGTCGCCTCGGAGAACTCGTCCGGGCCGGACTCCGGGTCTTCGACCGTGCCGGAAAAGGCGACCAGCGCCGAATACCGGGTGGCCAGGCCGTTATCTGCCAGGTATTTGTCGATGGCCAGCTTGTAACGCACCGCCTCTTGGCGTGAGCCGGTCACAACCATGGCCTTGGCCCGACCTCCCAGTTCGCCCGAGACGACGTTCAGGTAATGGCCCAGAATGACCTCGACCTTCTGGGCGATGTTGTACGGGTGCAACTGCACCCAGCGCATCACCTGGGAGCCCGCCCTGGCGGTGTCCACCTGGGTGTCTCCTTGGACGGCATCGTGCTGCGCCAACTGGAAAGCCAGATCGTAAGTCATGTAGTTCTGGAGCACGTCCAGGATGAAACCTTCCTCGATGGCCTGTTTCATCGAGTACAGGTCGAACGGGGCGGGCTTGCCGGTTTGCGGACCGCGCCTGCCGAACAGCTCCAGCGTCTTGCCTTTCGGGGTGGCTGTGAACGCGAAGAACGAGATCGAGGTCTGGCCCGCCCGCGCGGCCATGACCTGCGCCAACACGTCCTCGGCGTCCACCTGGGCGTCCGGGCCTTCCTCGGAGGGAGGCGCCGCGCCCGGGCCTCCCAGCAGCTCGCGGAGCTTCTTGGCCGCCTCGCCGGACTGGGACGAGTGGGCCTCGTCGGCGATCACGGCGTAGTTCCGGGCCGCGAGCGCGGGCGATTCCCGCAGGACCTCCAGCGCGAACGGGAACGTCTGCAAGGTGACGCCGATGATGGCCTCGCCCTTGGTCAGCGCATCGCTCAACTGCTTCGACTTCGACTCGCCGCCCTGGTGCGTGACGGAGATGAACATGCCCGCCTTGGACTGCAAACCGGGCGGCGGTCGCGGGCGTACTGCCGCAGTCCGGCTTCCAGGGATTGGGTGAGTTCGGTCTTGAGTTCGATGGTCGCAACCGGGATGCCGTTCAGGAACAGCACCAGGTCGATCGAGGCGTTGGTCTTGGTCGAGTAGTGGACTTGGCGCATCACCCGCAGGCGGTTGCGGGCGTGGCGCCGGCCCAGTTCCGGGTTCAGCGTGGTGGCGGGCATGGGCTGGAACAGCGAGAACCGGGCCGGGGTCACGTCCACCGGGTTCTTCAGCACGTTCAAGGTGCCGCCGCCCGCCTGCGGGTCGGTGGCCAGCAGCTTCACCACTCGGTCGCGGATGCGCGGCCCCGCCGCCGCGAACTTTCCCAGCACATTCTCAACTGGGGATCCAGGCTGGCCCTCCCGGGCGCCGGCCAGCTTCGCCAACTGCTCTGGCTGGGTGTCATACAGCCAGCCGTACAGGTCCGGCAGATACAGCGCCGCCTTCTTGTCGTAGTGCTCGTCGAAGGGCGGCTGATCCCGGTACGCCCAGCCGTGATCGCCCAGCCATTCGCAAATCTCCGCCTCAAACGGCTTCTCATGCTGAACCGCCATCACTGCTCCTCTGAACCGACCTTCGCCCAAGGAGATCGCGCGGGGTCAAAGCCGTCACGCCGGCCGTCGCCAAAGCTTGCCCGCAGGCCGCCTTGGTCGATGAACCTCCTGGAAGGCTCCCACCCTCCCGGGTTGATCAGCCGCCCCATGACCATCGCATTGACCGCTGCGGCACCGCCGCGCCGGAAGGCCGCGGCTGCGCTCAACACGTTCGCGCCGGACGTCCACGAGTCGTCCACCAGCAGCACGCCCGTCCCTAAACGACCGTGTTGCCGCTCGAACACGTCGTCCGTGAAGAATCGGTTCACGCCCAGGCCAACCCCAGGGCTGCCAACAGGTTCTCGCTCGAGTCGTTCAACACCTGGTCGATGGCGTCAGCCAGTTCCCGCTCCGAGCGGACCGCCGCGGCCCCCGGCTCGGACGCCATAACCCCGCCCCAGCTCGTGGCGGCCACCACCCGCTCAGACAAGATCACCCGCCGGCCGTGGTCGGCAGCCCGGCGCGCCTGGATACGCGAACCCGAATGCTCGCCCGCCTCCGCCACGATGGTCGCCAACCCGTAACCCGACATGGTGACGTTCCGCAGCGGGAAAGTCGTCTTCGTCGGCGGCTGGTCGGGATAAAACTGGGACACGACCAGGTCCCGCGCCGCGATCTGCCCCTGCAAGTCGCGGTTCGCAGGCGGGTAGGACCGCCGGATGCCGGTGCCCAGAACAGCGACCGTCCGGGCGCCGAGAGCCAACGCCTCACGATGCGCCGCCGCGTCAACGCCCTCCGCCAGACCCGAAACCACCGTCAACCCCCGCTCCGCCAACAACCGGGCCGCGCACCGGGCCACATCCAGGCCCTCGGGCGAGGCGTCCCTGGAGCCGACCCGGCCAGCCGGACCTCCTGGGCGATGTCGCTCCACCGCGTCCGCTTCGGGGCGGCCCGCAGCAAAGCCAGCAGCGCCACCGTCTCGGAACGCTCCGGCTCCCGCGCAGTCGAGTTCTGCCGCGTCATCGCTCCTCCTTCAGCCGGTCGCCAACCATTGTGCCGCCCCCCACTGACAATTGTCCCCGACGGCTGCTGCCCAGCTCCCCAGCGCGAGCGGGGTGGCGCGCTGAACAGGCAGGCGCCGGCTCAGTTCGGGTTTCAGCATGGTGGCGGGCCTGAGCGGGGAACAGCGAGAACCGGGCCGGGTTCTTCAACCGCTCGTCGTCCATCGCGAAGCCCTTGACCAGGTATTCCTTCAACACTGTGGTCGCCCACTGCCGAAACAGCACCGCCTGCCGGGTGGTCACGCGGTAGCCGACCGCCAACGCCATGTCCAAGTTGAACAGGCTCACCTCTCGGCGTACCGGCCGCTTGCCTTCCTGCCGAACCTGTAACTCAGAGTTACAGGTTGACCTGTCCAGTTCCTCGTCGGCGAGGACCCGGCGGACAATCTGGACTATGTTCTCCCGGCTGGTTGCGTACAAGTCCGCCATCTGCTCATACGTCAACCAGACGGTGCCTTTCGCAGGACGCAGTTGGACTTCGCTGGCCCCCTCGCGCCGGTAGATGATCACCTCGCCGCTTTGCTCACCCATTCGCCTCTCCCCCCTTGGTTGCCTCAACCCTCCCAGGAGGGTCTGACACCCTAAGCGCCCGATGCCGTCCGCCCACGTCAAGCTGTCCCGTCACCGCCGCGCTGATCAACGCCGCCCGCCGCTCCTTGCTGAGAGTGATCGCCTCTTGGGTAGCGGTGCAGACAGCATCGACCCCCGCAAGTTCGCCTTCCAGCACCCGAAGGATCCGGACTTGCTCAACTCGGGGCGGCAGGGCCACAACGCACCGCAGGAAATCCCTTGGGTTGATCCTTGGCGTCCTCGTGGCGCCCTGCTCTGCGTCACCGAGACCGCGCAGAGCCCGCGTCATCTGCGCGACGAAGCTTGGAGTGCGCAGTAGGTGGTGGCAGTAGGTCGGTTCGACAGCATCCGACAGCCGGCAGACCATGTAGTCAGGGCTGATCAGACCCTTCGCGCCGGATACGCCCAACCCTCCCTGAAAGGCACGCATTCGGTTCAGCGCGAGATCGCCTTGGTTGCACACCCGATACTTGCTGAAGTCTTCGGCCCGCGAGATCCTGTCGGTCACCTCGGCACGCGGAATCACCCCGGCGTGGATTGACACTGACAACAGTGGCAGGTTGGACCAGTCAGACCCTGCTCGCTCGTTGGTTTCTGTCAGAAACGCTCGCAGCGGCAGGATTGGCCAGTTCGTGGGGTGCCGCCCGAGCCACGGCCGGTCCGGAACGCTCACCAACTCGTGGCGGCCTGCTCCTTCGAGAATCAGACGAGACACGACGCCCGCGCGTCGCTCGTTCAGGAGTTCGATGAGGCGTTCTTGGTCGGCGATGAAGGCGTCGATCTCGGCGGTCTCCCGATCCAGGAAGTCCGCGATCACTTGTTGCTCCCTCATTGGGGGCATTGCGACCGGCAGGTCAGTCAGCATCCAGCGTCGAACTGAATCGACCGTGGTTCTAGCTGAGCCATCTTGGGCCATGAGGCGAAAGAAGGTTGAGAAGTAGCGGTAGAGAAATCGAGGGTGAACGAATGGGGCGAAGTCGTGGAGCACGTACACCCTTTGGTGCGCGTGGAACTTTCCAGTGATGTGATGGAAGACCTCGCCAACGGCTCCGTCTCCCGCAGTGAGGATCGCTTCAGTATCGAACGTGTATTCGCTGCTGCCAAGTGGGGTCTCTGACCTGACGATGAAGGGGTAGTGCCCACCATCAGCATCCTGGGTATCGCCGGAGCCGGTTGTGATGCTCGCCAAGTAGCGCAACCGGATTACCTTCCACTTTGGTGGAAGAGGAGGAAGCCAACTTGGCCCGTCAGTCATCGACGGGCCTGGTCTAGGCGGTGGCGGATTCTGCCTAGGACCTCGTCTAGGTCCCGGTCGATTTCCTCTAGGGGGCGGGGCGGGGTGTAGACGTGGAAATGGCGGGTGAAGGGGATCTCGCAGCCGTCCTTGGTCTTCGACTTGTCGATCCAGGCATCGGGCAGGAAAGGCTTGACCTCGCGCTCGAAGTAGGCGTCGACGTCCTGGTCCCAGGGCACGTTCTCGGTGTCGCGCGACTTGGGGTCCGCCTTGAGGCGGCCTTTGGAATCGCGGACGGGCCGGGCGGCATCGTCCAACAGGGGGCGCTCAACCGTGATGGCGCGGTAGTAGAACTCCTCGCGGGCGAACACCTTCGACGTGGGGGTGTCCCGCGCGAAGCCGGCGTGCTGGCCCACCACCCAGGCGGTGTCCGCGGCGGACAGCTGGTTGCGCTTGGAGCCCAGCGACTTGCGCATCTTGGCGCCCCGGCCGGTCGCGTCGATCAACTGCACCCGGCCCCGGCGCTCAGGCGACTTGGCGGTGGCGAGCACCCAAATGTAGGTGGCGATGCCGGTGTTGTAGAACATGTCCGCCGGCAGGGCGATGATCGCCTCGAGGTAGTCGCGGTCCAGAATCCACTTGCGGATCGCGGACTCGCCCGAGCCGGCGCCGCCCGTGAACAACGGCGAGCCGTTGAGGACGATCGCCGCCCTCCCACCGGACCGGTCGCCATCGGCCGGCTTGCTCATCTTGGAGACCAGATGCAACAGGAACAGCATCGCGCCATCGGACACCCTGGGCAAGCCGGGGCCAAACCGGCCGGCGAACCCCCGCAGTTCGTGCTCCTGGGCGACCTGGGCGCGCTGCTTCTTCCAGTCCACGCCGAACGGCGGATTGGACAGGCAGTAGGAGAACGTCTGGTCCGGGTAGCCGTCGGCGACCAGCGTGTCCCCCAGCACGATGGCGTCCGCGGCCTGCCCCTTCACAATCAGGTCGGCTTTGCAGATGGCGTAAGACTGCGGATTGACCTCCTGACCAGCCAATCTGAGCCGGGCTGTCCGGTTCAGCGAGAGGATGCGGTCCTCGGCGATGGACAACATGCCTCCCGTCCCCGCCGCCGGGTCGTAGATGGAGCGGACAATGTTGGGCTTGGCCAGCTCTTCTTTGTCCGGGGCCAACACCAGATCCGCCATCAACTCGATCACGTCCCGGGGGGTGAAATGCTCGCCGGCTGTCTCGTTGGACGCCTCGGCGAACTTGCGGATCAACTCCTCGAAGATGTGGCCCATCTCCTCGTTGGGGACGGCCCCGGGAGACAGATCAACTCCCGCGAACTTCTTCGTCACCAGCAGGAGCAGGTCGGCGGCGTCCAACTCGGCGACGCGCTCCTCCAACTTGTAGTTGATGAAAATATCCTTCACGTCGGCCGAGAAGGCGTCGATGTAAGCCAAGAGGTTCTGGGCCAGGTTGTCCGGATCGCCCAGCAGTTTGCCCAGATCAAAGCGAGACGTGTTCCAGAACGAGAGCGCGTGCCCGGCCTTGTGCTTGAGCAGGCCCCGGCTCACCGGCACGCCCTGGGCACGCCCCTCCTTCACCGCCGCCAGCACCTGCTCCTTGGTGGGCGCCAGCACGCAATCCAACCGCCTGAGCACCGTGAATGGAAGGATGATGTCGCCGTACTGGTGGGCTTTGAAGCTGCCGCGCAGCAGGTCCGCCACGGACCAAATGAAGTTGGGGTAGTTCAGGCTCACTCGCTGTCCTCGCTCGTCCTCACGTGTCGCGGCGGGTCGCTCGGCTCTGCCAGTCGTCGGAAGCCAAGGACCTGAGCCTGCCAAGACTTGCGGCCTGCTCAGGCGACGCCGCCGACTTAACTATCTCGCATAGGGCCGGAATCAGCCCCCCCGCCTCAGCGGGTGGCGGGGGTATATTATGCGAGTGCGCGCGCTGATCGTGAAGGAATTTCGAGAATTGGCGCGGGACCGACGCACCCTGGCCATGCTGGTGGTCCTGCCCATAGTGCTGCTGACGATTTTCGGTTATGCGGCCAATTTCTCGGTTGAACGGGTCTCGGCGGTCGTGATCGGCCCCGGGGCAGGCGAGTTAGTCGAGGATCTGAAGGGATACCAGATCGCTCAGGATGGCCTGGACGTCACGGTCCTCGACTACTCCGCAATGGGCGGTTCGGAGGATTCGCTGGCGGACGCCGCCAGGTCGCTGCTGCGTGACCAAGAGGCGGACGCCGTGATCGTCGCCATTCCCGACGCCGATCCGGCGGCCCCGCTGGCGGACCGCATGCGGGTCTATGCCGACGGCTCGGCGCTGTTCAACGCCCAGGCGGTCCAGGGCCTGTTCGCGCGACTGGCCGCAGAAGACGCGCGGGATCGAATGACGGCGGCGGCAGCCGTCCTGTTCCAGAGCTGGGCCCAAGGGGGCGGTCCCTCGCGGGAGGACCTGTCCCAATTCACAGCCCCGGAATTGGACGCCGCCAGCCTTGTGACGGTGTTGTTCAACCCCGACCTGAAGACCTCTTGGGTGATCGTGCCGGGGCTAATTGGCATGGTGCTGATGTTCATCGGCACGCTGGTCACATCGATTGGCCTGGTGCGTGAGCGCGAAACCGGCACGCTGGAGCAGTTGGCGGTCATGCCGTTGAAGCCCAGCGCCATCATCCTGGGCAAGATCACCCCGTATTTCATCTTGGCGTTGGCGGATATGGCCGTGGTCACCGTGTTGGGGGTGGGCCTGTTCGGAGTTCCTTTGGTCGGCAGCGTTTGGCTCTACGCCGGCGCGGCCATTGTGTTCTGTTTCGCCGCCCTCGGCATAGGGGTCCTGATCTCGTCCGTCTCGCAGAACGCCGCCCAAGCGATCCAAATGGCCATCATGTTTCTGGTGCCGCAGGTGTTGCTATCCGGGCTGATCTTCCCGCTTGGCCTGATGCCGGCGGCGGTGCGATGGATCGGCTACATCCTGCCCCTGACCTGGTTCCGGGAGATCTCGGTGGGTGTCATGCTCAGGGGCGCCACCCTCAGTTCGCTGTGGCCGGCGGCTGTGATCCTGGTGGGCATGGCGACGGTTGTCTTCGCGGCGGCCACCGCCCGGATGCGGTTCGTTCTGGTGCACGGCGGAGCCCGCTGATGATCAGGCTGGTCGAGGCCTCGGTGCGGTTTGGCCAGGCCGTGGCGGTTGACCGTTTCACCGGTTCGTTCCCATCGGGGCGGATCACGGCCTTGGTCGGGGGCGATGGCGGTGGCAAGTCGTCTCTGCTGCGCGGATTGGCCGGCCTGGCGCCGTTGTCGCCGCCGCCACGGCCGCCGGTGGCCGTTGGCCGCGAGGTCGGCTACCAGGGAGTGGATCAAGGGGTGTGGTTGGACCTGTCGGTCCAGGAGAACGTTGAATTCGTCAGCCGGGTCTACGGTTTGAGCGGGCCGCGCGAGCGCGCTCGCGCCGACGATTTGCTGGATCGCGCCGGCCTGACCGCAGCCCGTGATCGGGTCGCCAGACGTCTATCCGGCGGCATGCGGCACAAACTCGGCTTCGTCCTCGCCACTTTGCATAGGCCCAGCCTGGTGCTATTGGACGAGCCGACCACCGGGATCGACCCGGTCAGCCGCGACGACCTGTGGGCCTTGATCGCCGGGGCGGCGGCCGAGGGCGCGACGATTGTGCTGGCCACGACCTATCTGGACGAGGCGGAGCGGGCGGGGCAGGTATTTCTGCTCGATGCCGGGAGAGTCTTGGCCGCTGGCACACCCGCCGAGGTGGTGGCCCAGATGCCCGGCAGCCTTTGGCGGAACGCCGCCGGGGGCGCCCGGCCGGAAGCGGTCAGCGGCGCGGCCGCGCCCGCGCCTTGGACCTGGCGGCGCGGCCGAACCACCTACCTCTGGACGCCCGAGCGGGCCTTCGCCGGTTCGCCCGGTCTGGCGCCTGCCACCCCTGATCTGGAGAACGCCAGCGTCGCGTTGCTCTTGGCTTCCGAACGTGCGTTAGGGCGAGCGGAACCGGTCTTGGCGAACTCGCCTAACGGCATCGGCGGCGGGGCCGGGGGAAAGCAGACTCCCAGCCAAGCGGACCCCCTGGTGCTGGCGGAGCGCGTGACGCGGACCTATGGCGCCGTGATGGCGCTGGCCGACGTCAGTTTGAGGGTGGAGCGGGGCCAGATCGTTGGGCTCGTGGGCGGCAACGGCGCCGGCAAGACCACGTTGATGCGGATAATTCTGGGCACTCTGGCGCCGACCGGAGGCGCCTGCGCGCTGTTCGGGGCCACGCCCTCGCTGGAGACACGGCGGCGCGTCGGCTACGTGGCGCAGGGATTGGGCCTATATCCGTCGCTGTCGGTGATCGACAACTTCAGGTTCGCGGCCCGCGTGCACGGCGTGCCGGTCGGTTCGGCAGCGGCCGATTTCGCCACCGGCCTCGGTGCGACGCCGGTCGGAAAACTGCCCCTGGGCGCGCGGCGCCTGGCGGCCTATGTGGCGGCTTCGCAGCACGATCCCGACCTGTTGATCCTGGACGAGCCGAGTTCGGGGATGGACCCCCTGTCGCGGGCGCGGCTGTGGAAGGAACTGCGAGCCCAAGCCGAACGCGGCGTGGGCGTCTTGGTGACCACCCACTACCTGCAGGAGGCGGCCCAGTGCGACCGGGTGGTGATGTTGGAGGCCGGGCGGGTCGTCGCCACCTGACCGGCAGGCGGCTGACCAGCCGGCGTTGGCCGAATAGCCGTCGGGGCAGGTGTGGGAAAATGCCAGCGGCAGCCCCGCCTCGATTGGCGGAATAGGCGAGGACCGGCGGATCGAGGTTTGGCAGTGGGCGAGGCGATGAGCGTTTTCGAGACGCTGCGGGCGGCGGCCGATCCGGCCAGAGCCGCCCAGATGAGCGCGTATATGCGGGACCAGTTTCCGTTCCTGGGCATCTCCACGCCGGAGCGAAGGAAACTGAGTCGCGGCTCCTTGCGGCGCCTGGGTCGCCAGGACGTTGACTGGGACTTCGTGGCCGAGTGCTGGAGGCTCCCGGAGCGGGAGTTCCAATATCTGGCGAATGACTATCTGCGGGGGATTGCGGCGGCCTTGTCGCCGGCGGACATTCCCCGAATCCGTCATCTTGTTGTGCAGAAGTCCTGGTGGGACACGGTGGACTCGCTCGACATGGTGGTCGGCCAGATCGCCTTGAGGTATCCGGAGGTCAACCAGACCCTGTTGGCGTGGAGCGTCGACGAGAACTTCTGGTTGCGCCGGTTGGCCATCGATCATCAGCGAAACAGACGCGAGCAGACCGACACAGTGCTGTTGGAGCGCATCCTGGTGAACAATCTGGGCCAGAGCGAGTTCTTCATCAACAAGGCCATCGGCTGGGCGTTGCGGGACTACAGCAAGACCGATCCGGACTGGGTGCGCGGGTTCCTGGGGCGGCATCGGGGAGCGATGGCGGCGCTCAGCGTCAAAGAGGCGAGCAAATACATCTGAGTTCTCCGGCCCGGGCGGGGCACATGAATCACCCCGCTTGTCTAAGACGGCGCACCGGCTGCCCGACAGCGCGGCGCACTTGCGCCCATACGGCTGCGGCGGCGATGACAGCCGTGCTCCCCACATCCAGCGGGGACAGCTTCCGCCCACGCGGCTGCGGCGGCGATGCCGTGGCGCCACCGGTCGCGGCGAGGCAGGCCGGATCGGGCCGCTCAGTCAGCGTCGCCAGTCGGGTTGGTGATCGCCAGGAGGTCGTCTCCGTAGGCGTCGAGTTTGGCCTGGCCGATCCCAGGAATGTCCATCAGCGCCGTCCTCGAATCCGGCCGGCAGGTGGCCAGCGCCCGAAGGGTCGCATCGTGAAAGACCACATAGGCGGGGACCGAACGTTCCTTGGCGACCTTGGCCCGCCACGCCCGCAGCCTCTCGAACAGGGCCTCATCCTGTGGGCTGAGGGCGGCTGCCTGATCGGCCGAATCAGGCTCCGAACCGTTCCCGCCGCCCGCCGAACCGCTGGCTGCGCGCCCGCGCGACGCGGACGTGCGTTTGCGGGCCTGGAGGACATCCTTCCTCAACGCCACAGTCCGTTCCCCGCGCAGAATCTCCCATGATCGCGGCGTCGCCACCAGCACGCCGTGGCCGCCGGAGCCGACAGCGAGGTCCCCACGGGCCAGAAGCTGGCGTACGGCGGCCCGCCACTCGGCATCGGACAAGTCGGCGCCTATGCCCCAGGTGGTCAGCGTGTCGTGAGCGTGTTGGGCGACCCGGTCGGTGCGTTTGCCGCGGAGGATGTCGATCAGATGTCCGGCGCCGTAGCGTTGGCCGCGCTCGCGGTCCAGGCGCACCACCGTCGAAAGCAGCTTCTGGGCGGCGACGGTTCCGTCCCAGGTGACCGGCGGCCTCAGGCAGGTGTCGCAGTTGCCGCAGGGCCGGGTCGCCTCGCCAAAGTAGGCCAGGAGGTTGGCGCGGCGGCATTCGACCGTTTCGCAAAGGGCCAGCATCGCGTCCAGGCGGGCGTGGGCGCCGCGCTTGAAGTCCTGGTCCCCGGTGGATTCGGCGATGAATCGGCGCTGCATGACCACATCCGCCAGGCCGTAGGCCATCCAGGCGGTGGCCGCTTGGCCGTCGCGGCCGGCGCGACCGGTCTCCTGGTAGTAGCCCTCGACCGACTTGGGCAGGTCCACGTGGGCGACGAAACGGACGTCCGGCTTGTCGATTCCCATGCCGAAGGCGATGGTCGCGACCACCACCAAGCCGTCCTCGGCCAGGAAGCGGCGTTGGGTCTGGCGGCGATCCCCGGTGTCCATGCCGGCGTGGTACGCCATTGCGTCGACGCCCTGCCCGCGCAGGTGGGCGGCGATCTCCTCGGTGCTGGCGCGGGCCAGGGCGTAGACAATTCCGGCCTGGCCGGGATGCTCCTCGCGGATGAAGCGGACCAGTTGATCGCGGACGGAGGCCTTGGGCTCTATGCGATAGGTGATATTGGGACGGTCGAAACTGGAGACGAAGTGCCGGGCTTGGTCCAGCGCCAGCCGCTCGGTGATCTCTTGGTGGGTGGCTTGGGTGGCGGTCGCCGTCAGCGCGATTCGGGGAACCTGGGGCCAGCGCTTGGCCAAGTCCCCAAGTCCCAGGTAGTCGGGGCGGAAATCGTGGCCCCATTGGGAGACGCAATGGGCTTCGTCAATGGCGAAGAGGGCGATCGGCGCGGACTGCAGCAGTTCCAAAGTGCTCGCGGTGAGCAGGCGCTCGGGCGCCACATAGAGCAAATCGAGCTCCCCGGCGCCATATTGCCGCTCGACGCGGCGCTGGGCCTCAGGAGTCAACGAAGAGTTGAGGTAGGCGGCCCGGATGCCCAGCTCCCTGACGGCCGCGACCTGGTCCTCCATCAGGGCGATCAGCGGTGAGACGACCACTGCGGCGCCGGGCCTGAGCAGGGCCGGAATCTGATAGCAGAGCGACTTGCCGCCACCGGTCGGCATCAGCACTATGGCGTCGCCGCCACGGACCACGTGGTCGATCGCCTCGGCCTGGTGTCCCCGGAAAGCCGAATACCCGAAGGTCTTCTTGAGCACCTGCGCCAGCGTGGATCCATACGCGCCAACCGCCGCCGGCGCGCCTGTCTCCGGCGGCGTTGGGTCGCCGCCGGGCGGTGTTGACAATGGGGAGAGATTCACGCCTTGAGGCTACCTGGACGCTCTGACACCGTGATCGCGGTGTGCGTCTGGCCACGTCGTGTTGGGGTGTCATGCGGCGAGCCGGAGGTTGTCTGGCCGCGCCCGCCATTTGCCGAAGAAGGAGGTCAGGACGTCAACGAGTCGGCGCCGGTCCCCTCGGGGGGAACGCTGGCCCAGAGGGAGGATATGGGCAGGCCCCACAGCTTGTCGCCGAAGGGCAGCGGGTGGTCTGCAGTGGTCAGCACAATCCCGGCGAGCATTCTCTCGCCGAGTCGGTCCGCCAGCTTCTTGATCGGGGCGAAGTGCTCGGACCGGTAGGTGGAGGAGGCCTTGACCTCGATCAAGATGACCTGGCCGTCGCGCAGTTCGAGCACGATGTCGACTTCGAGGCCGTTGGCGTCGCGGAAGTGGACGATCCGGGGCCGCTCCGCCGACCAGGCTGCCTGTTTGGCGAGTTCGCCAACCACGAATCCCTCCAGCAAGGCGCCGAAGGCGCGGTTGCCGTGGATTCCGAGCAGGTGCTCCTCGGACATGCGGTTGAGGTTCAGCGCGATGGCGGGGTCCGCCACCACGCACTTGGCTCTGCCGACTGCGCGCTTGGTCAGATTGGCGCCCCAGGCAGGGACGGCCAGTGTCAGGTAGACCGCTGCCAGCGCGTCGAGGTAGGTCGTCAGCGAAGTCTCGGGGATGGCGGCGGCCCGCGCCAAACGGGCTTTGACCAACTCGCCGGCTTGGTTCGCCGCCAGCGCGCGGAGCAGCGCGAGGGCGCGGCCGGGCTCCAGGCGGCCGCGCAGTGTTCTGGCGTCTTTTCTGATCAGACGCTCGATGTAGGAGTCAATCCACAGGTCCCGCAAGTGCGGAGCCAGAAGCTGCGCGTCGGGGAATCCGCCGCGGGCGAGCGCCGCCGGGTACCGGTCGTGCGGCCAGGGTTGGTCCGCTCCGGGCCAGTCCTGGCCCAGTCGCCGCGCCGCGGCCGCGAAATCGTCGCGGCGTCCGGCCAGTTCGCCCTGGCTGAATCCGGCCATGGGCAGGCTGACCGCGCGGCCTGCCAGCGAATCTGGCAGATCGACGACATCGAGCAGGTTCGACGATCCCGTCAAGACGAACGCTCCGGGCGACCGGTCGGCGTCGATGGCGGACTTGATGGCCCTGATCAGGCTGGGAATCCGTTGGACCTCGTCGATGACGACCAACTCGCCATCGCGGCGGCCGGTCGCCAATCGGTGGTCCTCAAGGACCACGTCATGCGTTTCTGGGTCGTCCAAGTCGAGGACGCGGTGCGGGCGGCCGGCGGCGAGCATCCTGGCGAACGTTGACTTCCCAACCTGTCAGGCGCCCTGCAGCACGATCGCCGGGAACACGGACAGCGCCGCGCTGGCGACCGGCATCAGATTGCGGACGACCCGATCGATCATGGCGGCCTACCAGCAGGCCAGGACACTATTCGCGGATTCACTGCCGCAAACTCGCGGATTCACTGCCGCAAACTCGCGGATTTGCTGCTTCGGTGTCCGCGTCGCCGCGCCCGCAGTCGGCTATCGCGGTGGCCGGGAGGCCGCCCCCAAAGGGTCGCTGGCCGGGCCAGGTCGAGTTCGGCGTTTCGCATCCTAAATCGGGTCGAGTTCGGCGTTTCGCATCCTAAATCGGGTCCCCTAACTGTCAAGCTGTGGTGAGACGTCGTTGGCGTTGATGGTTTTGTCGTTGGGTGAGGAGTTGGGAGGAGTGGGTGTGAGCGCATCGGATGAGGGGGCTCGGGGTCCGGGGGGAC
>JAISXH010000020.1 GCA_031270825.1 Bifidobacteriaceae bacterium
GATGCGGCCGGCCCGTAGGTCCATGTCCCCGAGGTTGATGTGGCTGATGCTCAGGTCGCGTTGGGCTTCGCTGTCGGCGGGGTCGGCTCGGGCCAGCGCTTCGTCGATGCGGAGGGCCGTCTCGTGGTGCTTGCGGGCGGCGTCGAGTCGGCCGGCTCGCAGTTCCACGTCCCCGACCCTGTTGTGGCTGATGCTCAGGTCGCGTTGGGCTCGGCTGTCGGCGGGGTTGGCTTGGGTCAGCGCCTCGGCGATGCGGAGGGCCGCCTCGTGGTGTTGGCGGGCGGCGTCAAGTCGGCCGGCCCGTAGCTCCGTGTCACCGATCTTGTTGTGGGTGATGCTCAGGTCGCGTCGGGTCAGCGCCTCGGCGATGCGGAGGGCCACCTCGTGGTATTGGCTCCTCTTCCTGCCCCTCAAGATGGCGTCCATCAGTTCGATCAGTCGCGGGTGGCCGCCGGTCAGCCCGCGCAGGACGTGTTGGTCCTGGGCTGGCAACTGTTTGAGGGCGGGCAAGCGCAGGAGCAAGCGGCCAAGTTCGGCGTCGGACAGGGCGGGGACTGCGATGGCTGTCAGCGGGCCATCGAACGGCAGGGGCAGCGGGTAACGGCATGTGACCAGCAAGCCGCCCCCGTCCGGGTGGGCGCATGCGGTGGCGGCCAGGTCGCCCACGGTCTCCGCGACCAGGGACGCGCCGCCCCCGCCGCCGCGGAACGCCTGGCCGGCCGGCCCTAGGTTCTGCTCGAAATCGTCGAGGACCAACAGGAGGCGGTGGCGGCGCAAGGCCTCGTGGAGGGCTGGCAGCCGGATGTCGTCGTCCGCTTCGGCGAGCGTCTGGGCGAGCGTTCGGTCCTTGGCCGCGATTGCCTCCGCGGCGCCCAGTAGCAGCCTGGACGGGTTCCAGGCGCCCTCGACCACGACTGGCAGCCAGCCGTCGTCCCGCAGGCGTTGGATGACCCGCCCGGCGATGGCCGTCTTGCCGATCCCGCCGAGCCCGGTCAACACGATCCCGCCGGTGGCGCCGAACTGTTCGACCGCGCGCTCGGTTCGCCTCAGAACGCCCAAGGCTTGACGGACCTGTGGCCGCCGTCCGATCAACTGGCCCAGGGGGAGCTCGCGGACGTGGCCGCCCGCCGGGAACTCCTGCTCGCTGGACAATGGCGCAGGCTGGGCGGCCTGGTCAAGGAGGGGCGCGTCATCGGACGCCGACCACAGTGCGGCCGTGGTCCACTCGGGGGGCGCCGGCCTGTCAGGGTAGTCGTGTCGAATGGCTTGCCGCCGCGCTTCGAGCGCGCGCCTGGCGCTGGCCAGCGCCTCGGCGACAGACCAGCCCGGCTCCTTGATCAGCGCGGAGTAGAGGGCGTCCGCCAACTCGGTGGCGTAGTCGTCCGCGACCGGGGCCTGCATCGCGACAACCCGGTCCGCCCCATGGTCGACCAGTTCGCCCGCTAGGCTCCGTCCGTCCAGGTCGGAGCAAGAGGACAGCACGATCAGCGGGATGGGCGCGCCGCCGCGCCGCAGCATGGCCACCAGGTCCTGCGCTCCCACCAGGCGGGTTCCGCCGTCTTCGTCCTCGAGGGCCAGGGTGGTGGCCGTGCCGTGGGCAGACAGGTGCAGCACATGGTATTCGTCGGCCTGGACCGCGCCGACGATCAGGTCCGGGTGCGCGTACTCCAGAATCTTCACCTGTCCCGGTCCCGCGACCTTGGTGGCGTCCAGGATGCGCTGCATCTCCCGCTCCACGTCGAGTGGAGGGTTCGAGGCGCGGTCCTCGTCGGGTGCGGACACGCCCGCGAGAATCTTCAACGGGCCGGCCAGGCTCACGGGCCGTTGGCGCGGAGCCCCTTCGACCTGTCGGCGGATGGCCACGCCGGGCTCCAGCGCCAGCGCCCGGGTCGCGCCCGGCAGGCGCGCCAACTCGACCGGGATCGCGCCCAGCACCGCAGCCTCTCCGCGGACCACCAGGTCGATCCGCTGCTCCGGCAAGAGCCGTTCGGCCAGCGTCGCCAACCGCGCGAGGGAGTCGCCGGGCAGCAGCGCCCGGGCAAGTTTCTCGCCCGCCTCCTTGAGGCGCCGGTCGGCTTCCGATGCGGCCTCCGTCGACCGGGAGAGCAGCGTGGACGCCTCCGTGAGAGTCAACTCGGACGCGCCCCGGATGGCGTCCGCATTCCCGATGGTCACGGCTGCCTCGATGCGGCCATCAGCAGACGCCGCAACCTGGATCACGACCTTGACCCGTGGGGACGGCGGGAGCGGCGGCGGCGAGCCCGCGCCGGCACCGGGGCCGCTCGGGGAGGGGGTGGCGGCGAACAGGGAATCCAGGCTCGGAGCAGCTACCATGACCCGAACCGTACTGCACGACAACCCGGCCGCCATACGGCACACGCGAACGCGGACGCTTGACGTTGAGGCGCGAACAGAATCGGAGACTGTCGAACGGCGAGATCGAGGACCCGGCCGAGGAGCGCCTGGAGGGCAAGACGGTGTACGAGGCGGCGCCCATGTTCGCCATCACCAGGCAGACCGTCGAGATTGCGAACGGGCGCGTTCGTAATCCTGAAACGCTCCGAAAGTGGTGGGCTTGGGAGACGTGGCCAGGCCAGACGCCTTGTCGCGAGCGGCCGCGGCGCGCCTGAGGCGGGGACTACTCCGCTGGACGTGTCCGCGCCAGCACCTTGTCCATCGCTTCTGGCCAGGCGGCGATGCCGCCCGCCTGTTGGATGGAGGTCACCGTCAGCTCGTTCAGGCCGCCCGGTGTCATCTCGTCCCTCCACAATCGTGGGAATTCGGCGCTGGAGACGTGCCGCGCCTGGCCCAGCAG
>JAISXH010000040.1 GCA_031270825.1 Bifidobacteriaceae bacterium
TCGGGCTCGGGACCGTCCTGGCCGGAGCCCACGCCACCAGGAGACGCCGCACAACCGACAACTGAACAACACAACCCCGGGGCGAGTTAGGCAGCGAGGCAGCGGGCCCGCGTTTGTGCCGGGGCCGGACTTTCCGGCCCCGGCGGCGGCGGTCTAGCGGCGGGTCGCGCTGCCCTCGGGGAAAGCCAGCTTGGCGACCGCGCGCGCCTCGGATTCCGGCTCCATGAAGACCGGAGCGGTCCAGGAGTAGTGCACCCGCCAACCAGCCGACTCGACCGCGGCAGGCCAGAAGCGGACCTTGGCGCGCAGGGACGGCTCCGCCATGAAAGCGGCGTCATCGGTCATGACAGCCACGACCTCGCGGGCGGGACCCGGATCGGGCCGGACGGCTAACTTGACCCAGGGGCCCTGCGCGGGGCCATAGTTGGCCGTGACATGGGTGCCGCGGCGTTCCACGCGACGAGCCAAGTCAGCGAACAGCGCATCGGAGACCTGCGGGCCGGACAGCGGCAAAGCCTTGGGGTGCGCCGCAGCCGAAAGGACGTCTTTGAACAGATGCGGGCCAGCGCCCTTAAGGCGGTCCTCATCCAACTCCTCCGGCGTCAGGGAACTGACCACCGTCAGCCGGCGCCGGCCCGCCACCAGGACATCCGTCAACACCACGGCGCCGGAATCGCCGGTGATCTGGCCGAATTCATACATGACCGCGCCCCGGGGCGATTTCGCCAGGCCCGGCGCGAAAATGACGCCGTCGCGGCTGGCGCCGACAGCCTGGTCCACAGTCGCCACCAGCAGCGGTTCAGGGCCGGGCCGGGCCAAAGCCCTGGTCAGCAGTTGGTTGCCAGCCTTGGCCGCATGTTCGAGGGCCGAACGAACCCGGGCGGCGTGTTCTGGTGTGGCGGTGAAGACAGCCAGAGATTCCGCCGGCCACCGGGTCAGGTGTGCCTCCACCAAGGCCACGGCCGCCTCGACCTCGGCAGTCGGAGCGTCAATCCGGTCGATCCGGCTGGCGCTGCCGCTGACCTGGCCGTTGCCGGGCACATGGGTCCACGTGATGCGGGGCTGGTGCCCCTGGCTCGGCAAGGCCGGCCCCAAGGTCGCATAGCCCTGGGCCTCGAGCAACTCGGTCACCCGGGGGTCGCGGCCGTTGGCCACCGCGGGCAAGAGCACATGGGGCAAGAATTCGCTGGCGGCGCCGGTCAGCGTCGAATTGGTGGTCCTGGCCGCGTCTCCGATCACTAGCGCTTGTTTGGCGCGGCCCAAGGTCGAAGCCGCCTGGGCGGGAGTCAGCGCGTCGGCGCCGTCGACAATGACCAGATCGAAAGGCGGCCCGCCCAGTTCCCTCAGCGGGATGGCCTGCGGCACCATCACCGGACCGGCCAGGACGCAGGGCCGGGCGGCCAAGGCCACATCGGGCGCCAGGGACATCGCCCCGCGCAAGGTGGTGCCGGGCTCCAGGTGCGAGAGCTTGAATAGCTGAGCCGGGTAGGCCTCGGCGGCGCGATCCCGGGCGCCCACGGCGGCCGCACGGATCGGCAGCGGCTTGGTGGCGGTGTGGGCTATGTCCAATTCGCGGTAGGAGTCGACCAGGGCCGTCAAAGTCTGACCGCTGGTGGAAGACAAGGAGGGATTGTCGGCCAGCGCATGGGCCAAGGTCGAGGACCACCAAGCGAAGTCGATCTCGCGGACCACGGCCTGGGTCAGCGCCTCCGCCTCGACGCCGGTGGCGCCCAACTCCGGCCCGGCCTGACGCTCAACCAAGTCCTCCACCAGCGGGCCCAGCCCGGCGGCGCGCAGCGAGGCGGCCAGTTGGTTGAGTTCGGGCAGGAAATCCATCGAGTCGCGATCGACATGCAGCCGGTTCAGCAGTTCCGCCAGTTCGCTGAACTCGAGCTTGGCCAGAGATGTGCGGCCCTTGCCCAGAGCGGTGTCCAGGCCGACGATGTCGTCCCTGACAGCCTCGTACTCGGCCTCGATTTGGCGCATGCCGACCGGGAGTTTGGGCCAGGGCACCGTGGGAGACCAGCTCATCCAAATGTCGCGCTGGGCTTCGACTTGGACCAACGCCGCATGCAGATCTTCGACCTGTAAACCAGGCCGCACCAAGTCGCGGGCTTGGCGGCGCAAGCGCCGGCGCGTCCGGCGCGACATTTCCTGATTGTTGGCGCTGCGCCATTCCGGCGTGGCCGTGGCGGCCACCATGTCGCCCGGTGAACGCTCGAAGATCTCGGGGATGAACTGGTCAAGGGCCTGGCGCACGCCGCGCAGCATGTCGAGTTGCTCGCCCCAGCTAGCCAGTGTGGCCGATTCGTTCAGACCGGTTCGGCCGGTGACGTCGCGCATGTGGGCGATGGTCCGCGACAGCGATCCGCCACGGAGCCGGTCCAGGCGGGCTAGCAAGTCTGCGGCTGTCTGCGCGTCTGAAGCCTCGACTCCCAGCCAGGCGGTCACTTCCGGGGTCAGTTTGAACATCCCCAGTTCGGTGGCGCGCTTGAGATCGGCTTTGGCTTTATCCCTGAGTTCAGCCGTCAACGCCTCGACCGCCGGACGCTCGAGTTCGCAGGTGGTTCTGGTGTCCGGGGATTCCTCGGTGATCTGGGCCAAGGCCTGGAGGGCGTCGAAGGGGCTGACGTCCAAACCGGGCAGCGGTTGGTGTAACGCCGCCAGATAGCTGGAGATTTGTTCGGCCCGGTCCGCCAGCGCCGTCCGAATCTGGCTGATCCCGTCGAAGTCGACGGTGGGCGCGGTGACCTGCAGCCCGCCCACCAAATGAACCAGGGACTTGTCGCGCCAGTCTGTGCTGGGCTCTAGATCGAGCAAGAACTCGCCCAAGCCGAAGGCTCTGAGCATCTTGGCGACGGCGCGCTTGGCCCCGGCCAGGCTGGAAACATACAAAACGCTGCGGCCGGACCCGACGGCATCGGCGGCTATCGCGGCGACCGTGGCGGCCACCGGGGCGCCTGCGGGAGCGTCCACCAAGGCGGACACTCCCGCCGCTGCCACGTCCAGGACGTGTAGCTGGGAGACATTCAGGTCGCCGACGCCGCGTTCGTGGTCAGGCAGGCGGTCGAAATCCACCAGCGGCGGGAGCGGCTGGCGGGCCAGCTGTGAGCGGGACTCGAGATCGCCGGCCAACGCGGCCACGACCGGATGGCTCATCAGGATTGGACGGGCTTCTGCTTGATCGGCGGACAGGACCTTGCCGGGGTGTTCGAACACCCCCACGATCAGCTTGTTGCGGACCCGGAAATCCTCGAAGACGGCCTGGCCCATGGCGCTGATGGCGTCCAAGACCGGCGCCGGGTTGAATGACGTGCCCCCCATGGCGTCCCTCGCCATAGCCCCTGGATCGAGGGGAATGCCCAGGTCAGACAAGGTGCGGGTGAGTTCCGGGTTGATCGCCAGGGTGGGCTCCAACTCCAGCTCCATGCCGTGGCGACCTTCTGCGAGCACGATCGGGCGGAGCATGACGGGCACGCGCCGGGGCGTGGCGTCGCCCGTTTCGGGATCGGTCTCGGTCCACATGGCGATGCCCAGTCCCAGGTGGGTGGGCGGCAGGCCGTAGGCGGCGGCGTGCTGATCGGCCTTGGCCTTGAGGGCGTTGGCGGCGCTAGAGGCTTTGGCGTAGGCGACTTTGTCCCGAACCAGCGAACTCAGAGGCGTGGTGCGTCCGGCGTACAACTGGGCTATCCCGGAGGGGTGGGCCAGCGTCAGGTCGAGAACGGTATTGCCCAGAGCGGCGATGTCGACTTCCGCGCTGGTTCCCCCCAAACGACTGAGTTCATCGTCCCAGACTAGGAACGTTTGTTCTAGGTGAGCGGCGCGCAGGTCGCTTGCGGTCACGGGGCGCGGACCGGTCGCCGCCGGGGTCTCGGACTGGCGTTTGCGACCGGCTAAAGCGAACAAGGCAGGCCTCACCCGCACCACGCTAGGGGCTTTTCGGCCGCAACGGTGGGAGATCGGACGGCGATGCCGCGCATCAGGGTTCCGCTGTCCCGGCAGGTCGCCGAAGCGGAGTTCGGCGGCCCGACGGGACCTTCTAGACTATGCGGATGGCGGTAGCGCGCGGTCTTGGCGCCAGGCCAGAACCTAAGACGCTGACAGCCGCTATTCGCTGATAACCATCTGGCCGGCGCCAAGGTCGGCCCAAGAGGAGAGACATGGACCCGAGTGAACTGCCCGTCGGCCGGCCGGGCAGTCCGGGGGCGCCCGGCGCGGGCCGTCACGCCGCGCTGGCAACTCCGGCCGCTTCCCAGGCGGCCCCGCCGCCGCTCACACCAGAAGCGGTCTCCCAGGGTGCCCAGGCGATCGCCGCCAACGTGGCGCGGGTTATCACCGGCAAGCAACAAGCCGTCCAACTGGCTGTGACCATGTTCCTAGCCCATGGGCACGTCCTCATCGAAGATGTGCCCGGTGTGGGCAAGACGATGCTGGCCAAGGCCTTGGCGGCATCCGTGGGCGCGAGCGTCAAGCGGATTCAGTTCACCCCCGATCTGCTGCCGTCCGATGTCACCGGCTCCCCCATTTTCAATCAGGCGACCCGTCAATTCGAGTTCGAAGCCGGCCCGGTCTTCGCCAACATAGTCATTGCCGATGAGATCAACCGCGCCTCGCCGCGCACCCAATCCGCCCTGCTCGAGTGCATGGAAGAAGGCCAGGTCACGGTCGAGGGCACCACCTATGCCCTGCCCAGCCCTTTCCACGTGGTCGCCACCCAGAACCCGATCGATATGGAGGGCACCCATGCCCTCTTGGAGGCCCAACGCGACCGCTTCATGGCCCGGATCAGCCTGGGCTATCCCGACCAAGAAGCCGAACATGTCATGGTGCGCGCGCGTGACCTGGAGGAGCCGATCGTTGCGATCAGGCCGGTGGCCTCGCTGACCGCGGTGTACAGAATGATGGACGCCTGCCGGCGGATCTATGTGGCCGAGCCGGTCAGCCGCTACGCCGTCGCTTTGACCAGGGCGACCCGCAACAGCCCGGCCCTGACGCTGGGGGCCTCCCCGCGGGCGGCCGTCCATTTGCTGACCGCCGCCAAAGCTTTGGCCGCCGTCCAGGGACGCGGCTATGCCATTCCCGATGACGTGCAGACCCTGGCCGTGCCAGTCCTGGCGCACCGGATCATGCCGGTGGCCCCGGCGCGCGGCGCCGAGGCGATCACTCAGGCCGGCGCGATCATCCGCGACTGCATGGCCACTGTGCCGGTGCCGATCGCCGCCGAACGCTGATGATTGGCAAGCGACGCCTGAGGCCGACCGGCCGCGGGCTGTGCTTGGCGCTTGCCGCGACGGCCTTCATCGCCACCGCCCTGGTCTTCGAGCGTTCGGACGCGCTGATGGCCGGGATCGTTCTGGCCGCGGCCGTCGCCTCCAGTTGGCTGTGCGCCCGCTTCGCACGGCCGCCGGCCACCTTTGTGCGCAGCCTCACTTCTGGCACGCTGGCGCCTGGCAGCCGCGTCGAGGTCCGCCTCACACCGGTGCCGACCAGCGGATTCGTGCCCGCGCCGGGTTGTATCCGGGACCGCACCCCCTGGCTGGAGGCCGAGGTCAACCCCGACCCGACCGGCACCGCCTTGGGTTATTCCTTCGTTGTCGCCAAGCGGGGCGTGTATCAGATCGGTCCGGCGCAGATCACCATGCCCGGCCCCCTCGGCCTGTTCGCGGCCTCTTATCTGACCGCGCCGCCAGCCGAACTGCTGGTGGCGCCGAAGCTGGTCGATGTCGAAGTGATCGCCCCGGACGCCGAATCGGACATCCCCCAGCCCCGAACCCAGGTGGGCGCCGAGCGGGTGACCGAGCCCGCCGCCGTCCGCGACTACCAATCGGGCGACCCCCGCCGCCTGGTTCACTGGAAGGCGACCGCTCGCCGCGACCGGCTGATGGTCCGCGAGGTGGTGTTGCGCGGGCTGCCGCAAGCGTGGGTCTTGGTGGATGATTCAGCGCTTGCCGACGATGCCGCCGAAGCCGCTTTGTCTATCAGCGCTTCGGTCGCGCTGAGGTTGTTGAGAGCCGGTCACACTGTGCACCTGACCTATCTTGACGGCGCTGAGAATCTGCCGGCTGGTGACGTCCCGCGCGCCGGTCGCGGGACGCGCATGGCCTCTGACCCGGTGCGGCACCTGAGCCAGGCTGGCCGGGACGCCGCCCTGGGCGGCGACCTGGCGGGAATGATCGCCCGGCCGGCCGACGCCCGGTTTGAGCCATCGGGTGTCTCGGCTCCGTTGCTGGAGGCCTTCGCCCGCATCGAACTGGGGCCGCTGTCAGGCGGCCCCGCCGGGCGCGCTGATCGCGCTTTCGGCCGGCGCCGACCCGCCGCCGCGGACGGCCTGGCCGGGCGCCCCGATCGCGCGTCCGCGCGGCGCCGATCCGCCCCTTCGGGCGGCCTGTCTTCGTCGGGCGCCTCGGACTCAGCCGCCTCCGGCCGCAGCGGCCTGGCCCCGGCCAATCCTGCTTCCGCCAGTCCTGGTTCCGTCGGTGCTGGTTCCGCCAGTCCTGCCCCGGGCGCCCCGGCCGTAGGCGCCTTAGCCCTGTCAACCTCCGCTGCCAAGGCGATCGGGCCTGCGGCCCAGTCGCTCAGCCACCGCTTGTTCGCCGAACTCGGCGCCCGGGGCTCGGTCGCGCCGATCTACGGCGCGCTGGCGGGAGTCGGCTCAGAGCTGCTGACCGAATTGGGGCGGGTCGCCTCGATCGCCCGCCCGGGCCAGCTCTGGCTGACAGGGCCAGCCCTGGCCGAATCAGCCGAGGCTCTGCGCGCCCAAGGCTGGATAGTGGCGGGGTCGGAATGACCTCGACCCACCCCATCCCCTCGACCGGCCATGCGGTGAAGGCGCTGGCGCGTCGGCCGAATCGGGTTTCGGCTCGCAAGCTGCGCGCCGAAACGGTGGATCTGTCCTGGGGTGGTTTGGCGGCCACGGTTCTGCTTTATCTGTCGCTGGCCTTACCGGTGACGCACCTGATCCGGGGGTCGGATTGGCTGGGCTGGTACATCGGCTTCGGCGTCATGATCTTCGCGATCGGCCTGATCGGCCGTTCGCTCGGCCTGGCCAACGGCCTGGTCGGCGTGATCGAGGGCGCCCTGGTCCCACCCGCCCTGACCGCCGCCTTCGCGTCAGATGTGGCCTGGTTGTGGGTGATTCCGAATGCTCGGGTCTGGGATCGGTTCACCGACCTGGGCGCGGACTTAGGCCGCGCCTTCCTGCTCGAAGCCAGCCCGCTGGTGGCAGGAGAATGGATTTTCGCCTTTGTGGCTCTTGCCGGCGCGCTTCTGGCCTGGGTCTTCGACTGGTATGTCTTCACAGTCAAGGCGCCTGCGGCAACTGGGTTGTTCGCCGCACTGGTGGGAGTGGTGGCGGTGGCCTTCGTGCGTCCGGGTCTGCCGCTGACGGCGTTCGTGCCGATGGCTGTGGCTTATCTGCTGCTGCTGCTAGTGACCACGCCAGGCGCGCGCCCGCGCCTGGCCGGAATCGGCGTTGTGGCCGGTGCTGTGGCGCTGGGTCTGGCCGCGGGGCAGGTCACGCCGGGGCTCGGCATCGGCGGCCTGATCACGGGCAAAGATCGCGGCGATGTCCACATAGGCGGCGCCAACCCGCTCATGGATTTGGGGGAGGACCTGCGCGCGAGCCCCAGCACCGAGGCGTTGCGTTATGTCTCTTCGGTGGGGCCGGTCTATCTCAGGCTGACGTCGCTGACTGACTTCGACGGCACCACCTGGCTGCGCCAGCCCGGTGAACAGGAGTATTACACCCCTGGCAGCGACGATTATCCCTCGATTCCCGGCAGCGACCCATCTGTGGTCGGATCGGTGGCGTTTATCGAGGTCGAGATCGTTGACCTCAACTCGGACTGGTTGCCGGTGCCGTACCAACCTGTCGGCCTGCAGGGGGTCGGCCGGCTGCTGCAGATCGACGCCGATGACCTGACGGTCTCTTTCGCGGAGGGGCGAACCGAGGACCAGAGTTATTCAGCAGCGGCTTGGCGGCCCGACCCCTCCTCCGACCAGGCGCGCGCCAGGGTGGACGATCCGTTGAGCGCAGACCAGCTTCGGCGTTTGGAGCCCGCGACGGCGTTGCCTGAAGACCTGCCCGAGATCATCGGCAAGACCGCCCGCGCCGCGGTCTCCGAGGTGGCCGAGGACCCGCTGGCGCAGGGCTTGGCCCTGGAGGCCTACTTCCGGGAATCGGACTTCGTCTATTCGATGTCGACTCCCGCCCGCGAGGGCTACGACGGCGATTCCGGCGCGGTGGTGGCCCGGTTCTTGGAAGTCAAGGCCGGCTATTGCGTCCATTTCGCCGCCGCCATGACCCTCATGGCGCGCGAATTGGGGATCCCCGCACGGGTGGCGATCGGGTACTTGCCGGGCAATCCTGTCTCCGGCGACGGCGGTCGGATCCAGTATTCAGTCGCCGCCGACCGCCTGCACTCCTGGCCGGAGCTGTTCATCCCCGGTTCGGGCTGGGTCGGCTTCGAGCCGACTGTGACACGCGGCGTCTCCTCAGGCTATGAATCGGCGGCGCCGGCTTTGCCGTCGGCTTCGAGTTCGCCTTCCGGCGCCTCGGCTTCCGCCAGCGCGTCTGCTTCGCGCTCTGATTCGCCGAGTCCGTCCGCCTCGCCGCGCCCGTCGCCTTCGCCCAGTTCAGGGACCGGTTCCAGCGACGATGCCGACCGGGGCGCCGCGCTTAGCTGGCAGATTTGGAGCGCTTGCGCGGGAGCCTTGCTGCTCGCGGCCGCAGCCGCGCCGGGGATCTGGCGAATGGTCCTGCGCCGCCGGCGCCTGCGCGGCGACCTGGCTGGATTGTGGACCGAGGTGGTGGCCACCGCAGTCGATTTCGGCATGGCGGCGCCGCCGTCCCGCACCCCTGCGGCCCTGGCATCCAGCCTGGCGGCCTGGCTTGACGACAACTCCCAGTCTGCGGCCGCCCAGGCGTTGGAACGTCTGCACTCCGCTCTGGAGGCCTCGGTCTACGCCCCTCCCCCCTCCCGCGCCGCCTCAACCCCTGGCGGGACCGGCTCCTCAGGCCCCCCAAACCCCAGCCCGCGCGCCGACCCCTCCGCACTGGCCGACGCGAAGTCAGTCCTACGCGGCTTGCGCCGCTCCCATCCCCTCCGTTCCCGCCTGGCGACCTGGTGGTTCCCCCGCTCCACCCGCCGATTATCCGCAAGGGGACGGTGATTGTGTTGAATTCCGCACGGGGACGGGTTCTTGGCCAGTGAGCTGCGGGGAACGCGCCGCCCAATGTGTGCCTTGGCACAAGATTCGCCCCTTGGTGCGCGGGAGGCGCAAGGGCCGAGGCTTGCTGTGATTACGGGGAGGCGATCACGGTGCTCGCAGGTCTGAGAATAGGCGGATAGGCGTGTGCTGTCTTGGGGGGACGGTCAGCCGGGGCCATTGACTAGGACCGAGATCACGGCTGCGGCGATGATCGCCGCGGCGGCGGCGATGATCGCGACGCTGCGCCAGCGCGAGCGGAGCGGAGCCTCGTTCTTATGCCGCTGCGGCCGGGGATGAGTGGAAGCTGGAGCACCGTGGTCCTGTTCGGAACTGGTCGGAGCTGGCGAATCGGGCGCCGGCGCGGCGCCGCCGGCCTGGGGCAGGTCTTCCGGCCAGGACCATCTCGGGTCTGAGGCAGTGGCCGGCGCCCTTGGTTCGGGCGGGCGTTCAGTAGAGGGCGCGGGGGATTGGGCGACCACTTGCGAGGCCTGGCGATCCTGGTCCGGCACGGCCGGTGGTTCCAGAGTGGATGCGGTCGATTGAAGCGGTGCTGCCGGTTCCTCCAGCCAGTCAAGGGTCGGAGCCTGCCCGGGCGATGGACTCTGATCAGGTGATTCGGCGCCGGACTTGAGCCAGTCCGGCTCTGGAACCACAGGGAAGTCCGGTCTGGGCCGCTCCGGCTCGCTGATTGACTCGGCTGCCGCCAACCAGTCCGGCAGAGGCACTTCTGCGTCCGGCAGGCCGTCTGCGGGACCGGCTTGCGCCGCCCTGGCTCGCCGCACTGACCGCTCGCGTAGCGAAAACCGCCGTGGCGGCGGTTGCTCGCCTCGCTCTCCCGCCAGATCTGCGGGTCGGGGTGGGGCCTGTGAAGGCGGCGGACCGGAAGGGGTGTTCGGGATTGGTGGGGCGGGGGCCGCTTGAGCCGGTGGAGCCGGTGGAGCGAATTGGTCAGGGGCCCCGGCGGCCGGAAGCGTGGCGGGCGCAGTGGTGGCGGCGAACGCGGCGGGGGTTGGATTCGGCGCCAACAGGTCGGCCGGAAGGGTTGGAGGTGCAGAAATCGAATGCCGGGGAGCAATCCCTTCGGGTGGGACGGGCGCCGGCTGGTCCCGGGGATCCGCCGCAGTGGCCGGGGGCGGGAATCCGAAGGCTGGCGACGGGGCCGCAGGCGGGAAGGGAGGTTGGGCTGGGGTTGGTGGAACGGCATCGGGCAACGGTTCGGAGGGGGGAGTTGGACCAAGGCGCTGGCCGCTGGTGCGGGCGTCGAGGATGGCGTCAACCTCGGACCGGCCCAAGGTCCGCAAGCGGTCCGCCAGCCCGGGATAGAGCGCGGGATGGGATGCCACCAGTGGCGCCAAAGACGGGAAAGCGCCCCCTATGACAGCCAGATCGCCGGCCGAGAGGAACGGGTCGTCGAGGCGCCGGCGGGCGGCGCGCTCACCGGTCGCGGGATCGAACATGGCTGGACTTCCTCAGGGTGCGGGTTGAGTGTTGTCTCGATTAGCGAGTTTACCTGGCCAAAAGGCCGCCAGGCGATGTGTGGGCGGATTGCGGGCAGGCCAGTCGACCGGCCGAACCTGCCAGCGGCGCCGGCCGAACCAGCCAGAGAGGTCCAGGAATCAGAGCGGTCGCAGTGGTCTAGACCGCCTCAGTAGTCGACATCGTCAGGGCACGGCTTTGCGGATCGACCAGTACGATCCGAGCGAGAACGCGCCTGCGACCACCAGCATCCACCCGCCGGCGATGGCCGGAGTCAGCGCCAGGAACCAGTCGCCCACGGCCGGCCACCATTCCAGATAGGTGACCAGGGCGATGGCGCCGACTGCGGCCATTGTCCAGGCGGTGATCTCGGCCACTAGGCGCAGCGCGCCGCCGCGCTTGAAAACGGTGGTGCAGCAGAATCCGGCCATGAAGAGCATCAGGCAAAGGCCCGTCAAGAAGATGAACTGCTGCCACCAGCCGAATTGAGCAAACCACTCGGCCAGGCCGAAGTAGTGGAAGCCGATCCCGAATCCGTCGGTGTGCTCCTCAATGCCCCGGCCAATCGCGTAGATCAGCGCCAGGCCGCCGGCGAACAGCGCCGCCAAACCAGTTGTGCCGTTGATGTACTCGCGGCGGGTCAATGACATCGCCATGGCGAAGGGGTACGTGTACATCATGGCCTGGATCCCGACGGTGACCGCGTAATAGAACGGAACGAACTGGAATCCGCCCAGTCCGTAGAGTTGGCGCGGCGCCTCGCCCTCCAATCCCAGCAGTAGGACCATGTAAAGGGCGAGGGACAAGCAGAAGGTGGCTGTCACCACGACCATCGGTATGACTATGTAGGTCGCTCGGTTGGCCAGATGCAGGCGGATCACCTTGACGAGGCGCGATTTGTGTTTCATCGGCCGCCGCCCCCGCTCGCATTGGAATCGCCCGCGGGCCAGTTCGGCCCCGCGGCGGTGGGCGGTCCCATTCCGGGCGCTTGACTCGGCACTTGGCTCGATGGCGGGCCCCAGGCAGGGTCAACAGGCGCTTCGATTCCCGAACTCGGCGCGGAATCCGACGCCTGACCCGGCGCCTGACCCGTTCCCACGCCCGGCGCTTGACTCGGCGCTTGGCTCGATGGCGGCCCCCAGGCAGGACCGGCCACCCCTCCGGTTCCGGCTCCGGTTCCGGCTCCGGGCGCCGATCCGGCCGCCGCGGCCTGCCGACGGGTCAGATGGATCACCAGTTGTTGCAGCGAGACCGCCTCGACGGTCAGCCCGTTGGCCGCCAGCTGGCTCTGGTCGGCGGAGCTGAGCGGGCCCATGACCGTCAGCGCCAGGTATGGCCCCATCGCTTCTTGGCCGATCGTCACGCGCCCGCGGGCGAAATCCGCCACCGCCGCCGATGGCCCGATCACCCGCGCCGCCCGCCCCAGCAGGCTGCCGCGATCCTGATCGATCAAGACCCGGGCGTGATCCAACACGACCACGTTGGCTACTAGGGGAGCGACCTCGTCGATGAGGTGGCTGGACAGCACAATGGTTCTGGGATCGCGGGCGTAAGAGGCGGCCAACGTCTCATAGAAAACCTGCCGGGCCATGGCGTCCAGACCCAAATAGGGCTCGTCGAAGAAGGTGATGTCGGCTCGCGCGGCCAACCCGATGGTGACTCCGACCGCCGAGTTCTGCCCCCGCGACATCCGGCGCACGCGGTGGTTCAGCGGAATCGCCAGGGCTTCGATCAGATAGTCGGCCAAGGATTGGTCCCAACGCGGATAGAACATCCGGGCGGCCATGAAGGCGTCGCGGGCTCGCGCGTCGTTGGGATAGCCCTGGCCTTCCCGGATGAAGCACATGCGTTCCAGCACAGGCGCGTGTTCGTAGGGGCGGCGCCCGTAGACCAGCGTCTGGCCCGAGGTCGCCAGCACTTGGGCGGTGATGATCGCCATCAGCGTGGTCTTGCCCGCGCCGTTGTGCCCGAACAGCCCGTGGATCAGCCCTTCCTCGAATTCAACCGAGACGTGGTCCAGCGCCAGTGTGCGGCGGTAGCGTTTGACAAGGTCAACGACGGCGACGGCGGCGGTCACGGGTGGCCCTACAGTCCGCGTCCGGCGCGTTCGGCCGGCGAGATCAGGCGCCCTAGATCGCGCACGGCCCCCCGGTCCGCCGAGGTCGCCAGCGCCGCGTAGGTCTTTAGCGCTTGCGATATGGGACGATGCCGTGCGGCCGGCCGGTAGCCCCGGGCCTCCACCAGCGCCTCCCGTCGGGCGGCCAGGGCTTCTTCGCCCACATCCAACGTCAGCTCGCGGGCGGGAATGTCGATGATGATCCGGTCGCCGTTCTCGATCAGCGCGATCAGGCCGCCGCTGGCCGCTTCTGGCGAGACGTGTCCGATCGACAGCCCGGAGGTGCCCCCGGAGAATCGCCCGTCCGTGATGAGGGCGCAGGCTTTGCCCAGCCCGCGACCCTTCAGGAACGAGGTCGGGTAGAGCATTTCTTGCATCCCCGGTCCGCCGGACGGCCCCTCGTAGCGGATCACGACCACGTCTCCGGGGTGGACCGCGCCCTCCAAAATCCCGGCGACGGCATCGTCCTGCGACTCGAAGACGACTGCGGGACCCTCGAAATGCCAAATCGAGCGGTCGACTCCGGCGGTCTTGACGACGGCGCCATCAGGGGCCAGGTTGCCGCGCAGGACGGCCAGGCCGCCGTCCTGGGTGAAGGCGTGGGCCGCGTCGCGGATGATTCCCCCGGCCGAATCGAGGTCGAGTTCCGGGTAGCGTTCCGACTGGGTGAAGGCGGCCGGCGAATAGTTTCCACCTGGCGCGGCCCGGAATAGTTCCTCTGCCTCGGCCAGCGGCCGGCCGGAGCGGATGTCCCATAGGCCCAGCCAAGTGTCGACGTCGGGAGAGTGGATGGCGTTGACATTGCGGCGGAACAATCCGGCCCGATCGAGTTCGCCGAGGATGGCCGGAATGCCGCCGGCGCGGTGCACGTCCTGGATCAGCGCCGTGCCGTTGGGCGCGACCTTGCAAATGCAGGGCACCTGGTGGCTGAGGGCCTCGATGTGGTGGAGGGTGAAGTCGACCCCGGCCTCTTGGGCGATCGCCAGGATGTGCAGGATCGTGTTGGTGGAACCGCCCATGGCGATGTCCAGGGTCATGGCGTTCTCGAAGGCCGCTGGAGTGGCGATTGAGAGCGGCAAGATCGATTCGTCATCGTCCTGGTAGTAGCGCCGCGTCAGCTCCACCACTGTGGCCCCGGCTTTGCGGAACAGTTTCTCGCGGTCGGTGTGGGTGGCCAGCAGGGTGCCGTTGCCGGGCAAGGCCAGGCCGATCGCCTCGGTCAGGCAGTTCATCGAGTTGGCGGTGAACATTCCCGAGCAGGAGCCACAGGTTGGACAAGCGCCCTCTTCTATGGCGGCCAGGTCCGCGTCGCTCACCGTTGGGTTGGCCGATTCGGCGATGGCGCTGATGAGGTCCAGTTTGTCGCGCTTGATTCCGCCCGCCAAGATGGCGTGACCACCCTCCATGGGACCGCCGGAGACGAACACCGTCGGGATATTCAGCCGCATCGCGGCCATCAGCATGCCGGGGGTGATCTTGTCGCAGTTCGAAATGCAGATCAAAGCGTCCGCCCGGTGGGCGTTGACCATGTATTCGACGCTGTCGGCGATTAGGTCGCGGCTGGGCAGTGAGTAGAGCATGCCGTCATGGCCCATCGCGATCCCGTCGTCGACCGCGATGGTGTTGAACTCGCGGGCGATCCCGCCGGCTTGATGAATCGCTTCCGAGACGATCCGCCCGACTGGCGCGAGGTGGGTGTGTCCGGGCACGAACTCGGTGAACGAGTTGGCCACCGCCACGATCGGCTTGCCGAAATCCTCGCGCGCCACTCCGGCCGCGCGCAGCAGCGCTCGCGCTCCCGCCATATTGCGGCCGGTCATGAGGACGTCGGAACGCAGTTTTGGCATTGCCCTAGAGTAGCGCTGCGCCGGGCGCCGCCGGGACGCCCGAAGAACTAGACGCCCGGAGAACTAGACGGCCGGTTAGCGCAGCGTCAGATAGATCAGCGCTAAATTGAGGGCCACGATCAGGGCCGTGGCCACCCAGGCGGCGATTTGGGTGGGACGGCGGTTGACCGAATCGCCCATGATGGAACGCCGCCCGGTCAACCAGACCAACGGAATCACGGCGAAGGGAATCCCGAAGGACAGGATCACCTGCGAGATCACCAGCGCCCAGGACGGCGAGACGGCCATCGCCAGGATCACCAGGGCTGGAATCAGGGTCAGGCAGCGCACCGCTAGAACTGGTAGGTGAACGCGCAAGAATCCGGAGATGATTTCCGCGCCGGCATAAGACCCGACCGAAGTCGAGGCCAGGCCCGAGAACAGCAGCCCGATCGCGAAGACCACGCCCACGGTGGGTCCCAGGTACTCGGTGATCGCGGCGTGCGCGCCCTCGATCGAATCCGTGCCGTTGACTCCCCTCAGGTTCGCGGCCGCCAACACCAACATGGCGATGTTCACCGATCCCGCCACCACCAGCGCGCAGAGCACGTCCCAACGGGTCGCCCGGATCAGATGCCGCCGTTTGGCGGGGTCCGAGACCAGCCCGTGGCGGTCTCGCGTCAATGATGAGTGCAGGTAGACCGCGTGGGGCATGACCGTGGCCCCGAGCATGGACGCGGCCAGCAACACCGAGTCAGAGCCGCGGAAACGCGGCACCAGCCCGGCCAGCATCTCGGCCGGGCTGACTGGCGAAACCACCAGTCCGGACACGAACCCGATCGTGATGATGACCAGCATCGCTGTGATCGTGAGTTCGAACGAGCGCTGTCCGTGCCGCGTCTGGATCGCCAGCACCGCCAGTGACACCAGGCCGGTGATCAGACCGCCAATCAGCAGCGGCAGTCCGAAGAGCAGGTGCAGCGCTAGGGCTCCGCCGATCACCTCGGCCAGATCGGTGGCGATGGCGATGATCTCGGCCTGACCGAAGTAGAGGTAGCGCGGCCAGCGCGGCAGTCGAGCCGCCAGCATCTGCGGCAGCGACTGACCGGTGGCGATCCCCAGCTTCGCGCTCAGGTACTGCACCAGCACCGCCATCGCGTTGGCCAGGACCAACACCCAGACCAACAGGTAGCCGTAGCGCGCGCCCGCCGTCAGGTTGGCGGCCACGTTTCCCGGGTCGACGTACGCCACCGCCGCCACGAAGGCCGGTCCGAACAGCCGCAGCATCCGGGTCCGCGCTCGCTGTCCGCGTTTGGGAGCGGCGACAGCCGTGGTGCCCGATGCCGTCCCCCCGGTGCCAGCGTCATTGGCTGGGGCTTTCCCCCCCGAAACAGCTATGGCGCCCGATGCCGTCAGCGTCGGCTGGTCCATGGGCTGAGCAGTGGCCATGTTCCCTCCGATTTCGTGTGGCGCGGTTCAGGCAAGGCTTGCCTAAGGCGACCCGAAACAAAAAGTTCGGTTACCCGAAAACTCTAGCGCGCGGCATCGTGCTCTCAAAATGCGTACGGGCGGGGGCCCCCATAATGGTCACGCCCTGGCTCAGGCGGCGCCGCGCCTGCGGGCTGGCGGGTGAGGCGTCAGCGGTGGTCACGCCCCGGCCCCGTGGAGTCCGGGCCGCCCCGGCACTTCCCGCCCCCGCCGCAGAGGTCAGGTGCTGGCCCAGGGACAGTCCGCCGGCTCTACCCGGGGCGCTAGACCCAAGATCTGAGCCACATGTGCATTTGCCAGAACGGTTGCGGGACCGACTGGGCGGTCCAGATCGGCCAGAAGAAGGCCGAGACGAACAGCATCAGCGCCATGATCACGCCGATCACCAGCACTTTGACGGGGAGTTGGCGTGGCTGGCGGGGCAGGCCGAGGGGCAGGGCAGGCGCGGGCGCCCCCGGGTCCCAACCCTCTAGGACGTGGTCGCTGTGGGCCGCGCCGCCCGAGCGGCCGGGCAGGAGCGTGAGCGCGGCGGCGAGCGCGCCGCCCAGAGCCGTCCTGGCTGGAAGGCGAAGTGGCCGTGCTGGACCAATCGCCACTCCGGCGGCGTAGGCCAAGGCCAGGGTCACGAAGGGGACGAATGCGACCGTGTAAAAGGTGAAAATCGTGCGCTGGGCGAAGAAGAGCCAGGGAACGTACCCGGCGAGGTAGCCGCAGACTATGGCCCAGGCACGGCGGTCGGCCCAGACAACGGCCTGATAGAGCACTATGCCCAGGGCCGCGATCCCGACCCACCAGATCAGCGGATTGCCCAAAGCGGTGACCGCCTGGCTGCATTCGCTGGCGCCACAAGTGGCGGCCGTCTCATAGAAGAAGGATGTCGGGCGGGCCTGGAGCAGCCAAAGAGCGGGATTGGACTGATAGTCATGCGGGGACGTCAACTTGGTGTGGAAGCTCCAGTTCTGGAGGTGGTAATCCACCAACGAACGCAATGCGGGCGGAAGCCAGCCGGCCCCTTCGCCGGGGTGGAGCTCGGCCCAATTCCGGTTGAAGCCTTTGTCGGTGCTGAACCATCCCCACCAAGAGCTCAGGTAAGTGACCAGAGCGACGGGCACCATCAGGGCGAACGCTTTGAGTCCGTCGCGCCAGCAAGCTGCCCACCACCACAGTTTGATGCCCGCCCGGCGACGTGCGGCCGCATCCCAGGCGACCACCAAGAGGCCATAAACCCCCAAGAAATACAGTCCTGACCATTTGACGCCGCAGGCCAGGCCAAGCGCCACTCCGGCGCCTACCAGGTACCACCGCATTCCTAGGCCCGGACCGTTCCGACGGCTCGGATAGATTGGCGCGCCCGTCCGCCCATGGCCCACGGGCCAGCGCATTCGTTCCTCCAGGCGGCGGTCCATGACGGCGCGGTCTTTCAGAATCAGCCACAGGGCCGCCAGCGCGAAGAACATCAAGAAGACATCCAGCAGGCCGCTGCGGGACATGACCAGCGAGATCCCGTCGACTGCCATGAGCAGCCCGGCCACCAGCCCCAACGCCTGCGACTGGAACAACCGCCAGCCGATCAGGATGGTCAGCAGCACGCCCAGGGTTCCGGCGATCGCGGCCGAGAACCTCCAGCCGAAAGACGATTCGGGACCGAACAACCACATCCCGAACGCGATCATCCACTTGCCGACCGGAGGATGGGCCACGTAGGCGGCGGTGTCGAGCAGGCCGGAGAAATCACCGGCTTCGAACTTGGGGTTGGTCTCCTCCGCCCAGTTCATCTCGACCCGATGGTTCAGCAGAGAGTAAGCGTCCTTGACGTAGTAGGTCTCGTCGAACATCAACTTGTGTGGCGTGCCCAGCGTCCAGAGCCGCAGCAGCAGTGCGAGCAAGGTCACGCCGGCGGGTCCGGACCATTTGGCCGCGAAGGAAAGCCAGTCCCGCCTGGCGGCGTGAGCTCCGGGGCCGGGCTGATTGGGCGGCCCAGCTCCGGCTCGCCGCCCGGGGACGCTGGCCGCCCGTCCGCGCCTGGTCTGGCGCGCCGCGGTCGCGGAAAGGCCCTGACGTCGCCGCCACGCCTGTGAAGCCGGGGCCTGGCGCGCCGCAGACGCGGAAAGGCCGCTCGATTGGCGAGAGGCGAGCGTCACAACGCCCTATGGTACGGGTATGACATCACATTCCCCTGGCATTGTGCTGGCCGCGACGCCTATCGGGAACGTTGCCGACGCCTCTGATCACCTGCGAGAGTTGCTGGGCTCGGCGGATGTGATCGCGGCTGAGGACACCCGCCGCCTGGGTGCTCTGGCCCGCCGTCTGGGCGTGACGGTCAAAGGCCGGGTGATCTCTTGTCACGACCACAACGAGCGTTCACGGCTGGACTGGCTGCTGGACCAGGCCCGTCAAGGGGTTGTTGTGGTGGTGACCGACGCGGGCTGGCCCCTGGTCTGCGATCCCGGTTTCACCTTGGTCCGGGCCGCCATCGCCGAGGGCGTGGCGGTCGACTGCGCGCCCGGGCCGTCTGCGGTGCTGACGGCGCTGGCCCTGTCGGGACTGCCCAGCGCCCGGTTCGCCTTCGACGGGTTTGTGCCGCGTGCCCAGGGGGCCCGCGCCGCTTGGCTGGACCAGCTCGCTCTTGAGACCCGGACCGTGGTGGCCTTCGAGTCGGCGCGGCGCCTGGCCTCCACCTTGTCCGCTGCCGCAGACCGCTTGGGCGCCGAGCGCCCGGCAGTGATCGCCCGGGAGTTGACCAAGCCGCACCAAGAACTGATCCGGGGTTCGCTCGGGTCGCTGGCTGCCGAGGCTATGACGCGGGAACTCAAAGGCGAGGTCACACTGGTGATCGGCGGCGCGGCGGCGTCCGCCAGCCGGTCTGACCCCGCCAATATGGGCCAGTTGGTTCAAGAAGTTGAGGAGTTGGTGAGCGCGGGAGCAAGTCTCAAACAGGCAGCCGCAGGTGTGGCCGGGGCGGCCGGAGTGTCGACGCGAGCCCTTTACCAGGCGGTTCTGGACCGCCGCTGAGTAGGTGACACCTTGGTGGCAGGGTCGCCTGAGGTTCGCCGGCGCGTCGGCGGTTGTCAACGTTAAATGCTATCTGCCTGTGGAATTGCTTGGGCTCCTGCCCGGCGGGAAGGACGACGCAGAAGTGCCGCCAGGCCGGGGGTAGGGCGGCGCATGGCGGCTCGGCCGGAAATGGAGCATTATTGGTCCATGGCCGTTTCGACATTGGCGCAGGATCCGGACGGCGTCTCGGCGGACGAGACCATCACTTTGGCGGAGACCGTGCTCGGCCGCATGGAGCCGGATCAGCGCGAGCGGCTATTCGAACGTTTGGGCGGCGAACCACCCCAGGCCGGGCCTGTGCTGCCGGAAATGATTTCGCCGGCGACCCGGCCGTATTGCTGGCTGTTTCAGCGTCTGGGCGATCGCGGTCTGCGCCTGACCAGCGCCGGCCACCTGCCCCAAGCGGTGGTGCGCGAAGGCTACGAACTCTTGGGCTGGAACCGCGAAGTGCCGGTGTCGACCTTCCGCGAGGGCGACCGCGTGCGAATGACGGCTCTGCGCTCTTCGGCCGAGGCGCTCGGGTTGGCCGTTCGGGATGGCTCCCGGCTGAAGGCCAGCAACGAGGCTCGCCAGGCCGCCAAAGAGCCAACGGCCACCTGGTCCTTGCTGGTCGACCGGGTGCCCGGCTGCTGGTCTTCTGAGCTGGAGCGGGACGTGGCGGTGTTGGCGCTGCTGGGTGTGGCCACGGGCGCCGGCCAGCGGCGCAACCTGATCGGCGACGCCACGGTCTGGGGTTTGGCGGCGCTGGGATGGCGCTCGCAATCGACCGGCGAAATCCCCTCCCTGCGCCACGTCTCGCGTTGGGCCTCCAAGATCAAGGAGGTCATGCATTCGATGGACGCGCTGGCCTGGCGCGGTGTGCCCGGAATCGATGAGATCCGCCCGCATGGGGTGCTGTTCGCCCAGGCCGTCTTGGCCCAGCCGGTGGCGGTCTGCGGCTCGGCCTTCGCCCGCCGGGCGCGCTAATCCCCCGGGCGCCCGGCCACTGCGACACCACCCACCCGTAGGCCCGACACGTCTGAGGGTCGGCGCGCGACGTTGCGGTCGTCATCGTCCAACTGGTAGGCGCCAGACGCACCGCGCGGGGTTCGGCTCTTCGGCCACCGCGACCGCCCGCAACGCGGCGGTGTAGTCCGCGCAGACCTCCTCGGCGACGGCGGCGTACTGCTCCGGCGTGGCCGCGAACCCCAACCGGTCGTAGCCCACGGCGGCGGCGGCGTAGAACAGCGAACCCAGGGAATGCGGGACGGCGTGGACGCTGCCCGCCGACTGCCCCATAGCCCTGGCGGCGGCCTGCGCCACCGGGTCGCGGTCCAACTCGCGGGCGGCCGCGTGGCACTCGCCCAAGATGATCCTCTTGACATACGGCAACTTGACCTCGCCGGCCAGCCACTGGCGGGCCGCGGCGATGGCGTGGGCCGGCCGCCCGTCGTCGGGACAGCGCTTGGCGAACAGCGGCAACACCTTCTGCTCCGCGTAATCGAGGGTCCAATTGACCACGGTTACCTTGCTCTGCGTCTCGATCAGCCGCATCAAAGCCACGGTCGACGGCGAGGTCGCCTCGCCGAACGTCTTGCGGAGCCTGGTACCCACACGCGCTGCCCTCCCGGAGAGATAACCCTACTCCGGCGACATGGCGACATGGCGACATGGCGACACTCTGGTGTCTTAGGCGACGTGGACCTCCTACGGCTCGAAGATTGTGGCGACGCTGGCGACACAGTTGTCGTGGTCGCATGTCGTCGCGCTGTTGCCACTGAAGAACGACGAGCGTCCGTCTTGCGGGCCCGGCCAGCGCGTTGCATGCTGGTATGCGACCAGGACGGCACGATGGCGCGGACGGCTCAGACAATCGGATTCTCGGTTACGCCGGACATGGTGGCAGACGTGCAGGCGGCGGCCGACTATTTCGCGTCCGGCAACAGGTCGGCCTTCCCGCGGCTCGCGGTCGCCGATGGCTCCCGAGCAATCGTGGTATCGACTCCGCCGATCTTGCGAGCGCGGCGACGGCGGTGCTTCTGGATGCTCCGCTGCTCACGCGAAATGTCAAGCGCTTCCCGATGCTCGAAGGGCTGTCCGCGCCATACTGAGCCGGGTCCAGAGCCCGGGCCGCACCGGCCAGCCGTCGCGCTGGGCGAGGTGATCGGCCAGCGTGACGGCGTCCGTTCCGCTGTTGGTTCGCCCGCCGTTCTCCCAACCCGCGCGCCAACCCCCTTCACGGGTTCAGCCCGGTCCCGGCTCCCCGTCCGCCGCGCCCGATGCCGACCGCCCCAGCGAGCGCGCGAGCGCGGCGAGGTCGACGGCATCGGCCTGCGAGGCGTGGGCGACCGCCACCGGACCCGGGGGCTCCCCGCTCGATGGCCGTCACCGAGGTGTGTGCGCGCGCCGCCCCCCGACTCGATTCGCGCCGAGGTCCAGTGCGACGTGACAGCCGGGGTGCCTGTTGCCAGGTTCGACAGGGAATCGGGCCGGGCGTATGCGCAGCACGGCGACGGTCGCAAAGAGCATCTCGATGGCTAGACCCACAGTGCTGGTCTGCGCCGGGCCGAACGGCGCCGGGAAGACTACCGACACTCGGGGCACCCCGGTTCCAGGGAAGCCGGCGCCCCGGCCAGCTTGACAGCTATGTGTGGCGGCGGTTGTTCCGTTTGATGGTCAAACGGCGTGGCCGCAACCTGCGCGGGTCAATCGGATCGGTGGACTTCGCCTGGTTCCACGACCAGGGCCTATACCGTTTGCTCGGCACCGTCCGCTACCCTCGGGCGGCGTAACCATGTCAAGAAGGTCATCTGTAAGCCGTGTGCGGGAAAACCGCACGCACGGATTGCAAGGGGGACGGGGAAACGGGCCACAAACGGCACCGCGCCCCTGACTACGAATGGATCAATCGACCGATGAGTGCGCGCGGACTGTCGCGCAGGCCGTGGCGAACGAACGCCTGGAGGGGTTGGCCGTCTCGGACGAGTCGCGGCGGATCGCCGACCGATACATCGTGGGCGAGGCCTCCGCCGCTGAGGTGGCGGCGCAGATCAGGGAACGTTACGGCATCCAAACACCGTGACTTTCCTCGATCCGTATTTCGACCCGGCGGTGGGGGACCTGCGGAACCTATTGGGGGCGTTCCCCGGCCGAGTTGAGGCGATTGGAAGCGCGGGCCGCCGGGTTCGTGTTCGGCGAGTTGGGCGAGGACAACAACCTCAAGGGCCTGTCGCGGCCAGGCTGTGTGGAGCGACTGGCGTACTACTACGACCAATTGAACTACATCCATCCGTTCCGCGCAGGCAACGGACGCGCTCAGCGGGTCTTCTGGTCGCGTGTCGCTCGGGACGCCGGCTATTGGGTGGGTGGACCGGGACGCTGTCATTGGAGACGAGAACGACCGCGCCTGCGCGCGGGCGGCCGAGCAAGGCGACAGGTCGCTCCTGGTCGCGATGTTCGACAGAATCGTGGCCGGGCCCGGCCTGGACAGATGAACCTGGGCGCAAGCGTGCGGCCGGCGCAAGGCTTGATGGCAGAGCGGAGCAAATGGCCAGAGATAGAACCGGTGAGCCAATTCGGATGGAGCCCCTTCGGCGAGTGCCAACGACAGTTTGATCGATGGCCGACCGCGCGTCCGACGGCGCGCCACCGACGCTCGGAGAATCGTGATCAGTTCGGTCCCGTCCCCGTGCGGCGCGGCATGCGTCGCGCAGGGGAACGCTGACGGACGGCCGGCTCAGCGCGGTGGTGATCGTTGTGTGCCTCACCGCAGACGGTGCCGAAGCGGACGCGCGAACTGACGTTTCGACGGCCGGTGCGGTCGGTCACGCCGGCAGCCGCTCAATGAGGGTGGTTAGCGCTGCGGCGTCGCCATCGGCTGTGCCCTTAATGTGTTTCGCGTGGACAGCGGGGTCATCGGGCCGGTTCGGCGCAAAGCCGCGTCCCTTGCCCAGCGCGAGTACCCTAACGAACTCCGCTAGGCGCGTCCGTTTCCGTCCCGGCAGGGGCGCATGCGGCTCACGGCGTTGAGCAGCTCCGCAGTGGCCTATGCGTGGGATCCGACGGGCCTCACTCGCGCCTCATTCGCGCCTCGGCGACCGACCGGTGATGAGGATGCCGAACCGCCGGCACGCCGCCAGCCTGTCGCCGACCGCCAGGTCAAAACGACCCGAGCGGCCTCGGACAGGGTCCCGCCGGACACGCCGACGACGGCCGTCCGCGCGGAGTAAATGGCCAGCAAGCGGGTTCTCCAGGCCGAAGACGGGCTTCGGCAACGCTCTGACCTGCGCAGATGGAGCCACAATGGAGCCACCTGTGGGAATCGAACCCACGACCTATTCATTACGAGTGAATCGCTCTGCCGACTGAGCTAAGGTGGCGGCTCTGCCTACCACGCGGCGGGCAGCGCGTCCCACATTAGCGCAGGGCCGCCACCGGGCCAACCGCTCGGCGAAGCGGATCGTAGACAAGCTTGACAGCTCAGCTTGCGTCCCTTGCCTGCGGGGTCCAAGGGCGCGTCACCGGGTGGATCCTGTCGACCAGCTAGGGCGCCAAACGGCGAGAATGCGTCACTTAACCGGTGGCGGCCTCCGCGGGTGCGGGGTCTGGCGTGCGAGCAAGAAGGGCAGGGGCGGTGGGCCGGTTGGTCTGGAACCGCAGGCCTGCGTCCCCTTGCGGAATCTGCGGGATCACCGTCCGGCTGGCGATCATCTGCAGGTTAAGAAACCGGCCTGGCGGGGGCGGGTGCTAGCCTTTGCGGCCCGGTCGCGAATCCCGCGACGCTGGGGTTTGGCCGTGAGCTGGTTGGGTTTGGCGGCTTCGGGCTGGTCAGGGCCGTGGGTCGGAGCGTTGGCGTCCGCCGGCGGGGGAACTTCAGTTGTCCGATGCCGTCCGCCGGCCAGGGCGCGAGCCAGTGCTGCTGGGCGGGTTGGGATTTCGCGGGTGGCGAAATTTGGCCGGTTTGGGGCGCTTTGAGCGGCCATCGGGAATCTGCCCGGGTGTGAGAGGCGTTAGCCCTGCTATGCGGTTGAGATCGAGATCTGCCAGGAAAAGGGCTGCGGCGTTCGGGATTGTGGTGTCGTTGACCCTCGGCATGCTGGTGACGGCGGTGGGCGGGACTGCGCTGTCTCCCCAGGCCGCCGCGGACACGCCAGTCTCTTTTGTGGTCGACACCGCGGTCGACGGCGCCGACGCCGATCCGGGCAACGGCTACTGCGGCACATCGCATGGACTATGCACCCTGCGCGCAGCCATTATGGAAGCTAACGCCGACAGGACGAACACAACGGTGGAGATCACCGTCAAGGAGGGCGTGAGCGGCCGGATCGACCTGCCGAACGCGGAGGCCAACCTGATGTTCAATACGGCGGTGAGCTCGCGAGACAAAGGCGCCTACCTGTATGTCGACCGCCCGATGACGATCGACCTTGGTGGGCGCCTCGGGCTTGGCGCCCTCACCAGGTGGTCCTACGACCGTTTCTGGATTGCGGGCCTGTATGTGAACGCCGCGAACGTTGTGCTGAAGAACTTCTCCAACTTCTTCGCCACTGACTCGTCGATAGTTTTTGGACCGGATTCCGACGGGTCACAGCTCATCGCTGACAGTTTGACCAAGGGGAGCAATGTTCAGGCCGTCAACAGCCATGGCAACCGCTTCGCGGCGTTGCTTAGCGGCGCCGACAACATCCGGATCGAGGGGATGCGGATCGGGCGTCTCGCGAACGACAGCGACGATCAGGCCCTAGACCTGGAGAACGGCGCGATCGTGGTGGGATTGGGCGGTCCCGCGACAGACGCGGGAACCGATGACGGAGCGAACGTGGTCAGGGATCTGACTATCAGCAATGTGACCATAGACAACTCCCCGGTGGGCACGAATCCGGTGTGTGACCTAACCGACCAGGGCGGGCGGGGCTGCGCCTCCAACGGGATCGCTTTCGCAGCCGATGTGGAGGTCCACGACCTGACCGTGCAGGATTCCACTCTGAGGCACTTCCCGTCTATGGGCGCAAGGCCGACCACCACCGCCATCAACGCGGCGTCGGTGCCGGCGGCCTCCGACTGGAACATCCTTGGGAACGTTTTCGAGCAGGTCAAGAGCGGACTGGCCGAGGAGCAGGCGACCTTGGTGCTGCCCCCGTGCAATATCACCGGCACGAGCCAGGTGACAGACAACAAGTTCGTCAACGGGACTGCGGCGGATGTGCAAGGCGTCGCCATCTACTGGGGGAATCCAACCGGAACGTATACTCCCGCCTCCGACATGTCCATCGAGGACAACCTTTTCAACGGCTACCGCAAGCTGTCAGCTCCCCTGGTGGCGACGGTGTCCATCGCCCGGCCGCAGAGCGTGACGGTCCGGCGCAACGAATTCGGCCCGGTCAACAACGGCCGTTGGGTCACTGCGGAAGAGGAGACTGGATCGGACAACGTCATGTTCGCCAACTTGGCGGGCGCTAACCCGCAGGTCCAAATGTGGATACCGACCGGTGACGAGTGGCAGCAAGTCGGGCAGACCGGCGACCAGGAACTCATGATCTACGTTGAGCCGGTCCAGAGCCAACCGGCGCCACTTACCCCGGTGGACCTGGATTTCTACGCGGCCACATCGAGCGCCGCGCCGTGGGCGGTTGAGTACATCGGCACCGTGTCTGGCGTGACGGCCGCGGGCTGGGTGGAGTTGCCAGGAGAGGCGACTGGCGACTACATCCGCTTGCAGACGCACTACCGGAATCCGTTGACCGCGCAAGTGGAGTCCTCCCAGTATTCGCGGTTCTGGGAGCTCCCGCAGGAACTCGCAGCTGGCCTGGAGATAGACCTGCAGGCCTGGGTCGACCTGCCGGGCGGATGCGACACCTGGGGAGAGATCAAGGCGGCCCCCGGGTCCGAGAACGTCTGCCAGGGGATCCAGGAACTCGAGGAACCGATGGGTAACAGGCCGCTCATCATCACCGCAGGCCAAGAAGTTTGGTTCACCTACACTGTCAAGAACACCACATCCCAAATGATAATCATGCTGGGCACATGGGAATTCAAGGACACTTATGGCGCGCCTCCGTGTGCGCTCGAGGTCGATACTGATCCTTACTTGATGCCAGGCGAGACCGGCGGCTGCCTGCGGAAAGCAACCGAGTTGGCGGCGCTAGGACCATGAACCGCCTGGCCCCCGCATGCCCCCAGGCCGCCGAACCGAACCGGTCGGTTCGCCGGCCTGGCCAGCAGGCGGCATCGAGCACCGGGCGCCGCGCGATGGGACTGGCGGAAGGGGGTCCCCGGCCTTCTGGATAGGTTTTCGCTCTGAGCGGGAATAGGGCGCCGCCGCGATGCGTTGGTCCTGTTGTGCAACTCCACCTACGCTCCATCTGGAAGAGGGCACTGACTTTCGCCGTCCTGGCGATCCTGGCCGCCTCGGCGGTCTGGTCGCTAGCCGATGGTCTGTTGGCGCCCTCTGCGAAAGCCGAGTCTCTTGGCCTGGTGTTCGAGGTGGACACCGACGCCGATGGCGCCGACACGGACACCTCGGACAAGAAGTGCCTGACCACGGCTGGGAAATGCACCTTGCGGGCCGCTATCCAACAGGCCAACGCCATTCCCGCCGACACCGACGTGATGGTCGCTGTCGCCAGCGGCTTCAAAGGCAAGGTCAAGCTGCCGAACCGGTCTGCTGACTTGATGGTTCCGACAGTTTCGCCGCCGGTCACGGTCAGCCAGCGCGACAACGGGGCGTACCTTCACATCAAACGGAAGATGATTGTCGACCTGGACAACCGTCTGGGTCTTGGCGCCAGTTCCGACCTGAATTACGGCGACTTCTGGGTCGCCGGCGTGTTCGTGGATGCCGCGAATGTGCAGTTGAAGAACTTCTCTGACTTCTTCTCGACCGACTCTTCGATCGTGTTCTCGCCCAAGTCCAGCGGATCGTCGCTGATTGGCGGGAAAGACATCCAGACGACCAACTCCCACGGCAGCCGCTTTGTGGTGGTGAACGGCGCCAGCGACATCACCCTTGAGGGCCTCGTGATCGGCCGCCTCACCAACGACAGCACCGATCCGGCCAAGGATCTGCAGAACGGCGCCATCGTGGTCGGATTGGACTCCCGCTCCGGCGCGGCAGTCGACAACTTGACGATTCACGATGTCGTGATCGACAACGCCCCGGCGGTCCCAGGTGAGTCGGTCTGCAACTTCGCTTCCGGCACCGCCGTTGGCGGCGAAGGCTGCGCCTCCAACGGAATCATGGTTGTCGGCACGGGACAGGCCCACGGCTGGGAGATTGACAACGTGAAGTTCCGCAACTTCCCGTCAGGCACTTTCGCGGCCGACTTCCGCAATGCGGCAGCTGATGGCTCGGGATCGCCGAACGTGAACGACTGGGTGATCAAGGACTGCTGGTTCGAGGGCATCGAGACCGGCACTGGCTTCCGGAACGCCGCCCTGCAGCTACCCGCCAAGGCGGTCGGCACCATCCTGGTGACCAAGAACAAATTCGCCAACTCGGCCGACCAAGTGAACATCCAAGGAACGGCCATCAGCTTCGAAGGCCCAGATGAATCGGTCAGCAATGTCAAGATCTTGGCCAACAGCTTTGATGGGTTCCAGGCGACCGGTGACGCGACGATCTACCTGAAGCGCAACGCCCGGACTGTGACGGTCCGGTTCAACGAGTTTGGCGAGAACACCAACGCGACCCCGGCGACTGAGCCGACGGCCAGCGCCAATGTCATGGTCGCGAACGCCGGCTCCTCCACCAACAACCGGGTGCGCGTTTGGAAGCCGACCGCGACCGCCTTGGTGGATGGCAGACTTCAAATCACGGCCACCATTCCGGCGTTTTACAGCGGGTCCAGTATGGCTATGGGCTTCTACGGCGAGGAAGCGGACATTGACGTTTTCGCCACAGACACTGGACACGCCGAAGAATTCCTGGCCAGCGCCAGGGAGAAAGTGCCTCCTGTACAACAATCGAAGGACCAGGAAGTGTCATTCCTGATCGATGCGCCCATCACCGCGCGCGGCTGGATTCGGTTGCAGATGCACAGCGACCCCGACAACGGCACCGGCCAGGGGAAGGCCGAATCCTCCCAATACTCGGAACTGGTCAGACTGCCTCCGCTGGAGGACCGGATCCCGAAGATGGCTGTCGACCTGCGCGCCTGGAAGGATGTGCCCTCGCAGGCCCAAGGCGACTACAGCGCCACAGTGGCGCTGTCCCCGGCCGATCACGAGTTGACCGATTCACCCTTACCGGCCCGCGTCAGCTCCACCACCCCGATTTGGTTCACCTATAGCGTCGAGAACACAGGGCTGGTGCTGCTCCGGGACGTGGAAGTGGGTGACTCGGACAAAAGCGACATCTGCACCATCCCCACCATCGCGCCCGGAACCACGGCCGGCTGTGTCCGCGGCCCGCAAACGCTGCCTTCCGGCTGACCGGAGAGCGAACCGCTCAGCCAGGCCGCCGGCTTGCCCCTGACGTCATGCCAAGATCAGGACTCGGGGCCGTCGGCAGCGTGGAGCGAGAAATCCTCGCCCGCCTTGGCCTGGTCGATCGCGGCATCGGTCAGGGCGTGGAAATGCGGGTCCAGCTTGTTGCCCTGGGCCGCTCCGACCGGGATCGAGGTGGTCTGGCGCTGGAAGAACTCAGGCCGCTTGACCTGGTTGTAGATCATGAATCCAATGCCCAAGGCCAGGATCAGCACCGACAGGATGAAGACCAAACCGATCTTGGCATGCCAGCCGAACAGGTTGAAGCTGAGACTGGAGCCGCCGCCGTAGTCCGGGCTCAGCGACGCGATCAGCTCATGGACGAACATGAAGGCCAGGAACAGACCGCCGACCAGCGGGAAGAACAGTTGGAACCAGAAGTTGCGGACGGACGCGAACCACTGCCGACGGAAATACCAGACGGCGGCGAAAGAAGTCAGCCCGTAGTAGAAGCAGATGAGGATAGCTGTCGTCACCATGGTGTCGGAGAGCACGTTGTTGCTGATGGGGCGCATCAGCGCGTAGTAGCCGGCGGCCACTCCGCCGGCCACAAGGGTGGCGGTGCCAGGGGTGGCGAACTTGGAGGTCTTGGCAAATCTGGCGCTCAGTCCTCCGTAGTGGCCCATGGCCAGCATGGTGCGGGCGGGCGAGACGAAGGTGGATTCCAGTGACGCCAAAGACGAGGACAGGATGGCGAGGAACACAATGATCGCCAGGCCCCGACCCATGACAGGCACGGCCAAGACCCTAAAGACGTTCTCGCCCTCTGTGATGGCCTCGCCCGTCAACCCCAACTCCTGGTTGCCGACGCCGGCGAAGATGATGGCGGAAGTCGAAATGAACAGGTAGTAGACGGTGATCAGGACAACGGTCCAAGCGGCCGCCCGGCCGGGCGTCTTCTGGGGATCCTTGGTTTCTTCGGTCATGGTCAGGACCACATCCCAACCCCAGTAGATGAACACCGCCACAGCCAGGCCGGAGATCAGCGCCCCCGACCCTAGCTCGCTCACCGCGGAGATCGGGTTGAGCCAGTCCCATGAGAAGTCGGCGCCGTAGGAGGGGCCGGTTCCGTTGTTGTGTTTGACGATGGCGACCACGCCGAAGATGAATACGGCCACCAGCTGAAACGCCACCATGATGTATTGGAATCGCGCCGTGATCTGGATGTCGTGGTACACAAACCAGGTCGCGCCGGCGGTCAACAACACCACCGACACCACGTTGAACAAGACGTTGTACCACTGTTTGCCCGCATTCAGGTCCCCGAGCACGGTCCAATCGCTGTTGCCGAGCAGTTGGACGATCCAGTCGATGGTCTCGTACAGGAAGACGGCGGCGATCTGCGCCAGCGAGGCCAACACCACAATCGTGGAGGCGATCAACCCCCAGCCGGTGAGCCACCCGAACCGGGGTCCCAACGCCCGCGCGCCCCAAGTGAACGATGTGCCCGAATCCGGAATGGACCGGTTGAGCTCGCGATAGCCCAAGGCCACGAACAGCATTGGCACCAGGCCGAGCCAGACAATTGACGGGACCCAATGCCCGACTTCGCCAGCGGCAATGCCCAGGGTGGCGGTCAGCGTGTAGTCCGGGGCGATACAGGAGATACCGATCGCCACGGCGCCGACCAGTCCGATCGATCCTTTCGCCAGGCCCTTGTGGGACAGCTCGCGCTGCCTGGTCTTCTCGCTCATTCAGGTGCTCGCTTTCAGATCTGGGGACTGATGCTGTTAGTGGGCGGACATGACGTGCTTGACGCGGGTGTATTCCTCGAGGGCGTAATGGCTGAGATCCTTGCCGTAACCGGAAGACTTGAAGCCGCCGTGCGGGAACTCCGCCACCAGCGGGATGTGGGTGTTGACCCAGACAGTGCCGAAATCCAGCTCCCGGGTGAAGCGCAACGCAGTGGAATGAGAGCCGGTCCAAACGCTCGACGCGAGCCCGAACTCGACATCGTTGGCGAGCGCGACGGCCTGGTCGGCATCGTCGAAAGTCTGGACCGTGATCACCGGCCCGAAGACTTCCTGCTGGATCAAATCGTCATCCTGACGCAACCCGGTTATGACGGTCGGCGCCACGAAATAGCCGACCTGGCCCACCCGCGTGCCGCCGGCGGCGATGCGGGCGTGGGCTGGCACGTTGTTCAAGAACCCCATCACCTTGGCGAAGTGGGCGGCCGTGTTGAGCGGGCCGTAGAAGGCGTCCGGGTTGTCCGGACCGGCGGTTATGGTGGCCTCGGCCTGGGCGACCAGCTTGGCGGTGAACTCTTCGGCCGCGGAGGCCTCAACCAGGACGCGGCAGGCGGCGGTGCAGTCTTGGCCGGCGTTGAAGAAGCCGGCGCCGGCTATCCCCTCGGCGGCGGCGTCCAGATCGACGTCCGCGAAGACCACCGCCGGCGCCTTGCCGCCCAACTCGAGGTGGCAGCGCTTCAAGGTGGCGGCAGCCGTGCGAGCCACCGCCCGGCCGGCCTCGGTCGAGCCGGTTATCGACACCAGCCCTGGTACGGGGTGGGCGACAAGCGCTTCGCCGGCGCCGGCGGCGTTGCCCAGCACCACGTTGAACACGCCTGGGGGCAGGACCTCGCCGGCGATCTGGGCCAGCACGGCGGTCGACTCCGGCGTGGACCGGGCCGGCTTCAAGACGATTGTGTCCCCGGCGGCCAAAGCCGGCGCGATCTTCCAGACCGCCATGAAGAGCGGGTAGTTCCAGGGCGTGATCTGAGCCACCACCCCCAGAGGCTCCCGCCGGGTGTAAGAAGTTAGGCCTTCAGCGTATTCGCCGGCCCCGATCCCCTCCAGGCGCCGGGCCGCGCCGGCGAAAAATCGTAGGTGATCGGTCGCCACCGCGACCTCGTCGTTTCGGATTGAGGCCAGGGGCTGGCCGGTGTTGCGGACCTGGGCTGCGACCAATTCGTCGGCGTGGGCCTCGATGGCGTCCGCCAGTTGGTTGATCAGAGTCTGGCGTTCCGCCGGCGTGGTCCGGCCCCAAGTCTTGAAGGCGCTGGCGGCCGCCTGGACGGCATCGTCCACGTCACGCGCGTCTGAGAGCGGCAACAACGCCACCGTTTCCTCGGTGGCGGGGTTTACAACCGGTGCGGTTCCGGCGCCGCGCGCGGGGCGCGATTCGCCGTCGATGTAGTTCTGAAGCACTGGCAGCGACATGCGTTGATCCCTTCGGTAACACGCGCGGAGGACGGCGCGGGAGCCCGCCTCGGTGCGGGCACGCCACCAGTAAACCACGCTCGCGCGGCGCTTCGCGAGATCGGTTTCGATCCGGGCCGCGGCAGGTCCTGGCCGGGATGGAACCGACCACGTCAGGCTTCAATCAAGGCGCATGACTTTGGTAGCATTCTTGGGAAGTGGCGAAATATTAATTTCCTCCAAGGCATCCCCCTCACGGGGCAAGTTTTCCGCCGTCGTCTTGAAGTGAACAGCATCCGCCGCCTTTGGGTGCTGTTCGCCGTAAGTGATTTTTGCGCGTTCAGACGAAGGAGCGATAGTGAGCAGAACGCCCATGGGGGGCCGGAGGTTCAGGCTGGCGGCGGCTGTTGCCGTAGGCGCCGGGCTGATTCTGGGAGTGAGTTCTTGTGGCTTGGGTCAGAACGCCGGCGCCAGCAACTCAGAACCGTACGAATGCGATGTCGTGGTCGCATTCGAAGACAGCGCCATCGCGCAGTTGGCTCGCGAAGCGGGTCTGACCGACGAGGTGGCGGCGGCGGACCTGCGCCGTTTCGTCAGCGACAGGGTGGGCTGGCATGCTGGCGGCCTGTTCACGGACGCGGAGCTGGAAGAATACGTGGAGCCCGGCTACACGGGAATGAAAATCGGAAGCAGTCGCTCGAATCCGTTGACGCTGCTCGGCGGGAGCCACGACGGCGATGACTTCGCCGTGGACGTGGAAGAGGTCGGAAACGAGCTGCTCTTGACCGGAGTCGTCGATTTCACCGGCCAGGCATATCGCGAAATAGCGGCTTCAGCCGGGGTCAAGGCCGAGGAAACGTTGGTCTCGGTCACTTTCAGATTCCCGGGGAAGGTCAAGGACGGCAACGGCGCGATCGACGGCAAGGACATCACCTACCGGGCCAGAGTGGGCGACCGTTTGGAGATCAACGCCACGGCGATGGCGAGGCCGTCCTACAACCTCCCGGTGATCATTGGCGCCGGCATAGTCTCGCTGGTCGCCTTCAGGAAACTGTTCCACGTTCTGGGCGACTCCGGGCGCAGTTCGGCCGGTAGTTCCCACGGTTCGCTAGGCGTGCGCTCCCGGCACGGCCCGAGGATGGTCAGGGACGCCAGCGGGCCGATCACGGCCTTTCCGTAGCCTTTCGGGCCGGGCCGGGCCGGGACGCGCCGCGCCGGGCCGCGCCGAGTCAGATTGCGGACAATGCTCGGCGAAGCACGCCAAGGGCGTCCCTAAGGAGATCGTCGCTGATGGTCAGCGGCGGCAGGAACCGGATCACGTTGCCGTAGGTGCCGCAGGTCAAAGTGATCACACCGGCCCCAATGCAGTGCGCGGCCACGGCTTTGGCAAGCGCGGCGGCTGGGGCTTTGTTTGCCGGATCGACCAGTTCAAGGGCCATCATGGCGCCGCGTCCGCGGATTTCGCCGATTCTGGGGTCGTCTTGTTGAATGGCCGCTAGCCCGTCCCGCAGGACGGCGCCGATCTGCCGCGCGCGCTCGGCCAGCCCGTCGCGTTCGATCACATCCAGCACCGCCAGCGCCGCCGCGGTGGCCGCCGGGTTGCCGCCATAAGTGCCGCCGATGCCGCCCGGCCCGGCAGCGTCCATCACCTCGGCCTTGCCGACCACCCCGGACAGCGGCATGCCCCCCGCGATCCCTTTCGCCACCGTGATCAGGTCGGGTGTGGCCCCGCTGTCCTCGATGGCGAAGAAATCCCCGGTGCGGGCGATCCCTGACTGGATCTCATCGGCGACAAAGACCACACCGTGGGTCTGGCACCACTGGGCGATGGCTTCGATGAAACCCGGCGCCGGGACAATAAAGCCGCCCTCGCCCTGGATCGGTTCGAAGACCACGGCGGCGACCTGGGCCGCTCCGATTTGGGTCTCGATCTGGCTGATGGCGCTAAGGGCGGCCTGCGGCCCGGTGCGGCCGTCGCGGTAAGGATAGGACCCGCTGACGCGGTAGACCTCCGGGGCGAAGGGCGCGAAGCCGGCCTTATACGGCTTCGCCTTGGCGGTCATCGCCATGGTCAAGGAAGTGCGTCCGTGGAAGGCGTGGTCGAAGACCACAACCGCTTCGCGTCCGGTGGCCGCGCGGGCGATCTTGACCGCGTTCTCGACCGCCTCGGCGCCGGAATTGAAAAAGGCCGCCCGGACGGCATCGGCGGGCAGCCCCGGATAGCGCGCGGCCAGCCGTTCCGCCAGTGCGACGTAGCTTTCATAGGGGCTGACCATAAAACAGGTGTGGGTGAACTGGGCGACCTGTTGGCGGACTGCGGCGACCACCTCCGGGTTGGCCGCACCGACGGTTGTGACGGCTATGCCTGAGCCGAGGTCGATCAGCGAGTTGCCGTCCACGTCCACCAGGACGCCACCGCCGGCCTGGGCGGCGAATACCGGCAGGGTCGGGGAATGCAGCGCGCGGGGGACAGCCTGGCGCAACCGCGCCGCCAGGGCCTTCGACCGGGGCCCCGGAATCTCCGTGACCAGTTTTCTGACCTGCGGGAGCGCGGGCGGATTGACGCCTACGGCTGGGCTTAGGGGCATGGCGACTCCTTCGGTAAGCATGTTCGGAGCCAAGCCTAACCGCCCGGGCCCAGTTGTCGGGCCGCGCGCCCAGCGTGCGCCCGCCCGATGCCGCTCGCTCGGCATCCGCCCGCCCGATGCCGCTCGCTCGGCACCCGCCCGCCCGATGCCGCACGCTCGGCACCCGCCCGCCCGATGCCGCTCGCTCGTCCGGCGTCCGCCCGCCCAGCCCCCTTTGCCCGGCGCCCGCACAGCGCTTGCCCACTCGGCGGCGCCCGCCTGGCTGTTCGGCGCCGCCCGCTCAGCACCTGCCTCCCGCCTCGCGGCGCGCGGCGCGTTAGGCTGATCGGGACCCCACAGCCGAGCTCGGAAAGGCAGATCGATGACCCAAACAGCCCCAGGAGCGCAGCCCGGCGCAGACGTTCGGGAGTTGCGGGCGCAGGCGCTCGAACTGGCCCCGGCGGAACTGGTGATCGGGGGCCAATGGCGGAACACGGCATCGGGCGGGGAAATCGCGGTCGAGAACCCGGCGACCGGCCAAGTGCTGGCCCGGGTCCCGGCGGCGGGACCGGCCGAAGGCCTGGCGGCGCTGGACGCGGCGGCGGGGGCGTCCCAGGCCTGGGCGCGACTGGCGCCCCGTCAGCGCGGCGAAATCCTCCGCCGCGCCTTCGAGCTGATCACCGAGCGCGAGCGCCAATTCGCGGCCCTGATCACCCTGGAGATGGGCAAACCGCTGGCGGACGCGCTCGGGGAGGTCCGTTACGGCGCCGAGTTTTTCCGCTGGTACGCGGAAGAGGCGGTCCGGCTCTACGGGCGCACGGCGACTTCGCCGGAAGGCCACCTCGACATCCTGACCGTGCCCCGGCCGGTCGGTCCGTGCCTATTCATCACGCCGTGGAATTTCCCGCTGGCGATGGCCACCCGCAAGATCGGGCCGGCGCTCGCCGCCGGCTGCACCTGCGTGATCAAACCGGCCTCCTTGACGCCGCTGTCGACCCTGGCGGTCGCGCGCGTGCTGGAGGAAGCAGGTGTCCCCGCCGGCGTGGTCAATGTGATCCCGGCCCGAGGTGACGCCGCCACCGCGCCGATTTTGGCCGACCGGCGGCTCCGCAAGCTCTCCTTCACCGGCTCCACGCCGGTTGGCCAGCGCCTATTGGCGGACGCGGCCCCCGGTGTCCTCAGGACGTCGATGGAATTGGGTGGCTGCGCGCCGTTCATCGTCTTCGCCGACGCGGACCTGGATGTGGCCGTCGATTCCGCGGTGGCGGCCAAGACCCGGTCCAACGGCGAGGCCTGCAATGCGGCCAACACGTTCTACGCCCAGGCCGGCGTCGCCGAGGAGTTCGCCCGCCGCCTGGCCGAACGCTTCGCCGCGATTGAGGTTGGCGACGGTCTGGAGCCGGGCGTCGGATTGGGCCCGTTGGTTTCGCGGGGCCAGCGGCAGACGGTCGCGGAACTGGTGGACTCAGCGGTGCACGATGGCGCCCGTCCGCTCACCGGGGGCTCCGTTCCGCCGGGCGCGGGTTACTTTTACCCGCCCACGGTCCTGGCCGGGGTGCCGGAGGGATCAGCCGTCGTGACCACGGAGATCTTTGGCCCTGTGGCGCCGGTGACGCCATTCGAGACCGTTGACGAGGTCCTGGCCCGAGCCAACGCGGTCGATGTCGGCCTGGCGGGCTACGTCTACACCAGGGACATGGCTTTGGTCCAGCGTTGCGTCCGGGAGCTCGAAGTCGGGATGTTGGCAGTTAACACTGGCCCGATCTCCAACGCGGCGGCGCCGTTCGGGGGGATCAAGCATTCCGGTTTGGGCCGCGAAGGCGGCCCTGAAGGCATCCAAGAGTACGTCGACTCGCTCTACGTGGGGATCCCTCGCTGATCGCTCTGATCGCTCTTGTCCCTCTGATCGCTCGGGTCACGCTGGTCGTGCTGGCCACGCTGATTGCGCTGGTTCGCCTGGCCGCTCCGATCGCTCTGATCGCTCTGATCACACTGATCACACTGGCCACGCTGGTTGCGCTGGTTGCGCTGGTTCGCCGGGCCTGGGGCGAAGCCGGCGCGGGCGTCCGGGACTGTTCGCAGCCCAAACCCGCAGCCAGGCAGGCGGTTGGTCCGGCGTATAGCCGGTGGTTGCCGCTGGAACTGGGCCCAATGCCGGAGCCCGGTTGCGGGCGCAGGTGGCAGGATTGGATGGTCTGGTAGTACACACGAGTCTTGGAGGAAAGAAATGCCTGTTGCAACACCAGAGATCTACGCCGCGATGCTGGACCGAGCCAAGCAGAACCGGTTCGCCTACCCAGCGGTCAACGTGACCAGCTCCCAAACCGCCACGGCCGCGATCCAGGGCTTTGCGGAGGCGGAGTCAGACGGCATAGTGCAGGTGTCGGTGGGCGGCGCCGAATACCTGTCCGGCTCCACGATCAAAGATCGCGTGGTCGGTTCGCTGGCACTGGCGGCCTACGTCCGCGAAGTCGCCCCGCGCTATGGCGTGACCATCGCGTTGCACACCGACCACTGCTCAAAGCCCAACCTGGACTCATGGGTGCGCCCGCTGCTCGCGATCGAAGCCGAACAGGTGGCAAAGGGCGGGCTGCCCACTTTCCAGTCCCACCTGTGGGACGGCTCGGCGGTGCCGCTGGATGAGAACCTGGAAATCGCCAAGGAGCTGCTGGCCTTGTCGCGCAAGGCGCACACGATTCTGGAGATCGAGATCGGCGTTGTGGGCGGGGAAGAAGACGGAGTCTCGGCCGAGATCAACGAGAAGCTGTACACCACCGTCGAGGACGCCACCAAGACGGTCGAGGCTCTGGGGCTGGGCCAGAATGGTCGCTACCTCACGGCCCTGACCTTCGGCAACGTGCACGGCGTCTACAAGCCTGGCGCGGTCAAGCTGCGTCCCGAGATCCTGAATGAGATCCAGGCCGCGGTGGGCGGCGCCTTTGGCCGCGAGCGTCCCTTCGACCTTGTCTTCCACGGCGGCTCGGGCTCGACCGAGCAAGAAATCGCCGATGCTGTCAGCTTCGGCGTCATCAAGATGAACATCGACACCGACACCCAGTACGCCTTCACGCGGCCGGTCGCCGGACACATGTTCACGCACTACGACGGCGTCCTCAAGGTGGATGGCGAGGTCGGCAACAAGAAGGCCTACGATCCGCGGGCCTGGGGCAAAGCCGCCGAGGCCGGCATGGCCGCCCGCGTGGTCGAGGCCGCCCAGCAACTGGGTTCCGCCGGCCAAAAGGGCAGCTACTAGAGATTCTGTTGGCGGCGGTGGCGGGAAGCCACGCTAACTATCCGATTGGGGGTTGTTGGCGCCGCTTTCCGCCTAGGAAACCGGTGAACAGAACCGGTTTCCTAGGCCGAAGCAGCGCTTGCCTTCCGCGTTTCCGCTGGTCAGCGTTCCGCTGCCCTGCGTCAACACGGTCGGAGCGTGG
>JAISXH010000045.1 GCA_031270825.1 Bifidobacteriaceae bacterium
CGATCGAGCTGTTCGGCGACGTGCTGGAGACGGAGCGCCAGAACGCGGCGCCCGGCCCGGTCCTGGCGGACACGCTCGAGTCTCTGGGCCGCGCCCACGCGGAGGACGACGAGCCGGGCGCCGCGCTGGGGAGTTGGGACGAGGCCGCGGACCTCTACGAGGCGGCCGAGCAACCCTCCGAGGCGGCCCGGCTGCGATGGCGGATGGGCAACCTGTTCAGGCAGTACGAGGACTTCGACGAGGCCGTCGACCAGTTCGACCAGGCGATGAGCCTGCTGGAGACGGCGGGATGGGAAGCCCAGCCGGACGCGCGGCCGCTGGGGACAACCGTGCTGGAGGCCCGCGCGCTCGCCAAAGCGCCCCAAGGGGACCCCTCGGCGTTGGAGGATGTGGACCACGCCCGCGAGATCGCCGTGGCGGACGAGGAGGCTTGGCGGGCCGCCGACCTGCTCGACACCCGGGCCAGGGTGCTGGCGACGCTGGACCGCGGCGAGGAGGCGGTGGCGCAATTCCTTCAGGCCGCCGACGCCTACCGGGCCGCCGGCGACTGGCCGGCAGGCGCGAGCGCCGAATTGATGGCCTCCAACACGCTGGCGGCGCGGTTGGAGCGGCCGGCGGACGCCCGCGCGATCCTGCGCGAGGCGCTGAAAACACTGTCCCAATCGCCGCAGGAGCAGGCGGCAGCCGAGGCCAGCGGCCTGCTCGAAGCGCTGAACGCCGCCCTGGCCGAGCTGGCCTAGCCACACCTACTGGGGACGGGGGAATTGCCCGATGTCAGGTACTTGGGGTTTCGCCCGGGGGTGGGTGGTTCGCTGGTTCGCGGGCCCAGGTGGTGGCGGCCTCCCGGCGAGGTGGCAACGGCGTCACGGCGGCGCGGTGGCGGCGGCCGCGGGGCGCCAAGCAGCCCGACGGGTCGGCCAAGACCATTGAGAACAAGGGCCGCAGAGCCGGACAAACCATTCGCCGCAGGGTCGGTTTCGCGCCAGCGGGCGCCGGCGCGCGGGCTCAATAGAGCACGCGCAGTCGGATGGTCTCATCCAGCGAGGCCAAATAGTCGAGCGATTCGGCGTCCTTGGGCGAGCCCACGTCGGTGATCACGTAGCCCAATTCATCGCGGGTGCCCAGCACCTGGCCAACAATGTTGACGCCGCGTGCGGCCAGGGCGGCGTTGACTGACGCGAGCACTCCAGGCGTGTTGTGATGCAGGTGGGCCACCCGGTGATCGCCGCGGGTGCCGCCTTCCAGGGTCAGCGACGGCAGATTGACCGACAACGAGGATGATCCGGTCCGCCAGTAGTCGCGCAGCTTGCCGGCCACGAATCGGCCGATGTTCTCCTGCGCCTCTTCGGTCGAGCCGCCCACGTGGGGGGTCAGGATCACATTCGGCAGTCCGCGCAGTTCGGAGCTGAACTGGTCGCCGGAGGCGTTCGGCTCGGCTGGGAAGACATCGACCGCCGCGCCGGCCAGGTGGCCCGATTCGATCGCGCCCCGCAAGGCGTCGAGGTCGACGACATGCCCGCGCGACAGGTTCAGGAAGACGGCGCCAGGGCGCATGGCGGCGAATTGGGCGGCCCCCATGATCCCCGTGTTGGCCGCCCTCCCGTCGACATGGAGCGACACCACGTCCGAGGCTGCCAGCAGCTCGTCCAGCGAGTCGACCCGCCGGGCGTTGCCGAGCGCCAGCTTCTCGACGATGTCGTGGAAGATCACCGTCATGCCCAGCGACTCGGCCAGCACCGATAGCTGCGAGCCGATGCTCCCATAGCCGACGATTCCCAGCGTGCGACCGCGCACCTCATGCGAGCCGGCGGCCGATTTCCCCCAGACGCCGCCATGCAGGGCTCGGTCCCGTTCGGTCAAACGTCTGGTCAGAGCGATGATCTCGGCGAGGGCCAATTCCACAACCGACCGGGTGTTGGAATAGGGCGCGTTGAACACGGCCACGCCCGCCCGCGAGGCGCTCTGCAGGGCGATCTGATTGGTCCCGATGCAGAACGCGCCAATGGCGAGCAATTCCGGGCGGGCGGCCACGACTCCGCGGGTGACCTGGGTCTTGGAGCGGATGCCGAGCAGATCGACCCCCGCCAGCGCGGCGATCAGATCGTCCTCGTCAAGCGCGCCCGGGCGGGTGGCGACTTCGATTCCGGCTGCCTCGAGCAGGCCGGTCGCCACCGGATGGACGTTTTCGAGCAGGAGGGCTTTCGGCACCGTCACATGTTAGCGTCAGCCCGGTTCGCCCACGCCGCCGATGCCGCCGGGCGGCCTGCCAGCACCGGCCTCGTCCCGGTCGCATGTCAGCTCGCGGGTCTGGGCGCGGGTCAGTTCGCCGGGGCCAGCATCCACAGGCGGCGGGTGGGGCGGGTCATGGCGACGTAGAGGTCGGCGGCGCCGGTGCGCCGGTCGAACTCTGTGTCAGTGCCGGCGCTGGCGGCTATCGCCGCCGGATCGACCACTATCACCTCGTCGAACTCGAGTCCCTTGACTTGGGCGGCGTCAAGCAGCGCCAAGGGGAAGTCGAGTGGATTCTGGTCGCCGCGGGCCACCTTGTCCGCCAACTCGCTGTCAGCCACCGCCGCGCGCAGCGCCGCCAGGTCGCCGCCCACGGCGACCACCGCCACGCGGCCCGCCTCGCCGCGGGGCAAGCGGGCGCGAGCCAAGGCGAGAGCTTCGCCGACTGGATCGGCCACTTCGCATTCGAGGAGCGAGTTGGGGGTGTCGCGGGCGGCCACGTCGTGTCCCACCGGCAGGCCGGCCGAACGGGCCAGATCCTGGGCGGCCGCCACCACGGCGGCCGGAGTGCGGTAGTTGACCGTCAGCTCTTCGATCCGCCAGGCGCCGCGACCGAGCACCTTGTCCAGCGAGGCGTTCCAAGAGCCGGTGGCGCCGGGGGCGCGGGTCTGGCCGGAATCGCCGACTATGGTCAGCGAGCGGGCGGGGCAACGTCTCAGCAGCGAGCGCCAGTCCATCGGCGTCAGCTCTTGGGCCTCGTCGACCACGATGTGGCCGTAGGCCCATGAGCGGTCGGATCCGGCCCGTTCGGCCAGGGTCAGGGCCGGGCCGGAGGCGGCGAATCGTTGCGCTAGCTGTTCGGGGGAGACCAGGCCGGAGCCGCCCTGGCCGGCCAAGACCATGCCGGCGTATTCGACGTCGCGACGCTGCTGCAGGGCGGCATGGCGCAACTCGGCCTGGGCGGCGGCATCGTCCTCGCCCAACAGCTCGGCGGCCTCGTCTATCAACGGGACGTCGGAGACGGTCCAGGGCGAACCGGGCGGACGCTCCAAAGCCGACCGCTCCCCGGCGGTGAGTTCGGGGGCGCAGTGCTCCAGCAGATGCGGTTTGGCGAACAAGTCGGCCAGCAGCCGAGTGGGAGTCATCGGCATCCAGCACAAGTTGACGGCCACCCGCACATCGCGGGCAGAGCGCAGGTCGGCGGCGACTTCGTCCAGATCCGCCGCCAGGCCTTCGGCGCCGGATCGTTCGGCGAACTGCTTGGCCAGGCGTCCCAGCAGTTCGCGGACAAAGATGTTGCGGGCCAGGTTGTAGGGCTTGGATGAGGCCCGGGCCAGCTCTTGGGCCGCCGCCACGTCGCGCCGGCGCAGCACCAGCTCATGGCCCAGCACCGGCAGGGTGATGTCGCGCCGGGGCAGGCGTTGGCGCTCGCGGACGGCGCGCCGGACAACGCCGGCCAACTCCAGACGCCCCTTGATGGCGGCGACCTCGGGCCGGTCGGTGGCCGTGGCGGTGAATCCGGGCACCAGCTCGGCCATGGTGGTCGCCACCACGCCGGTCTCGCCCAGCGATGGCAGCACCCGGTCGATGTAGCGCAGAAAGATCCTCGATGGGCCAATGATCAGCACCCCGGAGTTCTCCAGCCGGTCGCGGTGGGTGTAAAGCAGGTAGGCGGCCCGGTGCAGGGCCACAGCGGTCTTGCCCGTGCCGGGGCCGCCCTGGACCACCAGCGCGCCGGCCAGGTCGGATCGGATGATGCGGTCCTGTTCGGCCTGGATAGTGGCGACGATGTCGTTCATCCGCCCGGTTCGAGCTGCCGCCAGGGCCGCCATCAGGGCTCCTTCACCGGCCAATTCGACGGCTTGGCTGTCGCTGACGCCGGAGGCGGCCTCCAGATCGAGCAGTTCGTCTTCGACCGAGGTCACCCGCCGCCCGGCGGTGGTGATGTGGCGGCGCCGCGCCACGCCCAGACGGTGATTGGGCGTGGCTTGGTAGAAGGCCTCGGCCGCGGGCGCCCGCCAGTCGGTCAGCAGCGGCGCCTGGTCTTCGTCTTGCAGGCCGACCCGCCCGATGTGCCTGATTTCTGAATCGTCCATGGTCACAGCGCCGAAGACGAGCCGATCTTCGACCGACTCGAGTTGGGCCAAACGGTCGGCGTGCAGGGCGGCGAAGGCGTCGCGTTCGGATCGGTTCTGGGGTGAGCCGCCCGCTCGCGAGGCCCTGACCTGGGCCAGGCGGCCGCGGGCCTGGTCGCGCAGGACGTCCAGGCGATTGTAAAGACGGTCGACATAGCGTTGCTCTCCGGCGATGGGAGAGGTGGTAGCGGCCAAGACGAGGTCCCTCCAGCCAAGCAGACAAGGCCATCCAGTCTACTCTGGGCGACCTGCGGAGGGACGGGAATACGGCCAGATGGCCGAGTGTTGTGTGTTGCATCGCGCAACTGAAACTAGGGGGAAGCCATGGAAAAGCTTTACAAAATCAACTCTGACGCGGCCGCCGAGCTAATGAAGGACGAGTCGACGCCGGTCCTGTTGTACGCCTTCGACGGTTTCATCGACTCCGGCGTCGCCGCCGGCCTGGCCATTGGCGACCTGATCAGCCGGCCCGATTCGCAGCGCCTGGTCACCTTCGACGTCGACGAGCTGGTGGACTACCGGTCGCGGCGCCCGCCGATGGCTTTCAGCGCCGAGGGTTGGTCCACCTATCACCAGCCGCAGTTGGGCATCGACGTGGTGCACGATGCCGACGGGTCGCCTTTCCTGCTCATGTACGGTCCCGAGCCGAGCTCGCGCTGGGAGGCCTTCACCAATGCGATCACCGAGGTGGTGGAGACTTTCGATGTGCGGCTGGCGGTCGGCATGCACGGCATGCCGACGGGCGCCCCGCACACCCGTGACTGGAAAGTGACCGGTCCGAGCAATGCCGGTCAACTGGTCGAGCGTCTGGCCGGGAGCCCGGACGCGGCGCTGCAGATGCCTGGCAGCGCGATGGCGTTGACCGAGTACAAACTGCGGGAAGTCGGGCGCGACGCGCGCACCATTGTGGTCCACGTCCCGCACTATCTGGCCCAAATGCCCTCGCCGATCGCGACGACCAAACTGATGCAGGAGGTCGGCGCGGCGACGGGCCTCAATTTCGATCTGTCGCGGCTCGAAGCCGAGGCGCGGGTTCAGCGAGACCAGATCGATCGCCAGGTGTCGGAGCAGCCAGAACTGGCCGCCGCCATCAAGAAGATGGAAGACGAGTACGACGCCAGTCGAAACCTGGGCGCGGGCCGACTAGCTGCCCAGCGACTGCCCAGCGGCGACGAGCTGGCGGCCGAATTCGAGCAATTCCTGGCCGCTCAAAATGGCGACGATCAGCACGGTCCCTTTACCGATTGACTCCAAACGTGCCACAATCGTGGCTGCGGCGGTTTCGCGAGACCGGGCAAGTTCTTTCCTTCGGACTGCGCGGGCCTCATGGATAAGCGGTATTTTGGTGGTCCGGCAACCGGCTGGGCCGAAGTCCCCGGAAGGAACATAGTTCATGGCTACAGGAGTAGTGAAGTTCTTCACTCCTGAAAAAGGTTACGGTTTCATCGCCCCCGATGGCGGCGGTCGCGACCTGTTCGTACATTACTCAGCAATTCAGTCTGACGGCTTCAGAACCCTGGAGAAGGATCAGCAGGTCGAGTTCGACATTGTCGACTCGCCTAAGGGTCCCCAGGCCGCCAACGTCAAGGCTGTCTGACCAATCATTGGGATGGTGGCGAATAGCCGCCATCCGTGCGTGCCCGGCGGGCTAGGAGGGTGGCGAACAACCCACCCTCCTACCTCGCTGACGACCGTCAGCGGCACGCCGAGTGGCGGAGACCCCCCCGGCCGCGGACCAAGCTGACAGGCTCGGTCTGGCCGCGGGGAATCCGCATTGTTCGGTGGGATTCTTCTTCGGCGGGACTCTCCGGGCGAGTTGCGCGCCTGCGCTGCGGGTCCAGCTCGCCAGCGGATTCTTCCCGCCAGCGGCGTGAGCCCTGACTGGGCCGGGCTCCGGGGACAGCCGACACACGCCCGCGCCGGTCTTGGCGCGCCCAGGGCCGGCTGAGACCGGCTAGGGCCGCCCTGGCGGGGTCGCCGACCTCAGGACGACCACCGCCGCACTTCTGCGGCGCCCATGAGGCGCGCCGGGAAGCCGCCACCGGCCAGGAAGCGCGCCAGTTGGCGCTCTTGGGCGGCGCTCAGCTGGCGTTTCGAGGCCACCAAGACCGCGTTGCCGCGTCGACGTCCGCGCCATTGGCCCGGTTCGGCGATCACCGCCACATACTCGAAGGCGCCCGCCAGGACGCGGGCCTCGAGCTTGGCCGCGGGCAGCTTCGGCTGGTCGCCGCAATTGGCCAGGTAGACGCCTTCCGGCGCCAACGCGGCGGCGGCCGCCAGGGCGGCCGACTGGCCGGCCAGGTCGGCCGGCGTGCGCCCGTCGCTATCGAAGACGTCCCGGATGATCAGCTCCTGGGAACCCGGCGGTCGTGCTCTGAGCGTGGCGGCGGCATCGTCCACCCGCAGGCGCAACACCGGTGAGCGGGGCAACGACACCTGAGCCCGGACCGCCTCGGCCAACTTGGCGTCGATCTCAACCGCCAGGTGGCGCGAAGCGGGCCAGCGGAAGGCGATCGCGCGGGGCAGGGCGCAGGCTGCGGCGCCGAGGTGGAGGCAGCGCAGGCGGGCCGAAGGCGGCCAGAGCACCTCGATGACGGCCAGCATCCAGTTCATGTATTCGAACTCCAGCACACCGGGCCGGGACCCGAACCACTGCGATGACGGCCAACCGTTGACATAGAGCGTGACCGAATCGCCGTCCACAACGAAGCGGGCCTCGCCGGTGTCGATGGCGAATGGTTCGGTGGAAATCACATCCTCCATAATGGCCGTGTGGAACGCGCCATCATGCATGTGGACATGGACGCGTTCTTTGCCTCGGTCGAGTTGATCAGCCGCCCGGACTTGCGCGGGCTGCCGGTGATCGTGGCGCGCTCAGGGGAGCGCGCGGTGGTGGTGGCCGCCACCTATGAGGCGCGCAAGTTCGCCGTCCACTCAGCCATGCCCTTGGCCCAGGCCCGGCGGCTGTGCCCGTCCGCGATTGTGATCGAACCGCACCGAGACGCCTACGCGCGGGTCTCGGCGGGCGTGATGGAACTGCTGCGCGAAATCACGCCGGTGGTTGAACAGGTCTCGATCGACGAGGCTTTTCTGGACCTGACCGGGTCGTTGGCGCGGCTCGGTCCGGCCCGCGGCATTGGCGAGGCCGTCCGCCGCCGGGTGCGGGAGCGTTTCTCCATCACCTGTTCGGTGGGCATTGGAAGGTCCAAGTCGGTCGCCAAGATCGCCTCTGAGCGGGCCAAACCGGACGGCCTGGTGGAGGTTCCGGCAGCTGAGACGCTGGCCTTCCTGCGCCCACTGGCGATGTCCTCGTTGTGGGGTCTGGGTCCCAAGACGGCGGCGTCGCTGAGTTCTTTGGGCCTGGCGACGATCGGCGACCTGGCCGATTCGGCCGATGGGCTGATTGCGCGAACCGTTGGCCAGGCGGCCGCCGCTCATCTGCTGGCTCTGGCTCGGGGCGTCGACAACGACCCGGTGACCTCGGAACACGAGGAGAAGTCGATTGGGGCCGAGGAAACATTCGCCCAGGATCTGCCCTGGGGAGACGAGCTGCGCCGCGAGGTCCTGCGCATGGCGGACAAGGCCGCCCATCGTTTGAGACAGGCGGCCCTGCTTTGCTGGACCGTGGCGACCAAGGTGCGGACGGCCGATTTCAAGACCTTCTCACGGTCGCGCAAATTGGCGGCGCCGACCGACCTGACCAGGGTGATCAACGAGGCCGCCCAGGAGCTGGTCGGCGGTCTGATTCCGCCAGGTGGACGGCTGCGGCTGGTTGGGGTGCGTTTGGACAATCTGGTCGAGCGATCCGGTCAGCCGGTTCAAATGGCGTTCGACCAGGCCGAGGGCTCGGATCCGGGGATCGACCGGGTCGCCGATCAGGTTCGGCGCCGCTTCGGCGACGGGTCGTTGACGATCGGTACGCTACTTTGATAGCGAACAGGGCTGCCAGGCGCGCCCCTTGAAAGTATGCTTTAACTGTCTTGAATGGAGGGGGGTGACCGCAATGCCGCTATCGGAGTACGAACAACGCGTCCTGGATCAACTGGAGGCGCAACTTGCCTCCGAAGATCCCAAGCTGGAGTCTCGCATGGCCGCGGTCGCCGAGCCCCGTCGCACGCGCGTGGCCCTGGGTGTCTTCGTGGGATTGCTGGGTCTGGCCGCGTTGGTGCTGGGCTTAGCGATTTCGCAGCTCTGGGTGTCGCTGGCTGGGTTTCTGGCCATGTTCTGCGGCGCCTACTTCGCTTTCACCAGGCCGAAGCGGGCCTCGGGCGATCCGGCCACCACGGCCAAGGATCCCAAGAACAAGGCTCCGCGCAAGCCGGGGTTGTCTGATCGTTTCCTGAAGCGGTTCGAGGACCGCGACGGCCTCTGACGCCGCGGCGGCTGCGCGCCAAGGGCGCGCTCGCGCCCTGATCTCGCTCTGATTTAGAACTCGTCGCCCTGTTTGGCAGGGCTTTCCACCACCTCGAAGGCACCCGGGCGCCTCGCGTCGGGCCCTGGCCTCCCGTTAGACGGGGCGTGCCGGCGCCCCGGCAGCGTTCAATAGCGTCGTGTCCAACCGCGTCGCCGCGTGCTCCAGATCGCTCCACTGACCCGTCAGCTCCCTTCCCCAATCGAGCCGGCAGACCGTCGAACGCGACCCGTTCGGCAGGCCAACCGTCTACCTTGGCGCGATCCGGCGCCAGCGCGGCTCCGCGCCACGCCGAGCCATCCATTTCCCTCCACCATGTTTACCAGTGATGATGTCCAGAATCTGACCGAATTCGGCCCAAAATGGTGCCCGGGAGGGTGCGAGTGGAGTAAAGTGGAGCCACTTGTCGCCAGGTGGTCTGGATTAGCTGGAAAGGAGGTGCCCATGAGCGAGGCGTGGGGCGAATCGTTCATCAAACTTGATGACAAGCACCGCATCATCTTGCCGGCCAAGGCCCGTCCGGCCATGGCCGACGGCACCTATCTGACCAAGGGCCAAGGCGACTGCGTCTTCCTGTTCTCCAAGCCCCAATTCGACGACTATCGCGAGCGCAACCAGGCCGCGGCCCCCGTGGGCATGGCCCCGATCGACTTCGACCGGGTCTTCTACTCCTCGGTGGTGCCGCAAGACATGGACAAGCAAGGACGCATCTCGGTCCCGGTCGGATTGCGCGACTACGCCGGCCTGGCCAAGGACCTGGCCGTCATCGGCATGGCCACCCACACCGAGATTTGGGACGCCGGCCGCTGGCGCGCCTACCTGGAGCAGATCCAAGCGCAGTACTCGCAACTCAAAGAGGGGGTGAGGTAAGGCCCTTGACGGGTCGGCCGATCCGCACGGCTTGGTCTCCGCCCCGCCTGAGGATTCTGACGCCGCTTCCCCGGCGCCAGACTCGTCCGGCGGGTTGGGGACCTGGTCGGGTGGAGGAGGGCCCCCGACCACATTCTCTTGACCATGACCGACTTCAGCGCACCAGAAAGGATCACCGATGGAGCAGGCACTCGGGGGGCACACGCCGGTGTCCCCGGAGCGCTTCCTGCAATTGGCCGGTCCGGCTTTGGCGCGCCCCGGGGCCGTCTACGTCGACGCGACCATCGGCCTGGGCGGCCATGCCGCCGCGGTGGCGGCCGAATTCCCGGGTGTTCGGATCATCGGGTTGGACCGCGACCCGGTGGCGGTTGAGCGTTCCCGGGCCCGTTTGGGCGCCGCCGCCGAGGTGGTACACGCCCCTTTTGCCGAGTTCGCCCGAGTCTTGGACGGTTTGGGGGCGCCGGCCGTCGATGCCGTTTTGTTCGATCTGGGCGTCTCTTCAGTTCAGCTCGATCACGACCCGAGGGGCTTCGCCTACTCCAGGGACACTCCTTTGGACATGCGGATGGATCAGTCGACCGGGCCGACGGCCGCTGATATCCTCGCGACCAGCACCAAGGCCGAGTTGGCTGAGATCCTGTCCAGCTTCGGCGAGGAACGTTTCGCCGGCCGCATCGCCACCGCCGTGACCCGGGCCCGGGCCGATGCGCCGATCGAGCGTTCCGGCCAATTGGTCGACCTGATCCGGGCGGCCATTCCGGCGCCGGCCCGGCGCACCGGCGGCCACCCCGCCAAGCGGACCTTTCAGGCCCTCAGGGTGGCCGTCAACGGCGAACTAGATCAACTCGGGCGGGGTCTGCCGGCCGCCATCGCCCGGCTCCGCCAGGCCGGCCGGATTGTCGTTATGAGCTATCAATCGCTGGAGGACGCGCTGGTCAAACGCCTTCTCAAAGCGGGCGCCGATTCGAGCGCGCCCCCCGGCCTGCCGATCGAGCCGGAGGAGACCAAGCCCTATCTGAGGTTGCTGACCCGGGGCGCCGAGTCGGCGTCGCCAACTGAAATCGCCGCCAACCCCCGCTCCGCGCCCTTGCGCCTGAGAGCGGCCGAGAGAATCAGGGAGACTCCATGAGCGCTGCCCCAGCCCTCCAATCGATTCGCCGAACGGCGGCCCGCCCGCCCGCGGCCCGCAGCTCACAGCCCACGGCGCTGCGCCTGGTCGCGGCGCCTCCGCGGCGGCGCGGATTCCAGGTCTACGTGGGGGTGTGCCTGGCTGTGCTGGTCGGCGCCCTGGGGACGGTGTTGTGGCTGAACACCGCCCTGGCCGCCGGCGCCTTCGAGATCCGCGAATACCAGCTCCAGTTGAGCGACCTCGAAATCGAACGGGAGAGCCTCAACGAACAGTTGGTGGCCCTGGCCGAACCGCAAGCTCTGGCCGCCAAGGCGGCCGAATTGGGGATGGTGGCCGCGCCCGCGACCGGCTACCTGGTCCTGCGCGATGGCACTGTGATCGGAGCGGCCCCCCCGGATGAAACCGAAGGCGAACCGGGCCAGGAGGCCTCGGCCGGGGCCGGCGGCGAAGCCGAGACGACTAGCGAAGCGGGGGACGAGTGATGGGGAATCGGCCCCGCCAACCGCCACCGGAGCGCCGCAGCGGCGGCAACGTTCCCGCAGGGGGCGGCGCCAACGTTCCCGCAAGGGGCGGCGCGCCCGGCGGCGGGCGCGCCCCGGGACGGCGCCCACCTGCTGGTGAGCCCACCGCCTCAGGGCGCCGGACGGGCGGGCGAACCGAAGCCCACGGCATCGGACAACCAACGCCGGCAGGTCGCCCCCCAGGGGGGCGAGCCGAAGCCCACGGCATCGGACAACCAACGCCGGCAAGTCGCGGCCTAAAGGGGGCTCGGGGCGCGGACTCACGGCCAGCCGGCGCCAGCCCGGCCAGGGCGTCTGGACGGAACCCGGGCGTCCGGCCGCCCAAACCCGGGCCGCGCTGGTGGGAACGCTTGTGGCTGGGGCTGACCGGGATCGGCGGCCCGACCCGGCGCCAAGGCCTGGTCAGAGCGGTGGTGATGGTGGTGCTGGCGGTCTTCGCCGTGCGCCTGGTGCAGCTGCAGGTGGTCGACGGGCCGGCGATGGCGGCTGAAGGGCAGGCCAACCGGATGGAAACGACAGTCCGGCCGGCCGAACGCGGCCAGATCGTCACCGCCGACGGCACGGTGCTGGCAGATGACGTGGCCCGCTACGAGATCCAGGCCAACCCGAAAGTGATCAACGCCAAGGACGCCGAAGGCCAACTGCTGGGACCGGGACCGGCGAAACTGGCTCAGCAACTGGCCCCCCTGGTCGGCATAGACCCAGCTGACCTGGAGAAGGAATTGAGCCAATCCGACCTGACCTGGGTGGCGTTGGTCAAACACGCCACCCAAGATCAGTGGGACCAGGTCAACCAGGTGGTCCAGGAGTACCGCCAGGACGGGATCGACGCGGGCATCTACGAATCGAAGCACTACATCAGGTCCTATCCGGCGGGGACGCTAGCCGGGAACCTGGTCGGCTACCAATATGAGACCGAGGAGTCCGAGGGGGTCAAGCAGTACACCGGCCTGGAGGACGAACTGACCGACAAGCTGACCGGCAAAGCCGGGGTGACCAGGACCGAGGTCGGGGGCAACCAGCAGCCCATCCCCGGCGGCAAGGTTGTCTCAGACCCGGCCGAGCCGGGCTGCGATGTGACGCTGACCATCGACTCGACGCTGCAATTCGAAGCCCAGCAGCTGATCCAGGAGCGGGTCGACGCCACCAAAGCTCGCGCCGGCATGGTGGTCGGAATCGACATCCCGACCGGCGAAGTCCTCTTCCTGGCCGACTCCTCCACCCCAGACCCATCCCATCCGACCGGCGAAACCAACTCGCGGGCGTTGGAGAACATCTTCGAGCCCGGCTCGACCGGCAAGGTGGTGACCATGGCGATGCTGTTGGAGGAGGGCTTCGCCACCCCGGCCAGCCAATACACCGTGCCCGCCCAGATCACCTTGGGCGGCCAGACCTTTGTCGACTCCTCGGGCCACCAGGCCTACCAGTTGACTCTGGCCGGGATCCTGGCCAAGTCTTCCAACGTCGGCACGGTCATGGCCGGTCAGAACGTGCCGGACGAGACCCGCTACGAGTACCTGAAGCGGTTCGGTTTCGGCGAGCCCAGCGGCATCGAGCTGCCGGAGGCGACGGGCGTGGTCCACAAGCCCGGGGTTCTGCCCAAGAGCGACGGCGAACCCTATTGGGACGGCCGCACCAGAAGCAACGTGCTGTTCGGCCAGGGTCTGACCGTCAACGCGCTTCAAGCCACCGAGGTCTTCGCCACCCTTGGCAACGGCGGCCTGCGCGTCCAGCCGCATCTGGTCAAGGGCTGGACCTGCGGCGCCGACGGCTTCCAGGGCGCCGAGCCGGCCACCTCCGAGCGAGTGGTCTCCGAACAGACCGCCTCCCAGGTCATCGCCATGATGGAGGGCGCGGTCGAAGCGGGCACCGGCCGCAGCGCCCAGGTGGCCGGCTACCGGACCGCCGGCAAGACCGGCACGTCGCAGATGTTCGAGGGGGCCAACCAAATCTACGTCAGCTCCTTCGCCGGCGTCCTGCCGGCCGAGGACCCGCGCATCGCCGTAGGCGTCTTCGTGATCGACCCGAAGGCCGAAGGCTACTACGGCGCCGTTGTGGCCGGGCCCGTCTTCGAACAGATCGCCGCGTCGGCTGTCGATCGCCTGGGCGTGCCTCCCTCGACCACGACCGGCACGCCGCCGCCGCAGGAGTGGTGACGTCCAGTGTTGCGTCCGTCCGCGCGACCCGAGATCGCCTTGCCCGATGCCGCCCGGCGTCTTGAGGGGGCCCGTCTGGCTTGGCCCGGGGCCGGCGGCGCCGGGGCGGGTGCGGCGCCGACCCTCACCGGCCTGACGCTGGCCTCCGGCGATGTCCTTCCGGGCGACCTGTTTGTGGCTCTGCCTGGCGCCCGGACCCATGGCGCCCGCCACGCCGGCGCCGCCATCGCGGCCGGAGCGGTCGCGGTGCTGACCGATCCGGCGGGAGAGGCGTTGTTGGCCCCCGGCACGCCCCGGATCGTGGCCCAGGACGTGCGGGCCAAGCTGGGCGATTTCGCGGCCTGGTTCTATGGCCATCCGGCCCGCCGCCTGGTGCTGGTCGGGATCACCGGCACCAACGGCAAGACATCGGCGGCGCATTTGGCGCAGGGGGCTCTCAGGGAGCGCTTCGGCCCGGTCGCGCTGCTCGGAACCATCGCGGCCAGAATGGACGGCGAAGAGATCCCGATGGCGCGCACCACTTTGGAGGCGCCCGACCTCCAGGCCGCCTTCGCGGCGATGGTGGAGCGCGGGATTCGCGCCTGTGTCATGGAGGTGTCCTCGCACGCCATGGCCCAGCACCGGGTGGACGGTTTCCGCTTCGACGCGGTCGCGTTCACCAATCTGACCCGCGACCATCTGGACTACCACCACACCATGGAGGACTATTTCGCCGCCAAGGCGGAACTCTTCACCCCCGCCCACGCCCGGCGGGCGGTGATCAACCTGGAGGACGAGTGGGGCCGGCGTCTGGCCCGCCAGGCCCAGATACCGGTAGAAACGCTGTCCGCCGCGGCCGGGGCCGACTGGCTGATTCTGCCTGGCGCGGGCGCGCCCGGCGCCGACGGGCCTGGCGCGGCCGGGCCCGGCGAGGGCGAGCCTGGCGCCGACTGGGCTGGCGCCGACGCTCCCAGCGCCGACGGGTTCGACCAGGGCGCGGCGCCGAACCTCCCGGCGACCGGCGCGCGGCGCGGCTCCAGCCGTTTCACCCTGGCCGGCCGGGGCCGACGCCCGATTGCCGCCGAAGTCGCCCTGCCGGGCGCCTACAACATTGCCAACGCGGCGTTGGCGCTGGTCAGCGCCATGGCTGTGGGGGTCGACGGGGCGGTGGCAGCGCGTGGCGTGGCGGCCGTCGGGGCCGTTCCGGGCAGGATGGAAACGGTCACGCCGCCTGAGACCGGCCCGGGTTCGGCGGGCGCCGAGGCGCCGCTGGTGGTGGTCGACTACGCCCACGCTCCGGACGCGGTCGCCAAGGCGCTGGCGGCTTTGCGCCCGCACACGGCCGGCCGGCTGATCGCGGTCCTCGGCGCCGGCGGCGATCGCGACCAGGGCAAGCGCGGTGAGATGGGCCGCGTGGCGGCGGCAGGCGCCGATCTGGTCTTGATCACCGACGACAATCCCCGCAGCGAAGACCCCGCCGCCATCCGCGCCGAACTCCTGGCCGGAGCCGGCGCCAAGGGGAGGGAAGTGCCTGACCGGGCGGACGCCATCGGGCAAGCCGTGGGCGAGGCCGGCCAAGCCGATACTGTGGTGATCCTCGGCAAGGGCCACGAGCGGACAATCGACTATGGCGGGGAACTAAGGCCCCACACCGATCTGGCCCAGGCCCGTCAAGCGCTGGCAGCGAAGATGGAAGGCAGTCAATGATCCCGTGGAACCCGGCTGGTTTGGCCACCGCGATAGGTGCTCGGCTCAGTCCCGAAGTGAATCCCGGCGCCGTCCTGACCGATGTCGTGATCGATTCTCGCTTGGCCGGTCCCGGCGCCGTCTTCGTCGCCCTGGCCGGGCAAAAGGCCGACGGCCTCGATTTCGTGGCCGACGCCGTCGCCAAGGGCGCTCCGTTGGCGGTGGTGGGCCAGTCCGTCCCCGGACCGATCGCTCTGGTCGACGATCCAGTCGCGGCCTTGGGCAACCTGGCCGAACTGGCCCTGCGACGGGCCCGGGTGGCGGCCCGGGACATGAAGGTGATCGGCCTGACGGGCTCGGTCGGCAAGACCACCACCAAGGATTTGTTGGCCCGCATCACCGCCACTGTCGGGCCGACGGTGGCGGCCGAAGGATCGTTCAACAACCACCTGGGCGTGCCGCTGACGGTGGTCAGGGCCGATCGTGACACCGCCTTCGTGGTGGTGGAGATGGGCGCCAACCACGAGGGCGAAATCGCCGCTCTGGCCCGGATCGCGCCGCCGGACGTGGGTGTGGTGTTGGGCGTGGGCAAAGCCCACGTCGGCGAGTTCGGATCACGCGAGGCCATCGCCAGGGCCAAGGCCGAGCTGCTGGCGGGCCTGATGCCGAACGGCGCCGCCGTCCTCAACATGGACGATCCGCTGGTCAGAGCAATGGCCTTCGGGGCTCCGGAGAATCTGATCACCTTCGGATTCGACGACATGGCGCGGATCCGCGGACTTCGGCGCGGGCTCACCGCTGGGGGCCGCCTGCACCTGACCATCGCCGATCAGGACACCCGCGAGTCGGCTCGGATCGAGACCGGGCTGGTGGGACGCCACCTGGCGGTCAACGTGGTGGCGGCGGTGGCGGCGGCGGCGGCGGCCGGAATCGCCGTGCCGGCGGCGGCGGCGGCCCTGGACGGGGTGACCGCCGTCAGTCCGCACCGGATGGCGTTGGTCGACCTGCCGGGCGGAGCGACCGTGCTGGACGACTCCTACAACGCCAATCCCGAATCGGTGGTGGCCGCCCTTGAGACTTTGGCCCGGCTGGCCAAGAAGGCGGGCCGGGGCGCCATCGCGGTCCTGGGGGAAATGCGCGAGCTCGGCCAGGAGGCGGCGGCCGAACACACCCGGATCGGCCGGTTCGCCGCCCGCCAGCACCTGACCCGCCTGGTTGTGGTCGGCCGGGCGGCCCAGAACATCGCCTCGGGCGCGGCGTCCAACGGAATGGCCGGCAAAGACATAGAGTTTTGGCCAGATGTGGAAGGCCTGGCCGACCACTTGAAGTCCATCGCCGGCCAGGAGTTCGTCTTGATCAAGGGTTCGCACGGTACCGACTTGTGGAAGGTGGCCGATTCTCTTATCGGGGAAGACGCTCAATGCTGAACATTCTCTATTCGTTCGCGCTGGCCCTGGTGCTGGCGCTGTTCGGCACCCCTTTGTTTGTGCGCCTGCTGGTGAAGAAGTCCTTCGGGCAGTTCATCCGCCAGGACGGGCCGACCGCCCACTACATCAAGCGGGGCACGCCGACAATGGGCGGCGTGGTCATAATCACGGCCGCGCTGGTGGCCTATTTCGGGGCCGATTTGATCCTGGGCCACCCGCCGCGTCTGGCCGGACTGCTGGTGTTGTTCCTCTTCGTGGGCATGGGCACGGTCGGCTTCATCGACGATTTCATCAAGATCTCGCGACAGCGCTCTTTGGGGCTGAGACCGGTCTGGAAATTCGTCGGCCAAGGCGCGGTGGGCGTCACCTTCGCCCTGTTGGCCATCAACTTCCCCAACCGGGACGGCTGGACTCCGGCGTCCTTCAAAGTCTCGTTCTTGCGTGACACGTCGATCGATCTGGCCTTCGCCGGCCGGACCCTGGGCACCGTCCTGTTCGTGATCTGGGCCAATTTCCTCATCACCGCTTGGACCAACGCCGTCAACCTGACCGACGGACTGGACGGTTTGGCCACCGGCGCCTCGGCCATGGTGTTCATGGCCTACGTGATCGTCGCCTTGTGGGGCATCTCGAACCTTTGTGACTCCGCTTCGGCGACCCACTGCTACGTCATGAGCGATCCCCTGGACGTGGCCATGGTGGCGGCCGCGATCACCGGCGCCTGTCTCGGTTTCTTGTGGTGGAACGTCCACCCGGCGGCCATTTTCATGGGTGACACCGGCGCGCTGGCGCTCGGCGGAGCCTATGCCGGGCTGTCGATAGTCACCCGCACCGAAGTGCTGGGCGCCATCATCGGCGGCCTCTTCGTGGTGATCGCGGCCAGCGACATCATCCAGATCGGGTGGTTCAAGATCTCTGGGGGCAAACGGGTCTTCAAGATGGCGCCGTTGCATCACCACTTCGAGCTGTCGGGCTGGGGGGAAGTCACCATCGTCATCCGGTTCTGGTTGATCGCGGCCCTGTTCGCGGCCGTGGGCCTGGGGCTCTTCTACGCCGAATGGGTGGTGGCGCGATGATCCTGGAGGGCCGTCGCGTCGGCATCGCCGGTCTAGGGGTCTCCGGGCGCGCCGCCGCCGCCGCCCTGGAACCTTTGGTTGGCGAACTCGCCCTCATCGACGACGCGGCGGCGGGCGCCTTGCGCCCCGACCAGGTGGACCTGCGCCAGCTCGACCTGCTGGTGGTCTCACCGGGCTGGCCGCCTTCGGCGCCGCTGCTGAGCGCCGCCCGCGCGATCGGGCTGCCGATCTGGTCCGAGGTCGAGTTGGCCTGGCGCCTGCGCGCCAACCTGGCGGCGCCCTGGTTGGCCGTCACCGGCACCAACGGCAAGACGACCACGGTCTCGATGCTGGCGGCCATGCTCAAAGCCGGCGGCTTCAAGGCGGCGGCGGCCGGGAACGTCGGCGTTCCGCTGGTCAGTGCCGTATTGGACGGGGACGTCGAGGTTTTCGCGGTGGAGCTGTCGTCCTTCCAGTTGCACCACACCTATTCGATGCGGGCCCTGGCCGGGGCGGTCCTCAACGTGGCGCCGGACCACCTCGACTGGCACGGCTCCCAGACGGCCTACGCCGCCGCCAAGGGCCGGATTTGGAATGGCGTCCAAGACGCGCTCGTCTTCGGCGCCGACGATCAAGCGGCGACCGCTTTGGCCAATTCCGCCGATGCCGACCGGTCGGCCCGGCGGGTCGGCTTCACCCTCCACGCCCCCCGCCTGGGCCAGCTCGGCGTGGTGGACGGCCTGTTGGTCGACCGCGCCTTCTCGCAGCGGCGCTACCGCCACGCCGAGACGCTGGCCTCGTTGGACGATTTGGCCCATTTGGCCGGGCCGGAAGGGCGGCTGGCCCCGCATTTGGCCGCGAATGCCCTGGCCGCCGCTGCTCTGGCTTTGGCCTACGGCGCCTCGCCGGACGGCATCGGCGGCGCTTTGCGTGGCTTCAGCCTGGGGGCGCACCGCCTGGCGGAGGTCGGGTCCGTCGACGGCGTCCGGTTCGTGGACGATTCCAAGGCCACCAACGCCCACGCGGCGGCAGCGGCCCTGGCGGCCTTCCCGGCCGGCGTCGTCATCTGGATCGCCGGCGGCCTGGCCAAGGGTGGCTCCTTCGAGACCTTGGTGGCGGACCACGCCGATCGCCTGGGCGGCGCGGTTCTGATCGGCTTGGACCACCGCGACTTGGCGGCGGCGCTGGCCAAGTGGGCGCCGGGCGTGCCGGTGGTCGAGGCGCCCCCGGGTCCCGATGTGATGGGCCGCGCCGTCGCGGCCGCTCGGGGATTGGCGCGCCCGGGAGATGTGGTGTTGCTGGCGCCGGCGGGCGCGTCGATGGACCAGTTCGAGTCCTACGGCGACCGCGGCCGCCAGTTCGCCGATGCGGTCTCACAATTGGCGGGCGCCGATGTCGCCTGAGAAACTCCACTCGCTGCGCGTGGCGCACCTGACGATCCTGGTCTCGGCCGCTCTGCTGACCGTGATCGGCCTGTTCATGACCATGTCGGCGCACACCATCTCGGCCCTGACGCAGGGCGAGAATCCCTACCAAGCTGGGATCGACCAGGCGATTTTCGCCGCGATCGGGGTGGTGATCGGCGCCGGGGCGGCCCACACCCACCGGCTGCTGGGACGGGCGGTGGCTTGGTCCACCTTGCTGGCGACCTTGGTTCTGCAGGGCCTGGTGGTATTCACCGGACTGGGCCGGGGCGAATTCGGCAACCGGAACTGGCTCGACCTGGGGTTCACCACGATCCAGCCGTCTGAGTTCATCAAGTTCGGCCTGGCGCTGTGGCTGGGCTCGGTGTTGGCCTACAAGAAAGACGTCCTGACCAAGTGGTCGGAACTGGTGGTGCCGGGACTGATCGGGATCGCGGTCGGAATGGGCTTGGTCCTCAAAGGCGACGACGCGGGCACCGCCCTGGTGATCGGGCTGATGGCGTTTGGCGCGCTGGTCCTGGCCGGGGTGCCGTGGTCCAAGCTGGCGGTGTTGGCGGGCTCCCTTGCGGTGGTCGGAGCGGCCGTGGTGATCGGCGCCTCGCACCGGCTCAGCCGCCTGTTGGTGGCCTACAACCCCGAGGCCTGCGAGGAACTGGCCGACCAGTGCTGGCAGATCAGGCAAGCCGAATACTCGCTGGCCTCGGGAGGCTGGTTCGGCGCCGGGCTGGGCGCCTCGCGCGGCAAGTGGGCCTATCTGTCCCAAGCCGAATCCGATTTCATCTTCGCGATCATCGGCGAGGAGCTGGGGCTGGTGGGGACTTTGACCGTGCTGGTGCTGTTCGGCCTGCTCGGCTTCGGTTTGTTCCAGGTCGTCAGGTTGCATCCAGACCGCTCGGTTCAGATCGCGGTCGGCACGATCGGCTGTTGGATCGAGGGCCAGGCCCTGATCAACATCGGCATGGTCATCAAGCTGCTGCCCGTCATCGGTGTGCCGCTGCCGTTCGTCTCGGCCGGCGGTTCGGCTCTGATCAGCTGTTTGGTGGCCATCGGGGTGGTGTTCGGGCTGATGCGGACTGATCCGGAGGTCAAGAACGCCTTGCGGGTCCGGTCGCGGCGGTCGCGTCGCGTGGCGGCGGTGGCCGATGCCGTCTCCGCGCCTGGCGCCGCCAGGGCCGACAGCCCGGCCCGGACCACCCGTGGCGGCCGTGGCGCCCGGACTGCCCGGTCCAGCCGCGCCGCCGGGACGGGAGGAACTCCGTGAGGTTGGTGCTGGCCGGCGGCGGCACCTACGGCCACGTCGGTCCGCTGCTGGCCACGGCCCGCGAACTGGCCCGTCGGGGCGACCTCGAGCTGCGGGCGGTGGGCACGGCCGAGGGCATCGAGGCCGAACTGGTGCCGGCGGCCGGTATGGAACTGGTGGTCATCCCCAGGGCGCCGCTGCCGCGCCGGCCCGGAGCCTACGCTTTGCGGTTCCCCGCCTTGTGGCGGCGGGCGGTCAAATCGGCCGGTCAGCTGCTATCCGAATTCGAGCCTCAGGCGGTGGTGGGTTTCGGGGGCTATGTCGCCACGCCGGTCTATCGCGCCGCCGCCAAAGCCGGCGTGCCGATCGTGGTCCATGAGGCCAACGCCCGTCCGGGCCTGGCCAACCGCTGGGGAGCGGCGCGAGCGGCCGGCGTCGCGGTGGCGTTCGCCGGCACCGAACTGCCCGGAGCGAAACTAGTCGGGATGCCGCTGCGGGCGCAGTTGGCGCGACCCGACCGGGACGCCCTGCGGCCCGAAGCCCAGGAGTTGCTGGGTTTGGCCCCGGACCGGCCGACTCTGCTGGTCGCGGGCGGGTCGTTGGGCGCGGTCGGCCTCAACCGGGCGGCGGCGGCCGCCGCCCCGGCCCTGCTGGCGGCGGGAGCCCAGGTGCTTCACCTGGCCGGGCGGGGCAAAGCCGAGGCGGTCAGGACGGCTGTGGCCGACCTTGACGGGGCCGAGCATTATCACGTGCTGGAGTATCTGGACCGCATGGAGCTGGCCCTGGCCGCCGCCGATCTGGCGGTTGGGCGCGCCGGCGCCGGGACCGTCAGCGAACTGGCCTGCGCCGGCCTGCCCAGTGTCCTGGTGCCGCTACCGGTTGGCAACGGCGAGCAGCGTTTCAACGCCGCCGCCCTGGTCGGGGCCGGCGGGGCGGAATTGGTCGCCGACGTCGATTTTCCCGATTGGGCGGCCGCCAACCTGACTGAGCTGTTGTTCGATCAGGATCGCTTGGCCGCCATGGCCAAGGCCGCGGCCACGGTCGCCATCGCCGACGGCGCCGAACGCCTGGCCGACCTGATCGAGGAGGTGGTCCGCGGGTGAGTCAGGCCGTCCATCTGATGGGCGTGGGCGGAGTCGGCATGTCTGCCGTGGCCGAATTGGAACTCGGCCAAGGCAACCGCGTGTCCGGCTGCGACGGGCGCGATTCGGCCACCTTGGCCCGGCTGGCCGCCCTCGGGGTGACCACCTGCGCCGGTCATAGTCCGGACCACTTGGAGGGCGTCGACCGTTTGGTGGTGTCGAGCGCCATCAAACCGGACAACGCCGAATTGCTGGCGGCCGTGGCCGATCCGGCGGTGGCGGTCCAACACCGCTCGCAGGCGCTGGCGGCGTTCGCCAACGGCCGCCGGCTGGTGGCGGTGGCGGGCACGCACGGCAAGACCACCACCTCGGCAATGGTGGTGGCGGCCTTGGAGGCGGCCGGGTTCGACCCCTCCTATGCCATTGGCGCGGAGTTGATCGGGCGCGGCTCGGGCGCCCACACCGGCGCCGGCGACCTGATGGTGATCGAGGCCGACGAGTCAGACGGGTCGTTCCTCAACTATTCGCCGCTGGTGGGGATCGTGACCAACATCGAGCTCGACCACGGCGACTATTACCCCACCAGGGAGGCCTATTTCGGGGCCTTCGTCGAGTTCGCCGCCCGGATTCGGCCGGGCGGCTGCCTGATCGCCTGTGCCTGCGATGAGGGCGCCCGCGCCCTGATGGACCATCTGGCCGGGGACCGCGAGGCGCCCCAGATCATCGCCTACGGTCCCAGCCGGCCAGCGCACGGCCAGCTTGCGGACCCAGACCTGGCGGGCGGGCGGCCCCTGGCTGGGCGTCCTTCGGCCCAGCCGACGCCGGCGCCCCCGCCAAGCCCAGAGGATCGGCCATCGGCCCTGATCGGGCGCCACATGTTGTTGAACGCCGAGGCGGCCGCTCTGGCGGCCGAATGGTTGGGAGCAGACCCGGCGGCGGCTCGTTCGGGCCTGGCCGCCTTCGCCGGAACGACTCGTCGATTCGAGTCGCGCGGGCAGGTGGACGGTGTCTGGGTGGTGGACGATTACGCCCACCATCCCACCGAGATCGCCGCCACCTTGGCGGCCGCGCGCGAACGCGCGGCCGCGCGGCGCCGGCGCTCAGGGACGGGCCTGGGCCAAGGCCGGGTGCTGGTCGTGTTCCAACCGCACCTGTATTCACGCACCCGGCAATTCGCGCGGGCCTTCGGGGAAGCGCTGGCGGGGGCGGACAAGGTCTGGCTGCTGGACGTCTACGGCGCCCGGGAACAGCCCATGGCCGGAGTGGACTCCGGTTTGATCGCCGCCGCCATGGCGCCGGGTCAGGTCGAATGGGCGCGTCGGCGCACGGAACTGCCAGCGATGGTGGCGGCGGCGGCCCGGCCAGGCGACATCGTGCTCACCATGGGCGCCGGCGATGTCACCGAACTGGCGCCGCTGATCGTCGCCGAGTTGGAGGCTCGTCGCTGATGGGTCTGGTGACTTGGCTGGGCTTCGGTGCGGCGCCAACCGAGGCGACGACGGGGCCGGCGGCCGGCCGGGGCCCGGCCGGGGCCGCGCTGGCGAAGCCTTCCCAGCCGACCCCCCCGCAGCGCCACCAGGATGCTTTCCGGGCGCGGCGGCGGGCGGCGCGCTGGGCGGCGGTGGCGCGGGCGATGAAATGGCTGGTCCCGGCGGCCGCATTGATCGGCGCGGCCGCTGTGCTGTGGTTCTCGCCCGTCTTCGCGGTGCGTCAGGGCGATATCTCAGTGACTGGGCTGTCCGGTTGGATCGACCGCGCCGAGGTGTCGAATGTCCTGGCCCAAGATGTCGGCGTGCCGTTGATCCGGCTCGATCCGAACCAGATCGAACAACGCCTGATGGCTTTGTCGCCGGTCAAGCAGGCGACCGTCAAACGGGCCTGGCCAACGGGACTGGACGTGACCCTGGAACCGCGCCAGCCGGCCGCCGCCGTCCCGGACGAGGGGGCTTATCTGCTGCTGGACGCGGAGGCGAACCCGGTGGCGCAGGTCGATGAGGTCCCCGAGGGCCTGCCGGTGATCGCGGTGCCGTTGACGGAGGGCAACCGGCGCACAGTCGAATCGGTGCTGCGGGTGGCCGCTTCGCTCCCGGCCTGGTTGTCCGCCCAGGTGGCCTCGATCGGCGCCGAGACAGAGGACACCGTCACTTTGACCTTGACCGGCGGCATCAAGGTGCTCTGGGGCGATTCATCGGGCGGCGCTGTCAAAGCCGCGGCCGTCGACATCCTGATGAAACAGCCGGACGTGGCCTCGATCGATGTCACGGCCCCAGAATCGCCGGTGGTCCGCTAGGAGCGTGGTGAACAACCACGCTCCGACCGTGTTGACGTGGTCAGCGCGAGGCGCTGACCTAAGGAAACGCGGCAGTGGGTGCTGCCTCGGTCCTAGGAAACCGGTTTGTCCGCCGGTTTCCCAGGGAGCCCCTCGTAGATGACACTTGGCGCCATACCCGGCGCCGCTGATCGCCCTTGGCGCAGCCGGTCCGGGCGGGGAATGCGATCCGCTGGCCGGGCGTTGACCGGGATAGACGTGCGGCCCCGACCGCCGCCTCGCGTTCCGAGGCGCCCCCGAGTCTCGGACCCGGGCAGATGGCGGCGGCCGGGCCGTGCGCCAGCGAATCAGCGGATAGACTGGGCGGGCTCTATGCGCCGGCGGCTCGAATGCGCGGCGCCAGTCGAATGTTCCCAGGAGAAGCAGAAGTGAAAAGCGCCGTCGAATCGCTCGAACCGACCAAGGTCAAGCTGACCGTCGAAGTCGAACCGGACGATCTCAAGCCCGCGCTGGAGCGGGCCTACAAGGAGATCGCCGGCCAGATCTCGGTTCCGGGATTCCGGCCGGGCAAGGTGCCCACGCGGATCATCGACCGCCGGGTCGGCCGCGGAGCGGTGATCCAGCAGGCGATCAACGATTCGTTGAGCGACTGGTACCGCGACGCGCTCAAAGAACACGACCTCCAGCCCATGACTCAGGCCGAGATCGATCTCAGCAGGGAGCCGGACCCGGTCGCCGCCGACCCAGACTTCGAGTTCACCGCCACGGTCGAGATCCGCCCCGAGATCGTCATCCCGGACTTGACCAAGGTCAAGGTCCAGGTCGACCAGGCCAAGGCCGGCGACGATGAAGTCGAAAAGCTGCTGGACGCCCTGCGCGAGCGTTTCGCCTCGCTCAAGACCGTCGACCGGCCGGCCCGCGACGGCGACTTCGTGACCATCGACCTGACGGCGGAAATCGGCGGAGAGCAGATCGATTCGGTCTCCGGCATCTCCTACCAGATCGGCGCCGGGAACATGCTCGACGGGTTGGACGAGGCCCTGGACGGGCTCAGCGCCGAAGAGGTGACCACTTTCGCCTCGCCTCTGGCTGGCGGCGAGCGGGCGGGCGAGGAGGCCCTGGTCACGGTCAAGCTGGACGCCGTCAAGGAGCGGGAGTTGCCGCCGGCGGACGACGAGTTCGCGGAACTGGCCAGCGAATTCGACACCATTGAGGAGCTGCGGGCGGACTTGCGCGGCGAGGCCGACCAGATGGCCGAGCGCAACCAGGTGGTCCAAGCCCAGGACAGGCTGATCGACCACCTCTTGGAGACGCTCGATTTTGAGGCCCCGCCGGGCGTGGTCGCCAAGGACGTCGAGGCTCGCCTGGAGCGCGACGGCAAGGACCAGGACGATCAGGCCGTCGCGGACGAATACAAGGCTGATTCGATCAAGACGATCCGGACCGAACTGCTAATGGACGCCTTGGTGGCCCACTTCGAGGTCAAGGCCGACCAGCGCGAGTTGGTTCGCTTCATGGCGCCGATGGCGATCCGCTACGGGATCGACCCGGCCGAGTTCTTGAACGCCGCCGTCAACTCGGGCGAATTGCCGCACTTCTACGCCGAACTGCTGCGCAACAAGGCCGCTGTCGAGGCCTTGGGCCAGATCGCGGTCGAGGACGCCGAGGGCGCGGCGGTCGACGTCAAGTCGCGACTGACGGCGCCGGTGGTGGACCAACTGGGAGATGATCTGGCTGATCGCGACGGCGACTTGGCCACGGACGCCGACGTGGCCTCGGACGCCTTGGTCGAGGAAGTCGACATCGACCTTGAGGCGCTGGTGCAGGCCGACCAAGAGGCCGCCTGACCGGGCCGAGAACCAAACTCCCGCCGATGCCGTGTGGTGACCGGGCGGCATCGTGCACCGGCTTGAAACGGCCCAGTTTCCACGCCTGTAGCGAAACCGGGCCGTCGGGAGCCCCTTGGCGGGGCTGGGCGCGTTAGGGTCATGTGCTGGAAAAGACCATCAACACTCAGGAGTCCGCAATGAGCCTGGAATCCCCGACGCTGGCCGCGCCCGACGGCCCCGGCATGGGGTTGAGCGATTCGATTTTCAACCGCCTGCTCAAGGAACGAATCATCTGGCTGGGCAGCGAGGTCCGCGACGAGAACGCGAACACCATCTGCGCCCAGATGATGCTGTTGGCGGCGGAGGATTCGGAGCGCGACATCTACCTCTATATCAATTCGCCCGGCGGCTCGATCACCGCTGGCATGGCGATCTACGACACCATGCAGTACATCAGGCCGGATGTGGCCACCGTGGCGGTGGGCATGGCGGCTTCGATGGGCCAGTTCCTGCTGTCTTCGGGGGCGAAAGGCAAGCGTTACGCCACCCCCCATGCGCGCGTGATGATGCACCAGCCGTCCGGCGGGATTGGCGGCACCGCCACCGACATCAGGATCAACGCCGAGTTGATCCTGCATATGAAGCGCCAGTTGGCGGGGTTGATCGCCGAGCAAACCGGCAAGACGGTCGAGCAGATCAATCGCGATTCCGACCGGGACCGTTGGTTCACGGCCGAAGAGGCCCTGGAATACGGCTTCATCGACAAGGTTGTCACCCATGAGGTGGTGGTCCGCGGGCAGTCCAAGAAGAGAGGCTCGGGGAGTTCCGGATCGGGCAGTTCTGGATCGGGAGGTTCCGGTTCGGGCAGTCCCGGTTCGGGGGCGGCCGGGAGTTCGGCGGAGGAGAAGTGATGACCAGCATTGACCCGCGCTCAACCTATGGCGCTTTGGCTCCGGTGGCCTTCGGCGGTCAGGCGGCCGCCGCGCCCCGATCGCGCTATGTCCTGCCGTCCTTCGAGGAGCGCACCCCTTACGGCTTCAAACGCCAGGACCCGTACGCGAAACTGTTCGAAGACCGGATCGTCTTCTTGGGCGTCCAGATCGACGACGCCTCGGCCGACGACATCATGGCCCAGTTGCTGGTGTTGGAGTCCCAGGACCCCAATCGGGACATCACCATGTACATCAATTCGCCCGGTGGCTCGATCACGGCCCTGACCGCGATCTATGACACCATGCAATACATCACGCCGCGGATCCAGACCGTCTGCCTGGGCCAGGCGGCTTCGGCGGCGGCGGTGGTGCTGGCCGCCGGCACGCCAGGCCTGCGCTTGGCGCTGCCGAACGCCCGCGTGCTGATCCACCAGCCCGCCTTCGAGGGCGGCGCCTACGCGCAAGCCAGCGACATCGAGATTCAGGCCAACGAGATCCTGCGTATCCGTCAATGGCTTGAGGACACCATCGCCAAGCACTCCAACCGGACGCCGGAACAGGTCCGCGAAGACATCGAACGGGACAAGATCCTGACCGCCGAGCAGGCCTTGGAGTACGGAATGATCGACCAGGTCCTGAAGTCCCGCAAGACCGCCGACAAGGCCTGACCAGTCTGTTTGGCGGCCGGACAGGTGCCGTCTGCGCGCATGGCCGGCCATGCGGAGGCGTCGCCAAAGCGGGATGGGGCGGTCGCTTCGGCGCTGCCGCGGAGTCGACATCCGGGCGGGGTAGCCTTGAGGGCGATGACTGAGACCAGTTCCCGGCGCATCCGGGTGGCGCTGCTATTCGGCGGCCGCTCTGGCGAGCATTCGATCAGCTGCCTGACCGCCGGATCGATCCTTGAGGCGATAGATCGCCGGCGCTTCGAGCCGGTCCCGGTCGGTATCACCCGCGATGGCCGGTGGACCTTGGCGCCGGACGATCCGGCCCTCTTGCGGCTGGTCGACGGCCGCTTGCCGGAGGTCGGTGGCGACGGTCCCGAAGTGTTGGCGCCGACTCGCGCCGGGTCCAGCGAATGGCGCCTCCTCAGCGACTCCGGAACCGTCGCTTCGCTGGGCTCGATCGACGTGTCCTTTCCGCTGCTGCACGGCCCGTTCGGCGAGGACGGCACCGTTCAGGGGCTGCTCGAGCTGACCGACCAGCGCTATGTCGGCGCGGGCGTGCTGGCCAGCGCTGTCGGCATGGACAAGGGCTACATGAAATGCGTTCTGGAGGCGCACGGCCTGCCGGTCCTGCCCTATGTCGTTGTCGGGGCCGATGAGCTGGCTGCCGAGGCGGCCGCGTCCGTCGCCGCCGAAGACCGCCTGGTCGCCGCTGGGAGCAGGCGGGCCCTGGACTGGCCGGTTTTCGTCAAGCCTTGCCGGGCGGGCTCGTCTCTGGGCATCTCGAAGGCGACGCGGGCGGCGGAGTTGGCGGACGCAATCGAGTTCGCCCGGCGCCACGACCCCAGAGTGCTGATCGAACAGGCCTCCCGCGGCCGCGAGATCGAATGCGCTGTGCTCGGCTCGCCGTCCGGGCGCCCGCCCAGGGCCTCGCTGCCTTCGGAGATCGTGGTCCAGGGCGGCCATGAGTTCTACGACTTCGACGCCAAGTATCTGGACGCGGCCGGGGCCGACCTGCTCTGCCCCGCCGACCTGCCTGCGGAGGCGACCGCCCAGGTGCAGGCCATGGCGACACAGGCCTACCGGGCGATCGGCGGCGAGGGCCTGGCCCGGGTCGACTTCTTCTATGACCCCTCGGCGCCGGAGCCGTTGGTTGTCAACGAGATCAACACCATGCCCGGTTTCACGCCGATCTCGCAGTATCCGCGCATGTGGTTGGCCTCCGGCCTGAGCTACTCGGATCTGGTCGGCGAACTGATCGAGTTGGCCCTGGAACGTCCCCAGGGATTGCGCTAGCGGGCCAGAGGCGAGAACTGTGATGGTCGCCGCGTGGCCGCTTGACCGGCAAGGCTGTCTGGCTTGGCCGCGCCGGGGCGATTCGGCCTCGCTTCGCCGGGGCGGTTCGGTCTCGCTTCGTCCGAGCGATCTGGGCCTGTTGCCGGGCGGGACGTTCTAGCGGTGCGAGAGGACGCAGTGATCGCGGCTCTGAGCCGTGACCTGCCCAAAGGCGAGGCGACACTGCTTGGCCCCGGCGACGATTCGGCCGTCTTGGCCCTGTCCGATTCTCGCGCCACCATCAGCACAGACATCCTGGTGGAGGGCGTTCATTTCCGTTCCGCTTGGTCGACGGGCTATGACCTGGGCTGGCGTCTGGCGGCCCAGAATCTGGCCGACGCCGCCGCCATGGGCGCGGTTCCCAAGGCGCTGGTTGTCGCCCTGGCCGGTCCGCCCGAGCAGCTGAGCGGCGAGTGGGGCCTCGACTTCGCCCGCGGCCTGGCCGCTTACTGCGGCCGTTGGCAGGTCGGAGTGGTCGGCGGCGATCTCGCCGGCGCCCCCATGGTGGTGGCCAGCGGCACCGTGGTTGGCGATCTGGAGGGCCGTCCTCCCGTGACCAGGTCCGGCGCCCGGGTCGGCGATGTCTTGGCGTTGTCCGATGCCGTGGCCGCGCCTTCCAGCCCCGCCGACGCTTGCGCGTTGGGGGGCTCGGCGGCCGGGCTGGCCTGGTTGGAGGCCGGCCGGCCTCGAATAGCTGGTCTGGAGGCGCTGGCGGAGGCGGCCAGAGCGGCCTACTTGCGCCCCGATCCGCCGCTGGACCTGGGTAAACGGGCGGCTCTGGGCGGGGTGACGGCGATGATGGACGTCTCCGACGGTCTGGCGACAGATGCTGGCCGGATGGCCCGAGCCAGCGGGGTTCGGTTGATCATCGATCCGGCCAGTCCGGCTTTGGCGGGAGCGATGGCGCGCTGGGCGCCCCTCGGCCAGTCCCTGAGACACTGTTCGACGCCGTCCTCCGAAGTCCCTGAATACAGCCGCCGTGCTCCGCCGCCTCGCCTGGACGCGCGGCTGACCGGCGGAAATGCCCCGCCTGTGGTTGGCGCCCGGTCGCCGCGGGCTGGTGGCGACGAGCGACGCTGGGTGCTGACCGGGGGAGAGGACCACGCCCTGGTGGGAGCTTTCCCGGCCGAAAGTGGTTTGCCGGACGGTTGGCACGGCATCGGGCGGGTGGTGGAACCGGGCCCAAGCGGTCCGGGCGTTCAGATCCTGGGCTGGGAGACGGACGCCCCCGGCTGGGACCACTTCTGCCGGAGCTGATCGGGGAGGCGACCGCGCAATCCGGCGACAGGGCTGTGAAGACGGGCCGGAACTGACCGGCTGGCGGTCGAACCGGCTCGGGGCCGGAGCCGGCGGCTAGCGGGTGACCTTGCCCGCTTTGATGCAACTGGTGCAGACGTTGAGACGCTTCGGGGTGCCGTTGATTTTGGCGTGTACCCGCTGGATGTTGGGATTCCAACGCCGCTTGGTGCGACGATGCGAGTGGGACACGCGGAAGCCGAAGCCTGGCTTCTTGCCGCAGATTTCGCACTTGGCAGCCACGATGAAACTCCTGAGTCAATGGATTGGTCCCGCGTCGAGGCGCGGAGGCAACCTGGACATGCTAGCGCAAGGCGGGCCATTCGGCCCAATCGGCCGGCGGCGGTTCCGGGCCGCGCCGGGCGGTGTCGGTCCACGCGGCACCGGTCGGTGTCGGGACGGGCCGCGCCGGGCCGCGCCGGGATGGGCCACGCCGGGCCGCGCCGGCGTTTGGCTGTCAGAGGGTCGTTATAGCCTGGCAGGCATGCAAGTATCCGCTGGGACCGGCGTCGACGCCTATTTGGCGGCGCCGGTCGAGCGGGTGGTGGGCAGGGGCGGCAAGAAGCTGGCCGGGGCCGGCATCAAGACCGTCGGCGATCTGCTGCGCCACTACCCCAAGCGTTACGAGGATCCGCGCGTCCCCACCGACATGACGGGCTTGCGCCTGGATGAGGTGGTCTCGATCAACGCCCAGGTCGCGTCGCTGGCTGTGAGGGACATCAAACGGGGCACCCAGTGGCTGGTGGCGGTTCAGATCACGGACGGCGCCCATCGACTCGGCCTGACCTTCTTCCTCAAGAAGTGGCATCTGGTCGAGTTCTACTCGCGGCAATACGAAGTCGGACGCATGGGCCTGTTCACCGGCAGGGTCAGCCTGTATCGGGGACGCCAACAACTGGTCCACCCGGAGGTGGTGTGGGCGGACGAGCTGAGGGACCAGGATCCCCGCTTCAACGACCGGTTGCTCCCGATCTATCCGGCGGTGGCCGGAATCCAGTCGCCGCAGCTGCAAAACGCCATCCGGACCAGCCTCAAAGCCTTGGGGGCAGACCCGCCGACCGATCCGTTGCCGCCGCGGCTGCTGGCCGATCGCGACCTGCCGGGGCTGGGCCAAGCGTTTTGGGACATCCACAACCCGGCCGGCGCCAGCGCCTGGCGCGCGGCGCGCGGCCGCTTCCGTTTCGAGGAGGCGTTTGTGCTCCAAACCGGGCTGGCTCGGCGCCGCCACCGGCTTGAGGCGGGCGCGGCCGCCCGTCCCCGGCCGGCCCGGCCACCGGCGCCGGGGGCTCCAGCCGGCTTGGTCGAGCGTCTCGACGCGGCTCTGCCCTTCGAACTCACGGCGGCGCAGCGCCAGGCCGGCCGCAAACTGGGCGAATTGTTGGCCCTTGACCGCCCTATGAACCAGCTTCTGCAGGGCGATGTGGGCTCCGGCAAGACGTTGGTGGCCTTGCGGGCCATGCTCCAGGTGGTCGATGCCGCCGGCCAGGCCGCGCTCCTAGCCCCCACCGAGGTCTTGGCGACGCAGCACTTCCGGACCATCGAGGGGTTACTGGCCAGGTTGCCGGAAGGGAGCGACCAAGTGACGGTGCGGCTGTTGACCGGGGCGACGCCGGTCAAGGCCAGGGCTTCGTTGCTGAACCAGCTTGAGCACGGCGAGGTCCGAATCGTGGTCGGCACCCATGCGCTGCTCGAAGACAGCGTCAAGTTCCACGACCTCGGCCTGATCGTGGTGGACGAACAACACCGTTTCGGCGTGGAGCAGCGCGACCAGTTGCGGACCAGGGGAGCGGACCGGCCGCACCTGCTGGTCATGACGGCTACGCCGATACCACGCACAGTGGCCATGACCGTGTTCGGGGACTTGGGGGTCACCACCCTTGGCGACGGGCCGCCCGGTCGGCCCGAAGTCGCCACCACCTGGGTCAATCCGAAGGAGCATCCGGGCTGGTTGGATCGGGTCTGGCAGCGCCTGGCCGAGGAAGTCGCGGCCGGTCATCGCGGGTTCGTGGTTTGCCCGGCGATCGAGCCGGGCGAGTTCGAGGCCGGGGCCGATCTACTTCAGGACGCCGGGCCGCGCCAGGGCCAACTCGCCTTCGCCCTGCCCGGCGGTCTCCGCCTGGATTCGGCTGCGGGATCGCAGACTGGTGCAGTGGCGGAGGCTGACGCCGCGAGGGCGGGTGGACGGTCTGGCCGAGGCTCGGGTGCGGCCGGTCGACTTGGCCCGGCGGCCGCCGTGGCGGATGGGGTCGGCGCGGTGGTCGGCACGGTAGCCGGCACAGCGGCCGGGGTTTCCCGGGCTTCTGGGGCGAACGGGAAGACCGGGGCTTCTGGGGCGACTCGGGCGCCAGCGGGCCGCGGCGGCGCAGAGTCGACCGCTGAGAAGCGGCCGCTTGCGTCGGTCAGCCAGACCCTGGCGGCTCTGGCGGCCGACCCGGATCTGGCCGGGGTCAAACTGGCCCCCCTGCATGGCCGGATGACCAGCCAGGAGAAGGATCAAACCATGGCCGCATTTATGCGGGGGGATGTCGACGTGCTGGTCGCGACCACCGTGATCGAGGTCGGCATCGATGTCCCGCAGGCCACGGCGCTGGTGGTGCTGGACGCCGACCGATTCGGCCTGTCCCAGTTGCACCAGCTACGTGGGCGCATCGGTCGCGGCCAGGCGCCCGGTGTCTGCCTGTTGGTCTCCCCGGCGGAGCCGGATTCGCTGGCGGCGCGCCGTCTGGCCGCCATGGAGCAGACCCGCGACGGCTTCGAGTTGGCCGAGGTCGATCTTGAGACCAGGCGGGAGGGCGAAATCCTGGGCGACAGCCAATCCGGGCGCTCGTCGCTCAAACTGGTTCGGCTGACCAGCGACCGGGCACTGATCGAGGATGCCCGCAACAGCGCCGAGGCGCTGATCGCGGAGGATCCCGAGCTGGCCGGTCATCCGGCCCTGGCGCAGGCGGTGGACGCCCTGTTGGCCGGCCGCGAGGACTACCTGGAGAGGGGCTGACATGGTCCGGATCATCGCCGGCGCCGCCGGCGGGCGCGCCCTCAAAGTGCCGTCCGGCCTGACCCGGCCGACCTCTGACCGCGTGCGCGAGGCGCTCTTCTCGCTCCTCGAAGCTCGTCTGGACGGCCGTGGGGGATGGGCGGGCAAGCGCGTGCTCGACCTATACGCCGGCTCGGGCGCGGTGGCGCTGGAGGCGCTCAGCCGAGGCGCCGCGTGCGCTTTGGCGGTCGATTCGTCGCCGGCGGCGATCCGCGCCGCCAAAGCCAACGCCACCGCGCTGGACCTGGCCGAACGCCTGGCCTTCCAGCTCGGCCGGGTCGAGCAAGTCGTCAGCGGCCCGCGCCTGCCGGCCCGACTCGCCAAGCCCGCTCCAGACCCGTCGCCTGCGGGCGGGGCGGTCTCGGGGGGGTTCGATCTGGTTTTCCTCGACCCGCCGTATGACTTGGCGCCGGCGGCGGTCAACGCCGTGCTGGCGTCTCTGGCGGCGCCCAGCGGCCCTGGGGGAAGGCCGCCTTGGCTGGTGGGAGGCGCGCTGGTGGTTTTGGAGCGCTCGGTCCGGAGCCCGGCGCCTGAGTGGCCTGCGGACTGGGAAGATCTTGGCACGCGCAAGTATGGTGATACCGCGCTGCACTTGGCCAGGGCCGGGGACCTCGCGCCCGGGGATGGCGACATGAATCGCGGCGTGGCCACGGTCGCGATCACGCGCGACGGGCGCACGGCATCGGACCGGGCGCGGGCCGGGAGCGGGCGGCGCAAGGCGACTGGGAGAGGCGAGACGGAGGGCTTATGAGGGAAAAGGTGGCCGTGGTGCCGGGCTCGTTCGACCCGATCACACTGGGGCATCGGGATGTGATCGTGCGGGCTGCGGCGTTGTTCGACCGGGTGGTGGTCGGTGTTGCCGTGAACGCCGCCAAGCGGCCGCTGTTGCCGGCGGCCGTGCGGGTCGAGCTGGTTGAGAACTGCCTGGCGGGGGTGACGTCGGTGACTGTGGCCCAAGTGCCCGGTCTGCTGGCCGAGTTCTGCCGGGAAGTGGGCGCCGTGGCCATTGTCAAAGGCTTGCGCGGGGGCCACGATTTGGGCCAAGAAGAGCCGATGGCGCTGGTCAACAAGGAGCTGACCGGGATCGAGACGGTTTTCTTGGCGGCCGCGCCGAATTGGGGGCACATCTCGAGTTCGCTGGTCAAAGACGTGGCCCGCCACGGCGGCGACGTGTCTGCCTACGTCAGCCCGGCGGTGGCCCAAGCCCTGGCGACCGCATCCCGGTAAGAACTTCCCAGTCGGGAAGAACGCTGCCAACGCCGCGACGGGCCGGTGATGCTTGGGACGCGGCCATGGCGTTGACAGGGGAGTGGACACGCCGGTGTGCGATCCACATACTGCCGGTCGCCGATCACCCGTCTTGAAGGATTATCCATGTTCTCCCGACCTCGGGAGAACATGGATGGACTCCCGTTTGGGCGCTGCCGGAGCGTGCAGTAGACTGGCAGGTCGGTTCAGCCGGTCCGGCGGAGCCGTGACCTTTGCCGACCTCGAACACATCCAGACACATGCCTGAACTAAGTGCTGCCGAACTTGGCGCCGTGCAAGTCCCCGAGTTGATCTGCTCGGTCGACGGACTGAGCCGCCAGCCGGGAACGTCCAAGCAGTTGACGATTGACTTCGAGGCGCCGGCGGTGATCGGAACCGCGGTGATCGGCGTTCCCGAAGGCGAGCCGGTCGAGCTGGAATTGCTGCTTGAATCGGTGCTGGAAGGGGTGCTGACCACCGGGACGGTGCGGACCACCGCGGTCGGGGAATGCGGACGGTGCTTGGAGGAGGTCGGCGTGCCAGTCGTGGCGACCTTCCAAGAGCTGTTCCAGTACCCCGAGCGGGCGTGGGGTCCGCCCCAGGCGGACCAAGGCGCCGACGAAGACCGCTTCGAGGTGGTTGACGACACGATCGACCTGAACAGGCCGGTCACTGACGCGGTGGTGCTGTCGCTGCCTTTCAGCCCGTTGTGCCGAGACGACTGCGAGGGGCTTTGCCCCGATTGCGGCGCCCGGTTGGCGGACCAGCCAGGACACGGCCACCAGTCGGTGGACGCGCGCTGGGCCGTGCTTGAAGAAATGTTGGAAGACGAGAGAGAAGAGATTTAGCCGTGGCTGTTCCAAAGCGAAGGACCTCGCGTGCCAACACCCGGACCCGCCGTTCACAGTGGAAGACCAGCGTGACCGCGCTGACCGACTGCCCGCAATGCGGAGCGCCGACCCGTCCCCACACTGCGTGCCCAACCTGCGGTACCTACAAGGGCCGCTACTACGCGGCCGCCGAGCGCAGCGAGTTCGAGAACTAGCTGGGATCATGGACGGGCCAACGGCCTTGGGCCCCGAAGCGGCCAAACGGCTGCTGGAGGGGCTCGGCGCCGCGCTGGACCCGGAATTCCTGGTCCTAGCCCTGACCCACCGTTCGTTCGCCCATGAGGCCGGCGGCATCCCCACCAACGAGCGGTTGGAATTCCTGGGCGACTCGATCCTCGGCCTGGTTGTGACCGAGCATCTCTACCGCACCCACCCGGACCTGCCGGAAGGCGACCTCGCGAAGATGCGCGCCGCCTCGGTGTCGCAGCGCGCCCTGGCGCGAGTGGCGCGCGCTATGGAGATCGGGCCGTACATCTTGCTCGGACGAGGCGAAACCGCCACCGGCGGCGCCGACAAAGACTCGATCCTGTCTGACACGCTCGAAGCCCTGCTTGGCGCGGTCTATTTGAGCCATGGCCTGGACGCCACGCGACAGGTCGTGCTCCGGCTGCTCGGGCCCACTTTGGATCGGGCCGCCAAGTTGGGCGCCGGCCTGGACTGGAAGACTTCGCTCCAAGAATTGGCCGCCGCGCTGGGCATGACGCCGGTCGAATACCAAGCCGACGGCGCCGGTCCGGATCACGCGCGGGTGTTTGAGGCGGTGGTGGTGGTCGCCGGCAACGAGTGGGGGCACGGCGCCGGCACCTCGAAGAAGCTGGCCGAGCAGCGCGCCGCCGAGGACGCCTATCGGCGCTTGAACGCCGCCTCGGACGCCGGCTGATCAGTTTTTCCCGTAGCTAAAAGGCCCCGCTCGCTTGGACTGGCTTCGCTGGTCACGCTAGGGTTGGCGACGTGCAAGGAAGCGACCTCGAACCTAGACCTCTCAGCCAGATCAACGTCATGATCGTGGACGACCATGAAGTGGTCCGCCGGGGCATAGCCGAAGTGGTGGAACGCTCCGACGGCATGCGGGTGGTGGCCGAAGCCGGCTCAGTGGCTGAGGCGTTGCGCCGGGCAGTGTTGGTGGGCCCCCACGTCATCTTGGTTGACCTGCGGCTACCCGACGGCACGGGCATCGATTTGATGAAGCAACTGCGCACCGCCGCGCCGAACGCGCGCCCGGTGGTGTTGACGTCGTTTGACGACGATGACGCTTTGGCCGCGGCGCTCGAGGTAGGCGCCGCCGCCTTCTTGATCAAATCGGTTCGCGGCGCTGAGATCGCCGATGTAATCCGAGCGGTCGCCCAGGGGCGCACCCTGCTGGACGAGCGGACCTTGACTCGGCGCCGCGCCGACCATGAGGACCCCACCGCCGACCTCACTCCTTCGGAGCACAAGGTGTTGGCGCTGATTGGCGAAGGCCTGTCGAACCGCGAGATCGCGGAGCGCCTGGGCGTGGCCGAGAAGACGGTCAAGAATCACATCACATCGCTGCTGGCCAAGATGGGGCTGCAGCGCCGCACCCAGGTGGCGGCGTGGGTGGCGGCCAAGGAATCCAGTTCCTGGCGCGCCTAAGCCCTGATCCGCCGGTCCCCACCCGGCGCCACTTGGCGGCGCTCGCCACGACCGTTATCGGTGGGCCGAGGCTCAACAAGGCGCAGACCCAGAGGCGTGAAAGCTTCGCCGGTCAGCTCAGCGGCGCGATCCATTCGAGGCGGGTGCCCCGGCCGGTCAGGCCAGGGCCGGCCGTGAACAAACCGCCGCGCGCGAGCGCCCGATCGGCCAAGTTCGACAAACCCGACTGACGGGCGCGTCCGCCAGGCAACCCGGCGCCATCGTCCTCCACCACCACTGTCACCTGGCCGGGCCGCCCGTCCGGCGAACCAGGCGAAACCAGCGAGACGGTGACCGTGACCGAGGCGGCCTTGGCGTGGCGGCCGGCGTTGGACAGGCCCTCGCGGACCACCGCCACCAGGTCATCCGCCAACGAGTGGGGAACTAGGGCATCGGCGGCGGCGACGTCCTGGTCGGTGGGCGCGGATGCCCGCCCGTCTATCAGGAGCACCAGCGACGGGGCGAAACCGAGCAGGGCCCGGGCGGCCGAGGACTCGTGGCGCAGACGTTCGGCGATTGGCTCGTCTGTGCCGGGGCCGCGCAGATGCGACACGATCGCCCGAATCTCCCGGACGGTTGAGTCAATCGAATCAAGTGCGCTGGTCAGCGTCTTGACCAGGCCCTCAGGTTCGACTCCGGCGGCGGCCGCCTGGCGGGCTGACTCAAGCCTCATGCCGGTGGCGAAGAGCTGCTGGATGGCCAGATCGTGAAGGTCGCGGGCGATCCGCTCGCGTTCGGAGACCAACGCCGACAGGTCGGATGTGTGCCGGGCCTCGGCCAGGACCAAGGCCAACGCCGCCTGCGAGGCGAAGGATTCGGCCGTGGTCAGGTCCGCCTGGTCAAAGGAGGCGGAGCCCTTTTCGCGCAGCAGCAGCATCACGCCGACCGACCTGCCCGAGGTGCGCATCGGCGCGTACAGGGCCGGCCCGTATTCGCGCAGTTGGGTCACCCGCAGGGTGTAGGCGCTCGCCAGCGAGTCGACAATCATGCCGATTCCCTCGGTCAAGACGGTGTGGGAGCGCCCGTCGAGCGGCATCCTGGTGCCGACCAGTTTGTCCGCCCCGGTTCCCTCCGCGATTTCGATGATCAGCTCGTCGCCGACGGATGGCAGGATCAAGGCCGCCGTGGCCGCCCCGGCCACCTCCTTGGCCTGCGAAGCGATGACGGTTAAGGCCTCTTCTTCCTCAACGCCGGACAGCAGCATGGTGGTGATGCCCTGGCCGGCGGCCAGCCAGCTTTCGCGCCGTTGCGAAGCTTGGTAGAGCTGGGCGTTCTCGACCATCACGCCGGCTGCGGTGGCCAGGGTGGACACCGCCTCGGCATCCGCTTTGGTGAACCCGCCCGGCTTGTTGATCAGATAGACATGGGCGAAGACCGTGTGGCGCACCCGCACGGGCACTGCCAGCAGATTGTCGACCAGCAGTTCCGCGTCCGGCGGCAAACCGACCAGCGAGGCGGGCAGTTCGTCCAGAATCAGCGCCTCGTGGGTTGGGATGCGCGCCATCAGCGTCATGGCGCGCCGGAATTGCCCCAGTTCGGCCGCCAACCCAGGGTCGGCGCCGAAAGTGTAAAAACGTTCGTCGATGCCGCGCCCGTCAAGCACGTTGACGGCGGCGGCGGGCGCTCCGGTCAACTTGGGCGCCGCTGCCACCAACTCTGTCAGCACTTCGGCCAGGTCGAGCCGCCGCGACAGCGAAACGACCGCTGCCAGCAATTCTGGTTCGGAATCGGTCAAGCCTGGGCGCATACGGTCCATTATGGTCTGTCAGCCGGGCGGTCCCCAGACCGCTGGTCCCCAGACCGCTGGTCCCCAGACTGCCGGGCGTTAGGCGCTGGCTTTGTTGGCGGGTGGCCGGGCCGAACCATGCCGAGGGCGCCGTCGGCCAGGCGATAGACGCGGTCGGCCGGCGCCAGAGTGTCTTCCTGGTGCGAGACCACCATGATGCCTCTGCCGGCGGCGCGGGCGGCGGCGATCAACTCGGCGGTCAAGGCCCGGCCCGCGGCCGCGTCGAGATGCTCGGCCGGCTCATCCAGAAGAACGTATTGGGCCGGGCTGACCAGCGCGCGCGCCAGCAATAGCCGCCGCCGCTCGCCGCCGGAAAGCGACGCCGCGCCGGAGTCGAGCAGGGTGTCGATGCCGTCTGGCAGCGCCCGCAGCCAGGCGCCCAGGCCAACCCGCTCCAGGACCGCGACACCCTCCTGGCGCGTCAGCGGGCCTTTGGCCACGCGCAGGTTCTCCAACACGGTGGTGGCGAAGATGTGGGCGTCTTCGGCGATGAAGGCCACTGTCTCCGCCCTGGCTTCGGAGGTCAGGTCGAACAGTGCCGCGTCCCCGACTGTGGCGCCGCCCGCTTGTGGTTCGATCAGGCCGGCCAGGGCGGTCAAAAGGGTCGTCTTTCCTGATCCGGACGGGCCGACCAGGCCAATCGCCTCTCCTGGCGCCAAGCGCAGGTCAATCCCGGAGACAACCGGGCGGCCCTCCTGCCAACCCGCAGTCAGGCCCTTGGCCTCCAGCGCGCCTTCGGGAGCATGATCGTTGCGCCAACGCTTGGCCGAGGGTCGGCTGGTAGGCGAGTGTCCGGCATCGGACAACGCCACAATCCGGGCGGCGGCGGCCCGGGACTTGTAAACCTGGGCGGCGGCGGCGGGCAGGCCCGCCACCGACTCAAAGGCGGCCAGGGGCATCAGGACGATCACTGCCACCTCGGTGGCGGTGATGGCGCCGGCGTGCCAGGCTGCCGCAGACAGCACCAGCGTCAGAATCAAGGCCAGGCCGGTGCCGATTTCAGTCAGGCTGGCCGCGAGGGCAGACGGTTTGGCGACGGCGTCGGTGGCGGTGGCGAGGCGCTTCTCTTGGGCTTTGAGATCCGACATGGCCCGCCCGAATTGGCCGCCCACCCTCAGTTCGGAGGCGTTCTCAATGATCCCCAGACATGAGGCCGAGACATCGGCACGGGCCGCCGAGGCCATCGACTCGGACAGCCGGGCCGCCCGGAAGGTCGCCGCCGGACCACCCACCGCCACCAGGGCCAGGCAGGCGAAGACGGCCAACCCGGCCACGGGCAGGAAGGCGGCCACGGCCGCCGCCGAACCGATCATCAGCACAGCGGCCACCGCGGCGGGGATGATTCCCCGAACCACCAGATCGCCGACATCGTCGATGTCGGCGCCAACGCGGGCCAGCACGTCCCCGCGTTTGAAGGCGGCGGCGCCCGCTCCGGTCCCGGCGGCCATGCGCTCGTAGAGCCGGACGCGGAGGTTGGTCATGCCATTCAAGGCCACCCGGTGCGCGGTCAGGCGTTCTATGTAACGCGAGACGCCGCGAGTGATGCCGAAGGCGCGCACCCCCACCACGGCGACCTGCAGCGAGAGGACCGGCGGCATTTGCGAGGCCCGCACAATCAGCCAGGCCGAAGTGCCGGCCAGGGCCACAGAGGCGGCCTGGGTCAGGGCGCCGAAGAAAACAGCGGCGAGCAATTGACCCGTTTTCAGCCCGGTCAGAGCGACCGCTCGTCGCAGCGGGCGCCGGACGGCCGGAAGGGTGTTCGGGTCTGGACCGGTCGGGGCGGTCCTGGGTTCGGCGGCGGCCGCAGTCGAAGTGGCTGTGGCCGAAATCGCCGTGGACGAAGTGGACGCAGCCGCCTTAGGAGTCGACTTCGCCGCCGCGCCGGCGGTCGGGTGGGCCTCTGGCCCGCGGTCCGGCGCGCCCGTTCGCCGGCTCATGGGAGCGCCTCGCTGAACGCGGTTGATCGCACGGCGACGGCCTGATGGGCCTGGCTGAGCAGCGACGGCCGGTGCGCCACCAGTAGGACTGTTCGGCCCTGGCGGTGCAAGGCGGCGATCGACTCCAAGATTCGCGCCTCGGTGGCCGGATCGAGGTGTGCGGTCGGCTCGTCCAAGATCACCAACGGCCGGTCTGACCAGAACGCCCGCGCCAATGCCAACCGCTGGCGTTGGCCGACCGACAGGCCGACGCCGCCCTGGCCGATCAGAGTGTTCCAACCTTGGGGCAATTCGTCCACGACTGTGTCGAAAGCGGCGGCGCGAGCCGCCTTGGCGACTTCGGGGGTCACCGCAGGCGTCGAATCGTAAACTTCCAACAGATTCTGGATGACCGTGCCCGGCAGCAGAACCGGCCGCTGAGGCGCCCAGGCGATCTGCTCCCACCAACTGGCCGGGTCGATCTGCGTCAACTCGACCGCCTCGCCGTCTGCCGTTTCGACCAGCACTCGGCCTTGGTCGGGACGGGTCAACCCCAGGAGCACCTCGACCGCGGTTGACTTGCCCGCCCCGTTCGGGCCGGTCAGGGCCGTCAACGAACCCGGTTCGAGGCGGAAACCAAGGTCGGCCGGCGCCAGGTAGTCGCGGCCAGGTGCCTTGACGGAGACATCCTCGAACACAATGGCGGCGCTCGCCAAGTCCGGTGCCGGCGTCTGGCCGACCACAGGCAACGGGATCGCCAGCAGTTCGAAGGCCCGGTTGGAGGCGGCGACGCCGTTGGCAGAGGCGTGGAAATGCGCTCCCACGTTGCGTAGCGGCAGGAACAGCTCCGGCGCGATCATGATGATGGCCAGGCCGTCGACCAGGGCCATGTGGCCGGCTTGGAGCCTCAAACCGACCGAGACCGCCACCAGCGCCACCGACAGGGTGGCGATCAGCTCAAGGGCGGCGCCGGACATGAATGCGATTCGGACGGTCCCGAAAGTGGCCTTTTGGTGCGCCTGGGAAAGGCGCCGCACACGCCTGGCGGGGCCTTTCTCCCGTCCCAGCGCTTTCAGCGTGGGCAATCCTGTGATCAGGTCCATCACCTGGGCGCCCAGGCTGGTCATGGTGCGCAGCTGACGGGCCGAGTAGGCCTCGGTCAACCTCCCGATCAAGACCATGAAAACCGGGATCAGCGGGATGGTGACGAACATGATGACGGCCGCGATCCAGTCCACGAATCCGGCCACGATCAGCAGGATCGGCGTCACCGTGACAACCATCAGCAACTGTGGCAGATAGCGGGTGAAATAGGGCTCCAGCGCGTCCAGGCCCCGCGTCACTAGCTGGGCGGCCTTGGCGGCGCCGTCTTCGGCCTGCGCTCTAGGCCCCAGCGCCACCACATGGTTCAAGACGGCGCCACGCAGTTCCGCGATCGTGTCGATGGCCGCCCGGTGGGCGAACCGTTCTTGCGTCCAGGCCGCCGCCACCCGCACGCTCACGATCACCGCCACCGCGATCAGTCCGTTCCGGAGCCATCCCGGGCTGGTCTGACCGCCCGATGCCAGGGTGCCCACCAGCCGCGCCACCACCATGGCCTGGAAGACGACAGCCACGGACATGACCACGCCGAGCGTTGCAGTCAGGATCATGTAGTTGCGCGCGGCACGAGCGCGCCTAATCAGCCTTGGATCGAGGGGCTTCATCAGTGCCTGATCCTACCGGCCAGGTCGGGTTGGGCTAACCAGTGAGGCACAGTCCGTCCGCCATTTCTCCGCCATTTCTTCGCCTTTGGCTCTCTGCTCCGTCTGCCCGATGCCGCCGCCGTCCGCCCGGCGGTCATCTCATGTTCCCGACGCATACGGAGCCGTGGCTTGCTGGAAGGTGTCGACTTCGACGGTTGGCTGGTCGGACCGGATCCAATGGGTTGCAGAATGTCGAATTCGACGATTCGGGACTGACAACCCCGGGCCGACGACCCGGAAGGACAGACCCGTCGCCGGGATTGGCTAGGCGCCGGCGCCGTCGAGGACGTTGGACACGGTGGTGCGAATGGCCGGCTCGCCTTCGGACAGACGCCACCCGGCCGGTGGCAGTTCGTCCCGCGAAGCCAGGTGCCTGGCCCGGGCGGCGGGCAGGCAGGCGCCGCCAGCTCGCGCCCAATCGGTCTGCCCGTGATCGATGTAGCCGATCTGCAGCGGCCGCAGCCCGTAAGCCTCTGGCGCGACCGGATGAACGGCCGGTCCAGTCAGGATGACTTCCTCTTCGGCGATGCCCGAGTCATCGATTCTGCGCCCCGCCCACTTGGCGCCGCCGACGGTCGACTTTCCCCCCGATGATCGTTTCTCCACGGGCTCGAGTCTGCCGCCGGCGCCTTCGCGCGCGACCAGTTTGTAGATCATCTCTGCGGTCGGGGCGCCCGAGCCGGTGACCAGCTTGGTGCCGACGCCGTAAGAATCGACCGGCGCCGCCGCCAGCGCGGCGATGGCGTATTCGTCCAAGTCCGAGGTGACGGTGATGTTGGTTCCGGTGGCGCCCAGGGCGTCGAGCTGTCTGCGAACGGCCCGTGCCAGGTTCGGCAGATCGCCCGAATCGAGCCGCACCGCCCGCAGCGCCGGACCGGCCAATTCGACCGCCAGGTTGACGGCCTGACGGATGTCATAAGTGTCGACCAATAGGGTCGTGGCCGCCGTTTGGGCGGCTAGTTGAGCGGCGAAGGCCTCGCGTTCGGAGTCGTGAACGAGCGTGAAGGCGTGGGCGGCGGTGCCAATGGTGGGAATGCCCCAGCGCCGTCCCGCCTCGAGCAGCGAAGTGCCCGCGAATCCGGCCACATAGGCGGCGCGCGCCGCTGCGGCCGCGGCCTCCTCATGCGTGCGCCGGGCGCCCATCTCCAGACAGGGCCGATCTCCGGCCGCCCCGGTCATGCGGGACGCGGCCGAGGCGACCGCGCAGTCATGATTCAGAACCGAGAGTATGAGCGTCTCCAGGATCACGCATTCGGCGAAGGTGCCGTCAACGGTCAGCACCGGCGATCCCGGGAAGTAGACCTCGCCTTCGGCGTAGCCGCTGATCGAGCCTGTGAACCGGTAAGAGGCCAGCCATTCGGCCGTGGCCGGGGTGACCGTGCCGGATTCGACCAGCCATTCCAGCGAGCCGTCAGGCGCGTCGAAGCTGAGGGCTTCCAGCAATTCCATCAAGCGGCCGGTTCCCGCCACCACGCCGTAGCGCCGCCCGTGCGGCAGACGGCGCGCGAACACCTCGAAGACCGACCGCCGTCCAGCGGTTCCGTCCATCAGCGCCGCCTCTAGCATTGTCAGCTCGTACTTGTCGGTCAGCAGCGCCAGGCTCATGGAGCCTCAGTCTATTGGCCGGCTCTGGCGCCAATGATCGGCGGCGCCAGCGCCGGCGCCGCCAGCGCGGCACGCGCCGTCGGGGCGAACGGTGGTCGCGGTCGGTTGGTCGGCGCTGCTGGCGTCACCGGCTCGGTTACCCTGGGAGCGTGAGTGACGCGCCGATCGGGATTTTCGACTCCGGCCTGGGCGGGTTGACCGTCGCCCGCGCGGTGTTGGATCAGCTGCCCGGCGAATCGGTCCTCTATCTTGGGGACACGGCCCACACGCCCTACGGCCCCAGACCGATCGCCGAGGTTCGGGCCCTCGCCCTGGCGGCCCTTGACCGACTGGTTGAGTCGGGTGTCAAATTGCTGGTCATCGCCTGTAACACGGCATCGGCGGCGGTGCTGGCGGATGCGCGCGAACGCTACGAACAAGGCCGGGGCGTGCCTGTGGTGGAAGTCATCCGGCCGGCCGTGCGCCGAGCCGTCGGCGTGACCCGCTCTGGCCGGGTCGGGGTGATCGGCACTCGCACCACCATCGAATCCGGCGCCTACCATGACGCTTTCGCGGCCGCGCCACACCTGCGACTGACCGCTCAGGCTTGCCCGCTCTTGGTCGAACTGGTCGAAGCCGGATCGACATCCGGGCCGGAAGTCATCGCGGCGGCCCGCCGCTACCTGGCTCCCCTCCAGGCCGCCCGAGTCGACACCGTGGTCTTGGGCTGCACCCACTACCCACTGCTGACCGGCGCTCTGTCCTATGTCATGGGGCCGGAGGTGACCTTGGTGTCATCGGCCGAGGAGACCGCCAAGGACGTGTTCGCGCGGTTGGTCGCGGGCGGTCTGCTGCGGCGGGGAAGCACGCCGCCCCGACATCGTTTCTGTTCGACCGGCGACAACCGATCGTTCGCCCGCCTGGCCCGCCGATTCCTTGGCCCGGAGACGCCGACCTGGGAAAGCGCCGATCAGACCCTGCCTGGAGGCATCCCGACGGTGGCTTTGTCGGCCGCGCCCCAGGCAACGACCGCAGTCGCGGCGACGACCGGCGCTGTTCCATCCCCAGACCCACAGGCCGACCAGGACCGGGTGGCGGTGGGCAGATGAGGTTGGTGGTGATCGGCTGCACCGGATCACTGGCAGGCCCGCGTTCGCCGGCCTCTAGCTACCTGGTCCAGACGCGCGACCAGTTCGGGCGGCTCTGGACCATCGCGATGGACATGGGTTCAGGCGCCTTCGGCGCGCTCCAAGCCGTGCTGCCGCCGGAGGCGCTCGACTTCGTCGCCATCAGCCATCTGCACCCCGACCACTGCGCGGACCTGACCGGCCTGGCGGTGTATGCCAAGTACCGTCCCGGCGCGGCGATGGAGTCCCTGCCGGTGTACGGCCCGGCCGACACCCCGCACCATCTGGCCGAATTGCAGTATTCGCACGATCCGAACTCGGAAGGTGGCGACTTCAACTACGGCGCCTGGTCGGAGGGGGTCGGCATCTCGGTTGGCCCATTGACGATCACTCCTTTCCGGGTTCGCCACCCGGTTGAGGCTTGGGGTTTCAGACTAGAAGGCCCCTCTGACATGGACCCCCACAAGCGCGTGACCTTGAGTTACTCCGGCGACACGGACACCTGCGAGGGCCTGGCCGAATTGGCCGCCGGCGCCGAGCTGCTCCTGGTCGAAGCCGCTTTCGAAGAGCAACGCGATGTCGCCCGCGGAGTCCACCTGACGGGACGGCGAGCCGGCCAGGTGGCCAGAGCGGCACGCGCCAAACAAGCGGTGGTGACGCACTTGCCGCCCTGGAATGATCCGGCGGTGACTCTCGAGGCGATGTCGGCGGTCTACCCCGGCCCCATCTGGTTGGCCCGCCAGCGGGCGTTTTACGTCATCTGAGGCGCCGGCGGACGGGTAGGGTCTTGGCCTGTGAATGGATTCACTCGGGCCGACGGCCGCACAGTAGACCAACTTCGGAACGTCACGATTGAGCGTGGCTGGCTTGACACCCCAGAAGGTTCGGCGCTGATAACCTGCGGAAACACGCGGGTCCTGTGCGCGGCATCGTTCACGCCGGGCGTTCCCAGGTGGCGTCGTGGCGGCGGCGAAGGCTGGGTGACGGCCGAATACGCGATGCTGCCGAGAGCCACCACCGAGCGAACGGATCGGGAATCGGTCCGCGGCAAGATCGGCGGCCGGACCCATGAGATTTCTCGGTTGATCGGGCGAGCGCTCAGGGCGGTGGTGGACCTCAAAGCTCTGGGGGAGAACACCATCCAGTTGGATTGCGACGTCCTGCAAGCCGACGGAGGCACCCGGACCGCCTCGATCACGGGGGCTTACGTCGCCTTGGCCGATGCCGTCCGGTGGGCCCGGGGCAAGGGCCACATTGGGCAGTCGGCGGCGCCCTTGGCCGGTTCGGTGGCCGCCGTTTCGGTGGGGATCGTGGCCGGGACGCCCATGCTGGACCTGCCCTACGCCGAGGACGCTCGCGCCGAAACCGATATGAACGTGGTGGTGGACGGATCCGGGAAATTCGTCGAGGTGCAGGGCACGGCGGAGAAAGTGGCGTTCTCGCGGGTCGAGTTGGACCGGTTGCTTGACTTGGCGTTGACGGGCTGCGCGGAGCTGAGCCGCATCCAGGCCGAGGTTTTGGCTGGATGATCGCGCGCCTGACGGCCCAGTTCGGGGGGCTTGCCGGGCCGGTTCGGCTGTTCGACGCCGAGGCCGGGGCCGGGGTCCAGCGCCCGCCAAGGCCGGGCACGTGAGCGCCAACGGGCGCCGCCTAGTGCTGGCCACGCACAACGCCCATAAAGTGGCTGAGTTGCGATCCATTTTGGCGGCGGCGGACGCCTTGGGGGCCTGGGATGTGATTGGCGCGGACGAGTTGAATGCGCCCCAGCCGACCGAGGACGGGATCACTTTCGCCGCCAACGCCCTGCTTAAAGCCCGCGCTTGCGTGGCCGCCACCGGTCTGCCGGCGGTGGCGGACGATTCAGGTCTGTGTGTCGCCGCGATGGGTGGCGCGCCGGGGGTGTTCTCGGCCCGGTGGGCAGGTGGCCACGGCGACGATTCAGCCAACCTGGCTTTGCTCTTGGATCAGTTGCGCGACCTGCGCGATGAGGATCGCGGCGCCTGGTTCGAATGCGCGGCGGCGCTGGTGGCGCCGGACGGCCGTGAATGGGTCGAGACCGGGCGCATGCCCGGGCGTTTGGCCCGCCAGCCACGCGGGCGGGGCGGGTTCGGCTACGACCCGATTCTGATCCCTGACGGCCACTGCGTCACCGCCGCCGAGCTGACCGCGGAACAGAAGAACGCCATCTCGCATCGCGGCAAAGCCTTCCGGGCGCTCGCCCCGGCCATCCTTGGCCTCGGCTAGCGGCGTTAGCGCGGACGCAGCCGCCCCGGCGGGTGGATGAGAGGGCGGCCGGGCAGACCAGCGGGCCGACCGGCAGGTGAGCGGGAGGCCGGGCGGGCGGACCGGCGGCAAACCGGGCAGACGGCATCGGCGCATGGCCGAGTGCCTGGGCGGACAGACGGGCGGGAGACCGGGAAACCGGGCGGACGGCATCGGCGGGCGACCGGGCAGACGAGCGGGCCGACTGGCGGACCGGCGGCAAACCGGGCGGACGGCATCGGCGGCTTGCGGCGCTTTGGAGGGCTGTCGCCGAACGGGCGGTGCGCCAGGCGGGACTTGAACCCGCACGCCCGAAGGCACAGGAACCTAAATCCTGCGCGTCTGCCAATTCCGCCACTGGCGCCCGCATAGGACCCTAGCTCAGGCGGCCCCCAACGCCCAAGCTCGGCCGCAGGCGGCCCCGCCCGCTAACCTTGGGGGATGGGAAAAACAACGCTGGACTCTTTGGCAGCCGGACTGAAGGGCCAGCAAGCTGCAGCGGCGAAGGCAGTCGCTCAGTTGAAAGCGGAGCTATCGCCGGAAGCTCTGGTCGCCTTAGGCAAGGAGAAGGCCGCCGATGCCGCCCGGTCGGCCGCCCTTGAACCCTCCGGCCGACCGAAGCCCTGGGTCCTGATCCTTGTCAGTGTGATCTGGGCGCTGCTGGTCGGCGGGATTGTGCTGCGGATTGCGAGACGCCGCAAGTGACCGCTGAACAACTGGCCGTCGCGACGGTCCCCCAGGCTGGAGCGGCGGGAGGCCGGGCGGCCCCGAAACTACCGGAAGGGCCGCTGCCCGTCCGTCTGCTGGCAGACCGCTTACTTGTCCTCCTGGACGCCGAGTCGGCCGAACGCCGCAGCGCTGGCGGCATCCTGATTCCCGCCACCGCCGCTGTGGGCAAGCGTCTGGCCTGGGCGCATGTGGTTGCCGCCGGGGACTCGGTGCGCCAGGTGGCGCTGGGTGAGCGGGTCTTGTTCGATCCGGAGGACCGCGCCGAGGTCGAGATCGGCGGCCAAACCTACCTACTGCTGCGCGAACGCAACGTCCACGGCGTGGCCGAAGCCCCTGGCGGCGCCGACTCGACCGGCCAGTACCTGTGAGCATGGACTCGGGGGCTGGGCCTTGGTCCGCCGGCGCCCGGCGCCAGGGGTGAAGCGTGCTAAAGTCACTAGTCGCGCGCCATTAGCTCAATTGGCAGAGCAGCTGACTCTTAATCAGCGGGTTCGGGGTTCGAGTCCCTGATGGCGCACTGTGTGAGACACCCTCATCTACGGTAAAACCCGAGGTGGCGGCGGTCCTCTGGGCCTTCGCCGAGACCAGGTGAGGGAAGTCAACCCGAATCATGGGAAACCCCGACGAACGGGAGATGCTGGCAGAACTATACGACTTCTTGTATAGTTTTGCCCGTGACCGTTCGGGAACAGCTTTGGGATGTGGCCGTGGACCAATACGGCTACGTGACTGCCGCAGACGCCGCAGCGCTCGGCATCGCCCCCGTGGAACTCGCCAAGCTGGCCCATACCGACAAGCTCAAGCACATCTCGCAGGGGGTGTACCGGTTCCCTGAGTGGCCGGTCTCGGGCAACGACCACCTGATGGAGGCCGTGTTGTGGACCCGCGACGCGAAAGCGGTCCTGTCCCATGACACAGCCTTGGACGTGCTCGACTTGTGCGACGTGAACCCGGACCAGGTCCACGTCACTGTGCCACGGGGTCGAAGGGTGAGGCGCAAAGAGGCCCGTGTCGGGATCGTTGTCCACAACCAGGACCTGGCCGACGGGCAGCGGGGGTGGTGGGAGCAGATACCGACAGTGACACCGCTGACGGCCATTGAGCAGGGGATAGCGTCGGACCTGCGGCCCACGCTGGTGGCGCAAGCCGTCGACACAGCTTCGCGCAGACACCTAATCAACGCCGAGACCGCAGAACGGCTACGTGAACAACTCAGGAAGAAGTACGCATGAGTGAGCTCCCGAGTCCTGACAGACCTGTCCCTTCGGCGAGGTTGCTGAACCAGTGGATCCGAGACGCCGAGGCGCTGACAGGTGCTGGCGAGCGCCGTATCGGCTGGCTGCTCGCCTCAACCGTCGTCATCGCCGCCCTGCAACGCGCGCTCGGCGTGGACAACGCGCCGCTGTTCCTGGTCAAGGGTGGCGTCTACATGGAGTTGCAGCTTGGACTGCGAGCCAGGGCGACCAAGGACATCGACACGCTGTTCCGCGGAACCGCCGCCGAGTTCAACGAAGCGCTGGGGGAGGTGCTGGCCGACCGCTCGGTCCGAGTTCGCGGGTTTAGAGGCGCGAGTTCGCGGGTTTCGAGGCGCGAGTTCGCGGCTATTCAGTGTAGACTCACAACGTGACTGACCTGCTTCCGCGCCATCTTGAGCCGTTGGCGCGCGAACTGCTCGGCGTCATGCCGGCCATCTTGATCGAAGGGGCGAGGCAGGTCGGCAAGTCGACGCTGGCGCAACTGCTGGCCGCTGGCCGAACCAGCGTCGTCGCCAACCTAGACGACGAGCCCACGCGGGCTGCTCTGGTCGCCGACCCGTCGTACTTTTTGAACCGGTCTCCTGACACCCTGGTGGTGCTCGATGAGATCCAGCGCCAGCCCGAGCTGACGGCGGCCGTCAAAGCGAGCATCGACCGGGACCGCCGTCCTGGCAGGTTCATCCTGACGGGCTCCGCCTCGCTCTTGCAAGTCAAGGGACTGGCCGACAGCCTTGCCGGGCGGCTCGCGCGGCTGACGCTGTACGGCCTGAGCCAGGGCGAGGCGGCGAGGCGCAGGGACGACTTCGTCAGCGCCTTTCTGCGCTGCTCCGACGGGGAGATTGCGGCCTTCCGCACCGAATGGACGCGAGCCGCGTATGCCGGGGCCCTGAGCGCCGGCGCTTACCCCGACGCCCGCGTTCTGTCGCCCCGGCTGCGGGCTCGCTGGTTGGATGACTACGTGACGGCGCTGCTGCGCCGCGACCTTCCTACGCTGAATCGGCAGTTCCAACCTCACCGGGCCGCGTCACTGCTGTCCGGGCTCGCCGCGAACCAGGCCGGCGAACTGGTGAAAGGCAGACTGGCGCGCGATGCCGCCATCCCCGAGACCTCGATCACCACTTACTTGGACCTGTTGGCGGCGATCGGACTGACGGCCTCACTGCCTCCTTGGAGCGCGAACCTCGGGAAGCGATCACGAGGGCGGCCCAAGACGTTGATCATTGACTCGGCCCTGGCCGCGCGGCAGGTACGCATTTCGGCGGACCAGTTCACCGCGCCGAACTACAACGAGGCCTTCGGCCGCTTCCTGGAAGGTTTCGCGATCGCCGAGGTGCTGCGCCAGCAGTCGTGGTCAGATCAGGATTATCAGGTTTTCCATCGCCGCACCTCCGACAAGTCGGAGGTCGACCTGGTCATTGAATTGGCGGATTCGCGGGTCATCGGCATTGAGGTGAAGGCCGCGACCAGTTTCCGCGGCGACGACTTCAACGGCCTGCGCGCGCTCCAGGCGGAGTGCGGCGACCGCTTCGCCGGTGGCGCCGTCCTGGGAACCGGAGCCACCGGCTATCTCTACGCCCCCGGGCTGCGCGGCCTGCCCCTGTCAGCCCTGTGGGAACTGCCCGGCGCCGACTCATCTTGAACGCAGATTCAGGGTGTGCGAAAACGCAGATAGACGGTGTGTAGAACGGTCGGGCGCGGTGAGATGCCAACCATCAGCCGCGAGGACCTGAAAGCCGAACTGGGGCCGGACTGGCGGTGCCCCTCACCCGAGGGCCAACTGATGTTTCCTAACTCGCTCCGCGAAATTCGGGCATCCAGCGAGCGTGAGGCTCTCAGGGAGGTTCACCTCGCCGTGTTTAGCGATCCAGTAGTCCATCTGCTGTTGGGTCACCCGCTGGACGAGTGTCCGGTTCGAGTCGTCGACCAGGACGAAGAAGGCGTCGACGAACACGGTCTGGGGCACCCGCGAACACTATCGGCGAGCCGTTTCAGCGAGTGTCGGCGAGTTGGTCCTCCAACGCCCGCAATTCGTCGAACGACTTCCGTTGGCTCGCTAGTCGCGCGCGCCTGGCCGCCAACACGTCCGCAGTCCTGACCCGGTGGTGCGTGCCCGCCAAGCGGGATTCGATTTCCCCGTCTTGGATCATCCGCATCAAAGTGGGGCGCGAGACTCCGAGCTGCTTGGCCGCCTCTGTGGTTGTCAACTCCTCCGGCAGGGCGCCAATCGAAACGGTTGCCCCCGACGCCACCGCCGCGATCACTTGAGCGAGCAGACCGGCCAACTCCCGGGGTATGGGCGCGGGGGAGCGCCACGATTCAAGGGCTGCCCGCTCGTTCGTTTTCACCACACTCTGCGCTTGGCGCCGCTCCGTCGGAGTCGCCGCTAGCCTCAACCGGTCTTCGGTCGCATCCAATGTGACTGCCATTGCTGCCCCTCCTCCCATCCCTGCCTACAGATACAAGTGCAAGCCAAACAATTTCCAACCGCAACCCCCTTTCCGTAAGGGGGTGGCAGTTCGCCACCTATGGCTAGTGGTGGTTCCTTGCATGCCTCCCTGTCCGCGAGGGGCGGGGCTTGCGGCGCGAAACCTCGTCAGCCCCCGTGGGGTGTCGGCGATGCCGCTACGTCCGCTGGGGCATGAGAGCGCTATGATGATCGCTATATAGCGCTCTAGGAGGCGATTTAGATGGTTACGAACGTGGGCGTGGCCCAAGCTCACAACCGGCTGTCGGAGCTGATCGACGAGGCGTTGAAGGGCGCCGACGTGGTGATTTCGCGGCGGTCGCGGCCCGTGGTGAGGCTGGTCCCGGTTGAAGGGGTGGCCCCGGGCAGCGGCGCGCTGGTCGCGGCCACCGCGCGCAGGGTCTTGGCTCAGAGCGGCGCCCGCCGGTCAACCGACCAGATTCTCAGCGATCTGCGCGCGGATCGCGAGTCGTGGCGGTGATCTACCTCGACACGGTCGTCTGCGTCTTGGCCGTCGAGAACGCGGATGAGGACGGCGACAAAGTGCGGGAATTGATCGGCGGGTCGGCCCAGGGCTTTTGCGCCAGCCCTCTAGTGCTGATGGAATGCCTGGTCAAGCCCTTCCGGACGTGTGACCTCGTCTTGGAGACGGGTGTTCGCGATTTTCTGGCAACGTTGCGCATGGTCGACGTGACAAGGCGGATGTGGGAGGAGGCTGCCCGGTTGCGCGCCGCCAAGCGTCTCGGCGCCGCAGATTCGCTGCACTTGGCCATAGCGCAACTCGGCGGCTGCTCCGCTTTGTGGACGGCGGACGCCGACCTGGCGAAGCGATCCGGCGGCTTCGCCCGCGACATCCTCTCGCTACCGGCGGCTCCTTGAGTCTCGATCCACCGGTGGCAGATTCAGGGCACGGTCGGCATCGGCGCGGGCTTCGCCCGCCTCATCCTTTCCGGAGTCCAATACGCCGTGAGGTTGTCTTCGCCCGGAACGGTACGAGCGCTAGGAGGTCGCGGCTCCCTAGATCCGCTTGATGGCGAAGGCGTGGGGGAGACCTGTCCGGGCACACTCGAGTTAGCGGCCCACAACCCGCCGAGGACCGCCAGCGTGGCGGCGAATAGGAATGCGGCCGAGGCCAGCGCTACTGCCCGGCGCCGCATGCTGCCGGAGGCGATCATTGCGAGGCTTGCCAACGCCATGCCTAGGACGCGGGTGTGCTTCTTCATTACTGAGTCTCCCCTCCCAGTTGCGATTATCAACGCGTTGGGGGAGACCGGTTCGGCCCTTTGGGTGAATCCATGCTATCCGTGATTCTGTGTGCCATCGTCATCTCTGGTGATCGTTGAGGTCCGGATCGACGCCAGTAAGGAGCTGCTCTGCGACGGCAAGACCGTCGAACCTGAGCAGGACCCGCCGATGCCGCCCGGCCGGCTCGCGCTGCCGCGTCCCGCGGACGCTTTGGCTCCGTCCGCGCGGGGCCCGGTCGCCTGCCGCCCTCGCCGGCCTCGCCAGTCCGAACATGCGGCTGCCGGCCGCACCCTGAAGGGTCACGCGCGAACTACCACGCCACGTACCCGTACTTGTCGGCCATTTTCAGCAGTGTGTTGATCTTGCTCATGGCCGCCCTTCGGCTTTTCATCATGCCGGGCACCTTGTCCCAGACCGCCGCGCAGAAGCCGAAGAGCGCGTTGACGTTGGTGTAATCACGGCAGGCGGTGGATTTGCCGCCCGCTATCCAGCCGATCGCCGCGCTGTCGCTCCATGCGGCGATCTGCATGGTCAGCTTCTTGAAATGCTCGTCCCGCAAGAAGCACACCTCATAGTTCGGGCATTCCTCCAGCAGTTTCTTTATCAGACGCAGCCGGTCGACCAGCGCCTGCGTTTGCATGAACACGCGCCGGCCCAGGATAGTCGTCAGTTCCGGGCAGAGGTGTCGGTTCTTCAGCAAGGCGCCCTCGATGTCGTTTTCACAGAATACGTGGCGCACGGGCATGTCGGGAGCGAACAAGTCGGGGCGGGAAAGGAATGGCGCAAAATCCAACCGCACCTGTTCCATCTCGTCATCGCGCAGCCCAAAGCTCGCGCCAAAGGATTCTTCCCCCGCGACACAGAAATGCGGCAGCCGCGCGAACTGGTAGTGCGGCCTGTCAGGCAGCAGATGGACGTCGCGCAGAAATCCGTCCGGCTGTTCGAACAGGTGGTAGTGGAACCGCTGTTTGCCCTTGTCCCGGTACTGTTCGATCTCGGATTGGATCGCCGTCACCGTGCTCTGGTCAAACCAGATGGCGGTGTAAAGCTGCCCGTCCTCTGTCTCGCTCACGCGCCCGGCCATGACGCCCGGCACCGCCGCCAGTATCTTGTCCTTGGAGGAGGCGACAAAATCGTCGTAGTAATAGCTGCGCACATAGCCCAGCAGATGGGCCACCAGCCAGCGGCCCGAAAACTCCGCGATGTCGCTCACGCGGTAATCGGTGCGCACCACCACGCCCATCCGGTGGCCCGCCTCAAACATCTCCATCACCGCGTCCATAAAGACAGGATGGAATTTCCTGTCTTTGGT
>JAISXH010000049.1 GCA_031270825.1 Bifidobacteriaceae bacterium
AGGCCGCGGTGTTGGCGCCGAATGATCCTAGGGTTTGGTTGGGCAAGGCGCGGGCGGCGTTGTTGACCGATGTGGACGAGCAGTGGGACGCCATCGAAGCCGCCAGCCGGGCGAAGACATTGTCCGGGGATGACCCGACGCTGGAGGCCGAGGCGGACGCCTTGCTGGCCCAAGCCCGTGGGGAACTGCGAGACTTTTCGGCCGGCGGCCCGCAGGCGCGGTCGGCCATGCCCTGGAAGACTCAGGGCCCGGTCGCTCAAACCACTCAACCCGCCGGACCGACAGAACCGACCGAATCGACCGAATCGACCAACCCTGAACCAGAGCCGGCTGGAAGCGGGGGCTCGCCGGCGCGCAAACCCAAGTTCTGCATAGCCTGTGGCACCGCCCTGACCGGCAGCGGCAAGTTCTGCGTCAAGTGCGGCCACGCGACCGCGGCCGGCTGACGGTCCCGGCCGATCAGCTCGGCGGCGTCGCAGCGCTAAGCGGGATGAGGTCCGTTCGGCCCGGGTGGTGGGTTTGCTCATTGTTTCGCAGGCGGTTCGAGGTGTGCGGCTAGAATCGCCGTTATGGCCGGGTCCCCGAATTACTACGAGGTGCTGGGTATCGCCCCGGGCGCCGGTTCGGAGGAGATCGCCAGAGCCAGCGTTGCTTTGAAGCGGGAGTTGTCGAAGCGGCGTTCGGAAGGGTTGACGGAGGAGATTCAGGCCGAGGCAACCAACCGGTTGGCGCTGGTGCGACAGGCTTCGGCGGTGTTGCTGGACGAGTCCGCGCGGGCGGAGTATGACCGCTCGCTGGATCCGGCTGCGCAGGAGTCGCAGGCGGCTCGCGAATGTGAGGCGGCGGGGGATTTCGCGGGGGCGTTCTTCTTGTGGTCGAAGGCGACCCAGTTGGCGCCGGATGACCCGAGGGTCTGGCTGGGCAAGGCCAGGACGGCCCTGTTGACGGATGTGGACGAACAGACCGACGCGATTGTCGCCGCCAGCCGAGCCAGGACCTTGGCGGCCGGAGACCCAGTGCTGGAGGCGGAGGCGGAGGCTCTGTTCGCCCAGGCCAGCCATGAGCTGGCGGCCCATTCGGCCGGTGGCGTGCGGGTTGAGTCAAGCGTGCCGTGGCGGTCGCCGGGCGCTGAACCGACATCCGATTCGGGTCTTTCCGTGGCTCCCGGGCAGGGGGAATCGCCGGACCAAGCGCGCCGCCAAGAGTCCCCGGCGGCATCGTCCCCGCCGGCGTGGCCGCTTCCGGCGCCACCGGGCCCGCCTGCGTCGACGCCGACGTCTGGACCCCCTACGCCGACCGCCGACGCCGCCTGGCCAGCAGGGCCGTCCACGCCGGCGCCGCCGGTTACGTCTGCGTCTGCGCCGTCCTCGATGCCTACCGCCGATGCCGCCTGGCCAGCGGCGTCATCCGGTCCGCTGCCGCCGGCTCCGTCTTCGCCGCCGGCCCCGACGCCGACCGCCGATGCTCCCTGGCCAGGGGGGCCGACCGCTCCGGTGCCGCCGGTTACGTCTGCGTCTTCGCCAGCTCCGATGCCTCCTGCCGATGCCGCCTGGCCAGCGGCGTCATCCGCTCCGCTGCCGCCGGTCACGCCTGCCGGGTCGTCCGCTCCGTTGCCGTCTGGGCAGCCCGCTTCCCCGTCTGGGACGGCCGAACCGGTTGCGCCGTTGCCGGGCATGGCGCCCGCACTCGGCGCGGCCGGCAAGAAACGCGGCCGCAGGCCACTCGTCCTGGTCGCCGCGATTGTCGCCGCCGTGGTCGTGGTTGGCGCAGCGAGCATCGGGGTTCGGGCTCTCTTGCGCCAAGACACGGCCGGAGGAACGGCCGGACCGTCAATTGGCGCGGCCGAAACCCAGGCCACCCAGAGCGTGACGCGATCCGGGTCGGCGCAGTCGGATAAACCCTCGGGCGCCTCCGCGTCCAGTTCGGTCGAGCCGGCGGTGGCGGCCTATTGCGCTGAGCTGGCGGCTTTCGCCGAAGCCTGGCCTGAGTCCGGCGAACACAGCGAACGGCGCGAAGTCGAAGAGCTGATCGCCGATTACCAACGGGTGGCGGACGCCGCCGTGCCGGCCGTCAAAGGCCTCTGGGACGAGGTGATGTCCCGGTATCGCGAGGCGGCCGAGCTGACCTCGGGCGACAAACCGCTGACCGAGGAGCAGACGGAACGACTCGACTGGCTGAACGGCGAGATCGTGCGCATCGCCGGCGAGATCGATAAAAAGGATCTGGGGATCTGCGAAGCCGAAGCAGTGGTTTCCGACTGACGGGCCGCCACAGCTCGCCGCTACCGTTAGCAGCCAACGTTGCCGGGACACAGGCCCGCAGAATTATCCGCAGGCTTTTCCACTGGGTCCGGCATCGTGCCTGGGAGAGCTGTGGACAAAGATGCACTCCCTGTGAACAACACTGTAGAGTATCCACGAATAGGGCGCTGACCTGCGTAAATAGAGGATATGGCGCTGACCTGGCCAAAGGCTAACCTGTGGACAACCAAGGGCTCCGGGCCGGCGCCGGACACGAGCCGTCATGGTTTCGCTCTAGATCCGCCTTCGACTCCCGCCTTTTCGGAGGATCAAGTCACAGCGCTGCGAGGCGGTCGAAGGCCGCATCCAGTTCCGGGGACGCAATGGCCAGGTGTGGGTGGGAGTCGTGGAAGTTGACGTATTGGGCGGCGCCGACCCGCCAGGGGATCTTCTGGGCGAAGCCGGTGGCGATCGCTCGGACTTTGGAGTTGTCGAACACCACCGAGTGGGATTTGTCGCCCAGCAGCCCGTCTCGCGCCTCCGGTATGAAACGGCCGATCAGCTCAGATGAGACATGAACCAAAGTCGGGTTCCGCACGCCTGCGGCCAGGGCCAGGTCGCGGTAGATCGCGTCCCAGGGAGCGACCTCGTCCCCGGTGATGTGGAAGGTGTTGCCAATGGCCCGGCGCTCGGCGAACAGCGGCACAAAACAAAAGGCGAAATCAGAGGCGTGAGTGAGCGTCCACAGCGACGTGCCGTCGCCGGGCACCACCACCGGTTTGCCTTGGCGCATGCGGGCCACGTCGGTCCAGCCGCCGAGCGTGACCGACAGCGCGGCATCGTAGGTGTGGGATGGCCGGACGATCGTGGCCGGGAAACCGTCGCGCCGGACCAAGCCGACCAGGTAATCCTCGCAGGCGATCTTGTCGCGCGAATACTGCCAGAACGGGTTGACCAGCGGCGTCGACTCGGTGATGGGCAGCGAGGCGACCGGCTTCTGATAGGCCGAGGCCGTGGAGATGAAGATGTATTGCCCCAAGCGTCCGGCCAGAAGTTCGACATTCCGGCGCAGGCGGGGCACATCGTAAGACAGGAAATCGGCTACGACGTCGAATTCGCGCCCGGCCAGCGCGCTGGCCAGCGAGGCCGAATCGGTCACGTCGGCCTTGATCCACTCCACCCCGTCCGGCAGGAGCCGTAGGTGGGATAGCCCGCGTCCCACCACGCTGACATTCCAACCCGCCGCTTGGGCGGCCTTCACGCACCACCACGAGATGGCGCCGGTGCCGCCGATGAACAGCACGCTTCCTTCCATCTACGGTCCTCCAATCGGTCGAAGGGTCAATCGTTCATATTCGCCGCGGCCGCCTCGATCACCGCCGGATCGATCAAGATGCGGTGATGGCCCAATCCCTCGGTTGTCACCAGGGTGGCCCCAGACCAGGAGGCCGCGATCTGCCTGGCAACACCGTAGGGCGATTCTTTGTCCACTGCGTCGTGAATGACCAGGGCGTCCGGCAACAGGCCGGTCGCCCCCATGTCGGCGACGTCAAAATCCGCCAGTTTGCCGCGGGCGCGCTTCTCCATCTCTTCGGGCAGCATCCGCGCCGCCCGCTTGCCGAAGCCGAGTTTCCGCGCGAAGGTCTTCGCCACCTCGCGCATGTCCGGGCTCGGCGAAACCAGGGTCAGCTTCTCAAACGCCAAGCGTCCGTTGAGGTAGGAGCGGCAGGCCGCGGCACACCCCAGCGAGTGGGCTATGACTCCGTGCGGTTGTCCGATGTGTTCCACCACCGCCTCCAGCGAGCGCATCAGCTCGCCGCCGCTGGAGTGCGCCGAACCGTGTTCGCCCGGCCCCGAATCGCCATGCGCGAGCGCGTCAAACGCCACCACCCTGAAACCAGCCCGCGTCAACGGTCCCACGAACCCAGCCACCTGCCCGCGCCAACCACCCCACCCATGAACCAACAACACGGTACGCAAGGGGACGGTGATTGTGTTGATTGGCTGGCCGGCGGCATCGTGCTCGGCGGGTTGGTCGGCGCTGGGGGACGTCACCTGACCCGGCGTGGGGCTGGAAGGTTGCCCGGCGGCATCGGCGTCTGGGTCGCTGTGCGGCTCCCAAGTCTCGACCACCAGTTCCGAACCGAGGGCGGTCGGGATGCGGGAGAGCTGGCCGGGCCAAGGGCGGTTGTCTTTGCGGCGGCCGGGGTTGCCGGGGAGCTTGCACCAGACGCGGGCGGCCGTTTTGGCCGCCAGCCTCGGCGTGAGCAGCCCTCCGCCCACGAAACCGACCCAGCCGACTAGTTGGATGAGGCGTTTTCGCAAGGGCGGGCGCCGGTGGTGGACGTGGGTCGGTGGATCTGTGCGGGTCATGATCGATTTAGCCTAGCTGGCATATTCGGGGCCGTTCGCCGGCAACTGTCGGCCAGCGGTCCGCCGCCGCCCAGCGCGCCGCCAGCGCCGAAGCGGCCGGACCGTTATTTCTTCGTTACCGAATTGAGGCCCGACTATCCAGATCGTGATGTTGATTGGGCCGTTTTCAGGCCACCTTGGGTAACTACGGCAGATAGTCTCGCCGGGTGTGGCAAGCTGGGCCTTGCCGCACTTGGACGGCGTTGTTCCCGGCCGTCTGGCAAGCGCATATCCGCATGGCCCCGAGCCGAGGGAATCGGCGGTTCGGGGTGGCACCGAAGGAGGACCAGGCATGGCTTGGCAGCCGATCGAAGACCCGCTGGACCGCACCCGCTTCCCGGTGGACCCGTGGGCGTTGACGGAGGTGGCGTGCGACCAGCGCGACCTGGGCGTAACCGAAACCCTGTTCGCAGTCGGCAATGGCTATCTGGGCATGCGCGGAAATCCAGAAGAGGGACGGGTGGCCTACGAACACGGCACCTATATCAACGGCTTCCATGAGACTTTCCGAATTCGCCACGCCGAGGACGCCTACGGGTTCGCGACCGTCGGCCAGACCATGGTGAACGTGCCGGACGGGAAGGTCATTCGTGTCTACATTGACGACGAACCGCTGCTGCTGACCGTCGCCGACCTGCAGGAATACCACCGGACCCTGGATTTCAGGACCGGTCAGCTAAAGCGTCATGTGGTTTGGCGGACGCCCTCGGGGAAGTTGGCGCGGATCGTCTCCACGCGAATGACCTCCCTGACCGAACGGCACTTGGCGCTGATGACTTATGAGGTGACAGTCGACCGGGACGCTCCGGTGACCCTGTCTTCGGCGATCATCAACCGGCAGGACGGCGAGGACGAATATCACGTCTCCGGCCCGGATGCGGGAAACCCGGCCTGGGATCCCCGTAAGACGGAGACCTTCCCCGAACGGGTCTTGAGGCCGGAGTTGGCGGAGCAGGACGGCTCTGACGGGCCAGCCTTCTTGGGCTATCGCTGCGCCAATTCGGGAATGACGGTGACGGTCGGCGCCTGCCACGAGTTGGACACGGCCAACGGTTTCAGCCGCGCGGATGTGATCTCGCCGGATCTGGCGGAAACCCGGTTCACGGTCCAGGCGCGGGCGGGTGTGCCGATCCGGCTGACCAAATTGGTGGCTTATCACAGCTCCCGGGGTGTCCCCCCCACAGAACTGCGCGAACGGTGCAGGCTGACGCTGAGCCGGGGCGCCGAGCGCGGACCGATCGGCCTGGCTGACGACCAGCGCCAGTTCCTGGACAGTTTCTGGGAGCGGTCGGACGTGGTGGTGCATGGGCAGGGCGCCACGCAGCAGGCGGTCCGGTGGAATCTGTTCCAAGCGCTCCAGGCCTCGGCCCGGGCCGAGGGCGTGGGCGTGCCCGCCAAAGGCGTGACCGGCTCAGGCTATTCCGGCCACTATTTTTGGGATTCGGAAATCTACCTGCTGCCGTTCCTGACCTACACCACGCCGCGATGGGCCCGCAACGCCTTGCGCTTCCGTTACACCATGTTGGACGCGGCGCGGCGGCGGGCGGCCGAATTGTCAGAGGTCGGCGCCCTCTACCCGTGGCGGACTATCAACGGCGAAGAGGCGTCAGCCTTTTACGCCGCCGGGACGGCCCAGTACCACATCGACGCCGATGTCGCCTATGCCCTGACCCAATACCTGCGGGCCACAGATGACTTCGGTTTCCTGGAACGCGAGGCGATTGACGTCTTGGTGGAGACAGCGCGCATGTGGCACGGCCTGGGCTTCATGCGCGAAGCCGGGCGCGGCGCCGCCGCCGAGTTCTATATCCATGGCGTGACCGGCCCGGACGAATACACCACTGTGGTCAATGACAACCTCTTCACCAACGTCATGGCGCGATTCAACTTGCGGGCGGCAGCACGGGCGCTGGACCTGCTCAAGGAGGGCAACGAGGTCTCCTACAGCAAAGCGGTGGCGCGATTGGGATTGCGCCCCTCGGAGCCGGCCAATTGGCGCGAGGCGGCCGAGGCCATGCACATTCCCTACGATCCATCGCTAGGCATCCATCCCCAAGACGATCAGTTCCTGCAAAAGGAGATTTGGGATTTGGCGGCCACGCCCGCCTCCAAGCGCCCCCTCTTGCTGCACTACCACCCGCTGGTGATCTACCGCTTCCAGGTCTTGAAGCAGACCGACGTGGTGCTGGCCCAGTTCCTCTGCCCGCAGGATTTCACCGCCGAAGAGAAACTAGCCGATTTCGATTACTACGATCCGCTGACCACCGGCGATTCCTCGCTCAGCGCCGTGGCTCAAGCCATCATGGCGGCAGAGGTCGGTTACCAGGAATTGGCCCAAAAGTACTTCTTCACCGCCCTTTACGTGGATCTCGCCAACCTCCACGGCAATGCCGTCGATGGCGTCCACGTCGCCTCGGCGGGGGGCGTCTGGTCCTCACTGGTGTTCGGTTTTGGAGGCCTGCGCGACGCGGGCGGCCGACTCTCGTTCCAGCCCCGGCTGCCGGAGTTGTGGGAGGGAATCACCTTCCAGCTGACCTTCGGTGGCGCGCGCCTGGTCATCGAGTTGACCCAAGAACAGATCGAATTCACGCTCGCGCAGGGTCCGGCGACCACGGTCGAGGTGCGCGGCGAGTCCTTCACCGTCGGCCCCGACGCGCCGGTGGTGGTGGCGCTGGCGGATCAGGGCCCCCGCCTGTTGGGCGCCCCGACGGCCCGGGACATCACCGGCGCGGTCAGGGCCGACGGTTCGGTCATCACGGCCACCGTCCCGACCCCGGTCGGGGACTAACCACCAGGTTCCGATGCCGCCCGCCCAAGAGCGGGGCGGCCGGCCCACCCGGGTGACGGCTGCGCGCTTAGGCCAGCGCCTCTTCGAGTTCGCGGCCCTTCATCCGGTCGATGCGGGCGGCCCGCAGCCGCGACCAGACCACGGGCGCTATGGCGATCAGGCCGGCGATCACGGCGCAGAAGATGCGCAGGGCCTGGTTGGCGTCGCCGTCCATCGACATGTTCACCACCAGCGGCGCGATCAAGACGCTGACCAGGTTCATGACTTTGATCAGGGGGTTGATGGCGGGGCCGGCGGTGTCCTTGAACGGATCGCCGACAGTGTCGCCGATCACGGCGGCGGCGTGGGCATCGGAATTCTTGCCGCCATGATGGCCGTCTTCGACCAGCTTCTTGGCGTTGTCCCAAGCGCCGCCGGAGTTGGCCAGGAAAACAGCCATCAGCAGGCCGGTGGTGATCGCTCCGCCCAAGAAGCCGGCCAGCGGCCCAAAGCCGAGCCCCAATCCGACCGCGACCGGGGAGAACGCGGCCAACAAACCTGGAGCCACCAGTTCCCTCAGCGAATCGCGGGTGCAGATGTCGACAACTTCTGAGTAATCGGGCTTGACCTCGCCGGTCATGATCCTGGGCTCGTTGCGGAACTGGCGGCGCACCACCAAGACGATGGCGCTGGCGGCCCGGGTGACGGCATCGATCGCCAGGCCGGAGAACAGGAACACCACGGCGGCGCCCAGGATGACGCCGACCAGGGTCACCGGCTGGATGATCGAATACTGGCTCATCGAGTCCAGCAAGCCGCCGCTGGCGATCTTCGAGCCCAGCGACTCGACGGCCGATTGAACGGCGTCGTTGTAGGAGCCGAACAGGGCGGTGGCGGCCAGCACGGCGGTGGCGATGGCGATTCCTTTGGTGATCGCCTTGGTCGTGTTGCCGACGGCGTCCAGATCGGTCAAGGCCTGGGCGGCCTCGCCGCTGATCTCGCCCGACATTTCGGCGATCCCCTGCGCGTTGTCGGAAACCGGGCCGAAGGTGTCCATGGCCACGATCACGCCCACCGTCGTGAGCAGTCCGCAACCGGCCAGCGCCACCAGGAACAACGCCATCACAATGTTGCCGCCGGAGAGCAGGAACAACCCGCACAGCGCGGCCGCGATAGTGCCGGCGGTGTACACCGCCGATTCGAAGCCGACGCCAATCCCGGATAGCACCACCGTGGCCGCGCCGGTGGTCGAAGTCTTGGCGACGTGTCGGGTGGGGCGGGAGTTGGTGCCGGTGAAGTAGCCGGTGATCCACAGGATCAACCCGGCCAACACAATTCCGATGAGGACTGCTCCGACCACGGCCAGGCGGGGATCGGAATTGCCCAACTGGTCGAGCTCGGCGTTGCCGAAAGCGGCGTAGCTGTCTGGCAGGTAGACAAAGGCGGCTATCGCGGTGAGGCAGGCCGCGATCAGCGCGGACAGGTAAAAGCCCCGGTAGATGGCGCGCAGGCCGGGCTCGCCTTTGCGCACTCTGGTGATGAAGACGCCGATCGCGGCGGTGACGGCCCCGATCGCGGGCACTATCAGCGGGAACACCAGGCCGTATTCGCCGAAGGCGGCCTTGCCCAGGATCAGCGACGCTACCAGGGTGACGGCATAAGACTCGAACAGGTCGGCCGCCATGCCGGCGCAGTCCCCGACGTTGTCGCCGACGTTGTCGGCTATGGTGGCGGCGTTGCGGGGATCGTCTTCAGGGATGCCCTGTTCGACTTTGCCGACTAAGTCTGCGCCCACGTCTGCGGCTTTGGTGAAAATACCGCCGCCCACGCGCATGAACATGGCCAGCAAGGCCGCTCCGAAACCGAATCCCTCCAGCACCGATGGCGCGTCCGCCTTGAAGATCATCACCACGGAGGAAGCTCCCAGCAGGCCCAGCCCCACCGTGGTCATGCCGACCACTCCGCCGGTCCTAAAGGCGATGGTCGCGCCGCGTTCGCGGCCCCCTTCACCGGCCGCCGCGGCGGCGGCGACCCGGGAGTTGGCTCGCGTCGCCAGCCACATGCCCAGATAGCCGATCACAGCCGAAAACGCGGCGCCGACCAAGAATGAGACCGACCGTCCGGTCCGGACCGCCGGCGTCCCGGGCAACAGCGCCAACAGCACCATGACCACGATCACGAATCCGCCCAGGGTTTTGAATTGCCGGCGCAGATAGGCGCTGGCGCCTTGCTGGACCGCCTCGGCGATCTCCCTCATCTTCGGAGAGCCCTCGTCATTGGCCAGAACGTTCGCCCGCAGTGCGGCTGCTAACGCTAGAGCGGCAACCGCGATGACGGCCACCAAAGCGGCGATCGTCATGGAACCGGTGCCGAAGCGGACTTCCGCCAAGAGCACTGCGCCGCCGGGTTCTAGCAATTGAGAGGTTACGGTTTCAGCAATCATGTTGCGCTACTCCTCATGTCAGGTCTGCTTCGACCCGGCTCAGAGGCCCGGGTGGGGCCTAAGAAACCGCGCTGACAAGCCGTGCGGACAAGCCTCGCGGTCATGCCTTGCGGTCTCTGTTTCGGGGTGGACGTTCGTCCTATCCTAGGCGATGCGTTGGGTGCGGCCAAATGTCGCCTGACCCGCCGTTAGGCTTGACTGCCGTGAAGATACTTGTGCTCGGGTCCGGGGCCCGCGAACACGGCATCGTGCACGCCCTGGCGCGCGAGGGCGTCCACCAACTGTATGCGGCGCCCGGGAACCCCGGCATAGGCGAGCTGGCCGAATTGCACCAAGTCGACCTCACGTCCGGGCCCATGGTGGCTTTGCTGGCACGGCGGCTGAAAGCCGATTTGGTGGTGATCGGCCCGGAGGCGCCGCTGATCGACGGCGTGGCGGATTCGCTGCGGGCGGCCAAGATCCTCTGCTTCGGGCCTAGCGCCGCCGCAGCGCGGCTGGAGGGTTCCAAGGCTTTCGCCAAGCAGATCATGGAGGCCGCCGGCGTCCCCACCGCCGGAGCCGTCGCCGCGGCCACGCCCGCCCAGGCGGCCGCCGCGCTGGATCGGTTCGGAGCCCCATATGTGGTCAAGAACGACGGGCTGGCGGCCGGCAAAGGCGTGGTCGTCACCGATTCGCGCGAAGCGGCCTTGGACCACGCTCAGGCGTGCTTCGACGCCGGCTCGACCGTGGTGATCGAGGAGTATCTGGACGGCCCGGAGGTGTCGTTGTTCTGCGTCACCGACGGCCACACGGTGGTCCCCCTGGCGCCGGCCCAGGATTTCAAACGCGCCGCCGATGACGACCAAGGCCCCAACACCGGCGGCATGGGCGCCTATTCGCCGTTGCCGTGGGCGCCGCCCGATCTGACCGGACAGGTCCTGGATCTGGTGGCGCGCCCGGTGGTCACGGAAATGGCCCGGCGCGGCCATCGGTTCCAGGGTCTGCTCTATTGCGGCCTGGCTCTGACCAGCCAGGGCCTGAAGGTGGTCGAATTCAACGCCCGCTTCGGCGACCCGGAGACCCAGGCTGTCTTGGCCCGCCTCGAGACGCCGCTGTCTGGCCTGCTAGCGGACGCCGCAGCCGGCCGCTTGGAGCAGACTAGGCCGCTGATCTGGACCGAAGAGGCGGCTGTGACGGTGGTGATCGCCGCCCAGAACTATCCCGGCACGCCGGTCACCGGAGGCGTCATCAGCGGTCTGGGGCAGGCCAACGCCATCCCGGGCGTCTATGTCCTGCAGGCCGGCACCGCCTTGGACGATGCCGACCGCCTGGTCGCCGCCGGAGGTCGGGTTTTGTCTGTGGTCGGCTTGGGGCCGACTCTGGCCGCGGCCCGCGACCGGGCTTACGCCGGGGCGCGGGCAATCCACCTGGAAGGGTCCCATTACCGCACCGACATCGCCCTGCGGGCGGCCCTTGCCTGACCACGGTCCCAGGTTCGACTTGGCTCAGCCGCCCAGGTGTGGGCCATGACTGGGCTGGCGTTGGGTTGGACTGGCGATGGTCCGAACCTGGTGCTGCAGGGCGACAACATGGACGCCTTGCCGGCGCTTCCGCGGGAGAGCTTCCGGCTGGTCTACATCGACCCGCCGTTCAACACCGGCAAGACCCAGGTTCGCCAGTCGATCACAACGGTCAGATCGCCCAGCGGCCCGCGCCTCGGTTTCCAGGGGCGTTCTTACGCCACCGTGAAAGGGCAGGTGACGTCCTATAACGACGAGTTCGCCGACTATTGGGCCTTCCTTGAACCCCGTCTGGAAGAGGCCTGGCGGCTCCTGACCGCGGACGGCACGCTGTACTTGCACCTCGATTACCGCGAGGCGCACTACGCCAAGGTGCTCCTGGACGCCCTGTTCGGCCGCGACTCGTTCCTGAATGAGATCATCTGGGCTTACGACTACGGCGCTCGCACCAAGTCGCGCTGGCCCGCCAAACACGACAACATTTTGGTTTACGTCAAAGACCCCAAGAATTACGTCTTCAACGCCGATGCCGTGGACCGCGAGCCGTACATGGCGCCGGGTTTGGTGACCCCCGAGAAGGCGGCCCTGGGCAAACTCCCGACCGATGTCTGGTGGCACACGATTGTGTCCCCGACCGGCCGGGAGAAGACCGGCTACGCCACCCAGAAGCCGGAGGGCATTGCCCGCCGGATCATCCAAGCTTCCAGCCGCGCGGGCGACTGGGTGTTGGATTTCTTCGCCGGCAGTGGCACCACCGGGGCGGTGGCGGCCCAACTGGGCCGCAGATTCGTCCTGGTCGACAACAACCCGGAAGCTATCGCGGTCATGAGGTGCCGCCTAGGCGCCTTGGGCCCGACCGCGCCGATTGACTACAGAACAATTCCTGATCGCGAGCGGCCGGAGGCCTGATTGGCTGGCGCCGAGAGGCGCGCCCCGCGTTCGCGCTGATCGGCTCGCCTTGGCGATGGCGAGGCCGCGCCCGCGGTGGCCGCGGCGAGCGCCCACTGGGCCGCCCGCGTTTCCGCTGGTCGGGGCGGGGTGCTGGCTAGCCGGCGGCCGCAAGGGCGCCCAGGTGTTGGATCACCGAGGCGAAGAAGCACAGGCCGTCCTGGCCGGCCCTAGGGCCGGCGCCTGAATCAGGGCCGAAGCCCAGCTCGACCGCATGCTCCGGGTGCGGCATCAGCCCGACCACATTGCCGGCCTCGTTGGTGACGCCGGCGATGTCGCGGCGCGAGCCATTCGGGTTCCAGTCCTGGTAACGGAACACGATCCGGCCCTCGGCCTCGAGTTGGTCCAACGTGCGGGCATCGGCCACGAACTGGCCGTCCTGATTCTTCAGGGGAATGACGATCTCTTGGCCAGCGCTGAACTGGTTGGTCCAGGCGGTGCGGTTGTTCTCGACGTTGAGCCGCTGTTCGCGGCAGATGAAGGTGAGATGGTCGTTCTTGATCATCGAGCCGGGCAGCAGATGCGATTCGGTCAGCACCTGGAAGCCGTTGCATATGCCCAGCACCGGCAAGCCGCCGTGGGCGGCGTCAATGATCGCCTCCATGACCGGCGCGAAGCGGGCGATAGCGCCGGCGCGCAGATAGTCGCCGTAAGAGAATCCGCCCGGCAGCACCACCGCGTCGACCCCGTGCAGAGACCGGTCGCGGTGCCACAGCGGCACTCCCTCGGCGCCGGCCAACGCCGCCGCCCGCAAAGCGTCGCGGTCATCCAGAGTGCCCGGGAAAGTGACCACCCCGATGCGGATGGTCATGCTGGGTCCTGGGCGGCGGCATCGGCGCCGTGGTCGAAGCGGACCGAAACCACGTCCTCGATCACCGGGTTGGACAAGACCATGGTCGCGGCTTCGCGGGCGGCCGCCAACAGCTCTGGCGCAGGCGGTCCCGCAGCCTCCAATTCGAAACGTTTGCCCTGGCGGACGGCCTGGAACTGGGTGAAGCCGAGTCGCGGCAAGGCGCCGGCGACAGCTTTGCCTTGCGGGTCCAGCAATTCAGGCTTGGGCATGACGTCCACAATCACTCGTGCCATGGTCCCCTTCTCAAAGGTCGGTGTGGGATTGCCACGACCAGCCTAGCGACCCTTGGCGCGGTCGGCCTGGTGGCGCGAGCGCGGGCGCGTCAGGCGAAGAAGGCTTTTCCGGTGAGGCGTTCGTACGCTTCGATGTAGCGAGCGCGGGTCTTTTGGACGATGTCGTCCGGCAACGCCGGTGGTGGCGAGTTCCGGTCCCAGCCCGATTCTTTGGTCAGCCAGTCGCGCAGGAACTGTTTGTCGAAGGATGCCTGCGGGCCGCCTGGCTCCCAGGTGTGGGCGTCCCAGTAGCGGGAGGAATCGGGGGTGAGGACCTCGTCCCCCAGGGCCAGCAGGCCGTTGGCGGCGGCGGTCCCGAACTCGAACTTGGTGTCCGCCAGGATCAGACCGCGGTCGCGGGCGATCTGCTCCGCCTTGGTGTAGAGCTTGATGGTGGTGTCCCGCAGGAGTTCAGCGGTGTCCAGGCCGAGTTCGTTGGCGACATAGCTGAGCGGCACGTTCTGGTCGTGTTCGCCCTGTTCAGCTTTGGTCGCGGGGGTGAAGATCGGATACGGGAGGCGGTCGCCGTCGGTCAGGCCCGGCGGCAGCTTGATGCCGGTGACCTCGCCGGTGTGTTGGTATTCGGCCAGTCCGGAGCCGGTCAGATAGCCGCGCGCGACGCATTCGATTGGATACATCACCAGACGCTGGCAGATCATCGCGCGTCCTTGGACCGCCTCGGGCACCTCCAAGGACACCAGGTGGTTGGGCACAACGCTCTGGAGTTGGTCGAACCACCAGACGCTCAGCGCGGTCAGGATTTTGCCCTTGTCCGGGATCAAAGTGGGCATGACGTAGTCGTAAGCGCTGATCTTGTCGGTGGTCACCACCAGGATCACGTCGCGGAAAGGCGAGTAAACCGAAGGTTCGTAGATATCGCGGATCTTGCCCGAGGTCACGTATTGCCAGCCCTCGAACTCAAGGGGGGGCGCAGCTGCAGAGGTAGTCACGCTTCCAGTCTGTCATCCCGCTTGGGCTGACGCCGCCAGCGGATCGATAGGTCCATTCCGCGACCCCCCGCGCCGCCTGCCCGGCCTGGGGTCGGCGTGCGATCCGGTCAGATGATCAACAGGTCGCTGGCGCGCCAGACGCCGTTGACTCGTTCCAGGCGCATGGCCACGGCTCTGGTGTGCGTGCGCTCGGTGGCCACGACGGTGGCCTCGATGACTCGCCGGTTGATGCGGCACAGGTAGGTGCGCCCACGATAGCCGGGACGGCCTGTTCGCTGGGAGCGCGCATTGGCGCGGGCCACCAGCGAGCGAAAGATTTCCTCAGTCAGATAAGGCGCGAACCGCGCCGGCGGCGGGTAACCGTGGACAGCCGTCAGCGCGGCGCCGGCGATGAAGCGGGCGCGTGACTCGACCTCGGCTGAACGGACTGGCCCAGGCACAATCCCGTCCCAAGTCGAAGCTTGATCATCCATTCGATCCCCCTGTTTGTCAGACGCCTTGGCGACGGGCCCGTGGGCGAGCTCGCATCCCAGCCTGCTAGGTCCAGCCCCGGCGCGCAATCCCCACCCCAAGAATCTGTGGAAAACCGCCCCAATCCGCAAAGAAATCCGCAAGGGGACGGTGATTGTGTTGATTTTGCCGCCCGTGTCCGCCAGGTGGCGAGCAATTGGGTGTGGGTGAGGCGGTCCATGCGGCTTCCCTCAAACGCGATCGAGGCGACGGCTCGCTTGGAGACGTGTCGGAACGAGACTTGATTCAGGACGCATCGGCGCATCGAGGCGCCGGTGAGATTGGCTGCGTTGAACGCCACCCCGTCGAGTTGGTCGCCGTCGAATACCGCCCCTCGCAAGTCGCAGTACTTGAACTGTGTGCCGACCAGGATGGCCGTGGTGAAATCGGTCCCCCGAAGGCCTAAGGAGTTCAAACGGGCCAAGGTCAGATCGGCGCCGCCGGAGGTCGCGCCGGCCGGTCCGTCATCTACCGTCGGCGTTGGGGCAGGTTGGCTGGGTCCGGCCAGGGGCGCGTCGGCGCCTTCCCCGAACAGGTCGTTCAGGGTCTGGCGCAGATCTCCGATCGAGGCCGCTGTGGCCGCCAGCGCGGCTTCTCGGTCAAGACCGGATTCGGTCCAGTCCGCGAAGCGTTCGCGCAGGTCGGCTCCGATCTCGTGACGGAGATCAGCGGCGCCGGGCAGGTCGGCGTGGCCGGCGAAGAGCTCGTCCAGTGGCGCGTCGATTTGGTCGGTCACGTGGTTCTCCTCCTATAGCAAATCGTCCAACAGGTGCTTGGCGTGCTCCCACGCTGCCTTGCTAGCGGCGTGGGCGCGGCGGCCGGCATCGGTCACCGCGTAGTACTTGCGGCGCCCGCCCAACGACTCGTCTCCCCAATACGCCCGTACCAGGCCGTTTGCCTCGAGGCGGCGCAAGCTGGAGTACAGGGTGGCCTCCTTGGGTTCGTATGCCCCGGACGATGCCGCCGCGATCGTCTTCGCTATCTCGTAGCCGTACCGGTCCTGCCGCAGCAGGGTTCGCAGGATCATCGTGTCGATATTGCCCCGGACCAGGTCCGGGGGCAGAGCGTCGGCCATCCCTCACCTCCGAGAGTACAGTATACCCGAGAGTACATCGCGTGGCAAGGTAATCGCTCGTGACGCGGCGTGCTCTGCGCGCCAAGCGCCGTAGACGGGCGAAGCGGCTTGGCTCGAGGCCCAGCGGATGCCGCTGAGGCTGGGGTGGGCGGGGAATCGGCGGGCGCCGAATCGATCGGCGGCGAAGGCCTGGAATCTTCACAATTCGTTGCAAACACATGTTGGACTAAAAGGGCTATGGCGTGTAAAATAGGGGTATGTCAGAGATGCCAAGTCCGATCGGCCGCGATGACGCGGCCGGGCCCGGTGGCAGGCATCGCGAAGAGCGCTTGGCGGGTCGGAGCGGCGACATTCGCCCGGCCAGAGACCTGGCGTCGCAGGGCGGCTGGACCGTTCCTGGTGTCGAGTTGGAGCCCGGGAATTGCCAGCCGGCGGTTTCGGCTAATGACCCGGCCGACGCGGGAGACTCGTTGGGCCTGGGCGTCTGTCCGGGGTGCGCCGTGGGTGACACTGGCGCGACCGCGTCCGCCAACAATCCGGCGGAAGACCTGGCATCGCAGGGGGGATGGGCAGTTCCCGGCATCGGGCTGGACAGCCAGGGTGATGCGGGTGGCGGCCTCGGCGATCAAAATGAGAGTCCCGGATTGGCGGCGTTGGCGGAACTCGTCGGCGCCCTCGGGATCAATGATCTGACGGCCGGCCTGGGGTTGTTGTTGGACCGGTTGACCAGTCTGGTCGCGGACACGGCCGCAGTGGCCCCAATCGGGCGCATTGAACTGCTGAGATTGGCGTCGCGGCTGGTCAAGTCAGCCGGGCGGGGTGAGGTGGCGGCAGGTCGCCTGGCCTACCTGGCGGACCGGCACCGATCGCTGTCCGGCGGGGTGGGGGCCGCGACGTGGTTGACGCGCCATAACCTGTTGACCCGAAGCCAGGCCTCGAAGATCGTGTTGCGGGCCAGAGATCTGTCTGGCACCCCCCTGTTGGAGCAGGCCGCCTACAAAGGTGACGTCAATCCGCATCAGGCCGCGGCTGCGGTCAGGACGCTGAAGCAACTGCCTGGGGACGTGTTGAGCGCCGGGCAGCTATCCCAAGCGGAAGAATTGCTGGCGGGGTTCGCGGACCACCTGGACTCGTCCGGTTTGGCGAAGGCTGGGCGGGCCTTGCTGGAGCAGGTAGCTCCAGAGCTGACCCAGCAGCGTGACGAGGAGCGCGCCGAACGGGAATATCGGACCGCTCACTCGAACCGATCGCTGTTTTGGTTCGACCGGGGCGACGGCTCGACCCTGCTCCAAGCCACCATGCCGACAATCGAAGCCGAAGGCCTGAAGCGCCTGGTTGACGCCTACGCGCAGCAGTATCGTCGCGCCCAGACCGACAAGACCCGAACTGACAAGACCCAAACTGACAAGACTGAGAGCGGCCAAGGCCAGGCCGACACCGCCCCGGCCAGTCATACGCGAGCGGCTACGAACGCGGCGTTGCCGCCAATGGCGGCCAGCCGCGTGGACGGCCTGATCGCACTGGGCCGCGAGGTCTCGCGCCGGGCTGCCGCTCCGAAGCTGGGCGGGGACCGCCCTCGCATCCAGGTCGTTATCACCTACCAAGAGTTGTTGGACCAGGCTCGGACTGCGAAGCTGGTCGGCTCGGGAGATCTAGTGCCTGCCGGACAGCTGCGGACCATGCTTTGTGACGCCGGGATCATCCCGGCCGTGTTGGGCTCGAAGTCGGAGATTCTCGACGTGGGACGCGAACGCCGACTCGTGACCGGCCCGATCAGGGCCGCCCTCGAACTGCGTGACCAGGGGTGCTCGTTTCCGTCGTGCGACCGGCCCGTCGGCGCGACTGAAGCCCACCACCTCAAACCTTGGTATGACGACGGGGCCACCGGCCTGGGAAACATGACCCTCCTGTGCCCTCATCACCACGGCTTGGTCGAACCTCCCCGCGACGGGCCACCCCAATGGGAAGTCCGCATCCGCGAATCTGATCAGTTACCGGAGTTCATACCCCCGGCCGGGCTTGATCCGGAACGCAAACCTATGCTGCACGGGCGTTTCATCCTCCAAGGCGCCGAACCCAGCCCAGCCCGACCCGACGATCGGCCTGAACCAGACGGCGCCCACGGCGGGGCCTAAGGCCACCTGCTCGACCGGACCCGCCCGCTGGTCCCCGCCCGCTGGCAGCGGGCAGCGCGGCAGGCGACCGGCCGCCTGTGCGTGTCCTCGACCGGGTATCTGGGTGCAGTTGCCCCGTTAGCTCTGGGCCGTGCCGGTCAGGCTGCGACCACTTCGATTTCCACGGGCGCCAGGACCGAGTCGTGGAGGCGGACCTGGACCGTGTATGGGCCGGTGGTCTTGATGCGTCCGGGCAACTCGATCTTGCGCTTGTCCACGTCAAACCCGGTCGCGGACTTAACCGCGGCAGCAATGTCGGTGGTGGTGACGGTGCCGAAAAGGCGCCCGCCGGCGCCAGCCTTGGCCGGCACTGAGACGCTGGCTGAACGCAACTTGTCGGCGGCGGCCAAAGCATCCTCGACGGTCGCCATCTCGCGTGCCTTGGTGGCGCGGCGCATCGTCACGATCTGCTTCTCCGCCCCCCTGGTCCACGGTGTCGCCAGTTTGCGAGGCACCAAGTAATTGCGGGCGTAGCCGTCCTTGACTTCAAGCACGTCGCCGGGCTGTCCCAGGCCAGAGACTTCGTGGGTCAGAATGATCTTTGCCATGATTGTCGTTTCTCCTTGTGATAGGCCGAGTCAGCGGCCCGCGCTCGAGTACGGCAGAAGCGCCATCTCGCGGGCGTTCTTGACCGCTCTGGCGATGGCGCGCTGCTCCTGGACCGACACGCCGGTGACCCGGCGGGCGCGGATCTTGCCGCGGTCGGAGATGAACTTGCGCAGCAGCGCGACATCTTTGTAGTCGATTTCCCCTTGGGTGTTCAGGCGCAGGGGATTCGCCTTCTTCTTCGGCTTACGCGGTGCGAGTTTAGCCATCATTTTTCCTTTGCTTGTCTGTGAATCCACGTGTTAGGGGAGGTGGCCAGGGCGTCCTGAGTCAGTCGGACCGGGCCGATCTGGCCAGACCTGGCCGAACCAAGCCGACCGAACCAAGCCGACCGAACCAAGCCGACCACCCCGGGCGGGCCGGGCGCCGCCAAGGGCCAGAGCCGGCAAGGCTCAGAGCCGGCAAGGCTCAGAGCCGGCAAACCTCTAGAAGGGCGGTTCGTCATCGGCCGATCGGGCCACGCCCGGCGCGGCCCAACGATCCTCGGTGGAACCGCCGCCGTATTCGCCGCCTCGCGGAGGCGCCGGCGGAGCCCCATAGCCGCCCCCTGCCGGCGCGGTTCCGAAACCGCCGCCCGCAGGAGCGCTATATCCGCCCGCGTTGCTATAGCCGCCCGAACCGGAACCGCCATAGCCGCCGCCTGTGCCGCCCTGTGACCCGCCGGCATCGTACCCGCCGGAGCGGGGATTGCGCTGAACTTTGGCCGAGGCGTAACGCAACGACGGGCCGACTTCATCGACCTGAAGTTCGACCACGGTGCGGCGCTCGCCCTCGCGGGTCTCATAGGAGCGCTGGGTGAGCCGTCCCTGCACAATCACGCGCATGCCCTTGGTGAGGGTCTCAGCGACGTTCTCCGCGGCTTCGCGCCAGACCGAGCAGCGCAGGAAAAGAGCCTCGCCGTCCTTCCATTCGCCGGTGCCCCGGTCATAGGTGCGCGGAGTCGAGGCGACTGTGAAGTTGGCCACCGGTGTGGCGCCATTAGCCGTGAAACGCAACTCTGGATCGGCGGTCAAATTGCCGATCACCGTGATAACGGTGTCGCCGGCCATGTCAAGCCACCGCTGCTGGATAGGTGCGCAGAAGCTTGGTGCGCAGCACTGAATCCGACAGGTTGAGCACGCGGTCGAGTTCGTTCGCCGTGGCAGATTCGGCCGTGAAATTGACCACTACGTAGACGCCTTCAGAATGCTTGAGGATGTCATAGGCCAGACGCCGCTTGCCCCAGATGTCGATCTGGTCAATGGCGCCTTTGGCGTCCTTGATGATCTTCAAGAATCGGTCCAGGGTCGGCTGAACCGCGCTGTCCTCGATATTCGGGTCGAGGATGATCATGATTTCATATGGACGCATGAAGCTACCCACCTCCTTCGGTCTTGATCGGCCACGGTCCTTCCGTGGCAGGAGGGTATGTTTGCGTCCGCCCGCCGGCGTCGGTGTGGTTTCCCGCTTTTGCCCGATGCCGTTTGGGGCAGCCCTGGCATTCTAGCCCACCTCCGCGTGTGCCCGGCCCGCTTCGGAACCTGTCTGCGGCCGGCGGGAGCGTCGAGGCCCTTGCGTCATCAGGGATTCGTGGTGGGGCCGCGCGAGGCCAACACTTGGTTCATGGACGCGCGCAGGCGGGCTGTCTCGCCTTCCAGGAGGGCTAGAGCGTCCGCGCCAGCCAGGTGCGAGATGACAGCGGCGACTGGGCCAGGTGGAAGATAGATCGTCACGTCGGCGAGGTCGCGCCGACGCTCGAATGGGCCCTGCGAGAGCTCGAGTCCTTGGATGCGGCCATGGAACACAATGGTCGCCCGGCGCAGCAAGCGGCCCTGTCGCAGGATCAAGGCCTCTGGCGTCACCGCGTAGGCGGTCCGTTTCCAAATCCAAGGATCGAAAAGCCGGGCTCGCCGGGGCGAGCCGGTGAAGCCGGGGGTGGGTCCTGAGCCGGTCAGGGCGCCACGGATGACTTCCCACCGGTCGGCTTGCGCCAGCTCGGGCGCGATGCCCCAGATCGCTCGGCGCGCGGTCTCAGAATTGGCCACGGGTACCAGCACAGACTGCTTGTCGGCGTCTTGGGAGCCGTACCCGGCCACTGTCATCCGCACCCGCCACCAGTCGCAACGCCGCCACAGCGGGCCCTGGTTGAGACTGACCGCCAGAACCCGTCCCGGCGCTATGGTCTGTGACACGCGCGTGGTCAGCCCGTGGCTCAGGGTCAGACCGCGATCGGTCTGCTTGGCGCTGAACCCGAAATCGGAGACCAGCCGGCTGTACACGTAGCTGCCGAAGCCGAACACCGGGGCCAGGAACCCGGCCGCGCTGCCGCGTGGCCCGACGAACAGCATGATCACAGACGCGATGGCCGTGATCACGAACATCCAGGTCCAGGCTGACAGCGCCAGCGACGCGATGACCCGGCTGGTCGGAACTGAGAACAGCTCCGGCACATGCGCGTCCGAATCGCCCAGCAATTCCCCGATATGTGTCTCGGTCGACTTGGGCGCCAGGCCCACCACGGGGCTTTGGTTCCATGTCGAAGCTCCGGCCGATGCCGTGCCGCCAGCCCCGGCATAACCCTGCGCCACGTGCTCGGCTGCGCTTGCGGCCAGACCAGGGGCAGCTAAACCGGGCGTGGCTGGGCCGGGCACGGCGGAGTTGGGCGGTGCGGGGTGGCCGCCCGGTCCGGCGGGGTTCGGCGGCACCGGGCGGAAGCCAGGTCCGCCAGGGCCGGGCGCTCCGCCGAACGCATCCCCGGCCGGAAGCGTCGTGGGCGGCAGTGGGGCCGGCGTTCCACCGGCGCCCTGCTTGGCCACAGCGGCGCGGGAGAGGATTTCGCGGCGCCAGAAGGCGGCATCGGCGGCTGTGAGGTAAGCCAACTCGACCGCCGAGCCGGCGCCCCCGGCGGACTCGATCTTCAGCTTGACCAGCCCGAAGAGGCGCGGGATAAGCGGATGGATGGTGTCCACGGCCTCGATCCGGTCGAGCCTGGCGGTGCGCCGAGCGCGGAAGACGACGCCTGTGGCCCACTCCAGCGACGTGTCGGTGATCTGGAAATAGGCTCGCCGCCACCAGATGAACGCCCAGGCCAAAGCGATGAGCAGGAGGGCGAAGACAGCCAAGGCGATCCAGTGCCAGCCGGTCCGGTTGGCGAAGCGGATCAGATCCGGGATGTTCTCGTCGGCGTTGTAGACGCCGGCGGCCAAGGCCACGGCGATCAGGCCCCAGCCCTTGAAGAAGGGCGTCAACGGATGGAGGCGATGCCAGTTCTGGCCGTCGCCGCGCTCGGCCGCTGAGGGCTTCTTGGCGCCAGGAGTTCCACCGCCCGGGAAGGTCTGCTCGTGTTCGGGAGCAGACGCATCGGCGTTGCCAGGGGCGGGGCCGCCCGCCATTTCCTCCTTGCTCACAGGCCCGCCATTCGAGTGGCGCCGAGTTCGGACAGACGGTCGCGCAGGCGGGCGGCTTCATCGGGATCCAGTCCGGGCAGATCGGCGTTGAGCGAGCCGGAGGCGGTGTTGAGATCAAGTTTGGCCAAGCCGAAGGCGCGGTCGAGCGGACCCGCCGTGACATCGAGGTACTGGAGGCGTCCGTACGGGACCACCTTCAGCTCGCGGAACAGGATGCCTTTGCGGATCAGCAGATCATCAGCCCGCTCCAGGTAGCCGATCGCCCGCACGCGGCGGTCGTTCAGCCAGGCGGTCCACAGCCCGAGCAGCGCCCAGACCGCAGTCGGGATGGCGATCCACCATTGCTGGAAGATGACCAGGCAGACAACGCCGCCGACGACCGGCAGGCCGAACCAGAGCCCAATCAGCAGCAAGCGGACCTTGATCAGCTTCGGACTGACCCTGCGCCAGTCTTGGCCGTCCGGGTCGAACAGGACATCTTGCGGCCTGGCAGTGCTCATCAGTCCATTACACCAGGCGTGGCCGCTCCCGCTGCCCACCTGGCTTGAGCCACGCCCGCCGGCGCCGCCGCGAGCCGGGAAAGATTCGCCTGGGCAGGTACGACGCCCAGGGTCGTTGGCAAGGTTCGTAACCTAACTGGCCGACCGGTCCGGGCTGGCCGGACCACCACTGCACACCCGGTTGGCATCCAGTGCCCGCCGGATGCGTTTGGCGCTGATCGGGTAGGCGGTGCCGAGGTGCTGGGCGAACAGCGAGACGCGGAGCTCTTCCACCATCCAGGGCACCTCGGGCGGGACGTCCGGCCGGGCGGCGATTTCCCGGTCCAACTCCGCCAGTTCCGCGAGGGCCTGTTCCTCGCGGGCGCGGTTGGTGCCCAGCTTGGTCAGCCGATAAGACTCGGCCTCGAGGTATCTTCGCAGGTCCTTCAGCCGTCCCAGTCCGGCCCGGCTGATGAAACCGTCGCTCAAGAGCCGCCCTAGGTGGTCCTTGAGGTCCAGAACCGAGTTCAGCACATTCAGCTCGGTGACCCGCTCGGCTTCAGCTTCGATCTGCCGGGCTTTGGCCACTATGTCCGATGCCGTCGCCAAAGTCGCGTAGGTGTCATCCTCCAGGCGGTCGCGCAGTTGGTCGCGCAACTGGTCGTAGGCCGCCCGGTCGCCGGGAACCCCGGCCTGGTCGACTGCCGCCTGGGCTACGGCGCGCTGGGCGTCTAGAGTCAAGGCCGCGACCGACGGATAACGGGTGGCGACGAGCGGCAGGGCCTGTTCGGGCCGCAAACGGGTGGTCAGCCGCTGAGAGGGCAGCGCCAATTCGGCCAGCAGTTGTTCGCGGACAGCGGCGGCTAGCTGCGCGGCGGTGGGCGCGGCGCTGGTCGGCTCAGCGGGGGCGGGGCTGACAGCGGCGGGGCTGGCAGCGGCGGGGCTGGCAGCGGTATTACCGGTAGCTGGGGCGGGAGCGCCCCTTGAGTCAGCGCCGGATTGGGCCCCCGGCCGGGGCGCAGTCGCGGTCATGGAGTCCGCGACGGGAACGGCTCCTGGCGGCGGCGCGGGCGCGTCCCGGCTCAAACGGTCCCTCATGGTGGCTGCGGCGACGCGCTCAATAGCGGCGTTGACCAGAGGAGCGACCTCTGCTTGAAGGGCGGCGAGGCTGTGGCCGCGGGCCATCACCCGGCCCTTCGGATCCTCGATTTGGAAAGCGATCCGGAGGTGGTCGGCCAAAGGGGTCTGATGCCAGGCCTGGGGTGGGATGTAGAGGCCGGGCGAGTCTCTGAACAGGCCGCTCAGCACTTCGGTGAGGGGTTGGATGCGGCCGTCGGCTGCCAGCCAGTCGGTTGGTTCGCCTAGTCCCGCCAGCACTTGCCGCGCGGTGGCCTGGGCCGGAAGCAATTCCGCCCGCAGCGGCTTGGGCAGGGTCTTGATCAGACCCGCGATCAGGTCTTGACGAAGGCCAGGGACCTGCCAGTCGAATCCGTCCGGGCGCACCTGCGCGGCGAACTGGACTGGGATGTGGACCGTCACGCCGTCATCCGGACTGCCCGGCGAATACTCGTAGGTGATCGGCAATTCAAAGTCGCCCTGGCGCCATTTGTCCGGGAAGCGGTCCGTGGCCGGCCGGATGACGTCTTCCAAGAGGTCTGCGGCCAGATTCAACCGCTCGGGGTTGGCCGCGCGCGCCTTCTTCCACCAGGAGTCGAAATGTTGTGCCGAGACGACTGATTCGGGCAACCGACGGTCGTAGAAGTCGAACAGGTCTTGGTCTAAGAACGCCGGTCCTGGTCGACGCGCGCGAGCGGCCAGTTCCTCGGCCTGCTCGAGTAGCTGGTGGTTGTGTCGGTCGAACTCGTGGTGGCTGCGCCAATCGCCTTCGACCAAAGCGTGTTGGATGAATAGCTGACGGGCTGCGGCCGGGTCAATCCGGGCTAGCGGCACCGGCCGCGCCGCCACCACCGGCAAGCCGTAGACCAGCACCTTTTCGTTGACGATGGCGGCGCCGCGTTTGGCTGACCAGAGTGGTTCGGCATAGGAGCGCCGGGCCAGGCCGGCCGCCGCCTCTTCCGCCCACTCTGGTTTGATGGCCGCGCAGACGCGCGCCCACAGGCGTGAGGTCTCGACCAGTTCCGCCGCCATGATCCAATCCGGCTGTTTGCGCCGAAGGCTCGATCCGGGATGGATGGCGAACTTGATGCCGCGCGCGCCCAGGTAATCGGCCGCCCGGCCGCCTCCGCCGCGGGGGCCATCGCGGCGCGATGCCCCTTTGGCCCCGACCGGCGTGGCTTGCTTGAGGCCGATTTGCGACAGCAATCCTTGGAGCAGTGCCCGGTGGATCGGATCGGCTGGCCACTCCAGGCGGTGCGGCTGGGTCACGTCGCCGAACGCGGGCGGCCCTGCCGCCGGCTCAGGAGGCCGTGCCTCGGCGCGGCCTCTTCGCGCCTTGGTCTGGCGGTGGCGGCCCGGCGCGGCGCTTGTCACGGCCCGGTCGAGTTCCTTGACCAGGTCCTGCCACTCGCGAATGCGCAAGTAGTTGAGATATTCGCGGCGGACCAGGCGGCGGAAGGCGGAGGATGAACTGGCGCGGCGGGCGCCGCGCAGGTACTCCCAAAGATTGAGATAGGTGAGGAAGTCGCTGGCCGGGTCGGCGAAGCGGGCGTGCGCTTGATCGGCCTGGGCGCGGAACTCGAGCGGGCGCTCGCGGGGGTCCTGGATGGTCAGGGCGGCGGTCACGATGGTCACTTCGCGCCGCACGCCCAGGGTCTCGGCTTCGACAATCATGCGGGCCAGGCGCGGGTCCAAGGGAATGCGCGCCAACTGGCGGCCGATTTCGGTCAGGCGGGTGCGGCCGTGGTGCTCCTCGATGGCGCCCAGTTCTTGGAGCAGGCGGACGCCGTCGGTGACAGAGCGGGTGTCCGGCGGTTGGACGAAGGGGAAGCTGACCACTTCGCCGGGGCTGGCCACCACGCCGACGGCCAGCATCTGCAAGATGACGGCGGCCAGCGACGTGCGCAGGATCTCCGGATCGGTGAATGGCGGGCGGGTTTCGAAGTCCTGGCGCGCGTACAGCCGGATGCAGACGCCTTTGGCGACGCGCCCGCAGCGCCCAGCTCGCTGGTTGGCGCTGGCCTGCGAGATCGGCTCGATCGGCAGGCGCTGGACCTTGGTCGCCTTCGAATAGCGCGAGATGCGGGCGGTCCCGGGATCGATCACGTAGTGGATGCCGGGAACGGTCAGTGATGTCTCGGCGACATTGGTCGCCAGCACGATCCGCCGTTTCGAGTGGCGCTCGAAGACCCGGTGCTGTTCGGCGGCGCTGAGGCGCGAATAGAGCGGCAGGACCTCGACCGCCGGTCCGAGCTCGCCAGTCAGCACATCGGCCGCGTCCCGGATTTCGCGCTCGCCCGAACAGAAGACCAGCATGTCGCCGTCGCCTTGGCGCATCAGTTCTCGGGCCGCTGCGGCGATCGCGGTCGGTTGGTCTTCTGGCACGCCGTTCTCGCCGGGCGGCCGGTACCGGATTTCGACTGGGTAGGTCCGGCCGCTGACTTCGATGACCGGGGCCGGATGGCCGGAACTGGGGCCGAAGTGAGCGGCGAACAGCTCCGAATCGATGGTCGCGGACGTGATGATCAGCTTCAAGTCCGGCCGGCGGGGTAGCAGATTCGACAGGTAGCCGAGCAGGAAGTCTATGTTGAGGGAGCGCTCGTGGGCTTCGTCAATGATGATGGCGTCATAGGCCCTGAGCTGCGGGTCACGCTGGATCTGGGCCAGCAGCACGCCATCGGTCATGACCTTGAGGCGCGTGGCTGGGGAGGAATGGTCGGTGAAGCGGACCTGGTAGCCCACGGTTTGGCCGAGCGGGGAACCGAGTTCCTCGGAGATGCGTTCGGCTGTGGCCCGCGCGGCGATTCGCCGGGGCTGGGTGTGGGCGATCATCCGCCGTTGGCGCGGGTTCCGGGCGGCGCCGCGGCCGCGCCGCTGGCCCGCTCCGGCAACGCTGCCTGCCGCTTCGGTTGCGCCGCGGTCGCTTCCCGGCGCCGCTGTTGGTTCGCCGGTCCCCGGCCCGATGCCGCCGGTCTGGGTTCGGCCGTCATCACCGGAGCGCAAGTTGTCACTTGGCCGGCCTGAGGCGGCGGCCGCGCCGTAGCCCAATTCGAGCAGGATCTTGGGGATCTGAGTGGTCTTGCCGGAACCGGTTTCGCCGGAGATGATCACCACTTGGTTGGCGAGAATGGCGCGGGCGATCTCTTCCCGCCGGGCGCTGATGGGCAGGTCGGGCGGGAAGCTGACGCGCAGGCCCCCGGTCCCCGGTGTGCCGGGGCTGGCGGCGGCGGCGCTCGCGGGGGTGGTGGTGCTCAAAGCGGTGCTGGACTCCAGCGCCCGGGCAGTTTTGGGCGCGGTCCGCCCTGGCCCGGCGCCAGGGCTGGTCTCACGCGACGATCCCCTGGTCATCCCATTGGCGGGGTTCCAGATGCGGGCGCGCCCAGCGATAGTCGGAGTCGAAGAGCGGCGAAGAGATCATCAGATCGGCGGTGGCGGAGTTGCAGGCCGCCGGCGCGTTCCACAGGGCGGCCAGCCGAAGCAGAGCCTTCACGTCCGGATCGTGGGGTTGCGGCTCTAGTGGATCCCAGAAGAACATCAGCACGTCGAGGCGACCCTCGGCGATCATCGCGCCGACTTGTTGGTCGCCGCCCACCGGACCGGACAGCAGTCGGTTGACGGGCAGTCCGAGTTCGTATTCGAGCATTGTCCCGGTGGTCCCTGTGGCCCACAGTTCGTGGCGGGAGAGGGTGTCCCGGTTGAATTCCGCCCAAGCGAGCAGGTCGGCCTTCTTGTTGTCGTGGGCGACTAGCGCGATCCGGCGCCGGCAGGGTTCGTTGTCTTGAGCCATGGGTTCAAGCTTGCCAGGTCGCGGTTACGCGGGGGGAACGGCAAGTTGACGTATCGGGGTCGCGGCCGCCCCCAGATCAGTCAGGTGCCCTATGCCGTCCGGATGCGGCGACCCAGACGCTTTGGGAACTGCGGTCGGACCGACCGCACGGCTTGATGTGAAGGAATTGGGGGGTTTTGGGTCCGAAATGGGCGATTCGCCCCGGGGATGAGGAGCGGCCAAAGGCGGGCAGCTAGCATGGCCCCATCCGAGCTTCCAGCCGCTCCTTAGCCAAGTGAACGCGCTGGCCGGCCAACTCGGGAAAGCCTACGGGGGAGAACTATGCCGCAAACGCCGCTGATCGCCGCTCAGCGCCTTGGCGCCGGGCGGCGCCTGGCCGGAACGTGGGCGGTGGCCGCGACGCTGGGGATGGCGACGGCTTACGCGGTGGTGGTGTTCGATCATCCGAAAACCGTCTCTTTGGACAACGCGAGCTGGCCCGCTCTGGTCGGATCGGCGCTGCTGGCGACGGCAATCGCCGGCGGAACCGCCCTCTGGTACAGGCGCGCGGCCTTGACCAGCAAGTTCGTTCTCACCGCAGGGGTCTTGGCGGCGCTCTTCACGGTCTGGACGATCACCGGCCTGAGCCTCAAACATCATGACACCGCCTGCCATTGGTCGAATTGCGCAGTCAGTTCCGCGGCCGACTTCACCCCTGCGGCTTTGATCGGTTTCCTGGCCGTGTACTACGCCGCTGTTCTGGCCGTCATTCGCGCCACCGATCGCTTGGGCGGTTCAGCCTCAGCCGCGAACCGCGCCCTGGGCGGGGATGGCGCCTCCCGTGGTTGGTTGGCCAACCCGATTGGCCGCTTGGCGGCGCGGGTTCGGGCCCGCGAACGAGGACTTGACCAAGCGAGCGGCGTATCTGGTGATGCCCCATCGCGGCCGGCTTCTGGCGCGAAAGAGCCCGCCCGTTCGCGCCGGAGGGGAACCGGCCCGCTTCTTGGACTGCTGCGCGGACTGGCGGACCTGGCCAGGCGACGGCCCTTTGCGACGGCGGCGGTCGGCATCGTCGCGGCCTGGCTGCCCTACTACGTGATCTTCTTTCCGGGCACCTACGCCTTCGACGGATTCCGGCAGCTGAACGAGTTCTTGGGGCACCTGGACCGGACCACGCACCACCCCTATATGGCCACCACGCTGATGGGCGGGCTGTTCTCGGCGGGGAAGGTGTTCGGCGTCAACGGGGCCTTGTTCGTGTACGGACTGGTGCAAGGAGCCCTGGCCTGCGGGGTGTTCGCGCTGACCTGTTCGACGGTCTTCCGCCTGGCGGCCGCGACCTGGGGGCGGGACCGCCGGGGAACCCTGGTCGCCTATGCCTTGACCTGGGGATTCTTTGCCTTGGTGCCGGTGTTTCCGATCGGCGCGACGGTTGTGTACAAGGACTACCCCTATACCTTGAGCGTGTTGGTGCTGGTGAACGTGCTGGTCCGAACGGCGGCGCGGCGGTCTTTGGACGCTTCCAAGCTGGTGTTGTTCGTGGTTGGAGCCTTCGGGGCGGCCTCGTTCCGCAACGACGGGATCGTGGTGGTGCTGGCGTCGGCGTTGTGCATGGTGGTCCTGCTGCGGCGGCGCCGCCCGCGGGTGGTGGTCGCGGCCGGGCTGGTGGTCGCGGGGCTGATGGCGGCGAACGCCCTGGTCTTCCCGGCTCTGGGGGTGACCAAGTATTCGAACGCGGAGATACTGAGCGTGCCCCTGCAACAGACCGCGCGATACTTGAAGGTCCACGGCGACGAGGTCACGCCGGCCCAATCGGCGGTTTTGCAGTCGCTGCTGCGGGACGGCCGGAGCGTCGAGGATCTGCCCCAGAAATACCGCCCCACCCTGTCGGACCCGGTCAAGAACCGCTTCAAATCGTTCACCTCGGAATCGCTGCGACGTTACCTTGAGGTCTGGTCGGACATGTTCGCCCGCCATCCGCTCACCTACGTCGAGGCGACTGCCGCGAACACCTACGGCTACTTTTGGCCCACCGGCAAGTCGAGCGCCCCGCCGATCCAATACCCCGACCTGATTCACCTCCAAGCCGGCTACTGGGAGGACACCAAGGCCGAGTTGAGCGAGCCGGCGGCGGGGCTGGATCCTCATTATCCGGCCGCGTTGGCGTCCGCGCGGGCGGCGACGATCAGTGCGGCCAAAGGCATGGTGACGGCGCCGGTCCTGTGGCTGTTGTTCGTGCCCGGTTTCTACACCTGGGTCCTGTTGACGGCGGCGGCGTTGCTGGTAAGACGTCGCCAGTGGCGAGCCTTGCTGCCGTTCCCGCCCGTCGCCCTGGTGTTCTTGGTCTGCTTGGCCTCGCCGGTCAATAGCAATCTGCGCTATGCCTTCCCTTATGTGGTGACCGCACCGCTGCTGGTGGTTTACACCCTCTACGCTTTGGCCGAACCCGGCCGCCTGGAGCGTATGGCTGGGCACTGGCGTCCCGGCGGGACGGTGTCTCGGTCGGGTTCTCGGTCGGGTTCCGCAATCCATGTGGACCGGCAGCGGGGCTCGTCCGTATCTGCCCCACAGCGGGTCGGCGCCGAGTGACGCCAACTGGCTTGTTGGTGGTTACCGGCGTCGGTTTCCGCCGGCTGCCGGCCGCAGTTCGCCCTGGCCCGGTCGCCAGGCCTGAGCCCGGCTGTTGACGCGCGAGCAGGCGCGTGGACGGGTCGGTCCGCGCTGGCCTTTCGCCTGAACCGGTCGGCGCCGGGCGCGGCCGAGACGACCAAACTGACCGAATCGGTCGAACCGAGAGCTGCCGTCCGCCAATCCGCACCGTGTTCCATCTAGAGGGTTGACAGGCTCCGGTACCTAGTGTGACAATCTACTAGTACCTAGTGACGCTGGATACCAGTGACACGTCATAGCGGTGGAACCAGGAGGAACCGAACTGCGCGGCCTGACCGAAATGCTCAAAGGCGTGCTCGAGGGCTGCGTCTTGGAACTGATCGACCGTGGGGAAACCTACGGCTACGAAATCACCCGGCGGCTGAACGAACTCGGCTTCGACGAGGTGGTGGAGGGCACGGTCTACGCGATTCTGCTCCGGTTTGAGCGCGGCGGATGGGTGGAAGCCGACCGCAGGCCTTCCCTGAGCGGACCACCGCGAAAGCTCTACCGGCTCAACGACGCGGGACGCGCTGAGCTGCGTTCATTTTGGGCCCGGTGGGGGTTTGTGGCCTCACGGATCACACGGCTGCGGGAGGACTAAGGATGGCCAGATTGCTTGAGTACATCAAACGGGTGAGGCGCGAAAAGCGCGAATACCGGCAGATGCGGCAGCGGGCGAGGGCGCTGCCGGCCGATTACGCCTACGTCTACGAGCGCCTTGAACGCTACCTGTGGCAACGCGCGGCCGGGAACGGGATGGATATCATCGCCATCCTGGCAGACGTGGTCGAGTTGTTTGAGTCCGGGGCCGCCCAGGGCCAGGATGTCTTGGCGGTCACCGGCGTGGATGTGGCCGCCTTCGCCGACGAGCTGCTGCGCAGCGCCAAGACCTACACAGCCGACTGGCACGAGGCGCTGAATCGCGACATCCACCGCAAGCTGGGACGAGGCGAGGTCGAATGAGCCTTCCCGCCGTCGAATTGCGAGGCTTGCGAAAGTCGTTCGGTGACACGCCGGTGCTGCGCGGGGTCGATTTCGAGATCAACCGGGGCGAGGTGTTCGCGCTGTTGGGCTCGAACGGCGCCGGCAAAACCACGACTGTCAACATCTGCTCGACCTTGGTCAAAGCCAGTGGCGGCCAGGCCCTCGTGTGCGGCTTCGACGTTGCCCATCAGGGCGCTCAAGTGCGCCAACGCATCTCGCTGACCGGCCAGTTCGCCGCCGTGGACGGTGTTCTGAGCGGACGCGAGAATCTGACCTTGATGGCCCGCCTGCGCGGCTTGGACCGCCGCAAAGAGGTGGTCGACGAGCTCCTGGACCGCTTCGGCCTCCAGGAAGCCGCCAACCGGCGGGTCGACACCTATTCAGGAGGCATGGCCCGTCGGCTTGACCTGGCCATGAGCCTGGTCGGGCGCCCAGAGGTGATCTTCCTGGACGAGCCGACCAACGGGCTCGATCCGGAAGGTCGTCTCGAGGTTTGGCGCATTGTCCAGGACTTAGCTGATCAAGGCGTCACCGTCCTGCTGACGACGCAGCAGTTGGAAGAAGCCGAGAAACTGGCCCACCGAATCGCCATCTTGCATGGCGGCAGGATCATCGCTTCTGGAACGCTTGCCGAGCTGAGGCGACTCTTCCCGCCGCCGCGGATCGAATATGTCGAAAAGCAGCCCTCGCTCGAGGAGATCTTCCTCGCGATCATCGCCGCCGGAGCTCCGGGCGCCGGCGAAGGAGGTGGGGCACATGAAGACGGCGCGTGACACGTCCGCGCTCCTGGGTCGCTCGCTGCGGCATATTCTGCGCAGCCCGGACACCATCATCACGGTCACGATTGTGCCGGTGATGATGATGCTGTTGTTCGTTTACGTCTTTGGCGGCGCGATCAACACCGGCTCGGAAAAGTACATCGACTACCTGCTGCCGGGGATCATTCTGATCGCCATCGCCTCGGGTGTTTCCTACACGGCCTTGCGGATCTTCTTCGACCAGCAGAAGGGCCTGATGGGGCGTTTCCGCTCGATGCCGATCCCGCGGGCGGCGATCCTGTGGGCGCACGTTCTGACGTCGCTGGTTTCCAACGCCATCTCGGTGGCGGTGATCGTCTTGATCGCTTTGGCCATGGGTTTCAGGCCGCGAGCCGATCCGCTCGAGTGGCTGGCCGCGATCGGGATAGTGGCGCTGTTCACCCTCGCGCTGACGTGGCTGGCGATCATTCCGGGATTGACGGCCAAGAGCGTCGATGGCGCCGCGGCCTTTTCCTATCCGCTGGTCTTCCTGCCCTTTGTCAGCTCCGCTTTTGTTCCCACCGCCACCATGCCGGGGCCGGTGCGGGCGTTCGCGGAGAACCAGCCGGTCACCGCGATCGTGGAGACTCTACGCAGTCTGCTCAGCGGCGATCCGGGCGCGGCGCCGATCTGGACGGCCCTGGTCTGGTGTGGCGGGATCGGCCTGGTCGCGTGCCTGGTGGCGGTCCGGACCTACAGCCGCTCGGCCTGACCTGACCGGCTCTGGGTCGGGCTTGGCCGCCTCGGAACGATGCCGCCCGCCCGCTCCCGTTGGCGGGACTTGCCTGGCGACGTGGCCCGCTCCGCAGCGTTGGAACGATGCCGGCCGCTTCTGTTAGCGGGACTCGGCTGGCGACGTGGCCCGCTCCGCAGCGTCGAGGTGCGTCTGGTACTCCCAGATGGCGTTGCGCAGACGCAGCGGGGCCACGTCCATGGATGTGGCGGCGGCGTTGATGAGCCCAAGCGCGGTCTGGGCCGGGACCTCGGCGCCAGTGGCGCTGCTGGCGAATTCAGCCAGCCAGGGATCGACCGGGACGGTCTCGACCCCGGCCACGAGGGCCAGCCGGGCCCAGCTCAGGCCCGAATGCTGCCCCGGCAAGTTGAGCCAGCGCTGGTGCAGGTTCCTATACTCCTGGGTGGATTTGGCGTAGCCGTTGACGAGGTCGGAAACGGATTCCAGACCGGAGGCAATGGCGGCCTCGGCGGCCTGGTGGACCACGCCCGCTTTGTAGGGAGCGTCCGATTTGGCGTACACGCGCTGGTGATTGCCGATCTGGTCGATCCAGGCGTCGAGGCCGATCGAGAACGTTTGCGCCAATTCGCTGGCGCCGTCCTGGTCGGCGTTCGCGCCCTGGCCGCGCCTGAAATCGCGGTACCGGTCGATGATCTCGATCACGGTGGTGTACCGGACTCGTTCGGACCAGATCGCGTCGATGACGCACTCGGCGAAGGACTGCGGGTAGGTGTTGAGTTGCGTCCACTCGGACGGCGCTGGCAGCAGCGTTTGAGAGGCATGCATGAAACGACTGAGTTGTGTTGCACTGATTGTGGCCATGCCACACAACGTAGGCGCCCACACGGTTCGCCGCCGTGGGCATTTGGAGCCGTCCCGCAGTGTGGTCGCGGCGCCGTCGCCGGCGCGCAGGCGCCGCCCCGGCCGGCGCCTCAAGACCGGTTCTTAACAATCGAGCCGACAGAACCGCAGGTCAAACGGCACTTGGGGGACGGCATCGGCGGATAGGCGGGCGCCAGGGCGTAGGCTGGGCGCCGGTGACCGTGAGAATCGAAAACACGAGCCCCGGCTCGAACCGCCCGAACAGCGTGCGAATGTTCGCGTCCCTGCGCATCCGCAACTACCGGCTGTTCTACATTGGCGGCCTGGTCTCCAACATCGGCACCTGGATGGGCCGGATCGCGCAGGACTGGCTGGTGCTGGTGATCCTGACCGACCATTCCTCTATGGCGCTGGGATTGACAACGGCGTTGCAGTTCCTGCCCGCGCCGCTCCTGGCCGGGCAGGCCGGCGTGGTCGCGGACCGCTTCGACAAGCGCAAAGTGTTGCAGCTCACCCAAGCGTTCATGCTGGTGACAGGGCTAGTTCTGGCCATCTTGGTGCTGACCGACACGGTCGAGCTGTGGCATGTGTACACGCTCAGTTTCCTGTCTGGGATCGCGGCGGCTTTCGACGGGCCGACCCGCCAGGCCTTCGCTCCGGAGATCGTCCCGGCGGACTTGATTCCGAACGCGGTCGGGTTGAACACCACCTCTTTCAACGCCGCTCGGCTGATCGGGCCCGGATCGGCCGGCCTGATGATCGCCTGGTGGGGTGTGGGCCCGGCGCTGGCGATCAACGCGCTCAGCTACGCGCCGGTGATCTGGGCCTTGGCGTTGCAAAACCCCGCCGAGTTGAATCCCTCGCCCAGGGTCAGGGCCGATCATCCGATCCGAGACGGCCTGTCCTATGTCCGGCGCCAGCCGCGCATCATGTTGCTGATGTTCACCGTCTTCATGCTGGGGACCTTCGGCATGAACTTCCAGATCACGAATGCGCTGATGGCGACCGAGGTGTTCGGGGTCGGTTCGGAAGAATTCGGCTTCCTCGGCACCATCATGGCGGTGGGCTCGTTGGCCGCCGGCCTGATGGCCGCCAAGCGGACCCACCCGCGAATGCGCACCATCATGGCGGCGATGGGCGGTTTCGGGGTTTGCATGGTGGCGTTGACTTTGGCGCCGAATATCTACTTCTACGCGGTCTGCTTGGCGCCCACCGGTCTGTTCGCGTTGACTGTCATGACGGTGGCGAACGCGTCCGTGCAATTGGCCACGCCGCCGGCGTTGCGCGGTCGGGTGATGGCGCTCTACATGGCCATTTTCATTGGCGGAACACCGGTCGGCTCGCCGTTGCTGGGCTGGGTGGGCGAGGTCTTCGGGCCGCGTTGGACCCTGGCGGTGGGCGCCATCTCCGCGTTCATCACGGTCGCGGTGGTGGTCGGCTTCATTTGGCGTTCCAAAGACTTCGACTGGCCCCGGCGCTCCCGGTCCGAGGACCCCGACTTCGACTACATCCGCGAAGGCGAGAGTCGCCAACCCCGCAACTGATCCGTCTCAGCGCCGGAGCGGTCGCCGGTGGCGGCCTCAGCATCTCGCTGGCTCGGTGCCTCGGCGTCTCGGGAGTCGGCGCCCGGGCGGTCGCCGGTGGCGGGACAGGATTCACCGGCGTGGGGTTCCCGGCGCTCCGGGCCACAGTGGCTCCTCGGCCGCATGTTCCGCGTCCTCAAGCACGCGCAACACATTGCCGCCGGCCAGTTTGGCCAGATCTGGGGCCGACCAACCCCGATCGGCCAGGGCCTCGAGCAGCCGTGGATAGCCGGACACGTCCTCCAAACCCTCGGGTTGGAAGGGGGTGCCGTCGTAGTCGCCGCCCAGTCCGATGTGGTTGATCCCGGCGACCTCGCGCAAGTGTTCGACGTGCGCCACCACGTCGCCGATGCCGACCGGTGGCCTTGGGTGCAGCGCCTCCCATTCGGCCAGCCGCGCGAACGGTCCTCCCGCCGGCCGGGCGCCTGGACCGTGTTGGGCCAGCCACTGGTCAACCGTTTCGCCGGGCAGCGGGGCCGGTGGCCACATCGAGGCGAAATCGGGTTTGAAGTCCTCCAGCCCAGCCCTGAACTCGGCCTCCCATGCGGCCACCGCGGGAGAGATGAAGGCGGGCAAGAAGGTGACCTGCACCACCCCGCCGTTTTGCCGCAGAAGCCGCAACACGTCATCGGGCACGTTGCGGGGATGCGGGGTGACGGCGTGAGCGGACGAATGCGAAAAGATGACCGGCGCCTGGGCCACCGCCAACGCGGCGCGCTGGGTCTGCGCCGAGGTGTGGGACAGATCGACCAGCACGCCGATTCGAACCATTTCGCGAACCACCGCCTCGCCTTCGGCGCTGAGGCCGCCGTGGACCGGTTGGTCGGTGGCCGAATCGGCCCAGGCGGTGTTGGTTCCATGGGTGAGGGTGACGTAGCGAACGCCCAAGCGGGCGAAGGCGCGCAGGACGCCAATCGAGCGGGCCAGGCTATGGCCGCCCTCGATCCCGATCAGCGAGGCGATCAGGCCGGCCTTCCAGGCGGTCCGGACCTCGGCGGCGGTGTTGGCCCGGGCGAGCCGGTCAGGGTAGGCGGCGGCGAGCCGGTCTATAGCGTCGATCTGCTCCAAGGTGGAAACCACTGCTTCCGGCTCCGGCAACTGCGAAGGCACCCAGGCGGACCAGAACTGGGCGCCCACCCCGCCCTGGCGCAGACGGACCAAATCGGTGTGGTAGCGCGGCGTCAGCTGGTCCAATCCGGCCACCGAATAGGCCGCCTCCGAACGCAATTTGGCCGGTAAATCGTTATGGCCGTCAAACACCGGGCATTCGCTGAGGGCTTCGCGGACCGGTCGAGACAGCCCCTCCGGCAGGACGATTGGCATGCCTTCTCCTTGCGGCTTTAGGGTTTAGGCGGATCGATCCGCCACCGCCGCCAGCTTGGGCAATAGCGGTGGGGCAAGCAACTTGGCCTCTTTACATAATCGCAACATATGGAATATTGTAATGACGCGAAGGATGATCGACTTCCTGACCCGGCGGTTCTCCCCTTGGGCGACTGTCCCTTTACATACTCGCCTCTTCGAGTATCGCGCTGCTAGCTTGTTTTCGCTTGTCCCAGACCAATCCCCGATCATTGAATCAGGAATCCCAATCATGATCTCGTTGACTGAAGAACTCAAGGCTGCCGGCGTCGCCGCGGCGGTCTTTGGGCGCCGTCCAGCGGACTTGGCCTTCCGGCAGACATCCCGGAAGGCGTTCGGGCGGGCGTTCGGGCGGGCGTCCGGGCGGCTGCTCTCGCGAACGCCGGACTGGCGACTGGGCTGACAAGCGCTGGGAAGCAAAGGGAATCGTCATGACCACCAGCCTTGACGCCACCGTCGCCACCAGGGCCGAGCCGTCCACCGTGGAGGAGGCGCCCTACGAGGGCGGCCGCGGGATCGCCCTGGCCTGGCTCGTGGTCAGACGTGTCTTGAGCGCGCTGCTGGTCCTTTGGATAGCCGTCAGCCTGACCTTCTTGGCGATCCAGCTCGCTCCCGGCGACACCGTCTCGCTGCTCTTGGGAGAAAACCGGGACGATCCCGAATTGCGTGCCGCCACGATTGAGCGTTGGGGACTGGACCAACCGGTCTGGGTGCAGTACTTCACTTATTTGGCCCGGATTCCCAAAGGCGACTTGGGCGTTTCTTACACCATGCGCCAGAACGTCTCCGATCTGCTGGCCGAGGGCGCGGGGCCAACCATAACGTTGGCCCTGACGGCCACGGTGGTGGCGTTGATAATCGCCGTGCTGGCGACGTTGATCAACACCGCTCCGGTCAAGGGATTGCGAGCGGTCACCTCCGGCATCCAGTTGGTGATACTGTCGCTGCCCCCGTTCTGGCTGGCAATTCTGCTGTTGACGGTGGTGTCCTTCCGTTGGGGTTGGTTCTCGATCATCGAGACGGACAGTTGGCAGGCGCTGGTCCTGCCCACCTTGGCCCTCGCCATCCCGTCGGGCTTCTTCCTGACCCAGGTCTTGTCCGATGGCGTTTTCAGAGCCATTGAGCAGCCTTTCGCCGTCTCCGCACGGGCCCGGGGGCTTAGCCCGGCCGCGGTGCGGTACCGGCACGCCGTCAAACATGCCGCCCTGCCGGTTGTGAACCTGGTCGGTTTGCAGATTGGCGGTCTGCTCGGCGGGGCGGTGATCGTGGAGCAGATCTTTGGCCGTCCGGGGCTTGGCCAACTCGCCGTCAACGCGGTGATCGTCAAGGACGTGCCCTTGATCTTGGGGGTCACGCTGGTTTCGACCGCCGCCTATGTGGCCGCCTCGACAACGGTCGACCTGGTCGCCATCGCAATCGATCCGCGTCTGCGCACAGCCCGGGGAGGACCGAAATGACCGCGCCTGTGGCTCCTGTCGCGCCCGTCACTCCTACCGCACCCGTCGCCTCTGCCGCACCTGTCGCGCCCGTCATTCCTGCCGAGACCGTCGTGCCCGCCGCATCCGTCGCCCCTGCCGCGCCCGACGTCACCGGCGTTGTCCCCACCCCCGACGGCGCCGCCCGTCCGGCCCCCGTTGGCGCTCAGACGGCGGTGAAGTCGCCGGGCCGGGCGTCAACAAAGCTGCGGTCGGCGCCGGCCAAGGCGTCGCGTCTATTGGGCGCCTGGTTGGCACGCCTGCAATGGGACCTTGTTTTCGCCCTGCCGATCCTGGCCGTGGTCGCCCTGGCGGCGATCGCGCCTGGGCTGTTGACCAGCGCCGACCCGCTCGACGGCAACCCCCGGGAATCCCATCTGGCCCCTAGCTGGGAGCACCCGGCCGGCACGGACCTGCTCGGTCGCGATGTCTTGACCCGGGTCATCTACGGTGCCCGCTACTCGGTCGCGATCGGGTTGGGCGCCTCGGTGGTGGCAGTGCTGCTCGGCTTGGTTGTGGGGCTTGGATCGGCCGTCGCGCCGCGCTGGCTCCAACAGGTCTCCGATCGCCTCATCGACGTGCTGGCGGCCTTTCCCGGGCTGCTCTTGGCGATGTTCTTGATCACCTTCACCGGCCGCGGCCCTGACAACCTGGTCCTCGCTCTGGGGTTCGGGTCGCTGCCCGCCTACGCCCGGCTGATCAAGGCGAACGCCTCGGTCACACTTCAGTCGGGATATGTCGAACAAGCCAAGACCTTCGGCTTGAGCAAGGCACGAATCGTGCTTCGCCATGTTCTGCCCAACGCGCTCGGCGCCCTGCCGATCATGGTCACGATCGGCTTGGGAGGCGCCATCATCGGTTCGTCCGCGCTGAGCTTCCTGGGCCTGGGGCCGCAGCCGCCGGCCGCCGAATGGGGCCTGCTCCTGGCGGAAAGCCGCGCCTACCTGCGCCAAGCCTGGTGGAGCGCCATCTACCCGGGGATCGCTCTGACAGCGGTGGTGGTCGCCTCGACCGTCTTGGGCCAGAGCCTGCAGCGCCGCTACGAACGGAGAGACCGATGACCACGGTTCTCGGCGCGCTCGCGGCGCCCAGCGACGCCGCCCCGACCAGCCCGGTCCTCCAGGTGCGCGGGCTGCATGTCGAATTCGCCAGCCGCGAGCGTTATGTGCACGCCGTTCGCGGCATCGACTTGTCGATTCACCGGGGCGAAGCGGTGGCCTTGGTGGGGGAATCGGGATCGGGCAAGTCTGTCACCGCGCTGAGCTTGTTGGGCTTGGCCGCCAAGACGGCCAGGATCACGGCCGACGAGTTTCGACTGGCCGGTCGCGACCTGTCTGGTCTTCCTGACCGCGGTTGGCGCCAGATTCGCGGATCCCAGGTGGGCCTAGTCCTGCAAGACGCGCTGACCTCTTTGGACCCGCTGCGGACCGTTGGCCAGGAGGTGGCCGAAGCCTTGCGCGCGCACAGCGGCAAGAAATCCAAAGGGACCGGCGCCCAGGTCGAAGCGCTGTTGGCCGAGGTCGGGTTCCCCGATCCGGCGGTGCGCGCGAACCAGTACGCGCATCAGCTTTCGGGCGGACTGCGCCAGCGCGCCTTGATCGCGACCGCGCTGGCGGGGAACCCTTTGTTGTTGGTGGCCGACGAGCCGACCACAGCTCTCGACGTGACTGTGCAGGCGCAGATCTTGGACCTGCTCGGTCGCCGGCGGGACACGGGCACCGCGTTGTTGCTCATCTCTCACGATCTGGCAGTGGTTTCGCAGGTGGCGGACCGGGTCTTGGTGATGCGGGAAGGCGAAGTCGTCGAAGAGGGCACAGCCGCCCAGCTCTTGGGCGATCCCAAACATCCTTACACCAAGGCCCTGCTGCGGGCGGTGCCCTCGGCCGCGACACGCGGCCAGCGTCTGTCTGGTGGTGAAACCGAGCGGCCGGGCGACACGCTCGAGCGGGAAGCCACGTCTGAGCGGCGGCCGTCGGCTGACGGCCTGACGCCGGTGCTGCGGGCGGTCGCAGTGTCGAAGACCTTCAAACTGTCGGGGCATCGTCAGTTGCGGGCGGTGGTGGACGTCGACGTGACGGTCGCTCCTGGCGCCAAAGTCGGCATCGTGGGCGAGTCCGGCTCGGGGAAATCGACTCTGGCGAGGATGCTGCTGGGACTGATAGAGCCTGATCAAGGGCAGGTCGAGATCATGGGACGCCCCTGGCGGGCGGCTGATCGGCGCGAGCGCGGCCGCCTACGCCGGGCCGTGCAGTTCGTCTCCCAGGACGCGGCCTCCTCATTCGATCCTCGCTACACCGTTGAGCAAATTGTCGAAGAGCCGCTGCGGTCGTCGGCGCTTTCGCGGGCCGAACGGGCTGAAAGGGTGCTCCAGGCGCTGGCCCTGACACACCTGGAACCGTCGCTGTTGAAAGTGGTGCCGCGCAATTTGTCCGGCGGCCAGCGCCAGCGGGTGGCGATCGCACGGGCCCTGGCCATGGAGCCGGAGGTGCTGGTTTGCGACGAGCCCGTCTCAGCCCTCGACGTGTCGATCCAAGCCCAGATCCTCGACCTGCTGGCTGAGCTGAATGAACGCACCGGCACCGCCATAGTGTTCATTTCCCACGACATCGGGGTGGTCCATCACTTGGTGGACGACGTGCTGGTAATGCACCGCGGCCGGATCGTCGAGCAGGGGCCGGTCGAGCGCGTGTTCAACCAGCCGTCTCATCCCTACACCCAAACACTTCTGCGCGCCGTGCCCCGTTTAGCCCGGTGAGCCGAACCAACCAACACTCAGTAACCAATCAAGGAGATCAACTCAAATGTCTAATCACCGCCGCGCCGCGGCACTGGTCACCGCCGCCGCGCTGGTCGCAGTCCTGGGCGGCTGCGGCACGAACGGGTCGAGTTCGGACAAATCGTCCGGGGGGGCGAACGCGAGCGATTCGAATGCGAAACCGGTCGAAGGAGGCACGCTCTATTGGGCCGTGGCAACCGCGCCACCGACCATCAACCCCCACTTGAACGGTTTGGCGAAGGTCAGCCCGCTGCTGCGGAACGCCTATGCCTCCTATTTGTACCTGAGTGAGGATGGCGTGTACGAGCCTTGGCTGGCTGAGGGCTTCGAAGAATCAGAGGACGGCCTCACCGTCACGTTGAACCTGCGCGAAGACGTGACCTTCTCCGACGGCGAGCCGCTCAACGCCGATGCCGTCCTGGCCAACTTCGACAAGATCACCTCTGAAGGCTACGGCCGGGGCACGCCGGCGGCGCTGCGCAATGTCGAGGCGATCAACAAGGCTGACGACTTGACCGTCGAGTTCGTGTTGACCACCACGGACATTCTGTTCTTGCAGTACTTGGCCAGCCTTTCGTCGGCCCCGCTGTCGCCTAAGTCCCTTGAGTTGGAGCAGACCGTGCTTGAGTCCGGCGGTCCGGAACTCGCCGGGGTGGGACCGTTTGTGATAACCAACTACACCGCGAACACCGAGTTGGTCCTGGAAAAGCGGGCCGACTACAAGTGGGCGCCGCAGTCGATCGCCGGCGGCCAGACCGCCGCCTACCTCGATGAGCTGGTCTACCGCATTCTGCCTGAGGGCGCCACCCGGACTGGGGCGTTGGAGCAGGGGCAGGTTCAAATCGCCTCAGACATCCAGCCGCTCGACGTGGCATTGTTCGAAGAGCGTGAAGGCTTCCAGTATGTCTCCAGCATTCTGTCCGGGACGCCGTATTTCATCATCTTCAACCCGCATAAGGCGCCGGTGGACGACATTCGGGTGCGCCAGGCCTTCGCGCTCGGTTCGGATCTCGACGCCATCATCGAGGCGGTCTATCACGGCTCCTACACCAGGGCCTGGGCGCCCATCTCGTCGCGGGGTCCGTGGGCGGCCGATTTGGAGGGCTGGAACACCACTGACATCGACAAAGCCAACGAACTGTTGGATCAGGCCGGTTGGACCGAACGCGACTCCGAAGGCATACGGGTCAAGGACGGCCAACCGCTCAGAATCGAGATGTACACCGGCACCAGCCGGCTGCGCGAATCGCGTGACCAGGTTCATCTGGCCCTGAGCGAGGCGTTGAAAGACAACGTCGGAATCGACTACCACTTCGAGGTGGTGGATGATGGCACCGCTGCGGAAAAGGCCGCGGCCGAGGGATACACCATCACTGACCCGTCGTACCTGAGTCCCGACCCGGCCGGAGGCTTCGAATCCGTCTACCATTCCGATCCGGCCCGGGGTGTGATCGGCGGCGGAATGTTCGCCGACACGAAGCTGGACGAATGGATCGACGCGGGCCGTTTCACAACTGACCTGGAGACCCGCAAGGCGGCCTACAAAGAGTTCCAGGAGTACATCACCAAAGAGCAGTGGTATGTCTTGCCGGTCTACGAACCCCAGGACTCAGTCGCCGCCACCGACAAGGTGAAGAACATCACCCTCGACGGCCTGGGCCAACCCTTCGGCGCCTACACCATCTGGCTCGAGCCCTGAAAATCAGCACGGGGACGGTGATTGTGTTGACTGCACGACGGCCGTCCCCGCTCGAACCCTCCGACCAATCCGACTGCACGTGTGAACAGATCCTGAGAGGAACACCATCGTGGCCATCACGTCATTGAGTTTCGTACACATTTTCCCGCTAGCCTCCGGCGAGGCTGCCGCCGATAGCCTCGAAGAAGGCATCAAGCTGTTCCAGTTCGCCGAGCAACTGGGCTACAACGCCGGCTACATCCGCACGCGGCATCTTCAGCACGCGCCCGCCGCGCCGGCGGTCCTGCAGGCCGCCATAGGTCAGCGCACCACCAAGATCGAGATCGGCAACGCTTGCATTGTCGGTCAGTATGAGAACCCCTTCAACCTGGCGGAGGAGATCTCGCTGGCGGCCGCGCTGAGCCGGGGGCGTTTGCGGCCGGGCTTGGCCATCTCGCCGCCACAGGGGTTCGAAGCCGGCCAGGAAGCGCTGTTCTACGGCGCCGGCTGGCGTGACGAGGACTACTCTCGCGACCGATTGAACCTGATCCGCGAACTCGTGGGCGGGCGCAAAGTGCACCTCGACCTGTCCAAGTTCAAGCCGGGCGGCCGTTCGTCGCAGCTCAAGGAGAGCGAGGAGATCAAGGACACCAGTCCGACGCCCACAGGCATCAACGCCGGGCTGTTCTCCGACCAGGTGGAGCCGCATTGGCCGGGCTTGGCCGAGAATTTCTGGTTGTCCTCGACCTCGGTCGGCTCGGCCACCTGGGCGGCCGAGAACCGGTGGCACATCATCAATGCCAACATGTTCCACGGCCCCAAGTCTCTGGGGCTGACCGCTTCGACCACCTTCGATGAGGCGCAGAGTCTGCAGGGGGCGGCGTATCGGGAACACGCGGCGCCGGGATTCACCGGAAAGCTCGCCCATGGCAGGGTGATCGTCCCCACCGATGTCGCCACCTCCGAACAGGCGGCCAAGTACCGGGCCTACCTGGATGAGCGAACGCCGCGGACATTGGCTCCGATCGACAACGGCGACGATTACTTCTACATCCGCAAAGATTCGGTCGCCTCAATCCAGGCCATTCTCGACGATTTGGGGGGTGACCCCGCCTTCGCCTACGCAGACGAGCTCGCCGTCCTGCTGCCTTTCACCTTCGCGTTTGAGGACTATCTCCAAATCCTCGAGCAAGTGGCCACTCGCCTGGCCCCGGAACTGGGGTGGCGGCCAAACTCGCTGTCCTTGGGGGACCGGCTCCAAAGCGCGCCGGCTCTGGTCTAGCGGGGTTGATGGTCTCAGTTAGGGCCAGCCCCTGAGCGCGGCCGCCAGGACGGAGAACGGTCGCTGTTGTGGACGTCTGCGTGGGCGTCTGCGGTTCGCGTCGGCGCCGGCCAGGGCGTGCTGGTCAAAGCATGCTTAGGTGGTGCCGACCGAGCCCTGATTGAAAGGAATCCAGTATGGCTGAACGGCCTTCCCGCGCCGTCGACTCCGCTTTGGCGCCGCAGCGGCACCGCGTGCTGACGGCTGACAGGGTGTTCACGGGCGCCGCGACCACGCACGTGGAGCGCGGCGCGGTGGCGATAGACGCGGGGGTTGTGGCTTGGGCCGGCCCGCAGTCCGATTTGCCGCCAGACTACGCCGATTGGGAACGAACCGATTATGGCCCTGCGACCATCCTGCCTGGGTTGATCGAAACGCATGCCCACCTGGGCTCATATTCTTGGTCGGTGCAGCCGGACACGCCGGACGCTTCGGTCCACGCGACTGCCTGGGAGGCGTTGTCCTCGGTCAAGATCGCGCGCCAGTTGGCCTCGGTGGGCGTCACGACGGTTCAATCGCTCGGCACCCGGGACTACGCCGATGTCGCTCTGCGAGAGGCGATCCGCCATGGCTTGGTGCACGGTCCGCGCATCGTGGCCGTCGGCGCGCCCATCACCTATTCCGGTGGGCACGGCTGGAACCACGGCGCCACCGCCGACTCGATCCCGGAGATCTTGCGCCAGGTGCGCTTGCACCATCTAGCCGGCGCCGACGCCATCAAAGTGATGGCCACCGGCGGTTTCATGTCTCACGCCACCGCCCCGTGGAACGCCCAGTTCACCGTCGAGGAGTTGCGTGCGCTGATCGATGACGCCCACCGGTTGGGCAAGCATGTGGCCGCTCACGCCCACGGCACCGAGGGAATCAGGCAGCTGGTCGAAGCCGGCATCGACTACATCACCCACGCCACCTTTGTCGGTCAGGACGGCGTCACCGATTTCGACCCCGAACTGGCCGATCGCATAGCCCAGCGGGGCATTTACGTGGACGGCTGCGCGCCGCCCTCCTACCCCCCGGTTCCAGGTGAGACGCGAACACCGAGGGCCTGGCAGCTGTATCAACACGGCGCCAAACTGGTGACCGGTCACGACATCGGGGCGGTTTATCCCGCCAGCGCCTACACCTACGGTCTGAAACAGCTAGAGGCCTCGGGCCTGCCCCGCTCTGAAGTCCTCATCGCCGCCACCTCCCGTTCGGCTGGTGCTGTCGGTCTGGCCGGGGTGACCGGTGTGCTTGGGCCCGGCTACGCGGCGGACCTGATCGCGGTCCAAGGCGATCCTTTGGCCAACTTGGACGCGCTGGACCACCTGATCGAGGTCGTGATCGAGGGCCGCACCTTTGAGCCTGAGTGGATCGAACGATTTGATCCCGGCGAGTCAGGCCAGGCGCCTGGGCGGCATGGCCCTACGTTGCCTGGCGACCCGCGCGCCGCCCTGATCAATCGCCGCCGGCGCGCCGCCGGGCACCCTTTCCCCCGTGGGTGACGCGGCAACGCAAAATCAGCACAATCACCGTCCCCTTGCGTGTTTTGGCACCGCAGGGCGGGAACAGGGCTTTGGGGCTAGGCGGAGTCGCGGACCACCAGTTCGGTGGGGAAGACGCGCGGCCATGAGCCCCAGCGGCCGGTGCGGAGGCGCTCGACCATTAGGTCCGCGCCCGCCGAACTCAACAAGGCGATCGGCTGGGCCACCGTGGTCAGGCGAGGGGACACCCGGGTCGCGGCGGCGGAGTCGTCGAAGCCGACCACGGCGAGGTCCTCCGGCACGCGCCTGCCCTGGGCGGCGGCGGCATGGAGCGTCGCCACCGCCAGGGTGTCGGATTGAGCGAAGACCGCGTCGACGGCCGGATCGGCCCGCAGTAGCTCAGCCGCCGCGGCGGTGGCGCCAGCGGCCTGAAAGTCCAGTTCGACGTAGGGTCCCGGCTCCAGGCCCGCCTCCCGGTGGGCTCTGAGCCAACCGGCGCGGCGGTCGACAGCGGCGATCCGGACCAGCGCTCCGCCCATGCAAGCGACCCGCCGCCGGCCCTGATCGAGCAGGTGCTTGGTGGCGATGTAGCCGCCATGGACGTTGTCGGCGTCGACATAGGGGAAATCCCTGGTGCTATCCGGCGGCCTTCCGACGAAGACGAGCGGCAGTTCCAATTCTGTGAGCAACTCTTCCAGCTGCGGGTCGCGGATGAAATGGACCACGATGATCCCGTCCACGTTGGAGTGGTGCAGGAACCGCCTGGTGGTGGCGATCGGGTCGGCTGGATCGGTCAAAGCCAGTTGGGGCTGTAGGCCGGCCCGCCAGAGCCGGTGCGAGATCGCATCGATCGCTATGGCGATGAAGGGATCGACGAACATGGCGGCCGGGCTTTCCGGCGTGACGATGGCGACTTGGTCGGTCCGCTGGCGGGCCAGTGTCTGGGCCGCCCGGTTGGGCACAAAACCCAGGTCCGCCACCGCCTGATTGACGGACTCGATCGACTGTGCCGAGGCCACGCCGCCGTTGATCACCCGCGAGGCTGTCGACCTCGACACGCCCGCGGCCCGCGCCACCTGGTCAAGGGTGACCGGTTCGGTCATCTGGCGCCTCCGAAGTCCCGGTTCGGGCGCGCCGGTGGACGCGCTCCCACCATCGTAACCGCCCAGCCAGAACCACGCCGAATGAAGCGGTCCGCGCCGCAGCCGGCCAAGCCCCACCCCACCGCGCCAGGCCAAGTCTCATTGCACGCCGCCCGGCCAAGCCCCATCGCGCCGCGCCCGGCAAGTCGCATCGTGCCGCCCAGGCGCCGACTCGCCCGGGCGGCCGGCGATCCGAGAGCTTGCCCTGCGATCACGCCGCGCTCTCACAGAGGCGCTGTCTTCGCGCGCGAAGAAAGTCATGTTCCGCATGAAAGACATGTAGAGTGTGAGATTACATACCAACGACTCAGGAGCCAAAATGACCAGTAGCAGTTCGAGCCGCGGCACGTTCCCATGGCAGCACATTCCTTCTCCCGGCAAGATGTTTGGCACCGCCACCGTGGGCGAACGCGGCCAGGTCGCCATCCCCGCCGCCGCCCGCAAGCACCTCAACATCAAGTCCGGCGACCGCCTGGTCGTCTTCGGCAACTCCGTCAGCGGCGCGTTGATCATGCTCCACGCCGACGTGTTCGAGGATTTCGCCGATTTCTTCCTGACCAAGATCAACAAATTGGGCGAGCACGCCGAGGCTTTCTTCGCTCAATTCACCGAGGCGCCGGAAGACGCTTCGGCCCCGGACGCCGACGCGGGTGATGGCCAGGACTGCCAGCCCCAAGGCGTGGACGATGCCGCTCCGGCCGCCCCAGCCCCGGCCTCGGACCAGGCCGCAGGCGCTGAAGAGGCCGCCGAGCCGGCCCCGGACCAAACCGAGCCGGCGGACGGAGCTGACCTGACGGCATCGGCGGACGGGCAGGCCCCTGCTGAACCGGCGGACGAAACGCACCTGACGGCATCGGCGGACGGGCAGGCCCCTGGAGAACCGGCGGACGGCTGAGGCCGAACGGCGATAAGCTGGGCCGTTACCAGAGCTAAAGCCACCCGAACCGAAACCTGAGCCCCGATGGACGCCGACCTGCCGCGCCGCGCCGCGCCGCCGCGCGACCCGCCAGCCAATCATCCGCCTCGCTCCGCGAAACCGCCCGCCGAGACGCCGGCCCACAGCGGCGCCGATTCGGCGCCCCGGTCTGACCGGCGGCGGCAGTTCGCCACCGTGGCGCTGGCCGCTCGGATCGCTCTGCAATTGTGGTGGCTGGCCAAGACCGAGTGGATGTGGTCGGCGGAGCGGCGAGCGGCCCGCCGCAGGGCCCTCTACACCCGACAAGCTCGTGAATTCAGGCAGTTCGCCACCAATATGGGTGGCCTGATCATCAAGATCGGGCAGTTCCTGAGCGTGCGTATCGACATGCTGCCGAAGGAGTACATCGACGAACTGGGACAGCTCCAGGACGCGGTGCCGGCAGTGCCCACCGAGCAGATCGTGGCCGTGATCGAGGACGAACTGGGAGGGAGCGTCAACGACATCTTCGAGCGCCTCGATCCGGCGCCGATCGCCGCCGCCTCGCTCGGACAAGTGCACCGGGCGTCCCTGCCCGGCGGCCAAGAGGTCGCGGTCAAGGTGCTGCGCCCAGGTATCGAGCATTTGGTCGAGACCGACCTGCGCTCCCTGCGCCGGGTGTTATCCCTGCTCAGCCGCTACACGCACGTGCTCGACCAGATCGACTGGCAAGCCGTTTGCCGTGACTTCGAGGACACTCATCGCGACGAGCTCGACTATCTCAAAGAAGGCCGCAACGCTGAGGCCTTTCAGCGCAACCTGCTGCTAAACCCACATGTTGAAATGCCCCAAATCTATTGGGATCACACCACCGCCAGGGTGCTGACCATGGAATACATGGACGGCGTCAAGATTGACGACTTCGCGGCGTTGGACGCGGCGGCGGTGGACCGCTCCGCCCTGGCTCTCAACCTGATGGAGATCTACCTCCACATGTTGCTGGTGGACGGCTTCTTCCACGCCGATCCGCATCCGGGAAACATCCTGGTCCGCCCCGACGGCGTGATCCAGCTCATTGACTTCGGCATGGTGGGAGACCTGCCGGAGGCGATGCGTCGGCAGTTCGTCTCCCTGGTCGGCGCCTTCTTCCAGCGTGATTCGGCTGGGGTGGTGGCCGCCCTGCAGGACCTGGGCTTTGTCGGTCCTGGCGCCGACACGGCGACCTTGGGGCGCTCGCTGATACCGCTGATCGACACGATCATCGATGACCTGGTGGGGCTGTTCCGGGGCAGTTCCTTCGTGGGCGGGGCGCTGGACGGGACCACCGCCAACACGATGGGCATGCCGGCCGCGTCGCTAGACCAGATGCGGGAAGTGATTCTGACCCAGCCGGTCACTTTGCCAGGCCAGGTGAGCTTCCTCGGCAAGGCTCTGATCACGGTGTTCTCGAACTGCTTCAAGCTCGACCCGAACGTGGACTTAGTGGAGATAACCCGCCGCTGGACCGCGCCGCTGGCCGGCTCGGCTGTCGAAGAGATGGCCGGCAGAGTGGTGGCGGAGGCCTGGGATGTGCTCAAGGCCCTGCCGGCGACCGCCCGCCACATGGTCTCATTGGCCCAGAAGCTTGATGACGGCGACTTGGTGACGCGGCTCAGCCGAGACCAAGTGCTCCGACTGGAGGCCAGTCGAACGGCGCAGACCAAGCAGATAGTCGGAGCAATACTCGCCGCTGCGGCCGGGCTGGGCTGGGCCTTGATCTACGCGACCGGCCGCCGGCGGCCGCGGCGGCGCTAGCCGGGTCGCTGACGGCTGCGCCGCCAGTGTTAGCCAACGTTGGGCGCCCCGGCAGAGCCAGTCAACGCCGCCCGGGCCCAGCGGCGCCGGCTGACCGTGGTTGACAAGTCGGCGCACGGCATCGGCGGCGGCCAGGCGCGCCGTAGGGTTGGAACTGTGTCCTGGCAGACCGTGCGGGCGCTGGCGGACGCCAGCGGTGGCGCCTACTCGTTCTTGGCTGTGCGCCGGGGCGAGGTGGTCGCGGAGCACCGGCGTGGCTGCGGGGCGGCCTCGTTGTTCTACTGCTTCTCCGTCACCAAGCCGGTGACCGCCCTGGCGGTCCACTTGTTGGCCGAGCGCGGCCAGTTGGACCTCGATCAGCCGATCGCCAGTCACTGGCCGGAGTACGGCGAGCGCGGCAAGCAGACGATCACCGCGCGTCAGGTGCTCACGCACCGCGCGGGCGTGCCGATCTCATTTGGGCGCCTCGTGTTCGACCTGGCGATGATGACGAACTGGGAGCGCTCTGTGCGGGCGGCGGCTCGCGCCCGGCCGCGCTACCCCGCCGGCGAAACGGTGGCCTATCACGTGGTGTCCTTCGGCTTCATCTTGGGCGAGCTGGTGCGAACGGTCTCAGGTCGCCCGATCAGGCAGTTCGCGCGTGAGGAGTTCTTCCGGCCCTTGGACATGGACGCAGATCTGGCTGTGCCGGCCGATGCGGAGAACCGCGCTGTCCGGATGCGCGGCAAAGGCGGCAACGTCGTCAGTCCGGCCTATCTGAACCGCCCCGCCGCGCGCCGAGCGGTGGTTCCGGCCGCCTCGATGCGCACCACGGCGCGCTCGCTGGCCAACTTCTACCAGATGCTGCTGGACGGCGGTTTGGCCGGCTCGGGGCGCCGCGTCCTGGCTCAATCCACCGTCGAGGAGGCGTTGAAGGTCAGCTCGGATGGCGAAATCGATCGCACTCTGGGTCAGCGCCAACGCTATAGCCAGGGATTTCAATTAGGCGGACTGCCCGGAGTGGTGCGTGGGATGGGGACCCGTTCGCCAGACAGCGCCTTTGGCCACAACGGCTCTGGCGTCTGCACGGCTTGGGCTGAGCCGGCCGAGGGCCTGATCTTCATCTATCTGTCCAACACCGCCCGCATGATCCGCCCGGGTTTGTCTTTCGCGGCGGCGTTGTCCGATGCCGCCTGGGCCGCCTTCGCCGCCACCTGAGGCCGCCCCAGCCTGGTCGCCGATCGGCCTTTGCCCACAATCCGTCAGATGATCCAGCAGGGTGCTGGGGCGGCGTTGAGCGCGCCGCCGACAGGGCCGCCGCCAGCAGAGTCATCCAGAATCAGCCGTCTCGAAGGAGGGCGCACTGGGTGTGACCAAGATCACATTGAGTAAAACGCGGCAAGAGTTTGGAGAACTCTTGACCGCCGGGTTACGTTAGGCGCTAGAGATGGGACTAAAGGCCCATCCCGTTCGCTAGACCGGCCCAAACGGCGCCGTTGGCGGGCGGCCACAACCAGCGAAGGAGTGATCATGGAAGAAAGAAGGCCCCAGGGGGTGACTCCAGGGATCGACTACATAGCGATCGAAGACAGTCGGGAATTCCAGCACTTGCGCAGGACCCAGCGCCGATTCGTGCTGCCGCTGGTGACGGCCGGGTTGGTCTGGTACATCGTCTACGTCCTACTGGCCAGCTGGGCGACAGGCTTCATGTCCACGCCGGTGATTGGGAACGTCAACTGGGCGGTGATCATCGGGCTGGCCCAAATCGTGACCACCTTCGCCATCACCATGTGGTACGTCAGCTTCGCGAACCGCAAGCTGGACCCGGAGGCGACCAGGATCCGGGTTGAAATCGAAACCGAGATGGGAGCAGCCCAATGAGCACGTCCATCTTGGCTCTGCAAGATATCGACCCGACCAAGCCGGGCAACCCGGTCATCAACATGTCGATCTTCGTCGCCTTCGTGGCGGTGACACTGTTCATCGTGATCCGGGGCGGCGGCGGCAAGAACAAGTCCGGCGAGGAGTTCTTCGCCGGCGGCCGAGGCTTCTCCGGCGCCCAAAACGGACTGGCCATCTCCGGGGACTACCTCTCGGCGGCATCGTTCCTGGGCATTGTCGGCGCCATCGCCACGGCGGGCTACGACGGCTTCCTCTATTCGATCGGCTTCCTGGTGGCGTGGATCGTCGCCTTGCTGCTGGTGGCCGAACTGATGCGGAACACCGGCAAGTTCACCATGGCGGATGTGTTGGCCTTCCGCCTCAAAGCCCGGCCGATCCGCGTGGCCGCCGCGATCACGACTCTGGCCGTGACCTTCTTCTATCTGCTGGCCCAGATGGCCGGCGCAGGCGGCCTGGTGTCCCTGCTCCTAGGGCTCAAAGAAGAGGGCATGCAGTCCGTCGTCATCGCCGTGGTCGGCGTGCTGATGATCATCTACGTGCTGATCGGCGGAATGAAGGGCACCACCTGGGTGCAGATGATCAAGGCCGTTCTGCTGATCGCGGGCGCGGCGGTGACCACGGTCTGGGTGCTGGCGTTGAACGGCTTCAACCTGTCCGAACTGCTCGGCAACGTGGTCCAAAACACCGGCCAATTCATGCAGGAAGGCGGCCACGCGGCCAACGCCATGCTTGATCCCGGGTTGAAGTACGGCGGCAGCAACTGGTCGAAGGTCGACTTCGTGTCACTGGGCTTGGCCTTGGTGCTGGGCACCGCCGGCCTGCCGCACGTCCTGATGCGCTTCTACACCGTGCCCACGGCCAAAGAAGCGCGCAAGTCGGTGGTCTGGGCGATCTGGTTGATCGGCCTGTTCTACGTCTTCACGTTGGTGTTGGGCTACGCCGCGGCCTACATGTTCGATCCGCACATTTGGGCCAAGGGCTCCGGGGTTCCCGGCGGTTCCAACGCGGCGGCGCCGCTGGTCGCGGCCATGTTGGGCGGCCCCTGGATGTTAGGGATCATGGCGGCGGTCGCTTTCGCCACCATTTTGGCGGTGGTGGCCGGTCTGGCGATCACGGCGGCGACGTCCTTCTCCCACGACATCTACACCAATGTCCTCAAGAAGGGCCAGGTCAACCCGGGCGCGGAGGTCCGAGTGGCCAAGATCACGGTGGTCGTGATCGGTTTGATCGCCATTGTCGGCGGGATCGCGGCGAAGGACCAGAACATCGCTTTCCTGGTCTCGCTGGCGTTCGCGGTGGCGGCCTCGGCCAATCTGCCGACCATTGTCTACTCGCTCTACTGGCGGCGTTTCACCACCCGCGGCGCGCTCTGGTCAATGTACGGCGGCTTGATATCCGCGCTGACCATAATCGTGCTCTCGCCGGTTGTGTCCGGTTCCGAAACGGCCATGATTCCAGGGGCGGACTTCGCGGTCATACCGCTGTCCAACCCCGGCATAGTGTCGATCCCGCTGGGCTTCTTGCTCGGCATTGTGGGCACCTACGTGGGCAAGAACGACGACGACCCGGCCCGCGAGGCGGAAATGGACGTCCGCGCCTTAACTGGTCTGGGCGCCGAAAAGGCGGTCGCCCACTAGGCGTTGCTCCGCCGGGTGATCGTCAGCCACACAATTACATAGGTTTCCGTTCAGGTCTTGCGCTGGCCTAGCGGAAAAGCCGGTCCCGGTTCCATCAGGGGGAAGGCGCGCTATGTGGCGGCGCGCCGCGGTGGGACTGGGGCCGGCACTTTTGTTTGGCGCAGTTTCTGTCAGCGTTGCCCGATGCCGTCTGGCGCCGTCCGCAACTTCTCTCGCCTTGGTGGCCGCCCGCTTTGAGCGCCTGACCGCAAGGCGGCCGGCCCGGTTCGTCGCCGCGATCCGCGCCAGTCCGAGGAGCTAGACTCCGTCGGCCGCAAGCAGGGGGGATAGGGCTGGTGGCTGGGTCTGGCCGAGCGGCGCCGGCTGGCCGGGCGCGTCGGGCGCGGGGCGGCTGTGGGCGTGACGGGCCGAGCCGGTGGCCGGGTCTGGCTGGGCGGCATCGGGCGCGGGGCGGTTGGCGGGGGGATGACAGGCTGGACGGGTGACTGGGTCTGGTCGGGCGGCATCGGGCAAAGAACTGTTGGCGGGGGCGTTGCGAGACGTCGGCCAGGCGCGAAATGCGCTGGATTCCGGGGAGATTTGGTGCTGGGACGCAGGGCGCCCGCTGCGGACGTGAGAAAGTAGAGCCGTGGCAGGTGCAAGGGGAAACGACAAGTCGGGCCGGCGGAAGGCTGGTCCGGCGCCCCGCCAGGTCGGGGTCAACGGGGCGTTGGCGCCGCGGCGGGTGTCCGCCAAGAACGCCGGCGGCCAAGCTTCGCGAGGCGCTCCGACCGGGGGGGCGGCCCCCGGGGTCGGCGATCTCTCCCAGCGTTTCGAAGCCAGGCCGGCGCCAACGCACGGCTCCCTGCTGGCGACGCCCGCCCAGGGCAAAGGCGGATCTGGCCTGCCGAAGCGATTCACCCGCCGCGGCAAACCGCGCTACGGCTTCTTCAACTATCCCCGCAAGCAGTACCGGGGCTTCCATCGCTGGGTGCCGTCATGGCGGTTCATCTGGTGGAGCTTTGTCGCCGGAGTGGGTTTGGTTGTGGGCGGCTTTGTGCTGGCCTACCAGATGATCGACTTGCCCAAGCCGGACGACTTCGCCCAGGCCCAGACCTCGACCGTGTATTACTCGGACGGCACCACCGTGATGGGGAAATTCGAGGTCCAAAACCGCCAGATCATCGACATCGCCGACCTCGCGGAATCCACTCGCGACGCGATCGTCGCGGCTGAGGATCGAACTTTCTGGGCCAATTCCGGCGTTGACCTCAAGGCTTTGGCGAGGGCGTTTCGCAACAACCTCCAAGGCGGCCCCCGGCAGGGCGGGTCGACTATCACGCAGCAGTACATTGAACGTTATTGGGTGGGCAAGACCACCACTTCGCTGACTGGCAAATTCAAGGAGGCCATGCTGGCGCTCAAGGTCACTCGGGAGAAAGACAAGATGGAAATCCTGAATGACTACATGAACACCATCTACTTCGGGAGGGGCACCTACGGCATCCAGGCGGCCGCGCAAGCTTTTTTCCACAAGAGCGCCGCTGATCTGACCACCTCCGAGGCGGCCCTGCTGGCGGGGATGATCCCCGCGCCCGGCGCCTACGATCCGGAACAGAATCTGGCCGCCGCCACCGAACGCTGGAACTATGTTCTGGACGGCATGGTCCTTATCAACGCGATCAGCCAAGCGGAACGCGCCAAACTCCAGTTCCCCGAGTTCTTCCCCCACGAAGTGCCGGACATCTACGCCGGCCGCCAAGGGTACCTGCTGGAAATGGTGCGGGAAGAATTGACCACCCGCGGCGGGCTGACCGATGCGCAGATCGGAACCGCTGGCCTGATAATCAAGACGACTGTGGACAAATCCGTTCAGGATCAGGTCGCCCAAGCGGTGGCGGACCAACTGCCGGATGACGCGCCGCCCGGATTGCATGTGGCTGTGGCCGGAGTGGAACCCAGCACCGGCGCGATCAAGATGATCTACGCCGGCGAGGATTACATGGTCCGCCAGCAAAACGCCGCCACCCAGGACATCGCCCAAGCCGGATCGACGTTCAAACCGATCACATTGGCGGCGGCCCTGGAGAAGGGCATCTCCCTGGAACAGACTTATTCGGGCAAGTCGCCGATCACCATTGGCGACTGGACGGTCGAGAACTCTGGCAATTCGCAATATGGCCGAATCACGTTGCTGCGAGCCACGCAAAGCTCAGTCAACACCGTCTACGCGCAACTCAACGAGGAGATCGGGGGCCAGACAACCCGTGAGACGGCGATCACGGCCGGCATCCCGGCCGACGCCATCGGCCTGACCAGCACCTTGGACAACGTGCTCGGCACCGCCAGCGTCCACGCTATCGACATGGCGCGGGTTTACGCCACCTTCGCCTCCCAGGGGGTGCGTCACGACACCTACATTGTGGATTCGGCGGTCAGCGCCGACGGCAAAGAGGTCTACAGCGGGCGCAACTCGGGACACCGCTTCTTCACCGCGGACAACATGGCCGAACTGACCTACGCCCTGACTCGCGTGGTGGAATACGGCACCGGCTCCGCCGCCCAAGGCCTCGGCCGGCCGGTCGCGGGCAAGACTGGCACCTCTGAAGAGAACAAGTCGGCCTGGTTCTGCGGCTACACCCCGCAGTTGGCCACCGCGGTCGCGTTCTACCAGGAAGGTGAGAACGGCCGGGCGGTCCCGATCGAGCCGTTCGGCCAGAACAGCGTCATCCAAGGCGGCGGACCGCCCGCGCGCATGTGGGTCGCCGTCATGGAGGTGGGCCTGGGAGATCAACCGGTCGAGGAGTTCCCCGACCGCCCCAAGGACCGGAACAAGCCGACCGGTCAATGGCGTCCCGACCCGGCGCCAACCTCGGCCCAGCCGACCGCGCCGGAGTCAACCGAGCCGTCGGTGGAGCCAACGCCCTTAGCCAGCACGCCGATCGAACCCTCGGAAGAGCCCTCATCGCAGCCCAGCGGGGAACCTTCAGAGCCGCCTCCGACCGGACCGCCGCCGCCGACCGGGCAGCCGCCGTCAGCCTCGCCTCCGGCCTCGCCGGCGGCGGGAGGAGGCTAGCATGGGCGTCGCTCCATGAGCCGGCCGCCGTTCCTGCCGGACATTCCCTTGGGGAACATTGTCTGGGGTCTGGAACTGCCGCTGGCGGCGCTGAATGGCTGGGCTTTGACCGTCTTGGCGGTGGCCTGGTCGCATGGCCCGCGGCCCTTGGTGGTCGTCATGGCGGCGGTCGCCTGTGCCGGGGCCGGCGCGCTCGGGGCCAGACGCGCCCGCACCGAGCGTGCCCCGTTGGTCGGCAACTACGTCTTGAGCCGGTTGGCGGCGCTATGCGCGGTCTTCAGCCTGTCGCTGCCCGCCGCCGCCTGGAATCGCGTCGCCGCGGTCGCCGCGGCGGCCGGCTGTTTGATGGCCGAGCCGATCGCTCGCGCCTTCACCGCCCAGGCTTTCCCCTATGCCGCGGCTTTTCCGGGCGTCAAGATCAGGACGGTTCACGCCCCCACGGCCATCATCTTCTGGGCCAACTTGGCGGCGGTATTCCTGTTGGTGGTCGCCGGTGATTTGTGGCCGACGGCCGGGCTGGTGGTGGCGGTGGCCGTCGCGCTGACGAACACTGTGGTGATGGCCGATGTCGCCCGGTTCGCGATCGGGCGACTGCGGTTCAACTCGCGGCTGCCCCTGCTTTGGGAGGCCATGCAGCCGACCTTCGCCGTCCATTGGCAGGCCACGCGGGGCTCCATCCACCAGCTGACCATGTGGATGGACTATCTGAAACAACTCGGCCGGCCGTTCTTCGTCATCACCCGGACCCGTGAGAACTTCATCGAGGTCACCGAGACGTTCGACGTGCCGGTGTTGCACCGCGTCGGCCTAGACGCGGTCGAAGAGGCGCTCAGCCCTTCGCTCAAGACCGTCTTTTACGTCAACACCGCGATCTTGAACGACCACATGCTGCGCTACCCGCACCTCAACCACATTCAGCTCAACCATGGCGATTCCGACAAGATCGCCAGCTACTCACCGGTTTTCAGGGCCTACGACAAAGACTTCGTGGCTGGTCAAGCGGCCATAGACCGCTTCGCCGCCGCTGGGCTGGCGACCGCTTCGGACTTCTTTGTGATAGTCGGGCGCCCGCAGGTGGCCGGGGTGGCCCCGAGCAGCGGGCCTGTTCGCGACCTGGCCTCGCCAGTGGCCTTGTACGCGCCGACTTGGACCGGAAACACCAAGGACTCCGACTACACCTCGCTGCGCCGTGGCCCGGAGATAGTCCAAGCGCTGCTCGATCGCGGCTGCACAGTCATTTTCCGTCCCCACCCGTATTGGGCGAAGAACTACGCCACCCAGGCCGGCCGCGCCGCCGTGGTGGCGCTGCTGAACCGGGATGCCGCTGTGTCAGACCGCCGTCATGTCTTCGGCCCGGCGGCGGAGACAGACTGGTCGATCATCGATTGTTTCAACCATTCAGACCTGATGATTTCTGACGTCTCCTCAGTCGTGAATGATTACCTCTACTCCGAGAAGCCTTTCATCATGATGGCGGTGACGGCCGAGCCAGACGATTTCGCCACTGAATTCCCGGTGGCGCGCGGCGCCTACGTGGTGGACTACGCGACGCTGAGTCATTCCCCCACCACGGCGGGGGATGTGCAAGTCCGTGAGCTCCAGCACCGACGCGACGCAGATTTCCCCACCACGGCGGGGGATGTGGCCGCAGTGGGGAATCCTGGGCAGGCCCTAGTCGCGCGTGGTGGCGCCGGTCCTAATCGGGTTGCCGTGCCTACCGCCATGCCTGTTGCGTCCGCTGGCGTGCCTACCGCCGTGCCTGGCGCCGCGTCCGCTGGCGCGCCCGCCACCGCGCCCGCTGCCGCGTCCGATGGCGCGCGGGCTGGCGTGCCCGCCGCCGCGCCGACGGCCGCGATCCGGTCGGCGCCCAGGCTTGATGCCGGGGCCGATGACCTCGGCGGCGCGACCGGAGCTTCTCCACGAACCCAGACTCTGGCGGCGGCGCTAGAGGCGATTTGGGGTGACGATCCGCTGGCGCCAGTCCGGCGTGAGCTGAAGACCTATTGCTTGGGGGACATCCCCCGCGCCGAATACGCCGGGCGTTTCGTCGAGGAGGCGGCGAAATATGTCTAAGGGGAAGACCGGCCTGGCCGCCCTGAGGCCCCGCGTGATCGCAGCCCGCGGGTTCAAGCTGGCGATCAAAATGGTTCGGGCCTCGGGGCTGTTGCCGAAGGCCATCCCTGACGGGCGCGGCGACGAACGCGCGCTGCTCCTGTGTCCGCCGCAAGCCGAGGTGATTGTCTATTTCGCCGACACCGTGAGCGGGCTGTATCAACTGCGGCCATGGTACCGAGCGTTGCGCGCGCTGCACCGAGTTCACCGCCTGGTCATAATCGGGACCGATTCGCGAGCGATAAAGATGATCCGGACGGAATCGCACTTGCCTGCCTTCACCATTTCCCACTATTCATCGATCGATGTGATTCTGGCGAAGAGCCCAGTCAAGCTGGTTCTATATGTAAACCACAACGCCGCCAATTTCTCGATGCTGGCATTCCCGCAGTTGGTGCACGTCTCCATTATGCACGGCGACTCAGATAAAGTCGTGTCGGTGTCGGGGCAAACCAAGGCCTATGATTTCACTTTCGTGGCCGGTCAGGCCGCGATCGACCGGTTGGCGGCCAATTTGCCTCTATTCGACGCGGCCGCCCGCTGTGTCGTTATCGGGCGCCCGCAGGTGGAACTCAGCGCCGAAGGTGACGCCTTGGGCACGGCGAAGGCGGAAGGCGCCATCAGCCCGGCGCCGGACCGGGACGCCCAGCGGCAACGCCCAACCGTCCTGTACGCGCCGACCTGGGAGGGCGGGACGGAATCCGCCGCCTATTCGTCGCTGGAGGCTTACGGACACCAGATCGTGGCCGGCCTGCTGGCGGACGGCCGCTTTCGACTGGTCTACCGGCCGCACCCCCTGACCGGAAGCCGGCTCCCGTCCTTCGCGCAGGCAGATTCCGCCTTGCGCCAGCTGGTGCTGGCGGCGGCCAGACGTGACCCGTCCGGCGGGCATGAGGTGTCCCTCGGCGGCGACGCAGGAGCCGACCTGGGCCGGGCCGACTTGCTCATCTCGGATGTGTCTTCACTGGCCATCGACTTCCTGGTGACCGGGCGGCCGCTGGCGGTGACGGCCCTGGCCGGCCCTGACGTGGTGGTGGCGCCGACGGCGCTGTTGGCGCTGACCCCCCGATTGGGCCCACCAGAGGCGGAACGGATAGGCGGCTTCGTTTCCGAATTGCTTGAGAACGATTCCAGTCGCGCTGACCGGGCGGCGATGGCCGAGTATTACCTTGGCGACACCCGGCCGGGCGCGGCGATGCGCCGGTTCATCGAGGCCTGCTCTGAAATGATCGCCCTGGCGGACTCGAACCAGGCCAAACGGGCGGCATCGGCCGGCGCCCCGGCGGCCTCGGCGCCACCGGCTCCAGCGGTTCCGCCGGCTCCGCCGGCACCACCGGTACCACCGACACCACCAGCACCGACGCCACCAGTTCCACCGGCGCCACCGGTGGCGACGGTACCACCGACGGCACCGACGGCACCGACGCCTGGGAGCAGCGGCGAATGATTCCCTTCCTGTGGTCAAACCAACCCTGCCGGGCTCGCTGGGACTGGTGTGACGCCCCTAGGAGCGTGGTGAACAACCACGCTCCGACCGTGTTGACGCCGGGCAGCGGAGCGCTGACCAGCGGAAACGCGGAAGGCAAACGCTGCTTCGGCCTAGGAAACCGGTTTGTTCACCGGTTTCCTAGGTGGCCTGAACGGCATCGGCGGCGGTGGGCGCTATGAAGATCGTCGCGGTGGTGGTCGCCTACAACCGGCGTGACCTGCTGGTCGGAGCCCTTGACGCGCTGGCGGCTCAGACCCGGCCGGTGGACGCTGTGCTGGTGGTGGACAACGCTTCAACCGACGGCTCGGCGCAGGTCGCGGCCAGCCATCCGGTGGTCACCGAGGTCTTGGCGCTGACGCGCAACAGCGGCGGGGCGGGCGGATTTTGCGCCGGCTTGGCGCACGCCCTGATGCGGCTGGCGCCGGACGCGATCTGGTTGATGGACGATGACACGGCGCCAACCCCGACGGCGCTTGCGGAACTGGAGAAGGCCTGGCTGGCTTATCCGGGAAAGCTGGTGCTGGCCAGTTCCCGAGTGGTCTGGACCGATGGGCGCGATCATCCCATGAACACCCAGCGACAACGGCTCTGCCAGTCGCGCCGGCGCCGCCACCAGGCCCGGCTGGCCGGTGGTGTTCCAATCCGGACCGGCTCGTTCGTTTCTATGCTGGTCGACGCCCACAACGCCTGGCGACATCGGCTGCCGATGGCCGATTACTTCATCTGGAATGACGACTTCGAATACTCGGCCCGCCTGTTGCGCCACGGCTGCGGCATTGCCGTGCCGGCCTCGGTGGCGGTGCATCGGACCAAGGAGTTCGCCTCTGGGTTGCGGTCCCCCGGAGACCGCTTCTACTACGAGGTGCGCAACAAGCTCTGGGCGTTCTGGAAGTCGCCCGCCTTCGGCCTGGCTGAGGGCGCCGTCTACTTCGCCTACACCGCCCTGGGCTGGTTCGGCGCGGTCGCGCGCTCAGCAGAAAGGGGACGCCTGGTGCGGGCCGGTTTGCGCGGCCTGAGGGACGGGCTCAGCCGGCGCCCTCGTGCCAATGCCGAGGTCATGGCCGGCCAGGGACGCCTGACAGCTGAGATCGCCGCCGTCGACGGGCGGGTGGTTCGGGGATGACCGCCGCCGGATTCGCGGTCCTCATGCCCGTGTACTGGAGGGACAAAGCCGATCAGGTCGAGGCCGCTTTTCGTTCCGTGACAGATGGCCAGGAACTGCCGCCGGCCCAGATCGTCGTGGTCCGCGACGGACCGGTGGGGCCGGCGCTGACGGACGTTCTGGTCGCGGTGGCGCGCCGCCCCGATGTGACCTTGGTGACGCTGCCGGCCAATCGGGGCCTGGCGCAGGCGTTGAACGCCGGTCTGGCCGAATGCCATTTCGACGTCGTCGCACGTCAGGACGCCGACGACATCTCGACCCCAGACCGTTTTCGCCGTCAGGCGCCCCTGGTCGAATCCGGCCAGTTCGACCTGCTGGGCAGCGCGATGAGAGAGTTTTCCGCCGGTCCCGCCAGCTCCGCCGATTCCGCCCCGGCGGGGGCTGGCGATAGGGCCGCCGATGCCGCCCACTCCGTTAGGTTCGGCCGCATTCGTTCGTACCCGCTCACCGCCGAGGAGATTTGGCGAACGGCGAAGCTGATGAACCCGCTGGCGCATCCAACGGTGGTGACCCGGCGCTCGTTGGTGGAGGCCGTGGGCGGCTACCGCGATCTGTTTCACCTGGAAGACTACGACCTCTGGGTGCGCCTGGGACAAGCGGGGGCCAAGGCCGGAAACCTGCCGGAGCCGTTAGTTGACTACCGGATATCGCCCGGGAGCAGCCGCCGCCGCGGTGGCTGTGGAACACTGCGGGCGGAGATCGCCTTGCAAAGCGAGTTCCACGCCTCCGGCTTCATCACTCGCGCCGAACAGCTCCGCAACTTGGCGTTGCGTGGTGGCCTGGAATTGGCCCCTCCGGCGCTCCTGGCCCGAGTTCTGGACCGGACCTGGCGTCAACGGCCCTGAGGGCCGCGCCCGGCGCGCCCCCTCACCCAAGTTCCGCCGCCTAAGCGACACCGCGAGGCGCCCGACCTCGACCACGTCCACACGCAAGGGCCGGTGATTGTGTTGATTCCGGCGGGGGACGGCACGCAAGGGGGCGCAGGCCTGCGGTTCCAGGCCAACCAGCCCACCACGCCCGCCCTTCTCGCTCGCACGCCGGACCCCGCACCCGCGCAGGGCGCCACCCGGTTAAGTGACGCATTCTCGCCAATGGCGGTGGCGGGGGAAAACACAAAACCCGTGAACCCACGTTTCATGGGTCCACGGGTTTGCTATGTCCTGAGACACCACATGGCGGTGGCGGGGGGATTCGAACCCCCGGTGGAGTCACCCCCACACACGCTTTCGAGGCGTGCTCCTTAGGCCGCTCGGACACACCACCGCCGGAAAGGTTACCAGGCCCGGTGGGATCACTGCCGCCGTGAGGCGAAAAAGCTCTCGAGCAGGGCAGCCGATTCATCAGCCAAAACGCCGCCGATCACCTGCGGGCGGTGGAGCGACGCGCGGTCCCTGGGCAAGTCCCAGACCGAGCCGCAGGCACCGGCTTTCGGATCCCAGGCCCCGAACACCACCCGTTCCACACGCGCCGCTATCGCCGCACCAGCGCACATCGCGCAGGGTTCCAAGGTGACAACCAGGGTGCAGCCGTCCAGTCTCCAGTTCCCCAACGCCGCCGATGCCGCGCGCAACACCACTATCTCAGCGTGCGCGGTGGGGTCGTGGTCGCGTTCGCGCCGGTTGGCGCCGGCCGCGACCACCGAGCCGTCCGAAGCAAGCACAACGGCGCCGACGGGGACGTCTGCACTGGACCGGGCGGCATCGGCGGCCAAAGCCAGCGCCTGGCGCATCGGCTGGTGCCAAGGCCCGGCGGCTAAGAACTCCACCCAACCATTGTGGCCGCCCAACACCGCGCGTGCCGCTCGGCGCAAGGAGGTCACTGTTGTGCTGGCGCCGAAGAGGGGACTGCCGCGATCGATGGACGGGCCGCGCGCGAGCGGCGGTCTGCTCCTGGACGGAATCAACACCATCACCGTCCCAGTGCTGATTTTGGTCGGGTACGCACAATCACCGTCCGCGTGCTGACTGGGGCGGAATCAACACAATCACCGTCCCCGTGCCTATCTTTGGGGATCGCCGTTCCCTCGCGCAGGTTGGGTAGGTTGGAGGGATGCAGGTGCACATCGCTGACCATCCTTTGATCGCCCACAAGTTGACCGTGCTGAGGGACAGGAACACCGACTCGCCGACCTTTCGCGCGCTGGTCGCGGAACTGGTGACGCTGCTCGCATATGAGGCGACCCGCGAGATCGATGTCCGCGAGCATGTGATCGACACCCCGATCGCGCCCATGGTGGGGGTGCAATTGTCGCGGCCGCGCCCGATCGTGGTGCCGATCTTGCGCGCTGGCCTGGGGATGCTGGACGGCATGTCCCGCCTGGTGCCGACCGCGGAGGTCGGATTCTTGGGGCTCCAGCGCGACGAAGAGACTTTGCAGGCGATCACCTACGCCAACCGGTTGCCGGATGACTTGTCCGGACGGCAGTGCTTTGTGCTCGACCCGATGCTCGCCACCGGCGGCACCCTGATCGCGTCGATTGAGTATCTGTTCGACCGGGGCGCGAAGGATGTGACCGCGATCTGCATTCTGTGCGCGCCGGAGGGATTGGCGGCGGTCGATGCGGCCCTGGGCGGGCGCGGCGCCGTCAAGATAGTCAGCGCCGCCGTGGACGAGCGCCTGAACGAAAAGGGCTACATAGTGCCTGGCCTGGGTGACGCCGGCGACCGTCTCTACGGGATTGTCTAGGCGCCGGACCGGCCAGCGTGGAAAACAGCCCTCGATCTGGAGCCAGACCTCGATCCAGCTAGGAGCGTGGTGAATAGCCACGCTTCGACCGCGTTGACGATCCGCCGGTCCCGGGCCACCGCGTCGCCTTGAAGAGGTCGTCTGGTCGCTTCGCGCTAGCGCCGAAAAAGGCCGCTGACAAGCGAGATTGCCTGCGCGATGAGTACTCTTACCCATCGCGGGCGCGCGCGCGGCGCAGATTTGTGCCATGCTATTCGTGGCGCCGGTTCCTCCCCCCGATGGGCCCGGCGCCATTCTCATGCCCGGAGCGCCGGCTCAGGTCAGTATTGACCACCAAGTCAGAAACATCAGACCGAGCGCGATCATGACGAGCCAGCCCGAACTCCCTTTGCGTTGTGATCGACGGCGCATGTTTGGCTGAGCGTTGGGCGGTGCCGAATACGGGTTCTGCGGCCGGCTGTTTCGACGTGGATCCACCGGGCTGGGGCCGCCGAAATTTGAACGCGTCCGCCGACCGGGCGGCTCTGGGACCGTCCAGGTGTAGAAGCTTTGCGGAATCTGCGCTGGTGGTGGCATGGCCGGAGCTGGCTGGCGTGGTGGTGGCCCGGCGAAAGACTGGGTGTAGAAGCCTGGCGGGGCCTGCGCTGGTGGTGGCATGGGCGGAGCTGGCTGGCGTGGTGGCGGCCCGGCGAAGGGCCGGGCGTAGAAGCCCGGCGGGGCCTGCGCTGGTGATGGCATGCGTGGTGCCGGCTGTCGTGGCGCCGACTGGCGCGGCTCCGGCGGCCGGGGCGCGCGCTGTCGCGGCGCCGGCTGGCGTGGCGGCGGACTGGCGAAGCGCTGGCGCATCGGTTGTCCGGTGGGCGCCATCGGCTGGGCGGCGCCGGGGGTTCCGGCCTGGCTCACAGCCTGGCTCTGATAAGACCCGAGGCGGTTGAAATCGGCGGCCAGCGTGGACATCGGGAAAGGCGCGCAGGCGCCCAGGCCGAAGGGCTGCGAGCGCAGGACCAAACGCGGGGGATCGGGCGTGGTGATGTCCAGGGCTGCCGAGGTCGCCGTCAAGGCCATGCCTAAAAGGGTATTGGCAAGAGCGGCCGGCCGTGACCGCCTTTACTCACTCGATGGTCAGCTCCACCGGCACGTGATCTGAGGCGCCTTTGCCCTTGCGTTCGTCACGCACAATGGACACCGAGGTCACGCGCTCGGCCAAGGCGGGCGAACAGAAAGCGAAGTCGATGCGCATGCCCTGATCCTTGGCGAACCGGAGTTGCTGATAATCCCATTGGGTGTACAGGCGCTCAGCCGGCAGGTGCTCGCGGGTGACTTCTCTGAAGCCGGCGCCAGTCAGAGCGTCGAGCGCGGCGCGTTCGGCCGCCGAGGTGTGAGTGAGTCCCTCGAAAGCCTGCGGATCCCAGACGTCGGTGTCCAGGGGCGCCACGTTGAAGTCCCCCACCAGGGCGATCTGGGCGGAAGGGTTGCGGGCCAGCCAAGCGGCGGCATCGTCGGCAAGGGCGTGCAGGAACCTCAACTTGTAGGCCATATGGGGGTCTTCTCGTCCGCGACCGTGCGGGACGTAGAGCGACCAGACGGTGACGCCGCCGCAGTCGGCGCCCAAGGCCCGGGCCTCCACCTGCGGCGCCTCCCCCGGTTTGGCGAAGTCGGGCTGGCCGGGGAAAGCGGTCCGGACGTCTTCCAGGCCGATCCGCGAGACCACGGCGACGCCGTTCCACTGGTTGAAGCCGTGGTGTGCCGCCTGGTAGCCCGCCTCCTCGAAAGCTCCGTCGGGGAACACCTCGTCCTTGACCTTGGTCTCCTGGAGCGCCAGCACATCGACCTGGTGCTCTCGCAGGTAATTCAAGGTCCGGTCCAGCCTTGCCCGCAGTGAGTTGACGTTCCAGGTGGCGATCCGCATGACTTCAGGGTAGGTCGCGGAATCGAGCCAGCCAAGTAGGCTGGGCTCATGGGTACAGCACTGATCACGGGGGCAAGCGCTGGGCTGGGCGAAGAGTTTGCTTGGCAATTGGCCACGGTCCGGCACAACCTGGTGCTGGTGGCACGGGACGAAGAACGTCTGGAACAAGTCGCCGCGAAAATCCGGTCCGCCGCCGGCGTGCGGGTCGAGATCCTGCCAGCCGATCTGTCCAAAGACAGAGAGCTGAATCGCGTCGTCGCGCGCGTCAAACAGCGAACGCGGCCGATTGGGCTGTTGGTCAACAACGCCGGTTTCTCGGTCCGTCAATCGTTCTTGGAGGCGCCGGTCAAGGACCTGGTGGCGATGGAGAAGGTGATGATCCACACCGTCATGGTGTTGTCGCACGCGGCGGCGCGAGCCATGGTCGAGCGCGGGCGCGGCGCCATCCTCAACGTCTCGTCGGTGGCGGCATACCTCTCTTCTGGCATTTACGCGGCCGACAAGGCCTGGGTCAAGACCTTCACCGAGGGACTGGCGGTTGAGCTGGCAGGCACCGGCGTGACGGCGACGGCGCTCTTGCCCGGGCTGACGCGGACAGAATTTCACGCCCGGGCCGGTTTGGACTATCTGTCCTATCCGTCGGCGGCATGGCTTTCGGCCGCCGATGTCGTCTCGAGGGCGTTGTCCGATGTCCGCCGCGGCGTTGTGCTTTCGACCCCGTCTTTGCGGTACGGCTTCATCGGGCAGATCGCCCGGCTCGCGCCCAGATTCATAGTGCGGGCGATCAGCCGGATCGAGGATCGGTGACCGGGGGGGATCAGCCCGCAGCCGGCGGGGCGCTAGCTGGGAGCGGGCCGGGGCCGGGCGGGACCAGTGCTGACCGGGGCGGGATCGGGGACGCGGCGGGCGCTGCTGACCTAGATGCCGCCCTAAGCGCTGACCTGGGATCGGAGTCGCTGGCCGGGCTGGACCCGCGGGAGCGACTGCGGCGCTTGGTGTCTGATTTGGCGGTCATTCGCGGCCGGGTCACTCTGGCCTCCGGCCGTGAGGCCGAATACTACGTCGACTTGCGGCGCGTGACCCTGCACCATTTGGCCGCGCCGCTGGTCGGTCACCTGCTGCTCGACCTGCTTGAGGAGCGCGGCCTGGTCGCTGGCGATGACTACGTCGCGGCCGGCGGCCTGACCATGGGCGCGGACCCGGTGGCGGGCGCGATGCTGCACGCGGCCGCCGCCCGCGGCCTGGACCTGGACGCTTTCGTGGTCCGCAAGGACGCCAAGGCGCACGGTCTGCAACGGCGGATCGAAGGACCGGATGTCGAGGGGAAGCCGGTGATCGTGGTCGAGGACACCTCCACCACGGGCGGTTCGGCCATAACCGCGGTCGAGGCCTTGCGCGCGGCGGGCGCCGAAGTCAAGGCCGTCGCCGTGATCGTGGACCGTTCGACCGGCGCGCAAGCCCGGATCGAGGCTTTGGGACTGCCTTATCACTACCTCTTCGGCTTGGCTGACCTGGGTCTTTGACCCCGGGTGCGGGGCTCGGCCGGCCAAGTCGGCCCGGCGCCAAGAGCGTTTCGAGGGCGGCGCGGAGGCGGTGGCAACGGTCTTGGAAATCGTCCGTCTCCGGGAGCAGCGACAGCACCAGGGCCGGGTGGTCGGCGATGTCGTAGAACCAGCCCGGATGGACGGCCAATCCCGCCTGGCGCACCAGCCAGACGGTTGGATCGGCGCCGAGCGCGGGGTCCGCGGGTTCGCGTGGCAGGTCGACGATGCCGCTCCAACCGCCGTCGCAGCGCCTCACCCGGAAGGGTTCTTGGCCCAGAACCTGGCGCAGAGCGGTCAGGTTCGCCTCCAGGCGCCGGCGCGTGCGTTCGACTACTGGGCCGGACAGCTCCAGCAACTCCGGCAAGGCCAGAGCCACCGGCGAGTTGACCGACAAGAAAGTGTCCGCGACTTGATCGAGAGCTTCGCCCACGGCCTTGACCTGGTCGTTCGGCCCGGACAGGCGAATCCAACCGAGTTTGAGCCCAGGGGCGCAGAGCAGTTTCGACAGCCCGCCAAGAGTGAATGTGACCACCTGGTCGCACCCAGCCAGGGTGGTGGGCCTGCCCTCGAGGTGGAACGGGCCGAAGACCTCGTCCGAGATCAGCGCCGCCCGGGCGGTCCGGCAGGCTTCGACGAATAGGTCCCGGGTGGCCGGATCGACATAGGCCCCGGTCGGGTTGCCCGGATTGATCAACACGAACGCCTTGACGCCGAGTTCGGCCGAGCGTTTGACCGTCATCGGATCGAGGCACCACCCGTCAGGTTCCAAGTAGTGCCAGCGGACCTCGCGGACGCGCAGGTCGGCCAGACGGGCCAGGGGATCGATCAGCGGGTATCCGGGCGCGGGCGCGGCCACTTGCTCGCCCGGATCGGCCAGCACGGCGAACAGCCATGAATAGGCCTCGGACGTGGAGGCTGTGAGCCAGTAATGGTCCGGTGATCCCCCGAAGCGCGCCGCCAGGGCCTCACGCGCGACCGGCGGCCCTTTCGGATCGGGCTGGTAGACGCGGGCTGCGGCGGCGGCGCGGGCCACGGCATCGGACACCGCTTGCGAACCAAGGCCGAAGTGGGTCGGGTTGGAATCGGTCAGGTCGGTAACCGGCCGGCCGGCCCGTTCCAGACGAGCCCGCTCCAGCGTCAGCTCGTTGGTCTGACCGGTCCGGGCGAAGCGCCGTGATAGCCGCACCCGGCCATGCTACCCACCGCGTGACCAGGCACTGGGCCCCACCGCGGCGGGCGGATTGTCGGTTCTTGGATCAGGATGGCGGCGAGGACCGCTCTGCCGGGCCGGTCGCTCGGGCGAACACCACGGCCAGCGCGGCCGGGGCCGCCAACGCCAGCATCGCCAGGCGGAAGCCCACATGATCGCAGAGCAAGCCCAGGAGTGGTGGTCCGGTCAGGAAAGCGCCGTAGCCGATCGTCGCGACCGTGGAGGTGCGAGCCGCCGCGCGGGTCGGATCATCCCCGGCCGCACTCATGGCCAGCGGGAACACCAGGGCCGCGCCCGCGCCCCAGAGGGCCGCGCCAACAAAGACCAAAGGGAGGTTCGGCGCCAGGGCGTATAGCGTCACACCCGCGATGGCGGTTAATCCGGATGCGCGAACAGCCGCAGGACGCCCGAATCGGTCGACCGCCCGAGTCCCGAACACCCGCACGGCGGTTTGCGATGTCAGGAACACAGTCAGGCCGATGATTCCGATCGCTTCTGAGACTTTGAATCCCTGCACCACCCCTGAGGCCAGCCAATCGTTGGCCGCGCCCTCGGCCAAGGACAGCCCCAACACGACCACGCCCAACAGGACCACTCGCGGCTCCGACCAGGCGGACCGCACCACGCCGTCCTTGCGCTGGCCGGCCGCATGGGACCGGCCAGACTCCCGGCGGTCGTGCGGTTCTAACGGATGGGCCGCGTGCTCCGCAGATCGGGCTCCCGGTGAAGGATCCGGCCGAGGGTCGCGGGCTCGACGGGGCGGCCTCGCCGTTCGCTCCGCCCTGGACACCCCGCCGGGCAGGAGCGTTCCAGCGCCCCACGCCACCATCGCCAGGGACAGTGCCGCCACCACGGCGAAATGCGCCGTCACCGGCAGCCCTAGCCGTGCCACGCCCGCCCCGGCGGCGCCCGCCAGGACGGTTCCGAGCGAGTAGCCGGCATGGAAACGCGGCATGATGGTTCGCCGCAGCGCCCGCTCAACATCTGTGGCGGCCACGTTCATGGTCACATCCCAGACGCCGATGCCGACCCCGAGGGCGACCAGCAGAGCCCCGACTCCCAGCACCGAACCGGCCGCGGCAAACAATCCCGCCCCGATCAGCCCGATCGCGGCGGTGCAGCCGAAGACGATCAACGCCACGCGCCCACCGAGCCGTTTGATCAGGCGTCCGGACAGGGGCATGGCCGCGACCGAACCGCCCGACCAGCACAGCAGCAACAGGCCCATCTGCCCGGGATCGAGCCCCAGACTGAGCCGGATCGCCACCAGACGCGACGCCCAGCTGGCGAAAGCGAACCCGGCCGCCACGAAGAGCGCCAGCATGCCGATGACCGCTCGGCGCACAGCGCGATCGTCTGGCACAGGCATGGGTTCGCGAGTCACCACGCGACCTTATGCGATCGCCGCGTCTGTGAGTCCGCAGGCGCGCCCATCGCGACGCAGGCTCCGCTGCCGGGGTTCCTGGATGACCACGGAGCGGGCCTTAAGGGCCAGTCGAGACCCGCTTTTCGGTCTTCGAGAGAGCTACCGCAGGGGGACGGGCCCGGGGCGCGAGAGTGTTAGCATCATCATGATTTCGCCCCCGCGAACCAGCACGCCTACTGGAAAGGGAGCCCGGGCGAAATGCCATTACCGCCTCATACAAGAATTCTGCGCCTTGCCATCGCCGGGATGATCACGGTCGTGTTAGCGACCGGTTGTGGCGCCGGTCCAGCGCTGGAGGGCCCAGGTGTGCCGACCGAAACCGTTTGGGTGTCAGCGCCGCCACCGCCGCCTGAATCCAAACTAGGCGCGGTGCCGGATCCCAATACGCCGGCATCGACCGACAACCGTTGCCGAATGCCGGACAGCGTGGGTTCCCAGAAGGTGCCGCTGGACAACGGCGGCGGCTTCCTGAACCTGCCGACCTACGATGGCTCGGGCCAGATGACTCACCCCAACGTCCAATTCGATCGCGGGGCGCGGCTCGGCCATCGCTATTGGATGACCATGACGCCATATCCATACGGCGACGGCAAATGGGAGAACCCGTCGATCCTGGTCTCGGACGACGGACTGGACTGGTTCGAACCGGAGGGAGTCCACAACCCCGTCTCCGGCGAACCCGGGGACGTCGCCCGAGCCGGTCATCATTCAGACGGATACCTGCTGCCGCAGCCGAACGGATTCGAATTGTGGTTCCGGTACAACCCGGCCAAAGAAGGCACCAACCAACCGGACAACTCGACCAACATCATCTACCGGATGACCAGCGCTGACGGCGTCAAGTGGGCGGACAAAGAGGTCATGTTCAACGGCGGCAAGCCCAGCTATATGAGCCCGTCGCTCCTGGCCGAAGGCTCGCTCTACCGCCTCTGGTACACCAATTACGGCGGCGAGTTGGTGTACACGCAAAGCAGCGACCTGCGTTCGTGGACAGAGCCACGCCCGGTGCCGGTTGCCATGAGCGGTGGCTATATCCCCTGGCACCAGGAGATCGTCGCGACCGACCGGGGCTATGAGGCGTTGCTGCTGGGCTACAAATCAGAGAGCCGCAAGACGACGTCCTTCGCGTTGTTCTACGCCCAGTCGGATGACGGCTTGGACTTCGGCCAGGCCAGTTTGATCGTTCCCGAGAAAGTCGACCCACGTCTGGCCGGATATCACTTCTACAAGAGTTCGCTGGTCAAAGACTGCGGGTCCTACCAGTTGTATCTGTCCACGGTGTCAGCCCAAGGCGCTTATCTGCCGTTCTACAAGCAGATCGCGATCAAGTCGCTGGCGGACCTGTTCGGCTGACTTGGCAAGCCGGCGAATAAACCGGCTTCCTAGGGCCGAGGCAGCACCTACTGCCGCGTTTCCGCTGGTCAGCGTTCCGCTGCCGTGCGTCAACACGGGCGGAGCATGGTTATTCACCACGCTCCCAGGCTGGCGGCGAAGTCGGTGAGCAAAGTGTCCGGCTGGCGGCGAAGTCGGTGGGCAAAGGCGACCGGACGGCATCGGGCAGCGTTTAGGGAGTCTCCACTTCGGAAGTCTGGGGTTCGGCGACGCTGGCCGGGTCGGGTTGGGGCTGGGCCCGGTTCTTGCGGTGGCGCAGGTACTCGATCACCATGGGGGTGATCGAAAGCAAAACGATCACAATGATCAACAGATCGATGTTGTCCCCCACCCACTGGAATTGCCCCAAGGCGATTCCCGCCAACGGCAGGATGATGCCCCAGGAGAACGCCGCGATGATGTTGAAAGACACGAAGTGGCGGTAGTTCATTTTGCCGACGCCCGCGACCACCGGTGCGAAGGTTCGCACAATCGGCACATACTGCGCGATCACAATGGTGCGGCCGCCGTACTTGTCGAAGAAGGCGCGAGTCTTGTCGACGTGTTCGTGTTTGAACAGGCGTGAATCGGGCTTGTTGAACACTTTCGGTCCCAGGCCCCGGCCAATCCAGTAGCCGGTCTGGTCTCCGGCCACCGCGCTCAGCGCGATTGAAAGACAAGCCACCCACGGCGGCACGTTGACCGTCCCGGCGCCAATGAAGACGCCCAGTGTGAACAGCAGCGAATCGCCGGGCAGGAAGAACCCGACCATCAGGCCGGTCTCGGCGAATACGACCGCGCAGACGCCCACCAGCGCCCACGGCCCCAGCCAATCAACAAATGTGTTGATGAGATGGGCGGCGTCCATCCAGGCGGGCAGGGCAAGGACCACCGGAGCGGTTTCGGCCAGAAGGGAAGCTGTCAGCACGCTCACTAGGGTACGGTGCCTGGTATGGCGCAGGATCATCCGCGGCCGGCCCGCTCTTCCTCCAGTCCGCCCGGCCCTTCCCGTGGGGACGTCGCCGGCCCGGTGTCGCCAGGCCTGTCCGCGCCCGATGCCGACCCAAGACCCCCGTTCGAGGCGCCGGCTGTGGGTGTTGGGCCTTGGGCGGGGCCTTTGCCCGATGACCCCCGCTACGACCCGGCGCTGCTGGCGGACGGCGACCGGCGCAATGTGGTCGACGAATACCGCTACTGGAGCCTGGAGGCGATTCGGGCGGATTTGGCGGCGCGGGCGCGGCCCTTCCATGTGGCGGTGGAGAATTGGGAGCACGATTTCAACATCGGCGCGATTGTGCGCACAGCCAATGCTTTCGGCGCCGGCGGGGTCCACATTGTGGGCAAGCGGCGGTGGAACCGACGCGGCGCCATGGTCACGGACCGCTATTTGAATGTGGTCCACCACGCCGACGTCGACGGATTGCGGTCTTGGGTTGACGGACATGGGCTGGCGCTGATCGGGATCGAGAATGTGCCGCAGGCCCTGCCGTTGGAACAGGCGGTGCTCCCCGAGCGGTGCGTGCTGCTATTCGGCCAGGAAGGTCCCGGCTTGACGCCGGCGGCGCTGGCAGGGTCTTCAGCGCTGTATCGAATCAGCCAATGCGGCTCTACCCGCTCGCTCAACGCGGCCGCCGCCGCCGCCATCGCCATGTACCACTGGTCCCTGAACCACTCCCACCAAAATGGGGACAGGCCCCTTTCTGGTAACTCCCAGGTTCGCGCCTAGCTAGCCGCAGATCTTAGCCACTTGTGGTGGTTGGCGTCGGCGCTGCTACCTCTGCGCCGGCCCGATGTGGTCGGTGACCGGACAGCCCAAGGTGATGGCGTGGACGGGGAACTCGCGGCGGTCTGACGGGTGTTCGCCGCAACACTGAGGGGCGCTATTGCGGAGCAATGCCAGATCGCCAGTGTGGACGGCCAGTTCGGCTAGTTCGGCTAGGTGGCCCTAGAGTCGGTGTCGACGCGGGTTTGAAGGAGGCGATGATGGTGCGTGTGGCGAGCAGGACTGCCGTTGCGATGGCTTTGTGTGTTGGGGTGGCCGGGTTGTTCGGGTGCGCCCAGGTTGGCGGCGGTGATGGCGGTCTGACGAGCCCGGCGACGATCAAGTACCACGCGCGGGAGTTGGAGAAGCAGGGGTATTCGGAGCAGGCGGCGATGCTCGAGGACGGCGTTGTCGACGCCAGAGATTACGCGGACGCCTTCGACCTGTTGCGCACCTGTGTGGAGGGGACCGACGCCAAGATCACGGATCTGCAGACCAATCCTGTTGACGGCATCTCTTTGAGCTTTGTGTTCGAGTACGAGGATCCCGCGACCTCCGACGTGCTGGATGATTGTCAATTCCGCTATTTCACGACTGTTGATATGGATTACCGCGAGTCGCATGCCAACCAGATGGACCCTGTGTTGCGGGACGCGGTCGGCGAGTGCATGGGCGAGCTGGGGTTTGAGACCACGGGCGAGGAGTCGACCGTGCAGGACTTCGCCGGTGAGGCGGCTGTGGTTGATGGCGAGTTGACGCCGCGCGGGCAGGCCGCTTCGGATTGCGTGCAGGAGCAAGTGGCGGAGCTGTTCGGCGGCGGGGGCTTCGGGCTGAACTGAGGGCCGGCGATGCGCAGGGTGTGGGCGGCTGTGGCCGCTTGGTTGGGCGCGGTGGTTTGGTGCGGCCTGCCGTTGGCGGCCTATTGGCAGCTGACGGGGCGCGCCGCCGAGGAGACTTTTGAGCGGCCGGTGGCGGTGGATGGCCCGGTCAAGGCGAACAGCGGGGCCTCGCGCCGGGATGTGGCGCTGGCCTTGACTTGGTATGTCCCCGGGCCGGTGGTGGCGCCGGGTTGGGACGGGGTGGTCCAGTCGGTCGGCGCGGCGCCGGGCAGGATGATCGCGTCGGGCGAAGTGCTGGCGCGAGTGGACGGCGTGGACCGCTTGGCTTGCGCCAGCGCCAGCCCGATGGCCCGCTCGGTGGCGTTGCGTGACAAGGGCCGGGACGTGGCGACGTTGCACGAATGTCTGACGGCGGCGGGCTACGACGTGGCGGTGGACAAGGACGTTTACGGGTCGGCGACCAAGAGCGCGGTGGCCGACCTGGCGGCCAAGACCGGGGCTGCCAGTGAGCGTGGGGAGGTATTCGACGCTGCCTGGCTGGTGTTCTTGCCCGAGGAGAACTATTGGCCGCAAACCGTTGACCTGGTGGTGGGTGCTCCGGCGCCTCCGGCGGGCTCGGCGTTGGCGTCTGCGGCGCCGGTGCTCTCACAAGCGGTTCTGGCGGACGCCGACTACCTTGATTCGGTCGAGTTGGTTCAGCCCCTTGCCGGGGAGGCGGCATCGGCGGGGCCGGTGGCTTCGCCAACCGAGGCGTTGGTGGCCGAGCCCGGCGAAACCCTGATCGCCAGCGGGGTCGAAATCACCTTGAGCGAGGACCGGGCCGGGGTGGCGGCGGACGACTTAGAAGTGCTGCAGAGCAAGGTGGCGGCCAGTTCGCCGGTGGTGGCGGCGTCTTTGGAGCGGGCGGCCAACGCCGACGAGTACCTGGTGCCCGCCGACGCGGTGATAGCCACCGCTGACGGGGGCACTTGTGTGTTGCGTGTCGAGGGGGCCGCGTTGAGGCCGGTCGCGGTTGAAATCCTGGGCAACGCGTCCGGCAATTCGATCGCCAAAGGAGATCTAAAGGCTGGTCAGAAGGTCCGGATAGCGCCCGAGCCGAAAGACCGCCAATGCGGACCGGGGTGAGCCGAGGCAGGGACCGATTCGGCCCGAGACGGCAGGCGAGGCCAGTTGACCCCGGCGGCGCCGTGACCTTTCCACGCAGGCTGGCGGCGCGCGAGGCGTTGGCCAACCTGCGGGCGAACTGGGTGCGGAGCACCGTCGCACAGGCGGTCGGTTTGGTCATCGGCGCGCTGATGGTGGGGGTGACGTTGTTCGACGTGGGACGCATCGCGGCTTATAACGAAGAACTGGTCCAGGCCGGGGCGAACATGTTCACGGTTCAGCGTGAGGACGCGATGGGGCTCGACGCCGGCCGTTGCGACGCCCTGGTCGGCATGCCGGGGATCAAGGGGGCGGGCGGTTTCCAGGGCGTCGAACGGGCGGTGTCCCTGGTCGACCCGGGCATCAGCTTCGACTTGGTGACAGCCAGCCCGGGATATGCGGCCATGATCTGGCCGCCGCCCGATGCCGCGGCGGCGGGTTCGTCTGAGGCGTTAGGCCGGGCGGTCGCGGGCGGGCGCGTGGCGGAAAGACTGGGCGTCAGCCAGGGCGGAGGGCTGAGCTACTCTGCCGCTGGCGTGCCCGGCCACATCGAGGTCAGGCCGGCGGCGGGGCCGGCGCGGTCGGCCGAATCCGACAATTGGGTGGTTGTGCCGGTGGCCCCGGTCGGGGTGGTGGCCCATTGCATGGTGGAGGCTGTGCCCGGCGCGCGCGCGGCGGTCGAGTCGCTGTTGGTGGGCTGGTTCGACGAGCCGGTCCGGACAATTGTGAGCGCGGTGATGCCGGAGCCCCCGCTCGGGATGAGCCCGTCTGACCAACTGGCGAGCAGGCTCTCGCGTTGGATTCCGCTGGTCGCGACGGCCGCGTTGTTGACATTTCAGGCCGCGTTGTGGTTGGCGCGCCGCGCCGACCTTGGGCTGTACGGGCTGCTAGGACTGCGCCGCAGCCGTTTGGCGATCATGGTGTTGACCGACTACCTGTTCACGGCTGTGGTTCCGGTGTGCGCTGGCGCTGTGGCGATGGCGGCCTGGCGGGCCTCCGAACTCAAAGGCCTGGTGCTGTCTCTGACAGCTTTGGACTTCGCGCGGGCCGGCGCCCTGATGGCTCTGGCGCCGGCGGCCATAATCGGATTGCTGGCGCTGACCAAACCATTCGACGCGATCCGGGGTAGATGACCGGTGATCGCGCACGACCGGTGATCGATCCCTGACGAGCGTGCAGGTCGAGATTTCTGAGCGGGCCGCCCGCCTTGGCGATGCCATCGCTCTGTTCACACAACTCGGTGAAGAGATCTAGAGCGATCACGGCGTCTCTCCATTCATTGACTCGACCCACGGCGCCCTCAAGGTGGTGGCGAAGATTGACGGTGATACCCGCTCCGGCATATCTGAGGTCAAGACTTTCTTGCTCGACATGGTGTGCCTGGTCAAACCAGGTTATACTGGCACGGTGAAGACGGCCATATCCGTTCCCGACGACCTGTTTGAGCGATTCGAGACAGCCGCTAGGCGCGCCGGGATGAGCCGGTCCGAGTTCTACCGTGAGGCCGCCAAGGCCTACGCCGACCAACTCGAGGGAAATGAGATCACCGCCGCCATGGACGCCTACATAGAACGCACCGGCGACGCCGGATCGGACGCGGAATGGACCGCCGCGTCACGCCAGCGGCTGGCCGAGGCGACAGCGGACGATCAATGGTGATCGAGCGGGGTGACATCTATTGGGTGGACCTGGGCGAACCCGGCGGAGGTGACCATCGCCCGGCCAAATACCGCCCGGTGCTCGTAGTCCAGGCCGACGCCTACAACCGCACGCGCCTGGCCACGGTGGTCGCGGCCTCGATCACATCTAACCTGGACGCTGCGCAGAAGCCTGGGAACGTCTTCTTGCCCCGAGAATCTACCGGCTTGCCGAAGGACTCAGTCGCCAATTTGACCCAGTTAAGCGCTCTCAACCGGTTCGACCTCATTCCGGAGCGCGTTGGGCGCCTGTCACCCGTCGCGCTCGAGCAGATTGACGGCGGTCTGCGGATGATCCTCGGCCTGTGAACTGCGCCGCCTGCTCGCCCTGCCAGGTCATCTGCTCCACCGACCTCATAGCCTCAGACTTGGCCCGCTGATCAGCGGCCTGTTGTAGGGAGCGGAGCGAGTACACCTAACTGGATGGTTCTCCAACCATCATGCGGAGATGAAACGACTGGTCAGCAGGCTGCGGAAGGCCAGGAAAGCCGCCGTTGGGCGGCCCGGAGGGCGGTGAATCGCCGATTCTCGGGGTCCCGTGGCGGCGAATTCGCGAAATTGCCCAACCGAAATGACGGCATCGGACACCCAGCGGATGCTGGCCGAATACGAGGCCGGGCCGGCGGTCAAGGCCCTGGCCGAGGGGTGCGGGGTCAGCCCCGCCACGGTTGGGAAGAAGGCCGGGAAGGCCGGATTGCCGCCCCGCCGGGTTGGGCGCCCACCACCACGAATCCCTCTTCGACGTCACGCCGTTGACCTTCGAGTAGCGCAGCACTGGCGCCCGCGAAACCTTCCAAGGGCTGGAAGTTCCGCACAGGGTCGCTGGAACCGTGTCATACAGCGGCGCGTGCGTCGGACTCCAGCCAGCAGCGGCGAGTAGTTCTGGGCGCGCGTCTGAGTTCCCGACCGCGACGGCCGCCCTCCGGATCTAGGTGCTGGAGGATGAGTGGAGCGACGCCTATCTTGGCGGGCCCGCGCCCGGGCGGAGGATCACAGCGGGATGACATGCGCGTGGCCCTGGTCGGCCGAGGCCAACGAGCGCCAGAGCTTGGCGTCGAACGTGGCCAGCACAAGGCCGCTGGCGGCCGCCAAGTTGACCAGATGGAGATCGGTCACCTGCTGGTGCCCGACCATCGCCGTCAGGTCGATGCTGGGATCGGCCAGTGTGGCGGCATCGGGCACAAAGCTGTGCCCGGGCAAGGAACGGATCTGCCTCAACGCGGCCAGCGCGGTGGCCGGCGTCTCGCCGCCCACGCTCGGGTTGGACACCAATCGGATGAACGCCGTCTCAGTGAGAGGAGTGGTGGCAAAGCGCTCGTGGGTGGCAAACCAGGCGCGCGCCGCATGGTGATGGGCGTGCCTGGGATCGAAGGCGGCCACCAGGACGTTGACATCTGGCAGGGCGACGGGCGGTTCGGTCGGATCGGGCGCGGGCGCGGGCTTGGGCGGTGCGGCCTTTGCGCCGGTTGCCTCCGGGGGTGCGGCGGCTTCTGTGGGGGCGGTGGCCTCGGCGGACGCGGAGGGCGCCGCGCGCGCGGGCCTGGGCGATGCGGCGCTCACGGTTCGTCCCGGTAGCGGGCCACCAGATCATCCGTGATCACCCGCTGCGGGTCGCTGGGACTGAGCAGCGGGAACCCGCCATTCGAGGAGGAGGCCTGACCAGCCAATCCGCGCAGGGCCAGCTTTGAGACCGCCCTGCCTAGGCTGATGCCGTCCTGGCCGGCCAGAGCGCGCCCAGCTGCGAGCACGCGATCATCCAAATCAAGTGTGGTTCGCACAGAGTGATGTTATCAACATCAGCGCATCACCGCACCCTTCAGTCTTCACGAACACGGTGTCGCGCGACCTTTGCGCGCTGCCTGGTTCGCTCTTGGCATGTGGGCGCGCATCGGCAGCAGGCGGTGTCGGGCGCGGGCTGACCATCGCGAAGGAAGAGACTTGGCGGCAGCCGCCTAGGCCAACCGTTCGGGGCTCGGATGGATGGCCGTCGACGTGTTCGTGGCCAACTGGCTACCGGATCGCCGCGGGCACTGACTGTCCGGTGCCGCCCCAGCAGTCTGCAACCGCTGCCACACCCTACCCTGACGAGGTTCGGAGCGTTACCATCGGCAGGGCCCGAGGCAAGCTGTGGGCCGCCGTGTGGACCTGGCGGGGAGACCGGATAAGGATAATCCCAGTGCGGCGGGCACGGGATACGAAGGAGAGGCTTGTCGTGCGGCTCCGCGAGTTGGGCATATGGGAGGGGCGGGGGCGGTTGGTCTCGGCTCGGGTTTCCGGCTCGTGCACGCGCGGGGCGGGTGACGAGGTGTTTCCGGAGGTGAAGAGGTGGCGCAGAAGCGATCCGAACCTGACCAGGCGGATCTTGCGGGACCGTACCAGCGGGATGACCCAGGCCGGGGGTCGAATCTGGTTGGGGGCGGGAGCGGAGCGAGTACCCCCAACCGGATTCGAACCGGTGCTGCCGCCGTGAAAGGGCGGAGTCCTAGGCCGCTAGACGATGGGGGCCGGACCACCGGACATGGTACGGCACGCGGGTTCGCCAGCGCCAATCCGCCAGCCGCCGGGTCATAGTTCCAAGACTGGCCCGATGCCGCCGGGTCGCCCTAGGCTTCAGGCCAGCGCTGTTCAGCCCCCGCAGACCGCCCGGGCGCCTGGCCGCCTGGCCGCCTGCGGGGATCCCGGCTGGCGTGAGTTCTCCGGGAGTGGCCCAAGGTGCAAACGGGGCGACCGAGCGGCATCGTCGGCAAGCTTTGGCGGGTGGCGACGCTACGTCAGCCGCTGGCGCGATGCGAGAATTGCCTGATGGGGCACTCACGCAACCACATGCCGCCAAGCGGCGGAGACGGCGAGGAAACGCCCAAGCGGCGCGCCTCTAACCGGCGCCGCCTCGCCTGGGCCTTGGGCCTGGCTGGGACTGTGCTGGTGGTCGAAGTGGTGGGCGCCATCTGGACCGGCTCGCTGGCTCTGCTAGCCGACGCGGGGCACATGGCAGCCGATTCAATAGGACTGGTGTTCGCATTGGTGGCTTCGGCCTTGGCCGGAACCGAGCCGACGCCCAAACGCACCTACGGCCTGAAGCGGGTGGAGGTGCTGGCCGCCCTGTCCAATGTCTTGATCGTGGTCGCCATCGCGGTGGGAGTCGGCGTGGGGGCGGTCGAGCGGCTGTTCGAGCCGGCCGAGGTGCAGGCCAATCCGGTCTTGGTGCTGGCGGCGATCGGCCTGCTGGCGAACGTCATCTCGCTGGTGATCTTGCGGGCGGGCGCCAAAGAATCGATCAATCTGCGCGGAGCCTACCTCGAGGTGATGGGCGACTCGCTGGGCTCGCTGGCGGTGATCGCGTCTGCGGCGGTCATCGCCTGGACTGGCTGGATGCGGGCGGACGCGGTGGCTTCGCTGGTGATCGCCGGGCTGATCCTGCCCCGCTCCTACGCGCTGGCGCGCGATGTGGTCCGGGTGTTGCTGGAAGCCACCCCGGAAGATGTCGACCTAGAGGAGCTGCGCCGCCACTTGGAGGAACTGCCAGGGGTGGTTTCGGTCCACGACCTGCACGCTTGGACCATCACGTCGGGGCTGAAGTCGTTGACGGCGCATGTCGTGGTGGCGCCGGAACGATTCAACCCCCAGGCTTATCACGAACTGTTGGACCAACTTTCGGATTGTTTGGCGGGCCATTTCGACTTGACTCATTCGACCTTCCAGATCGAGCCGGCCGAGCATTCGGAACCCGCCGGCCTGCACCCGTGAACGATTCCACGAGTCGCCGCGAAGGTGGCGACCTCACGAGTACCGCCTCTTGAGGCGGCATTCCAGTTCCTCCAGACTCAAGTGCTGCGTCTCTGGCACAAAGACGATTGAGAACACAATTGTGGCCACGTTGACGCCGGCGAAGATCGCGAAGGTCGCCCCGCCGCCCAGGTTCGCGATCATGATCGGGAAGACTGCGGTGATCACGGCGTTGGCGACCCACAGACACAGGACGGCCAATCCCATCCCGAAGCCGCGGATCGACATCGGAAAGATCTCCGAGAGCAGGACCCAGTTGGCGGGCGCCTGCAGCCCTTGGTTGAAGAGCAGGAACAGCATCATGGCCGCGAGCACGCCGTAAGAGCCGGCCGCCGAGGGCGGATTGGCCGGATTCGGATCTCCGCCGGCTAGAAGGTGCGGCTGCACTGAAGTCCAAAAGACCAGCGCGATCACAGTGAGCGAGAAGGTGATTCCGATTTGGCCCGTGATCAGCATGCGTCGGCGCGGCATTCGACCCACCAGCCACAGGCCGCAGGCCGATCCGATCACCGACACGACACCGTTGGCGACTTGGGCGGTTATCGACGCGATGCCGCCCGCGCCGGTCGCCATCAGAATCTTGGGCGCGTAGTACATGACTGTGTTGATGCCGGTGGTTTGTTGCAGCACCGCGATTCCCACGCCCACCAGCACCACATGGCGGATCCAGCGGACCCGCAAACAGCGCCAGCCATTCCTGGGCAGGCCGGCCGCGTCGGACCGAGCTTTGACAAGGTCTGCCAGTTCTTGCACGATGCCGCCGTCGCCGGCCCGGCGCACCTCTTTCAGCGAGCCGATCGCGCCGATTAGGTCGCCTTTGGCGGCTTGCCAGCGCGCCGACTCCGGCATGCGGCGCATGCCGATCCACAAGAAGACCGCCGGGACCGAGCACAGGGCCAGCATCGGGCGCCAGGCGGTCGGCTCATGCATGGTGTTGGCGATGACCGCGTTGGCGGTGAACGCCAGCATCTGCCCGGTCACGATCATGAGCTGGTCGACCGCGACCATGGTGCCGCGCCGCGCCTTGGGAGCGGTCTCCGACAAGTAGACCGGGACGGTGGTTGAGGCGCCGCCAACCGCCAAGCCCAGCGCGAACCGGAAGACAAGCATGATGTGCAGGCCTGGCGCCAGCGCCTGGCCGAGGGCCGCGAACAGGAAGACCACGGCCATGGTCAGAATGCCGCGCCGCCGCCCCAGGCGGTCGGACAGTCTGCCGCCCAGAACCGCGCCGAAGGCGGCGCCGAACAGGAGGACCCCGCCCACCAGGCCTTCCTGGGCCGGGTCGATCCCTAGGCCTCCCCGCGAGCGGGATTGCTCCATGTAGGGCAGCGCCCCGGAGATGACTCCCGTGTCGTAGCCGAACAGCAGTGATCCCAGGGTCGCCGCCCCGGCGATCACTTTGAGTGATCGGGGCTTTCCGGACGGCGGCGTGCGGGCGACCAGTTCCCCCAGGCGGCGGGTGGCGTCGTGTGGTTTGGCCTGGCTCACCTGGTCAGGTGGCTCGGTGCGGGCGTGGTGAGCGGCATCGTCTGTCTTGGCGCGGCTCTTCGGGCTGGCCGGCTCGGCGCGGGCGTGGCAAACGGCATCGTGCGTCTCGGCGTGGCCTGCGGGCTCGTGTGGTTTGGCGTGGCTCGCCTGGTCAGGTGGCTGGGTGCGGGCATGGCGAGGAGAATCGTGTGGCATGGCGCCAATCCTGGCTCGGTCCTGTTCAGGGCCGCCCACGCGCCTCGACCTGGCCTGAATGCTGGACGCCCCGCCGCCGGGCCCAGACGGGTGGTCTTAGGGTTAGTCCTAGTGTTAACCGTATGTTGATTTGTGTCACCGGCGGGGCCGGGTACGTCGGAGCGCACGTGGTCAGGCTGCTGCAGCAGGCCGGCCTCGAGGTGATCGTGATTGATGACCTCTCCTACGGCGACGCCACCCGGGTCGGCTCCGCCGAATTGGTCCAACTGGACTTGGCCGACACGGCCGAGCTCCCCCGGCTGCAGGCGGCGTTGGACGGCTGCACGGCGGTGGTGCATATCGCGGGGCGCAAACAAGTCGGCGAGTCGGTCGAACGCCCGGCTTGGTACTACCAACAGAACGTCGGCGGAATGGCGAACTTACTGTTGGCGATGCAGGCGCAAGATGTCGACCGGCTGGTCTTCTCGTCATCGGCGGCGGTTTATGGACAACCAAGCGTGGGACAAGTACGTGAGGATCTGGACCTCAAACCGATCAATCCCTACGGCGAGTCGAAGCTGATCGGGGAGTGGCTGGTCCGCGACGCGGCCCGGGCCTGGGGCCTGCGCGGCGTCAACTTGCGCTATTTCAACGTGGCCGGGGCCGGCTGGGAGGAATTGGGCGACCCGGCGGTCTTGAATCTGATTCCCATGGTTCTGGAGAAGCTATCCGAGGGCCGGCCGCCGGCCGTCTTCGGCGGCGACTATCCCACCGCGGACGGCACTTGCGTGCGTGACTATATCCACGTGATCGACATCGCCACGGCCCATATGATCGCGCTGGATTATCTGGACCGGGACCAGCGCCCATTTGACTCTTTCAACGTTGGCACCGGCGCCGGCGCCTCCGTCCGCCAGGTCATCGAGATGATCGGCGAGGTCACCGGGCTAGACACAACGCCAGCGGTCAAGCCGCGTCGACCGGGCGATCCGGCTGTGCTGATCGGGGCCGTGGACCGGATCGAGCAGACCTTCGAATGGAAGGCGCAACACGACCTGCGCTCGATCATCGACTCGTCCTGGCGGGCCTGGCAGGCCGGCCCCAGGCGCATCGCCTCAGGCGCGGGACGTTAGGCGCGCCTGGCTGCCTGGTCCTGCGACCGGGCGCCGGCGCCCGTATACGCCGACTGCCCTTGTGCGGAGTGCCCCCTGTGCCGAGCGCCCCAAGCCCACCGCTACCTGAACGTTTCCTGAGTACTAGCTGAGTGTTGGCTGGGAGTTACCAGAAAGGGGCCTGTCCCCATTTTGGTTGGGGGTAGGTAGTAGTGCCCAGAGGGCGGGGTGGTTGGGGGATGGGCGTCGGTATGGTGTCGGCAATGTAGGCTCAAGTGTTGGAACGCCACTGCCCAGTCGGCCGCCACGCCGAGAATACCGAGGAACACCGATGTCCGCTTCTGCCCCCCCAAACTGTCATTCCCCGAACCGCTTTGAGGCGCTATCGCGCCGGTTCAAGTCGAGACGCTGGGCTAGGCCCATGGCCATGGCGGTGGCCTTCGCCACCGCCGTCACCTCGGTGGTTGTGCTGCAGAGTTGGCACAGCGCCGAGACCTCGCAGGCGGTGACCTACAACGTCACGAACTGGAATGCCGACGGCGAGTTCTTCCAAGACGAGTTGTGGGTGGTCGGCGACGGCAGCGCGTACTACAACCCTCACGTCATCTCCGCGCCGTGGAACGCCACCAGCGCGGACTTCATAGGCCGCCTCAACCCGGGCTATGACAAGACGGGAGCCGTTGATGGAGGCGCTTGCAGCGGCGTCTGGTACAACCTGGCGATGGGGCCGCTGTTGATCGGCGAGGGCGACAGCCGGATCGCTCACCTGGGCTGGAATTCGACCGGTGGGAACGGCGGCCTGGTCTTTTCCGGTGACGGCAACTGTTACTCGGTCAGCGACGTCACCCCGTCGCCGTACACGGGCGGGAGTTTCGACACGACTTGGGGTGGTGAAGTCAACCAGAAGACCGGCGAGGTCTACTTGATCAACGCCCCGGCGCAGGTCTTCGACGGCGACGCCAACGATAACAATCCGCTATTCAACATTGTCAAAGTCTCAACCGCCGCCAGCGGATCCGACGACTACGTCGTCACTCGGTTGGCGGCCTCCCCGGCCACTCCGCCGGCCGCTGGAGCGCAAACCCTCGCCGCCGCCGCAATCGCCGCGGGCAAGGTCCCCACCTCCGCCAACCCGCTCACAGATAACTGGTTGCTCGGCTCCGACATGGCTATCGACGCCAACGGCAACGCCTACCGTGTGGCGCGTTACAGCACGAGCGGCGCGAACACGCCGGTTGATTACTGGGCGCTGATTCGCTTCAACATCCCCCGCAATCAGGACGGCACTCCCCGTTCAGAGGGCTGGACCTACAACGTTGTGAAGATCTTTGATGACGCCGCGGTCGACAATGTTTGGGCCATGGCTTTTCTGAACGGAGCGCTGTACACCGGGCACTCCAGCGATGAGATCATGCGTTGGGACACACTTTCAGGGGCGAACGAGGGGCTTGGCACTTTCGCTCCGGTGCTTGACTTCGCGGCGGCGCAGATGGCGCCCGTTATCGAGGGCCGGGTCTACCGCGATGTCAACGGCGACGGAGTGATCACCGACGGCACGGACAGCGGGCTGGGCGGTGTGGTGCTGGAGGTCTGGCAGGAGAGAGGCAGCGGTGTCGCACCGGAATTCCGGGGCACCTTGACGACAGACAGCGACGGGTCCTATTCCGCGCTGTTGCCCTCAGCCAGCGACAGTTTCTACATCAGACTGCGGCCCACCACGGTGGACGGCATCAACGCCGGCCAATCTTATGCTTCGGCCGGCAGCTATCAGTCCGGCCAGAGCGCCGCCAATGTGGTGACGCCGCTTTGCTTCAGCGCCGAAGGGAATTACCGGCCCCTGACGTCTTCCGGCCCCTGCCGGGGGGCCAGGGCGGACGGGATCGACCCGCCCACGGTGACCAGCCCGATTGCGACCGCAGGCGGCGCCAACACCGTCACCAAGATCGAAATGAACTCCGACCAGGCTGTGGTGACCGCCGATTTCGGCCTCAGCACCGGCCTGTCCTGGGGTGACGCGCCGGACACCTATAAGACCTCCAACGCGGGCGGCGGACCGTACGGTGCCCCCGACGCGCTCTATCTGGGCGAGAAACTCGAACATTACGCGGATGGCGAGCCCGGCCCGGCGGCATCGGCCCACGATGCCAGCGACGACGGGCTCTACTTCACCCCGAAGCGGGATGACGCCACCTACCAGGCATCGGATTGGGTGCTGGCGCAAAATCAGATCCTGGTGCCGGGCGGCCAATACCGCTTCCGGGCGAAGGTGTCTGGCGCCGCCGCGGCCGCCGCCACCGCCAAAGCCTGGCTGAGCCCGCTAGACGGGGGCCAGGCGGCGTCCACCCTGGCGGACACCATCCTCAGCGGCACTCCGGATGCCAACGGTTACGTCTACGGCGACTACACCGCGGCGACCACCGCGCCGGCGAACAAACTGGCCAACATCTACGCCCGGGCCAGAGTCGGCCAGGACTCCGCCTTCACCTCCGATTCTCGGGGCGTGGGCGACCCGGCCACCTCGGCCTGGGTGCCGCGCGGAGACATCGAGGACTACCGTTTGGCGGTCGCCAATGGCGTCTTGCGCATCAAGGTCCGGACGCTGGCCGGCTATGCCGCCTGGGTGGGCCTGGGGTTCGACAACGTTCTGGACACCGCGCCGTCGCAAACCAGCTTCTTCATCCTGACCCAGGCCGACGGCACCTTTGTGCGGTCTCCTGCCCCCCTGGCGATCAACGACTTGTCGCGAATGGTCGCTATCAACGCCTTGGGCGTTGGCCAGTATGGCACTGGTCTGTTGAACGGTTGGAAGCTGCTGCCCAGCGGCTCGACGTGCTACGACTCGACCACCGGGGCGGTCCTCAACTACCATTTCAGCGGCGGAAGCATGAGGATGGAGAACTTGTCCGCGGGCGCCACCCGAGACATCACCTGCGAGCTGACCTTCGGGCCCTCGGTCTCCTATCTGTACTCGAGCCTCGAGGTGACGCCGACGCCTAGTGCCGACAGTCCCTTAGCCATCGGCGTTGACACGTATCAGGTCAAGGTCATGGGCAAGAACCTGATCAATCGGGCGGAGGGCCTGCCCGTCGTAGTGCCGGCAGCGGGCGAGGAGGTCGCCATCAGGGTGGGCCCCGCCTCCCCGGATCCCAACTTGGCCGGCGGCGCCAGCGCGGATGGCGCTTCCTTCACCGTGAATTCCGGCCAAACCTACACCTGCGTCCTGGACGAACAAGGCGAATGCTTTGTGACGGTTCAGGGGACCCACCGCGGTCACTACATTGTCTCCGCCACAGGTGAGAGCGGGACCCAAAGCGTCGGTTCGGAGGACCTCTATTTCGCTGAAGGCCCTCCCAGCAGTGATGAGTCCTATGCCTCGATCACCCAGACCGCCGACCAGCTGGCCAACCACGGCGCGCCCGGAAGCGTTCCGGGCGACTGGGGTCGCCAGACCATCACGGTCTCCGTCCGCGATTCGCTCCAGCAACCGGTGACCAACGCGGCCGGCGCCTTGTCAGTGGCCGCGGCTGCAACCGATCCGTGGAGTGGCGAAGGTCTCGCCTTCTCCAACAGCGGAGTGTTCGCCTGCTCCGAGACGCCCGTCGAAGGGGCCTGCTATTCCGGCGATTATGAGATCGTGGTCTATTCCGCCAGGGCGGGTGAGCGCCAACTGGTGGTGACCCAGGGAACCGGCGCGAGCGCTTTCGCAGTCAAGAACATTTCCGGCTCGACCACCATCTTGAGGGCGCCGTACACCACGCCGCCGGTGAGCTCGTCCGATTCGACCTTGATCGTGACGCCTTCGACCCCGGTCGACGATCCAGACAGCCGCACCGACGTCGCCGATGGCGTGCCCAGCTCTATTGACGCCGGCTCGGCTTACACCGTCGTGGTGACAACCTGGGACGCCGGGCGCAACAACAAGGTCGGCGGCGTCCCGGTGACGCTGGAGCTGACCGGCGCCGAGTGCCATGCTTCCTTCTCCGGCGGCCAGACCAGTGTCTCCGGCAGCACCGCCGCCTCGGGTGACGCCTCGGCGTTGGGACGCTTCACCACCACGGTCAGTTCTGACCAAGTCGGCCTGTGCACGTTGACGGCCAGGCTCTCCAGTGGCCAGGACGCAGTGGCCGGTTCGCCCAAGACCCTGCGCTGGGGCGATCCGACCGTCAACCCGGGAGACCCGAACACCTGGTTCGACGTCAGCGCCGATGAGGTCATCGCCGACGGCAACCACTTCGGCACCGTGACCGTGTCGCTTTACGGCACCAACGGCCTGCCGGTGACCACCGTCACCGACCTCGCCGGCAGCGGCCCCGCGGGCGAAGGCGTCACCGTGGGCGCCTTCACGCATCAAGGCGCCGGCATCTACACCGCGACCTTCAGCGGCACCGAGACCGGCGAGAAGCTGATCGCGGTCCTCCAAGGCGCCTTGGTCATCTCGGTCAAGGCGAACACCGGCAACGACACGGCTAACCTCATCCCCGGTCCGGGTTCGGCCGAAGACTCTTGGTTGGTTCAACCGACTGATTCGGCTGTGGCCGACGGCGCCCATCCGATCACCATCGGCGCCCGCGTCTTCGACGAAAACGGACACCCGGTCGATCGCGGCGCGGTCTTCTTCACCATTGCAGCCGACCTCAACGTCGGCGCGACTCCAGGACCGGCCACGATCGAAGCCTCGATCAACGCCGATGGCTGGGCCGAGATCCAAGTCACTTCGCGCAAGGCGACCTCAGTCCATGGCGCCTATGTGGTCACGGCCACAGTCGGCAACACGGCCATCACCACTGTCCTCGATCAGGCCGAGACCAGCGAGGTGCGTCGAAACGGCGAAGTCAACCCGGTTTTCACGGCCGGTGATCCAGACCCGTTGAAGTCTGTTCTGACGGTTCCCACAGCTGTGGGTGGCGCCACCAAGGTGGCCGACGGCCAACAGGAGCATCGCGTCCAGGTGCTGGTCAGGGACAGTAACGACAACCCGGTGGAGGACGTGCTGGTCCAGTTCGATTACACCTGCACCGGTCAGGCCGGCTACACCTGCTCTGGCAGTTGGACCGGCGCTCGCACCGGAGCGGACGGGATCGCTTACCACGACTGGTCCACGGTCAAAGTGTCAACCTGGACGATCGCCGGCCTGCTGGGCGGCGTCGAGGTGGCCGGTTCGCCCGGCAGCGCCACCTTCCGGCCGGGGCCGCCGGTGGTCGGACCGGGGCTGACCCGCCTGGAGTCGCCGCAAACGGCCGCCCGGGCCGACGGCTCGGACACCCAAACGGCGCTGGCCTATGTGACCGACGCCCAAGGCAACGCCATCCCCAACGCCAATGTGACCTTCACCATTCCGGCGGGCGTGACCGCGAACGGGCTGACCGGGCCGGGATCGACTACCCCCGTCCCCACCGACGCCGATGGGATCGCCCGCCTGGTCGCGGTGTCGAGCCTGGTCGGCGTCTACCAGGTCACCGCCAGCGTCGCCACCGATGCTGGCCCGTTGGCGATCTCTCAGGGATCGCCCGCCGAAATCGAGTTCACCAACACCCAACTGGACCTGGCCAACTCGGTGCTGACTGTCACCACCGCTGCGGCCCTCAAGACTGTGCGCACCGAGCACCACCAGGTCAAAGCCGATTTGGTGGACACCACCGGACAGCCTTATCAGCCGGCCACGGCAGTGGTGTTCTGGTATCGCCTGGGCGCCAGCGGTGATTGGACCAACGGGGCGACCTTGACGACTTCCGCGGGCATCGCCACGTGGACCGCCTTCACGGTCGCCATCGCCGGGACCTACCAGGTCCGGGCGACCGTCGACGGGGTCCAGGTGGGTTCGGTCCAAGAGGCCCGCTTCGGGCCCGGGCCAGTCGATCCGGCCACGACGCTGGCCTCGCTGACAGTCGACTCGGTGCCACGCGCGAACGATGGCGTGGCGGCGGTCCCAGCGACAATGAAAGCCCAGGACGCGGACGGCAACCCCGTCCGGGGTGTGACCTTGAATTTCGAGCTGCTTTACAGCGGGAACGGCGCGCTCTTCACCTCGACAGCGGCCAAGACGGCATCGGGCGTGTCTGGTGACGACGGGCTGGTGCGAGTCGACATAACGTCCCTCTACGAAGGCCGTTTCGACGTTCGCGGCCAGATCGGCGCCGATGTCTCGGGCCAGCCGTACCCCCAGGCGAACTTCTCCGTCGACGTCGCGGATCCCGCCCGTTCAAACTTCACCGTTGCCAGGACCAGCACAAACGCTTCGCCGACCAAGGCTTATGCGGACAACGCCGACTCCTACGCCGCCACTATTGTGTTGCGCAACGCCGCCGGCGTGGCGATCAACGGGGTGGGCGGCACGGTGTACTTCACCCCGAAGAACATCCCCGGCGCCACTGAACAGTCGATTCCGTTCATAGTCGGCGTTGGCGGCGCGCCCCAGGGCACGGCCACGGTCCAGCTGAAGACGCTCAAGGCCGGGCTCTGGGATGTCTCGGTCAAGATCGGCGCCGACCCGGTGGCGACCACGCCAGGCGGAGCCACCACCGCGGTCGAAGTCGAATTCGAACCCGGCCCGATTGTTCACGGCGCGGACCGCAGCCGCCTGGTTTCGCCGGCCGTCGCGGCCAAAGCCGACGACTCCGACACCCAGGTGGTGTTGGCCTACGTGATGGACGCCAACCAGAACCCCTACAAAGCCGCCGATGTCGTCTTCACACTGCCGGCGAACGTCAAGTTTGGGACGTTGACCGGCGCGGTGACCGTCCGAACGGATGATCAGGGCATAGCCCGGATCGCGACCACCTCGACGGTGGTGGGCGAATACGACATCACGGCCAAGGTCGGCTCGGTGCAACTGACCCACGGGTCGCCCGCCAAGGTCCGTTTCACCAACGCCGACTTGAGCCTGGCGAATTCGCGGTTCACCATCCCGACCGCCGGCGTGGACCAGGAAGTGCTGACCGGTCGCCACACGCCGAAAGTCGAGTTGTATGACGCCAGCGGCAACTTGTACCTGCCCGCCACCTCCGTCACCTTCAGCTACAAACTCGCTTCAGCCAGTGCCTGGACTGCTGGCGCCACCCTGCCGACTGCGGGCGGCGTGGTCACCTGGGCTGATTTCACGGTCGCGGTGGCCGGAGTCTATGACGTCAAAGCTGAGATCGCCGCCGGCCAGATCGGCAGCTTGTTACAGGCCTCATTCGTGCACGGACCGGTGGATCTGACGTTGACCGCGGACTCGTTCTGGTATTCGCGCGGCGCGCAGTTGTCTGACGACCACGCCAGGCACTCGGCCAGCGTCACCGTGCAGGACGCCTCCGCCAATCCGATCAGCGGCGAGGCGGTTCAATTCGTCCTGGACCCGGCCAAGGCGGCGCATTTCGTCGATGGCGTGAGCGGGGCCGACTTGGGCAAGTCCGTCAGCGTGACTTCCTCCGACACAGGCTTGGCGCGGGTTTGGCTCACCGACGGCACTCCGCAGACGACGCACCTGACGGTGACGATCGGGACGGATGTCGTCGGCGAAGCCGATTTCCTGTTCTCGACTGACGCGCCTTCGGCCCGGAACTCGAGTTGGGTGGTCACACCCGCCAGCGCCCAGGTGGCCGATGGCGTGGCGGCGTTCACCGCCACCGTGACGGTCCGCGACGCCACCCAGCCGACGCCTTTGCTGGTTCCGGACGCTGAGATCTCCTTCGAGGTTCCTGCGGCGGTCAGCATTGTCGAGGCCGGGCCCTATGTGACTGGCGCCGACGGCCAGGTCACGGTTCACTTCACGGCCACCGACGCGGGCGCCTACCCGGTCCGGGCGCTGATTGGCGCGGACGGCATTGCCCCCGATCCGACTGTGATCAACTTCGAGGCCGGCCCGATCAGCTTCGAGGACGGCAAGACCACTCTGCGGGGACCGGGTGTGACGGCCGTGGCCAATGGCACAGCCCGGCTGGGAGCCACCGCCACCGTGCGTGACGCCCATGAAAATCCTGTGGTAGACGCGATTGTCGAGTTCGCCGTGCCGGCGGGGCTGACTGCCAAGACCGCCAGCGGGGATGTCGCTGGGCCGGCCGTGGTGGAGGTCGCGGTCGATTCGGTCACCGCGATCGCCGTTCTGGAGTACGTCACCACGACGGCGGATTCATACCAAGTCACCGCCCGGGCCAAGAAGGGCGAGAACGGAACCTTTGGCGATATCGCCGACGGCTCTCCGGCCACCCTGGTCTTCACCCATGGCACGGTTTCGGCGGCGACATCGGTCCTGGCGAAGGACCAACCAGGACCGCTGACCGCAGATGGCCAGCAGGCTTACGGCGTCACCGTGACCCTGCTGGACGCCCTCGGCAACGCTTACAACGAAGCGAACGTCCCGGTGCGGGTCACTTACACCCTGGGCGCTGATGTCGTTGAGGAGGATCTCAGGACCGACGCCGCCGGCGTGGCCCACACCAGCTTCGCGACCGCTGTGGCCGGCGCCTGGCAGGCGACCGCCACGGTTGGAGGAGCGAGCGTGGGGGTGGGTTCGCCGCTGGCTTTGGTATTCGAGCCCGGTCCGGCCGATCCAACTGTCTCCGTCTTCTCCACCACCACCGGCAATGTCTTGGCCAATGGCACGGCCGCGCACTCGGCCTGGGTGATCGTCACCGACACGCAGGGCAACCCGGTGGTCGGCCGCACGGTCGCCTTCACGGTGGCGACCGGGGCCAGCGCGGTGCCCGGGCCGGTGTTGACCGGCGGCTCCGCCGCGGCGCAGGCTGTCAGCTGCGATCCGGCCGCTCCCGGCGCGCCGTCCTGGTGCGACCAAGCCGGCAAAGCGCTGGTTTATGTGACCTCTAACGAGCCCGGTTCGTTCGCGGTGGCGGCCACTTTGGACGGGCAGGCGGTCAACGGATCGCCTAGGGATGTCACCTTCGAATCCGGGCCGGCCGATGAGGTGGTTTCGAGCTACACCATCACGCCGTTGGCCAGCGCCGACAACACGGTGGCGGTGGCGGCCACCGGCGCCGCCGAGGACGCCTACACCGTCACAGTGACCGCGCGTTCGGTGGCCCAGTTGCTGGTGCCCGGGGCGCAGGTGCGCTTGGAGGGATTGGATCCGTCCGTGGCCGTGAGCCCCAGTCTGGCCGGTTTCACCGGTGCGCCGACGAGCGCCAATTTCGGCACTTTCAGTTGGCGGCTGACCTCGACTGTGGCCGCTTCGTTCAGCGGACGGGTCCAGCTCTTGACCGCTGACGGCTGGCAGGACGTGGGCGATCCGTTCTTGGCCCGGTTCAGGTCCGGTCCGCCCTCGGCCAACACCAGCGAACTGGTTTCGCCTTCCGCAGCCGCTCGCGGCAACGGCGAAGGCGTCCAGGCGGTCCAGTTGATTCTGCGGGACGCCCACGGCAACGTCGCTAGTTGCTGGGACCAAGACGTCGAAGTGCCGTGCGAGGTCGTCTTCGCGATCCCGGGCGGCACTTGGGTCAGCCAAGGGCTGACCCGGGTCTCCGGCCCGGCCGATGTCACCATCCAGGCGGGTCTGAGCCGCAGCGCCGCCGGCGCCGGCGTGGCCGTGGTCGAGCTTTACGGCGACATGGGCCGGTGGGAGGTCTTCGCCGCTGTTGACGGCCAACCGGTGACCAAGGCCGATGGCGTGGTCAGCACCGACCGGTCGGCCAGGCCGGCAGTTGTCAGGTTCACCGACGCGATCCCGCCGGCCGCCCCGACGCTCGATCCCTCCAACGGGGAACACGTCTCCGGGGTGGTCGACGAAGCCGACCAGGCGGATGCGGCCGCTGGCGATCTGATCGCCGTGGTGGTCGATCCGGACAGCGGCGATGAGCTGGCCCGTTGCCCGGTCGAGGCCGACGGCACGTTCGATTGCGAGCTGCCCGGGTTGGGCGATGGCGCCGAGATCCACGTTCACATCGAAGACACGGCCCGGAACGCTTCCGGGGAGGTCGCGGCCGTGGTGGACGCGGTGGCGCCGGGAGAACCGGTGCCTGGTCCTTCCGATGGCACTGAAATCGGCGGCAAGGGCCGCGAGCCCGGCGACACCATCATCGTGACCGACGAGGACGGCGAGGAGCTTTGCCGCGCGACCGTCGGCGAGGACCTGGTGTGGTCCTGCGAGCTGGTCCCGCCGCTGCATGAGGGCGACATGGTCACGATCGTCGAACGCGATCCGGCCGGCAACTCAACCGAATTGGCGTGGCGGATCGGCGTGCCGCGAGTGGTCTTGTCCGAGCCGGCGCTGAACCGCGGCGCCCGCCAGACGGCCACCGGGCACAACTTCCAGCCCGGCGAAGAGGTCGCGGGCGTCATGCGGTCCGATCCGTTGGCGCTGGGCACGGCCACCGCCGATGCCGACGGCAAGGTCGTCTTCACCTGGACCGTTCCCGAGTCGGCCGAGTTCGGTTCGCACGAGGTCACCTTGACTGGCCCGCTGTCCGGCGCCGTCGCCGCCACTTTCACGGTTCAGGCGTTGCCGTTCACCGGCGCCTCCGGGGTGGTCGGGGCACTTGGATTGGTCTTCGGCCTGCTGGTGGCGGGCTTGCTGCTGCTGGTGGCGGCCCGCCGCCGCCGGACGCCCGCGGACCAGCTCGGCTAGGGCGCCAGGCGGGGATCAGGCCACGAGGCCAATCAGGTCGGGGCGGGGAGGCGCTGCCGCAGGAAGGGTGAGCTAGTCGGGGCGCAAGCGTGGATCGCCGTTGACCCACGCGCCATCTACCCTAACCCCCGCCACGGCGGTTAGCGGTCGAGCGACGCCACCCCGGCACACCCCGGACGCGGACGGACAGTTCCTCGCGGTCCAGTTCCTCCAGGCCTTCTTCGATCACCGCTGAGGGGAACGAACCTTCCCGGCGGGCTTTGATCAGGTCGGCGCGCATGGCCCGGACCGTGCCGAGACGCAGCTCGAGCAGTTCCTCGCGGCGTTCGCGCTCAGCGCTGGAGGCCGAACCGGGTGTCGGCGGTTCGTCCACGTTGGGCACCGTCACCCAGCGCAGAGTTTGGCGGGCCAGTTCGATCGCGCGCGCCGAATAGGGCCGGCCGGCCGGCCCGATCAGGGACGTGCGGTCGGCATCGAGAAACTGGGCGCCGACCTGCCCCAAGCGGCGCCGCAAGGCGATTCGACTGGCCTCCTCGACCGCCGGGTCCTCGGGTCGCAGACGGAGCGACCGGACCAGCAGCGGCAAGGTCCCTCCCTGAAGCACCAGCGAGGCTGTGGCCACGGCGAAGGCGATCAGAATCAGCGCCGGCCGCTCGGGCGTGTCCAAAGGCAGGCTCTGGGCCGCCGCCAAGGTGACCACGCCGCGCAGGCCGGCCCATTCGAGCACGGCGCCCTCGCGCCAGCCCAGGTGTTCGGGCGCCGGTGAGCGCTCCCTCGACGCCCGCTGCCCACTGCTCCGCCCACGCCCGCTGTTGATCCGCCGATGCCGTTCGCCCATCCCCAGCCAGCCCAGCATCCCGGCGGTGAATAGCCCGCGCACCGCCAACACCATGACCAGAGCCACCGCCGCGGTCACGAGCGCCCGGCCGGCCGAATCGTTCTGGCGCTGAAACCCCTGGTAGAGGCCGAACACCTGCAGGCCCATGGCGCCGAAGACCGCGCCCTCGGCCAGCATGTCGATGGTCGCCCAATTGGTGGCCTGGGCCAGGCGGTTTTGGGCCGAGACGAACCGGGGCGCCCCTTGGCCCACTATCAGCCCGGCGACCACCACCGCGACCAGGCCCGATGACCCCAGGTGCTCCACGGGCAGATAGGCCGCGAAAGGCACCAGGAAGGAGAAGACGGTGTGCCAGGTGGGATCGTGGATCCGGCCGCCGATCCTCAAAGCCAGCCATCCGACCAGGCCGCCGATCGCGCTGGCCGCAGCGACGGCCCAGATGAAGTTCCAGGCCAAAGCCGGCAAAGAAACCGTCGCGGCGAGAGCTGTGCGCAGGACCACCAATGCCGTCGGGTCGTTGAGAAGGGATTCGCCGGACAGGACGGTGACCACGCGACCAGGGGCGCCGGCCTGGCGGATGATGGCGGTGGCGGCGGCATCGGTCGGGGAAACGATCGCGCCCAGGGCAATGGCGACGTTCAGCGGCACGGCCGGGAAGACCAGATGGACGGCCAGCCCGGTCACCACGGCTGTGGCGATCACCAACAACACCGAAAAGACGCCGATCGCGGCGCGGTTCCGTTTCAGGTCGATCAGCGGCATCCGGACGGCGGAAGAGTAAAGGAGCGGCGGCAAGATCCCCGCCAGGACCCAGGCCGGGTCGATCTCCAGCTCCGGCACCCACGGGGATAGCGACACCGCCATTCCCAACACGACCAACAACAGAGGCGGGCCGATCCGAGTCCAACTCCCGAGGAGATTGGCCGCGAGGATGGCGCCGACCGCCAACACCACCAAGATCACGGTTTCCATGAACCGAGCCTAAGGCGACCGGGCCCCGGCCGACCGAATGGTGACCTTGGTGGCGTCTGGCCGGACGGCATCGGGCACCAGCGGGCAGACTGGGGAACCCCGCGACGGAACCAACGAGCCAAACGGCGCCCAACGAACCAAGAGGAGAACCAGATGCTGAACGTCAGAGACTTCACCGAGATCAATCCGATACACGCGCGGCCGGGAGAGCCCGTCGCGGCTCCTCGGACCAAACTGGGAGACGTCGAGCTGCTGCCGGAGACCGCCTACCAGATGGTGCACGACGAGTCGATTCTGGATGGCAACGCGCGGCTCAACCTGGCCACGTTCGTCAGCACCTGGATGGATGACCAGGCCAACCGGCTGTACCGGGAATCGTTCGACAAGAATGCGATCGACAAGGACGAATACCCGCAGACGGCGGCGATCGAGCAGTACTGCTGGCACATGCTGGCGGAGTTGTGGCACGCGCCCGATCCGGCCAACACCATCGGAACTTCCACCACCGGTAGCTCGGAAGCCTGCATGTTGGGTGGTCTGGCGTTGAAACGGCGCTGGAGCCAGCGCCGCCGCGCCCAGGGCAAGTCGGTCGACAAGCCGAACCTGGTCATGTCCACCGGCGTCCAGGTCTGCTGGGAGAAGTTCTGCAACTACTGGGACGTGGAGGCCCGCCAGGTGCCGATCAGCTCCGACCACAAGACTCTGGACGGGTCTGACCTGGAGAAATACGTTGACGAGAACACCATTGGCGTGGTCGCCATCATGGGGGTGACCTACACGGGGATGTATGAGCCGGTGACCGAGATCGCCCAGGCGCTGGACCGGATTCAGCTGGCCACGGGCCTCGACGTCCCGATCCATGTGGACGGGGCTTCCGGCGGCATGATCGCGCCGTTCTGCCAACCCGACCTGATCTGGGATTTCCGGTTGCCGCGGGTGGCCTCCATCAACACTTCAGGGCACAAGTACGGTCTGGTCTACCCCGGGCTGGGCTGGGTGGTCTGGCGCGATCAGTCGCTGTTGCCGGAGGACCTGATCTTCCGCGTCAGCTACCTTGGCGGCGACATGCCGACTTTCGCGCTCAACTTCTCCCGGCCGGGCGCCCAAGTCCTGTTGCAGTACTACACCTTCCTGCGGCTGGGCCGGCCGGGGTTCACCCGAGTGCAGCAGGGGTCGTTGGATGTGGCTCGCTTCCTGGCCATGTCGATCGCCCAGATGGAACAGTTCGAGTTGTGGAACGACGGTTCGGACATCCCGGTTTTCGCGTGGATGTTAAGCGATGATCCGGCCCGCAAATGGTCCCTGTACGACCTCTCCGACCGCCTGCGAATGCAGGGCTGGCAGGTCCCGGCCTATCCCATGCCGTCCGATCTGCAGGATCTGACCGTCCAGCGGATCGTGGTGCGCAACGGCATGTCGTTGGATTTGGCCGACCGCTTCATGGCCGAATTCCGGGCCGCCGTGGCGTACCTGGACAAGCTTGCCGGGCCTCTGCCCAAGCCCGCCAGCCAGCCGGTCGGCTTCCGCCACTAAGGCTCGGGTCGACCAGCCCGCGTCGGCCGATCCGCGTCGAATAGGCCGGGTCGGGTGGCCCGCGCCGAGCAGCCCGGGTCGAGCAACCCGCGCCCAGCAACAACAAGGAGTATTGGCATGGCCGTCACAGATTCGCATCCGATCATTCCGTCGCCTCCGGCCCAGCCGGGAGCCCCCGGGTCGCCATCGTCCGGGCCGCCCCCCGCTGGCGGTTCGTCTTTGCCCGATGCCGCCGGGTCGCCTCCAGCCCCCTCCGCTCCGCCCGGCGCCAAGGCTTCGCGCGCCTACCTGAGCGTGTTCAACGTCGCCATGATGACCACGGTGACGGTGATGTCTTTGCGCTCGCTACCGACTATGGCGACTTACGGCTTGGGCTCGGTCACCATGTTCGTGGTGCCGGCGATTCTGTTCCTGGTGCCGACCGCCCTGGTGGGGGCCGAACTGGCGACCACCTGGACGGGCGGGGTTTACGTCTGGGTGCGCCAGGCGATGTCCAACCGGGTCGGGTTCGTGGCGATCTGGCTGCAGTGGATTCAGAACGTGGTTTGGTATCCCACCCAGCTGGCCTTCATCGCGGCTTCGATCGCGTTCATGGTGGGGGTGCCGTCGCTGTCTGATTCGGGTCTGTTCACGGCGATCATCATCTTGTCCGTGTACTGGATCGCGACCATCATCACGCTGCGGGGCGGGAACCTGTTCGCCAAGGTCTCGTCCTGGGGCGGGATGATCGGAACCATCATCCCGGCCGCTCTGCTGATTGTGTTGGCGGTCGCTTGGCTGGCCGGCGGCTCGCCCTCGCAGGCGCCGTTGGCGGCTCGTGACGTGATACCTCCGTTCACGGGCATCGGCTCCATAGTGCTGGTGGTGTCCAATGTGTTGGCCTTCGCGGGCATGGAGGTCAACGCCGTCCACGCCGGTCAGATGCGCGATCCTCGGCGCGGCTACACCAAAGCCATGGCGCTGGCGATCTTCCTGATCCTGGTGGTTTGCATACTGCCGACTATCGCGATCGCTGTGGCCGTGCCGCACGATCAGCTTGGTTTCACCAATGGCATCAATGTGGCCTTCCAGATCTTCTTCGACCATTTCCATATGGGCTGGGCCACCTATGTGCTGTCTGGCGCGATCGCTTTGGGCGCCATCGCCTCGGTGGTGACCTGGGTGGCCGGTCCTTCGACCGGCCTGCTGGCGGCGGCGCGCACCGGCTTGCTGCCGCCGTTGCTGCAAAAGCGCAATCAGCACGGCATCCAAGATGGCATCTTGGCGCTTCAGGGGATCATAGTCTCGGCCCTGGCGCTGATCTTTGTGCTGGTCCCAGACGTGTCGAACGCCTTCATCGCCCTGGTCGACATGGCGACGGCCTTGTACCTGATCATGTATGTGCTGATGTTCGCCTCGGCTTTGATTCTGCGCCGGACCCAGCCGAACGCGGCCCGCGGCTACCGCGTGCCGGCCATGAACCTGGTCGCCGGCGTCGGATTGGCGGCCTGTCTGGTGGCGTTGGTCATGTCCTTCATTCCGCCGACCGGTCATTCGGCGGTCGCGCCGGCCGCCTATCCCTGGCTGGTGGCCCTGGTGGTGGTGGTGCTGGGCGCTCCGCCGCTGTTGTTCTACCAGTTCCGCCGCCCGCGGTGGGACCAGCGCCTGGACCCAACCATCCAGGCCTAGCAATCCGGTGAAGAAACCGGATTCCTAGGCCCGAAGCCGCGCTTGCTTGCCGCGTTTCCTTGGGTCAGCTTCGCTGACCCCGTCAACACGGTCGGAGCGTGGTGATTCACCACGCTCCTAACCGGCCGCACTGGCCCGGGCCCCTCCACGCGGGCCATAACTGTGAAGCCTGTCGCCGAACCGGCCGACTTGCTTTGAGTTCGGTCGCATGCTTGCCGTGGTGGCGGCACTTCCCCCGGTGCTTGTTGGACAAAGTAGGCAACAGAACCGGAAGGGAAGACTTATGAGCAAGACAAGAAGGTTCATCGCGGGCGGGTTTGCGGCGCCCACACCGGGCGCCAACACCCACGTCAACCACAAGGGCTAGCAGACGGCTTTGACTCCTGTGGCCTTCGGCCGGGCTTGCGTCAGGTTGGATCGGGTCTCCAGGTCCTACGGCCGTCGCGAGGTCTTGGCTGAGTTGAGTCTGGAACTCGAGGCCGGCCAGGTGCTTGGCCTGCTCGGCCCTAATGGCGCCGGGATGAGGATGCGGCGCCTGTCTGGCGGCATGATCCAGCGGGTCTGTTTGGCCGCGGCGCTGGTGGCCACACCGAAAGTGTTGTTGTTGGATGGACCGACGGCTGGTCTGGACCCAAGCCGGCGGTCGTCCTTCCGCTCGATGATCGGGGGGCTGGCCGACACCGCGGTGGTGTTGTCCACCCACTTGACCGAGGACGTGGCCACCCTGGCCACTGAGACCATGGTGCTGGACCGGGGCCGGATCCTGTTCCGGGGCCACCCGCGAGACCTGGAGCAACTCGGTGAGATCGGTGACACGAGAGTCGGCGCCGCCTCCCCGCTGGAGCAGGGCTACCAATCGCTGTTCGCCAACGCGGCGGAGGTCGGTGAACCGGTGTGAGGCGGGCGTTGTTCGAAGAGTTGAAGAACTCTCCGTTCTTGGTGGCCGGGCCGCTGTTGGCGCTGGCCCAGATCGCTTTGATGCTCAGCAACATGGCGGCTTGGCGCGGCGCCGGGTTGGATCGGCGCCCCCTATCTGTCGTTGGTGGCCGCGTTCGCGGTTGAGTGTGCCGCCTTCGGGCACCTGTTGGGCGCATTCGGCGGACCGCAATGGGTCGCGCCCTGCTTCGCGCTGTTGTGGGTGTTCATCCGGGAAGTGTTTGCCACCAGCACCGGGATCGGCTGGGCCACGCCTTTCACGCGGCTGGTCAACTCCGGGCCGCCCTGGCTGATGGTCTCGCCGCGCGGGCTGCTATCGGCCGCGACAGAAGCCGCGGTGATTGTCCTACTGGCCTTGACCCTGCCGGGCTCGACAGCCCGGTTGGTGGCGCGCGTCAGGGGGCGGATCCTGCGATTGGGCTGGTTGCGAACCAGCCTCGTGGGGGTCTCGGCGGTGGCCACAGCAGCGGGCTGGCTGGTCGTCTGGAACGGACCCCCGGTCATAGTCCCCAGGCCCGCGCCCGATGACGTGCCCTGCACCGACACGGCCACCCGGCTGTGCGTGTGGCCGGAGAGCGCAGCCTATTTGCCGCAGTTGGCCGCCATGGCGGAACGGGCCGATGTCACGGCTGGCGCTTTCGGGGCGCCGCCGCCTGCCCCGATGTACGAGTTGGGGTTGGACGATCAAGCCTCGACCTTTGTCATGGTCAACTCCACCACCTGGTTCATGTCCTCCATTTTGGCGGCCGACATCGCCTGGTCGGTCGAACCGCCGGGGTGCGAACTGGAACCGGCCGATCCAGACGCTAAACAGGCGGATGGGATTCGCCAGGAGTCGGGGGCCATGATCCAGCTAGTCCTCGAGGACAGTGAACGGCCTGTCGGAATGGGCGACTACAGCGGCCTTGAACGGACGGCGATCGAGCTTGTTTGGCGAGAAGGAGCCGGCCCCGTCCGGGCTTGGATTGATGAGCGCCTCGCGGCACTGGCGGCCATCGACGCTCGGCCTTGCCAGCAGTGAGGCTTTACGTCCGGTCGCGCCGGTTGGTGGGGACAGCGCTGTCGATGGCAGTGGCGGCGGCCCTGGCGGCCTTGGCGGGCGGCCGGGTGTTGAGCGCGTTGCAGGGGGAGGAGATCAAGTCGATCCCTTGGCGCTTCGGGTGCTTGATGGGCGTGGCTTGCCTGGCCGGGGCGTCCCTGGCCGGCCAAACCCCCAAGACGGACCTGGGCGACACCGGCCCGCTGCGGCGAGCCCAGGGGGTGCACATGGCTGTGTTCGGCGTCTTCGGCGCAGCAGTCGTGTCCCTGGCCGGGTTGGCCGCCGAGGACGGCGCCTGGCTCAGCGGTATCCGCGCCTTCGGCTTCTGGTACGGCACGTCGCTGCTGTGTGGCGCCCTGATCGGTCCGGCCCTGTCTTGGGTCCTGCCAGCGGCCACCGTAGCGCCCGTAATAGCGCTGGACGGCGACCTGGCGAATCCGCAGCCATGGAACTGGGCGCTGGCTCATCCCTGGCAGCCGACCAGCTACATCCTCCCGATCATCCTGTTGTGTGTCGGCGCGGCCGCCTGGCGTTTCCAAGTCAGACCCCCGATTAGCGCGGCCCCCCGGCGACCCGCTGCGCCCTCATGAATCAGACATGACGGTAGCCACGCTCGGATCTGATGTTTCATGGAGGGCTGCCGCCGCAGGCGCCTTCGATCAAGACGCCGCCGGCGATCCGGAGAGCCTGATCCACTTCGGCGTCCACCACGCGGGGCGAATACTCGTCGGTCATTCCCCCGTCGTCCCGCTCAAAGGGTGATTTGTGGAGCTTTCAGGGGGCCGATTTATGGAGCTATCGGGGGTGATTTATGGCGGTGGCGTCCCACAGCTGACGACACGCACCAGAGGGTCGAAGGTGGCCATGCCCAACTCGGCCGCCGTCGCGTGGCTGTCGGCCGCGCGCCGGCACCACGGGAGAGCGCGCCCGGCGCGTGTTCGCCGGGCGGTCACAACCCGGCGAAGGGGTTGGCTATCCGCACCCCGGACACGGCCCCGCCGTCCTGGAGGTCTTCCGTGAGGAGGAGCCCGCAGCCGGCTGCGGCGGCCGCCGCCACTATCAACGCGTCCCAGTAGCTCAACTGGCTGCGCTGCGAGGTCGCGACCGCGTCTCGGACCATGCCCGCCGTCACAGGGATCACGAAATCCGACGGCCACCGGTCAACCACCTCCCGGGCCACCTCCGGGCGGAGCGGCGTCGCCAGCTTGCGCGTCACGGTCCAGTAGAACTCTCCCAGGACCTGCGCGCTCACAAACAGGCCTCCCGCGCGGACCGTTTGGCGGGCGACCTCCTGCTTGGCGGGGTAACGGGTGTCGTAGGCGTACACCAGGACATTGGTGTCGAGGAAGGCCGCCCCGGCGTCCGGTTCACTCCTGGTCATACAGGTCCTCGCGCTTCCACGAGCGCCCGCCCGGACCTGAGGACGCGGCGCTGGCGCGCGAGAGCTCCAGGAACCAGGTCATGTCGGGGAGTCGGCGCTCTCCGGCGGCGTACCGCGCAAGGTGCTCCCTGACCAGCGCGTTC
>JAISXH010000029.1 GCA_031270825.1 Bifidobacteriaceae bacterium
CCCCACCCCGACCACCCGGTTGCCCAGCTTCCCCCCACCCCGATCACCCGGTTGCCCAGCGCCCCCGGCACCCCGGTTGCCCGGTCGCCCGGTTGCTCAGCGTCCCGGCCCCCCAGCGGCCAACTCCACGTTGCCCGATGCCTCGCCACCGCCCTGAGGCGGCACAATGGTCAGGTGCCGAATTCCGTCCGCCCCGCCTCTGTGTTCGACGCCCCCGCCCTGGCGGCGATTCACCGCGCCAACTGGCTGAGGTTGCTGGGGCCGGACTTGCCGGGGTTGCAGACCACGCTGGACGCGGCCGGGCTGACCCAGAACTGGGGCAACGCCATCAACCTGAGCGCCGGCGCGGGCCCTTATGCGGTGTTTGTGGCCGAGGACGCCGATGGCTCGGCGGTCGGGTTCGCCGCCCTGGGCCCCCTGCTCGACCCGGACGGCGGCAAGGGCGCCGCCGAACTGGTGGCCCTGTGGGTGGCGCCAGAGCACCAGCGCGCCGGCCATGGCTCGCGTTTGTTGGAGGCCGCCGCCGATGCCGCCCGCCGCCTGGTCCAGGCCACCCGCCTGTCGCATTGGGTCGCCCGCCAGGACATCTTCCGCCAGCGCTTCCTGCACTCGGCGGGCTTCGGCGCTGACGGCGCCGAACGCTCGTGGCAGGCCCCGACCGGCGAACTCATCGACGAGGCCCGCTGGACCGCAGCCCTGACTTGACCTGGCCTGGCCGGCTTTGACCGGCTCTGACCTGCCATGACGGGCCCCTGACCGGCCCTGACCTGGCCACTAGCGATAACAACACCGAAACAGCCTGGCGAGTTCATTTCAGTATTCGCACCGGGTGTTGTGACGAATGGGGCCCGAATCGCGGCTAGTGTGGTTCGAAAGGCCGATCCCAACGCAACCTGACCCGGAAGTCTCAGTTTTGACTATTCTCCCAGCAAGCGGACCCAGGATTGCGGTCTGTGTCTTGCCCAGGGGGGCCTGGAAACGACAGACCATGACCATTAGCGAACTGCCAAGCCAACCGGTTCCCGGCTGGCGGCCTGGGGCAAGGCGAGGCGGCCAGGGGGCATGAGCACTCTGGCCCGGGCCGAAGCCGGCGACCAATCCGTTTCAGGGCTGCGCCCGCCGCGAATGGGCGCCGTCTATTACGTGGTCGGCTCCGCGCTTCTCGTCGTCATGATTATCGCTATCGTGGCGCCACGATGGGCGCTCGGCCCCTTCCATTCGACCTTCCGAGGACTCGTCGCGGATGACCGCCCTTGGAGGGAACTGATCGCCGATCTGCCGACGCGGCTATGGGTGCTCCTGGCCCTGCTGGGCTGGGTTGTCTCCTCCCTGTCGCTGATGAGGATCAGGTGGGGCGTCAAAGCCGTTGCCCACCAGGCGCCGCTGACGCTGCGGAGCGCCACCGGGTGGCGCCGGGTCTACTCCCACCGGCTGGCGCTGACCGATTTCATGTCTGTGACCTGGGCGGTCTTGGGCGCCCAGCTAATCTGGTTCGGCAGTTCCGACGAGTCGGCCTTAATCGGCGCCGGCCAAAGGGTGGCATATCCCTGGATTTCGCTGGTTGTGGTCCTGGGTTGGATGGCCGCATTAGAGGTGGCGAGTGGGCGCGACCCGCTCCTGTATGGCGAGGGTCCCGGCGAATATAGCCGGGTGGCGGCGGCGACCTTCGCCTGGTTCGGAATGGTCGCCATCATGGCCATGGTCTGGAAAATCGACTTGGCCCGCGGGTACATCCTCTTGGCGTTCCCGCTGGGGCTGGTCGCGTTGGTGGTGGACCGCAAGATGTGGCGGTCCTGGCTGGTGATCAAGCGGGGCCGCCAAGGCCTGTACACCCAGCGGGCGGTGGTTATCGGATCGGCCAGCCAGGCTGAGACCGTGGCCAACGAATTGACGCGCTCGCCTGCCGCCGGCTATTCGATCCAGGCGATCGCCCTGCCCAGCGACGAGGCTCCGCCTGAGGCGCTGTACGAACTCGGGGTCCCGATCGTGACCTTTCCTGAGGCTGTCACCGCGATGAGAGCCTCGATGGCGGACTCCTTGATCATCGCCGGCGGCGAAAGCGTCGACGCCGCCTTGGTGCGGGAACTGAGCTGGGAGTTGGAACCCGGCGTGGAGCACCTGGTGATGGCGCCGAACCTGCTGGACGTGGCCGGCCCCAGGCTGGCGGCCCGGCCGGTGGCCGGACTCAACCTGCTACACGTCGAAACCCCGCGGTTCACCGGTCCAGGCGCCAAAGCCAAGCGAGTGTTCGATGTCGTCGCCTCTGGCCTTGGCCTGTTGATCCTGCTGGTCCCAGGAGTGGTCCTGGCGATCCTGATCAAGGTCACATCAAAGGGTCCGGTCTTCTACCGGCAAGTCCGAGTCGGCCTGCACGGGTCGACCTTCGGCATCTGGAAGTTCCGTTCCATGGTGGCGGACGCGGACCAGCACGTCGACCATCTGCACCAACAGCGGGACGCCGGCAACGAGGTGTTGTTCAAGATCAAGGACGACCCCCGGATCACCGGGGTGGGGCGCTGGATGAGACGCTTTTCCCTGGATGAGACACCCCAGTTGCTGAACGTCTTCCGCGGCAGCATGTCCCTGGTGGGGCCGCGCCCGCCTCTGCCTGAAGAGGTGGACCATTACACCGAGGAGCAAGTCACCCGCCGGTTCTTGGTGCGTCCAGGCATCACCGGGTTGTGGCAAGTCTCGGGCCGTTCGGACCTGTCCTGGACGGAGTCGATCCGCCTGGACCTGTACTACGTGGAGAACTGGACTTTCATAGGCGACCTGCAATTGCTGTTCCGGACCTTCAAGGTCGTGGTCGCCGGCCACGGCGCCTACTGACGAAGCCCCGCCGGCCGAGCCAGCGCCGAGCGCCCTATTGGTTGGCGGCCTGGTAGCGGGCCTCGACTGCGGCCAAAGCCCGCTGTCCGCGTGGTTGGTCCCCAGGCCGGCAAGGGTCATCATTATCCCGGCAAAACGGATTGTACCATTGGCGGGATGACTCTGAGCGGACCTGAACGTGCCCCCGCGCGGTTCCGATTCGCTGATGGCCACCTCACCTTGTACGGTCGCGAAATCTTCACTGGCGACCCTGACGCGCTGCTTGCCCGGATTGGCCAACTGGTTGAGGATGGCGGAACCCACTTGGTCATGACTCTCAACGTCAACCAGGTACTCGACCTCCAGAAAAGCGCCCCATACCGGTCTGCCCACCAGGCGGCCGCCCTGTGCACGTTGGACGGCATGCCCCTGGTTGCATTGTCTCGGCTGTTGGGTGCGGACAAGCCTCATCGAAACACCGGCGCAGACCTGATTTTCCAGGCCACAAGCGCGGCCCCAGCAAATGGTTGGCGGGTGGCCCTCGCAGGGGGGAAGCCCACAACCGCCGCCCGTGCCGCCCAGCGCTTATCCAAACGTTACCCAGGCGCGGTCGTTGACGGTTTCGAGCTGCCAAGGCTCCGCTCCATTGATGACCAGAGCTGTGCGGCAACGGTGGAGCGCCTGAACGCTCTCGCGCCGTCAATCACCTTCATATGCCTGGGCGCACCCAAGCAAGAGCTGTGGTTCCAGCAATGGCGGGACAGGCTTCCTCCCGGCGTGTACATCGGCGCAGGAGCAGCAGTCGACTTCGCTGCGGGCCGCGTCAAGCGGGCTCCGCGTTGGGTCCAGAACACCGGGCTGGAATGGCTCTGGCGATTCACTCGCGAACCCCGCCGCCTCTTCAAACGCTATTTCATCCAAGGGCCCAATTTCCTCGCGGTCGCGCTTGCCAGTCTGCGGCGCGCCCGCTCCCCGCGCGCCAGCACTCGACTTTGATGCACTACGCGCTTCCACCGGTGCCGCCGCATTGTTGGCCGGGGGCATCTTGGTCCACTCAGCTCGCCTGCCATCACTACACCCCCAGGATCGTTCCCGTGTTCGCCGGAAAACCTCATCGTCAGGCAGAGTCCACAAACCGGGCTGGCGTCGTTCCCGTGTTCGCCGGGAACATCTAGTCGGCGGGGTCCCCGCTTCGACCAGTGGCGCTGAGGGATGCTTCCCCATCATCATCGGCGGCGGCCGGCGGTGGTTGGCGGGACGGGGCCGGTTCGCTCGCGGTCAGCGCGCCCGCGTTTTCGAGTTTCAGTCTGATGCGGTCGTTGAGTCTGGGTTTTCGTTCCGGGTCGACCCTGGCTGGCGGTATCACCACCGGATGCTGGTGGACCGGGTCGATTTCGGCCCGCCACCGGTCTGGGTCGTCCAGCCCGGGGGCCCAGGGCCTGCCGTCCGCCAGTTTCATGGCCGGCTCCAGTATCCGGTGGTGTTGGTGGCAGGCCAACACCAGTTTGGCGAGACTGGTCGGGCAGCCCAACGCCCATTTGTCCACGTGATGGGCCTCGCACCCGTCCGGGCCGACTCCGCACCCTGGGAAACAACAACCCCGGTCCCGTTCGTTCAACGCCGCCCTGATCGAAGGCGGGACAGATCTGGTGGCCCTGCCCACGTCCAGCGGCTGGCCGAACGAGCCGACCAGCACGGCCAGCCACTCCGCCTCGCAAGCCGCCAAACGTGTCGCCTCCGGAGCCAGCTCCTCGCCGCCGTCCTCAAGAACACCGCCCGGGAAAGCGCCGCCCCCCTCACGGCCGCCGTCACCGCCGCCGGCCGGGTCCCGCGGGGCGTCGCCGGCCGGATCGGCTCCCCGGCGGATGGCCGCCAGCTGCTCGACCGTCATGGTGACGACGATCCGGGCGGGTCTGCCGGCCTGCAGCGGCGCCCCGCCACACGGATAGGAGTCGACAACGGCCGCCAGGGCGTCCATCATCGACGCGCCGAAAGACTCGCCGACGGCCCCGCCGCCGTTCGCCGGATCCCACAGGCGGCCGGAGTCGTCACGCACGGGCCCTCCCCCGTTGCCACGGTCGGTCCGCTCGCGGCCCGCCGCCATGACCGCCGCCGCCAGGCGCTTCTTCATCTTCACACCCACATCGATGGGACACCGCCCCGAGATCACCATCACTTGCCCGTCCGGCTTCAACGACAGGAACCGTTCGCGACGCGCCCGCTCGCGTTCCCGGTCCAACTGGTCGGCGCGGTCCCCGCCCACGCCCGCCTGACGGCGGGCCTGATCCACGAGCTTCCGGGCCTTCAAACCCAAAGCGCGGGCCCCCAACCGGCGGGCCTCGCCCACCAACTCGAGCTCGGCCTGGCGCAGAGCCGCGTCGCCCAACTCCTCGGCCGGGAAATCCCCCAGCTCCCTCGCGCACGCCCCCGCCTGAGCCGGCGCCAACGTCCCCGCCTGCGCGGCCCGGCTCATGACCTCGAACGGCCTGAGCGCTTTGCCCTGCTCGACCAGCCGACGCGCCTGCCCGGCCGGCAAGTTCTGGGCGGCCCGCAAATGCGACTCCACGTCCAGCCCCTCCGCCCTGGCCGCCGAACCACGCCGCTGGGCCTCTTCCGCCAGCGCCGCCGTCAACGACTCGACCTGCTTGCCCGCCCGGGCGAGCGCGTCCAAACACCCCAACAACAACTCCGGCGAGAACCCCGAGCGGTCCTTGCCCGCGAACCTGGCCAAACCCCCCAAACAAACCGACAAATCCGGATCCGCGGCAGAACAGTTCGCGGCCGCCCCGCCGCCCGACAGCCGGCCGGCCAGCGCCGCCACGGTCTCAGCCACGCTGTTCACCCCGACGCCCCGACAAAGCCTTCGAACCGGCCAGATCGGCACCCGCAAGCGCATCTAAAGACCAGGCACAACGGTGTAACTGCATACGTCTATGCTACCCCACGGCGACTTCCGGAGTCAATAGCCACAGCCACAAAACCCGACCCGAAAACC
>JAISXH010000023.1 GCA_031270825.1 Bifidobacteriaceae bacterium
CCGCCGCGGTGAACGCGGCAGAGCCGAGACACCCGGCGGCCCGCTCGACAGGCGCCGCAGACGCCACGCCCCCGACCACTTCCTGACCGCCATCAAGAGCCAGCCATGCGCCAACCCCCCGCGACCGTGTCGACCTCGGTGTCAACGCCGGGGTCAGCGGCGGTGACGGCGGTGACGGCGCGCGTCGGCCCGACACCCCCACACCCCTGGGCGCAGATGGCCCAGCAACGGCCACGAATGCGCTGCCGGCACGCGACCCGACGGCATCGGCGGTCCTGGCAAACAACCTAAACCCGACCCCTGACACCGAGACGACCAGCCAAAACACCGCCGAAACCAAACTCCGCCGCCAGGCCCGAGTCCGTACCGCCCGCCGACTCCCAGAATGTTTGTTTCTGTTGGTTTATGGGCTATATTGTTCACATGACTGCGCTGCTGGCAAGCCAACGCCAGAGCACCATCATCGAAAAGCTGCGCGCGACCGGCGCGGTTAGAGTCTCCGAGCTGACCGATCAGTTCGCGGTCAGCGAGATGACGATCCGGCGCGACCTCGACCAAGTGGCGGCCCGCGGACTGTGTCGCAAAGTCCACGGCGGGGCCTGCCTGGTCGCCAGCACCTCCGAAGAGCCCGGGTTCGCGGTCAAATCGGGCGCCAATCTGGCCGCCAAACAGGCGATCGGACGGGCCGCGGCGGCATTGATCCGCCCCGGACAGGCGGTCGGGATCAGCGGCGGCACCACCACCTACTGGGTGGCGGCCGAACTGGCGCTGCGCCCGGACGCCAACCAGATCACCGTGGTCACCAACTCGCTGCCAGCGGCCGAAGCCCTAGAGCGAACAGCCCCCGCAGCCCTCCCGGCCAGACAGCACGCCAGCACGCGCGCACTCAGCCAGGACGCCGACCAGGCCGGACCCCAAGTCATTCTGACCGGCGGCGTCCGGACACCGTCACAGGCCCTGGTCGGTCCGGTCGCGGACCTCAGCCTCAGCGGACTGCGCTTGGACTGGCTCTTCCTGGGCGTCCACGGGCTGGACCCCAAAGCGGGCCTGACCACGCCGAACCTGGCAGAGGCCGCCACCAACCGGGCGCTGATGGCGGCGGCTGCGGCCACCGTCGTCACAGCCGACGCCTCCAAATGGGACACCACGGCCTTAGCCCAGATCGCGCCGCTGGCCAGCATCGCCCACTTGGTCACAGACAGCGCTCCCGGGCCGACGGCCGCAAGGGCCATCAGGCGTCACAGCATCGACCTGACGATCGCGAGTTGAAGGGGGCAACCATATGGCTGTTCGCGTGACACCCACCCGTCTGGCCGACGGCCGCGAGTTGTTCTATTTCGACGACTCCCCCGCTTACGCCTCCGGCGCCAAGACCCGCCGCCTGGACGACCCAAGACCGCTGGTCGACCGGGCCGAGCCCTTCGTCGACCGGCAGACCGGTCAAACCCTCAACCCCAGCCCTCCGGAGATGCGCTTCGACAACCTCACCGGCGAATGGATTTCAATGGCCTCGAGCCGCATGGAGCGGACGTTCGAACCGGCCGCCGACTCCTGCCCGCTATGCCCGGCGCACCCAGGAGGCGACTACCAAGACGGCGAAATCCCTGACACCGACTATGACGTGGTGGTCTTCGAGAACCGCTTCCCGTCCTATTGGCGGCTCCCTGGCCAGGACATTCACACAGAACACCACCCAGGCGGAGAGGAGCTTTGGCGTCAGCGACCAGCTGCGGGACGCTGCGAGGTCATCTGCTTCTCCCCCGACCACACCGGCCAGATGGCCACCATGCCCACGACCCGCATGCGCACCATCATCGACGCCTGGGCGGACCGAACGCGGGCGCTCCAGCAGATCGACGGCATAGTCCAGGTCTACCCGTTCGAGAACCGCGGCGCAGAGGTCGGAGTCACCCTGCCCCACCCCCACGGCCAGATCTACGGCTTCCCGAACGTCACACCCAGGACGGCGGCGATGCTCCACCAAGCCGCCGCCTATGAACGGGCGACCGGTCGCCACCTCCTCGCGGACACAGTGGCGGCGGAGGCCGCCGGACCCCGGCTGGTCGCAGAATCGGCGCATTGGCTCGCCTATGTCCCCTATGCGGCCCGCTGGCCAGTTGAAATGCACTTGGCCCCGCGCCGCGACCACCTCGACCTGACGACTGTCACAACAGAAGAACGGGCCGATCTGGCCCAGCTATATCCCCGCCTGCTGCGCGGGCTTGACCGCTTCTTCGTAGACCCGGACGGGCATCCCATCGCCCTGCCCTATGTCTCCGGCTGGCATCAAGCCCCGGTCGATTCGCCCGCGCGCCACCTGGGACGGCTTCACTTGCAACTCTTCTCGATTCGCCGCGCGCCTGGCAAACTGAAGTATTTGGCGGGTTCCGAATCCGGCATGGGCGCCTGGGTCAACGACACCACCCCGGAGCGGATCGCCGATCGCCTGCGCGCGGTCTTGAAGCAGGCCGACGACCTGACAGCGGTGGCGCCATGACCAGCCCACGTTTCCTCAGAGCCTGGAGCTCAAACGAGGGCGCAGATCGCGCTCGCGCGGGTTTCCGCGCCCGGTTCGGCCAGGAGCCCGCCGGGGTGTGGGCGGCGCCCGGCCGCGTCAACCTGATCGGCGAGCACACCGATTACAACGGCGGCATCTGCCTGCCCATCGCACTGCCCCAGCGCACCTATTTCGCCGCGACGCCAGGCGATTTCGGCTCGGACACAGCCCGCCTCAGTTCGGCCCAATCCGCCGATGCCGTTTGTGCCATTCCGCTCAGCCAGGTCGCCCCGGGAGCTGTCGAGGGTTGGGCGGCTTATGCGGTCGGCGTCCTGTGGGCGCTTCGCCGCCGAGGCCTGCCCGTCCCCGCCTTGACCGGCCACATCGATTCGTGCGTGCCGCTGGGAGCCGGCCTGTCGTCATCGGCGGCGTTGGAGGTGGCGGTCGCTCTGGCAGCCGTTGACCTGGCTCAAACCACGGGCTTACCCACCGGCGCTGAGGCCTGGGGTGAGGCCACCGAGGCCCGGGCCGGCCCGCCCTTTGACCAGGATTCCCAGCTCGCGACGTCGCCAGACGCTTTGCCCGATGCCGTGCCCTTCGTTGCGTTGGCAGCCGACGTCGGCGACGGCATCGGCGGCGCCAACAGATCCTCGGCGGACTTGGCGACGGGGCGGATCGCGCCCCTGTCCACCGGTTCTAAGCGCGGCCGAGGCCGCGCCGAGTCGCCCGGCGGCGACGCGACATATGGGACCGCCGGGACCGACAAGACTGACGGACTAGGGCACCTGCGCGGAGGTGGCGGGCAGCGGTTGCGGCGGGCTTTGGCCAAGGCCTGCCTGGAGGCCGAGAACGAAATCGTGGGCGCGCCGACCGGAGGGATGGACCAGGCTGCGGCGCTACTGTCAGCGCCCGGACACGCGGTGCTCCTGGACTTGGATCGCGGTTCCGCCGAACTGATTCCGTTTGCCTTGGCCGAAGCCGGCCTGGAGCTCCTGGTGATCGACACCCGCGCCAAGCACTCTCTGGTGGACGGGCAATACGGCCAGCGCCGGGCCACTTGTGAGCGCGCGGCCGCGCTCCTGGGCCTGGACAATCTGGGGCAGCTGCCTGTGGCCGATCTGCCCCAGGCGATCACCGCCCTGGGTGGTCCGGCGACTGCCCAGGCCCGTCGAGTTCGCCACGTGGTCACCGAGATCGAACGGACCAGGCAATTCGCGGCCGCGTTGGCCAGCGGCGAGGTGGCGCTGGCGGGTCCGCTCCTGGATGCCTCGCATGCTTCGCTGCGGGACGACTACGAGGTGTCCGCGCCGGAACTCGATCTGGCGGTCGCGGCAGCATGTGGTGCTGGCGCGCTGGGCGCGCGCATGACCGGCGGCGGTTTCGGCGGCTCGGCTATCGCGCTGGTCCGCCAGGGCCAATCGCTGACCGTGGCGACCCAAGTGGCTGCCGCTTTCAGGCGTGCCGGTTGGAAGGAACCGCTGTTCCTGACCGCCACCGCCTCCGGCCCCGGCGAGCGCGTCGCCTAATCCCCAATCCCGGCTAGCCGCCCTGACCGGCTGACGGCCGAGTCTGTTCAGATTAGGCTTGTTGGCTATGGAGGCGACGGAGCTCGAGGTTCTGCCAGGACGCTTTTCAATCGTCAAGTTGCCGAGTGTGGCCCACGGCGCCATCTTGATCGGCCAGCCCGGGGCCCATCCCGCCTTCCTGGCTGTCACAGACAAGGAGATCTCCCTGGTCTGCCCCTCTGCGGCCGTGCCGCGCACGGCCGTCGCCCGCGACGACGGCTGGGCTTTGATGCGTTTGCCGGGTCAGTGGGACTTCCGCCTGGTCGGGGTCTTGTCGGGGCTGACCACCACTCTGGCCGAGGCCGGTGTCTCCGTCTTCACCGTCTCCACCTTCGACACTGATTACCTCCTGGTCAAGGCGGTCAACCTAGAGCGGACCGCCCGGGCTCTGAGCCAAGAAGGCGTGGCGGTCCACCTCCCCGCCTGATCCGGGCCGCGCCGACTGATCCCCACTCGACGTTCAGCAGCTCGACCCCGTGCCGAGTTCGACGTTCAGCAGCCCACCAGCCGAGTTCGACGGTTTGCATCCATTTCCCTAACTGTCAAGCTGTGGTGAGACGTCGTTGGCGTTGATGGTTTTGTCGTTGGGTGAGGAGTTGGG
>JAISXH010000017.1 GCA_031270825.1 Bifidobacteriaceae bacterium
ATCAGGGGCGCCAGGAAAGACGTGAACCTAGCCACGGGAGAACACCCCCTCCGCGACGGGGAACCGGTCCACGCTCAAGGAGCACTCCCGCAGATGGGACAGGTCCGCGCCGAGGTAGGCGCCGAGCGAGTCCGGGGAGGTGTGCCCGAGGGTCTGGCTGATGACCGGCTGGGGGACGTCGTTGCCGAGCATCGCGGTCGCCAGGTGGCGGCGGAACAGGTGCAGCCCCCGGCGGTCGCCGGCTTCTCGGCGTATCCCGGCGGCGTCCATGATCTTGTTCGCGATGTTGTGGAGGCTGGCAGGACGAAGCGGGCCGTGGGGCCGGTTCCGCGAGACGAACAGGAACGGGCCGCCCGTGTCCGGGCGGCCCGAGGCGAGGTGGTCCCAGACGGCGTTGCCGACCACCGCGGTCAACGGCAGCACCAGCGGCGCGCCGGTCTTGGCCTGGTCCAACACGATCAAGTCGGCGTCCCAGTCGATCGCGTCGAGGGTCATGCCGGCTATGTCGCAGCAGCGCAGGCCCGTCTGGACCGCCAACCACCCGATGGCCTTGTCCCTCGGCGACAACGCCGCGCCGCGCAACGCGTTCTTGACCCTCCGGACCTCCTCGGCCGTCAAGAACTGGACGTTCTTCCTCGTCTGGCGCGACCGCGGCAGGAACGCCGACACCTCCGCCAGGCCGGGGAACGCGGGCGCGGCCGCTTTCAGGACCGCGGCGACGTTCTTCTGCCACGAGCCGCCTCTCCCCGCGCCGCCGCCCGGCGGCGAGAAGATCTCCAACACCGCGTCCTCCGTCACCTGGCCGAGCGTCGCCATCCCCCGGGCCTGCAACGCCGAGAAGAACGTCGACGCGTTGCTCGACTCGACCTTGATGGTCGCGTCCTTCTTGCCCTGCCGCCGCGCGGCCTCCGCGTAGAAGTCCACGATCCCTCTGAACTCGGGAACGAGCCGGTGGTACGCGCCCCTGGGGAACAACCCGCTCTTGCGCGTCCCGTCGGGCGGCCGCCCGTGGTCGACGAACTGCTCGATCAGCCGGAGGACGGAACGCTCCTCCCGCAACGACTCGGCCGTCCGCCCCGAGTCAACCTGGCCCAGGTAGACGTCCTCGTAGCTCCGCCACCCCTGCTCGGCGGCCAGGGCGACCATCCGCCTGACCTCCCTGCCGACCCTGGCGACATACGTCGCCGAGTACCCGTCCGCCGCCATCCGCGACAGCAGCTCAGGGCCGCGCCTGTCCAATTCCTGAACGTTGAGCATCAGTTCGACCTCCTATAGTGTCAGTTGCCCATGGGAACCAAACGATATCCAAACCTTTCAGCCGCCCCCGGCGGCGCTGGCCAGGGCAGACGCTCAGAAGGTTTGGATTCCTCCAAGGTTGGGATAAGGCAGGAAATCCAAACGTTTGGATTTTTTCCGCCACACCTTCGCCACGAACACCATGGTCCGCTCCCACCGGCCCGGCGCCCCCGACACCCCGGAAAGAACCCTGACGGTCTTGTCGACCTGGCTCGGCCACGCCAACCCGGCCCGCACCTACTGGTACTTGCAAGCCACCCCCGACCTGGCCGCCATAGCCGCCGCCCGGCTCGACCCGGCCAGGCAGGAGGCCCGGCCATGACGCTCCTCGCCCCTGTCGTCCAGTCGTTCTTCACCGACTACCTCGCCGGCCAACGCAAACTCAGCCCCAACACGATCCGCGCCTACCGCGACACCTGGAAACTACTACTGTCGTTCCTGTCCGACCGAACCGGCACGCCCGTGGGCAAACTCGCGTTGGAGCACGTCGTCCCGGACAACATCACCGGGTTCCTCGACCACCTCGAAACCGGTCGCGGCAACAGCCCGTCAACCCGCAACGCCCGACTCGCCGCCATCAACGCGTTCTGCCACCACGCCGCCGGCAGCCACCCCGACTGCTCCGGCTCCCTCGCGAGAATCGGCCACGTGCCCGCGAAGAAACACCCCAAACCCGACCTGACATGGCTCGACGACACCGAGACCCAGGCCCTCCTGGACGCCATCCCCACCAGCCGGTGGACCGGAAGGCGAGACCTGGCCATGCTGACCCTCGCCTGCCACACCGGTCTCCGAGTCGGCGAACTCGCCAGCCTGACCACCGCCGACATCCAACTCGCCAGCCCGGCCCACATCGCCTGCCGAGGCAAAGGCCGCAAACGCCGCATCACGCCCATCAACCAGGCCGCCGTCTCCGTGCTCACCCCCTACCTGCGTGAACGCGCCGGCAAACCCGGTCAAGCCCTGTTCCCCGGACCCGCCGGCCGGCGCCTGTCGCCCGACGCGATCCGGCTCCGACTCGCCGGCCACATCCACGCCGCAGCCCAAACCTGCCCCACCCTGACCGGCAAACACGTCACCATGCACAGCCTGCGAAATCCAAACCTGGGTGAAATCCAAACTTCCGGCTGGTTTGGCGAGGGACGCGCTGGCGGGCGGCCCGCGCGCCGTCCGGGAAGTTTGGATTTCGTTCACGGCCGGGTCGGCGATGGGAGGCCGCAAAAGGCGGCGAGGGAACCGCCCTGATTCTTCCATTTCTTGGGGGCGCGTCTTTCCTTTTCGCTTTCGAGTGTGGCAAGCGCCTCGGCTTTGCCGGTCAACGCGACGTCCAGGTAGACCATGGTCGTCTCCAGATGGGCGTGGCCCAGCAGGAAGCTGACCTGGAGCACGTTGAGGCCGTCCTCGATCCAGTGGGACGCTTTTCCGTGGCGGAATTGGTGGGCGTGCAGTCCCAGGGGAACCTCCGGGCATTGTCTGTGGGCTGCGGCGGCGTGCTTCTTCAGTCTCTTGGCGACGGCCGGCTGGGTCAGTTGGGCGTGTTTGCCGCCGACCCTGGAGTAGAAGAGGCGCGCGTCCGGGTCGGGCGCGTCTCCGTGGGCTTCGGCCAGATATTTCCTGATGTGGCTGACCGCTCTGGGCAGCAGGTACAGGGTCCTGTTCTTGTTGCCTTTGCCGGTCACGGTCACATGCGGTTTGGGGCCGTCCAGCCGCAGCTGCCCGACTTTGAGCGTCAGCAACTCGCCCAGCCTGGCGGCTGTGGCGTACAGCACCACCATGAGCGCCAGGTCTCGCCGTCCGGCCGTTGTGGCCAGGTCCGGCGCCGCCAGCGTCGCCGCGACGGCGTCCCTGGTCAGGCCGTCCACCTTCGCGCGGGCGGTCTTCTGCCGCCGGATCGTTTTCGCGTCCTGGGCAAGATAGATCAGCGCGACGTCGCGGCTCGCCGCGTAGTCGAGGAAGACCCGGATCGAGGCGAGCCGGACGTTGCACGTAGCCGCCGCGCAGCCGCGGGTCTGTCTCAGCCAGACGATCCACTCCTCGATCCGGTGCCGCTCGAAACAGGCCGCGCCCAGGCCGGACGGTTTGACGCCCCCTGATTCGAGGAACGCCACATACAGCGTCAACGCGTCCCTATAGGACTTCAGCGTGTGCTCGCTGGCAGTGAGCATGTTCGGGGCGTAGTCGCCCAGGAACTCCGAGATGAGCTTGGCGAACCGGGCCGCGTCGTCATTCGCGCGCATCTTGGGCCACCTCCGGGACTATCGCGTTGAAGCCTTCCTCGGTGTGGTCCAGCAGCGTGCCGGACAGGCGCGGCGTGATCGCGTAATAGGCCCTGGTCGCCTCCACGGAGCGGTGTCCCATCGATTTCGACAGGTAGAGCAGCTTGTCGTTGAACTCGAACCCGTCGTCGGTCCAACTGTCGATGTTCCGAATCGCGTAGTGGTGGCGCAGGTCATACGCGACGGCCGGGCCCGAGGCCGGGTTGGCTTTGGCCCACAGGGCCCTGAAGTTGTCCTGCACCCAGTACCGGGTGCGGCGCCCACCTGTCGGGGATTCGAAGAACCAGGTCCTCGACGGTTGGATCTCCGCGATGGCCTGGTCGTAGCGGGCCATCAACGCGGTCGTGGTGTCGTGCATGGCGACGTAATGCTGGTCGTGTCCTTTGGATTGTTGGATGTCGATCACGCCGGACGCGAGGTCGACGTTTTCGACCCGCAGCCCCCTCGCCTCGGTGGTGCGCATCCCGGTGGAGTACAACAGGCGGAAGAACACCGGGACGCTGAGCTTGCGGATCACCTCGGGCCTCCTGCCCAGATACGGCTCGATCCGGTCGCACTCACGGAAGAACCGCGCCAACTCCTGGTCGGTGAACCCGTGCGGGATGTGAGCCGGCGCCGCCGACTTGAGGGCCGGCGGGGCCGACACGTCCGTCAGCCCACGCGACCTCAGGTAGCTGACGAACATCCTGACCGCACAGGTGCGGGACTCGTTCGAGCGGTTCGTCTCGGTGGCCCTCTTCGCGCACCAGGCGTCCGCCATCTCCTGTGACAGATCTGCGCCCGGCGGGTAGTTGTCAGCGCAGAAATGGTCGAAGATCCGCAGGTTCGAGGCGTAGGTGTCGTTCCACGTCCCGCACGCCGCTCGGTGGCGGGCGAACCGCTCCGCCAGGCCGGCGAAGCCGGATCTGAGGCCGCTCACCGGTCGAACACCCCCTCGCGGACGGGGAAGGCCCCAATACTCAACCCGGATTGTCTTAGGTGCGCGATGTCGGCGTGCAAGTACGGCTGGAGCGATTTCGGGTCGGTGTGGCCCACGGTTTGGCTTATGGTCGGCCAGGGCACCCCGCCGCCCAGGAACGACGTCGCCAGGTGGTGGCGGAACAGGTGGCTTCCGCGCCGGTCGCCGCCGCGTTGCCGGATTCCGGCGGCCTGGTAGATCCTCGCCGCGTGGCACCACACGGCGCCGGCTTTGAAAGGACGGTGGGGGCGTGAGGCGCCGAGGAACAAGTGGTCGTCAGGGCTCTCGGGCCGTTCCAGTGTGAGATAGTCCCAGACCGCGTTCCCGACGGTGGCCCGCAGCGGGATCTCCAGGGGCTGGCCGGTCTTCTGCTGCGTCAGGCGGATCACATCGGCGTCCCAGTCGACCGAGGACAGCCGCAGTTCGGCGATGTCACACGCCCTCATGCCGGTGAAGAACAACAAGCTGCCTATCGCCCTGTCGCGCAACGACAACCCCGAGTCCGCGTTTTCAAGGCAGGCGCGAACCGCCTCGGCCTCCTCGGGCCGCAGGAACTGGACGTTCTTCCTTCTGGGGCCCCTAGTGTAGTGGCTTGTAATTGAGTCTCATTTATGGTACGATGAGGCATGCGTGTCGCACCACCTCTGCCCATGGCCGCCGACCAGCGCGCCCGGCTCGAACAGATCGCCAAGTCGTCTTCCGCCCCGCACCGCGA
>JAISXH010000052.1 GCA_031270825.1 Bifidobacteriaceae bacterium
GTCGACGCGGCGATGGCCCACCTGAACCTCGTCAAGATCCATCCGTTCCGCGACGGCAACGGCCGGATGTCGCGCATCCTCCAGACCGCCGTGCTGGCCCAAGAAGAGGTCCTGGAACCGCCGTTCGCCAGCATCGAGGAGTGGCTGGGCGACAACACGCAGGACTACCACCGCGCCATTCAGGCCACGTCCGGGCCCAGGCCCAACCCGGAACACAGCGCCGACCTGTGGGTCAAGTTCAACCTCCGCGCCCACCACCTCCAGGCCCAAACCCACCTGCGCCGCTTCGAAGAAGCCCAACAGGTGTTCCTCCGGTTGACCGAGGCGGCCGAGACCAGCGGCCTGCCAGACAGGGTGGTCGACCCGCTCTACGAGGCGCACCTCGGTTTCACGCTCACGCGCCACGATTACGCCCGGCTGTCCCTCACCGAGGCCCGCACGGCGACGCGCGACCTGGCCCTGCTGGTCCAGGCCGGCTGCCTCGTCGCCACCGGCACAACGAAGAGTCGCATCTATGGCCCCGGGCCGGTCGTGGCACAACTGAAGGACCAGATCGCCGCCGGCCGCGGGCCCCTGGCCGACCCCTATCCCGGGCTACTGGGGGACATCGCCGCTCGCGAGGCAGCAGTCTCGCCGTAGGACCGATGTGGCCATTCCCTTATGCAAAGGACATGAAGGCACACTCTGCCGGCCCGGCGCTGGTGGTGGTCTGGATGTCGCCGGCGACGGTGGTGGGTTCCAGTCTTAGGGCCCGCAGGCAGTCCACATCGCAATGCATAGGAGATCCGCTATCGAATCTGATAGGATTTCTTCTATACGTTCTGCTCGCGCGTCACGGAGGTTGTCGCATGACTGGTCTGCCTGCGATCCGTCGCATCGATTTGACGTTGGGGGGCGGGGTCGACCTCGACGACGTTGTGGGCCGCGATGATGTGATCGCCAACTGGTGGAAGGCGTTGGAGACGCGGTCCCTGCGGGTGACGGAGCCGCGCCGCTTCGGCAAGTCGACCACTTTGAAGCTCATGGCCAGCAGGCCGCCCGCAGGTTGGATCTGTCTCTACAACACCGTGCAGGACGCCTCCACTGTCGAGAGGCTCATCGAGCTGACTTTGGGCATGATCCAGGAACACACGTCGTTCAGCCACAAGGTGCGCCAGAAGATCCGTTCTTTCGGCCAGGCCGTCGGGCCGAAGGTCGAGGTCCAGAAGTGGGGCGCGACCTTCGAATTGGCGGCCGACTTCCGCAAGACCCCCTTCCACGCCTTCGAGGCCGCTCTGGCCGACGTCCACGCCGAACTTGAGAAGAAGGATCAGCGTCTGGTCATCGTCTGGGACGAGTTCACCGACTGCTTGAAGAAGATTCGGGACTCCGACCCGGTGGCCGGCCCACATCAGGCTGCGGAGACGTTGTCGTTGTTCCGCGCCCTGCGGGAGCGTGTCTGCGGTCGCCGGATCCGCTGGATTCTCTCGGGTTCGGTCGGCCTGCACCACGTTCTGCGTAGTCTGCCCAACGCCGGTTCGGTGAACGATGTCGACACGGTGGCCTTGGGCCCGCTGGAACCAGAGCCGGCGAAGTGGTTGGCCCGGTGTCTCCTCTTGGGCCAGGGACGCTATGACGAACCGCGGTTGGCAGCTCTGCTGACCAAGGCGTCTTCTGGCATCCCCTTCGTGTTGGAACACATGGTGGCCCAGATCAGCGCGTCCGGCGTGGCCCCCGCCACGGAGGAGGAAGCGCAGAGGACTCTGACTCTGGCGGCCGACGCGATGGACGCCGGCGAAGCCATGGTGCCTTTGCTGGAACGGATCCGGACGTACTACTCGGATGATGACTGGAAGGCGGCGCTGATAATCCTGGACGAGTTGGCGGCGAAGCCCAGGAAGCTCTCTGGGCTGGTCGAGCGGATGGCGACGAAGCTCGGGCGAGAGGTCGACGAGGAGTGGGTCCGGTCGATAACTGAGCGCCTTGTCGAAGACCGCTATCTGATGTTCGACCGGCCAGCGCTGCGCTACACGTGGCTGTACGGGGCTTTCCGGGGGATCTGGCACGCCAAGCGGAGGCTCGAGTGATGACCGCCATCCACTTCACTCCCAGCCTGCACGATGGACAAACCCTGGAAGACCTGTTCACCGGCCGCGAGCGCGAGCTGAATGACACAGTTGGCCGGATCGGCCGGGCGGTGGCCAAAGGCCAGCTCTCGCACACATTGTTCGTTGGCCCGCGAGGCGCGGGCAAGACCCACTTGATCGCTCTGGTCCACCACCGCGCCCAGGCGCTGGACGGCCACGGGCAAGCGTTTCGCCTGGCGTGGGTCGACGAGGACGCCTGGATGACGGTCACGTCCTTCGCCGACCTCATGAGCCGCATCGAAGCGTCTGTCACGCCGATCGAGGGGCTCGACGCGTCCGCCGGGCGGGGGCTCACGGTCGTGTTGGTGGAGAACTTCGACTATCTGCTTGACCAGTTGGGCGAGGATGGCCAGCGCCAACTGCGGGCCCACATAGAGCGCCATGGCGATCTCCTCCTGGTCGCGTCGACGACCACGCTCACCGCGCACCTGATGAGTCAGGCGGAACCGTTCTACGGCTTCTTCGCGCAAGTCCGCTTGGCCGGGTTCACCACCGACCAGGCAGTCGCCATGCTGCAGGCATTGGCGCGGCATCGAGGCGACCGGGCGCTGGCGGCCCGGTTGGACGAACCGGGGGCGAGGGCCCGCCTGGCCGCCGTCGGCCAGTTGACCGGCGGGCAGCCGCGCGTCTGGTCCCTGCTGGCAGACGGACTCGACCCGGCGCACTTGGATGAGCTGGCCGGGACGGTGGTGAGCCGCTTCGATGACCTCACACCGGTGTATCAGGGCGAGTTCGCGCGCCTGTCGGCCCAAGAACGCCAGGCCGTCATGGCGTTGGTCGAGGCCGATCACCCGATGACCGTCAAGGCTCTGGCGGCGACGACAGGGATCGACCGCGCGGGCGCGGGGGCGGTCGCCAAGTCCCTGCGGGCGAAACACTGGATCCAGGCTCGGTCCGGGCTCTTGAGCGCCCACCTGGACAAGCGCAACACCTACTACGAGTTGGCCGAACCGTTGGCGCGTGTGTATTTCCAAATCAAGGCGTCGCGCGGTGAGCCCGTCAAGCTCATCGTCGAGTTCCTGGCCGCCTGGTACGGATCGACCGGCCTCGGCGCCATTCGGCCGATCGGAGCCAGCGCAAGCTATGTCGCGGGAGCTTCGTCTTTGGCCGGGAAGGCCGACTATCGGCTACGCGACCACCTCGCCGAAGGCTTGACCGTTGCCTATGCCCGGGCTCATCCGGCCAAGAGGCAACCCGACCTGGTCGAAGCCTGCCGCATGATCGATGACGCCTTGTCGGCCCTGCAACACGCGGGCTCTGCCGTGACCGTCATGGGACTCCCCAGCGCCACAGTCGACCTCCTCGAAGACCAGCTCGCGTCGCGTTCCCCCTCGGCCCTGCGCCTAAGAGTCGCCTACATCGCGCTGGAGGCCGGAGGCGAACGGGAGTGGGTGGGCCGAGCGCTCGACGCGCTGCCCGATGTGAGGCCAGACGAGGACAGAGGCGCACGGGTCACGGTCGCCTGCCTGCGCCTACTGTCAGGAGACTTCGCGGCTGGTCTCGAATCGCTCGACGCCGCACTTAAGGACAACACTCAGCCTTGGACCCTGGAACAAATACAGATCCTTGGGTCGGTCTTCGAGAACTCCTTGTCGCCCCTCCCGCCTGCCGTCGCTCAGGCCTTCGTGGACCGCATGTCAGCGGCCACTCCAGCGGTCCCCCGCGACGACGGCACCCTCCTCGTATTGCGAAGTCAGGTCGCCCGACTTGTCGGTGAGGTCGGTCGCGTCGACGAGGCGATCAGCCTCTTGCGCGATGTCCTCGCCGACCGTGAGCGTGTGCTCGGGCCCGACCACCCCGACACCCTCACCACTCGCCACCACATCGCCTACTGGACTGGCCAGGCCGGGCGGGTCGACGAGGCGATCAGCCTCTTGCGCGATGTCCTCGCCGACCTTCAGCGTGTGCTCGGGCCCGACCACCCCGACACCCTCACCACTTGCCACCACATCGCCTACTGGACTGGTGATGCCGGGCGGGTCGACGAGGCGATCAACCTCTCGCGCGATGTCCTCGCCGACCTTCAGCGTGTGCTCGGGCCCGTCCACCCCGACACCCTCACCACTCGCCACAACATCGCCTACTGGACTGGTGAGGCCGGGCGGGTCGACGAGGCGATCGGCCTCTTGCGCGATGTCCTCGCCGACTGTGAGCGTGTGCTCGGACGCGACCACCCTCACACCCTCACCACTCGCCACCACATCGCCTACTGGACTGGAGAGGCCGGGCGGGTCGACGAGGCGATCGGCCTCTTGCGCGATGTCCTCGCCGACCGTGAGCGTGTGCTCGGGCCCGACCACCCTCATACCCTCACCACCCGACGCTTCCTTGACCGGTTTACCACGAATCGCCGACGGCAGGAACTGTGAAGCGCACTTGTTCGCCGGCGAGCCCGCCCAGACCTAACTGGAGCGCTATCGGAACGCTGCCCCGGTGTTGAGTCGCGCACTGCCGCTCATCGTGGCGTCAGGCGGCGACGACGGCGACGAAACCCTCCAGGCCGGCGAAGTCATCCACGTTGCGGGTGATCACCGCCGCACCGTGCGCCGCGGCGGTTGCCGCGATCATCAGATCGATCGCCCGGCCCCGAACCTCGCGGCCACCCGCCAGGACGAGCCCGCACACCGTCTCGTAGGCGTCCGCCGCCGCGTCGTCGAAGGGGACGCCTGCGCCGAGGACGGCCCGCAGACGGGCGATGCGCGACTCGCGGCGAGCCCGCTCGATCGGGTCCACGACCTTGCGCACGCCGTAGCCGAGCTCGGCCCACGACAACGACGAGACGGCCGCCTCGTAGCCGCGGTGCGAGAGCGCTTCGGCGACCAGCAGGTTCGTGTCGAGGATCGCCCTCATCCGAGGCGCTCCCAAGGGTCGGTCACACCGACGGCGGCGCGTTCGGCCGCGATCTCCCGGGCCCACGCCTCGTCGGCGCCGAGCTCGCGCAACACGGAGTCGATCTCGTCATCGGGAATCCAGCGCGGCTGGCGCCGCGCCGCGATCTCGGCGATCGGCTCACCGTGATCGGTGACCGTGTACGTGGCGCCGGCCTTGACCTCGCGAAGCATGCGTGTCGGATTCTGGCGCAGCTCACCGACGCTGATCGTCTTCGCCATGGAACACCTCCTACGTAGACAATAGTCTACGTAGGAGGGTCGGCGTGCCAACGATCATCCGATCCACCTGGCGAACCAAGCGTTCGACGCCCGGCTCGACATCCCCGACAACGAACAACCACGCCCACGACTCGCCGAGCGCCTCGCTGTGATCCGGCTGCCCCTCCGGGCGCCGTCAGCGGCCGCCCTGGCGGGCGAGCGCCCGGCGCCGGCCGGTGAGCAGGAGCGCCGCGCCGAGGGCCACCAGCGCGGCGGCCAGCCACATCGGGGCTTGTGGGCGAGTTGGGGTTCAGCTATGGGGAAAGGGGGCTGCGGGGTCTGGGTTGGCGGCAGACGGGGCCGCCACGGCCGGGCCCGGGCCGCGCGCGGCGCCCGGTTCAAGCCGAAGAGCGAGTTTGACGGGACCCGGGGCGCCGGCCGCTGGACCGCAGGTGGCGGGTTCGCGGGCGCAGGCCGGCGCCGCGGCGCAATCGCCGCAGCCGGCAGCGCAGGTTGACCGGCCGGCCCGGCGGCTCCGGACCAGGTTGACGATGACGGCCGCCAGCAGCGCCGCCACCGCCAAGCCGACCACGACGGTGCCGAGGCTCATGGCGTGGCCGCCTTGACGGCATCGTCCAAACGCGGCCCGGCGCTGGGCGGCCGCGACGGGCGGCGCACCAGGAGGAACACGAGCAAGGCGGCCAGCGCCAGAGCCGCCACCGTGCCCGCCCCGAAGCTGGACTGGCCCGTCGCCAAGGACCCGAACTGGAACAACATCAGCGCCACGCCGTAGGCGAAGGCGGTCTGGTAGCCGATCGCGAACCAGGTCCAGCGCGCGTTGTTCATCTCCCGGTGGATGGCGCCGATGGCCGCGAAGCAGGGCGCGCAGAGCAGGTTGAAGGCGAGGAAGGAGAAGGCGGAGACGGCCGTGAAGTTCATGGCGAAGCTGGACCAGAACTCGCCGCCGTCTTCGCTTGGTTCGGCGAAACCGTACAGGACGCCGAGCGTGCCGACCACGTTCTCCTTGGCGACCAGGCCGGTCAAGGTGGCGACCGTCGCCTCCCAGGCGCCGAAGCCGAGCGGGGCGAAAACCCAGGCCACAGCGCCGGCGATGCCCGCGAGGAAGCCTTGGTCGAGATCCTCGACCATCTCGAAGCGGCCCTGGACCACTCCGAACGAGGACAGGAACCAGATGACCACGGCGCTGACCAGGATGATTGTCCCGGCCCGCTTGATGAAGGACCAGGCGCGCTCCCACATCACCCGCAGCACCTGGGTCGACTGCGGCCAGCGGTAGGGGGGCAATTCCATCACGAACGGCGACGCCAGCCCCTGGAACGGGCGCGTCTTCTTCAGGATCAGACCGGAGACGATGATCGCGCCCACGCCCAAGAAGTAGGCCGACGGCGCCACCCACCAGGCGCCGTCGAAGACCGCTCCCGCGATCAGCGCGATGATCGGCAGCTTGGCGCCGCAGGGCATGAAGGTGGTGGTCATGACCGTCATCCGGCGGTCGTTGGCGGAGTCGATGGTGCGGGCCGCCATGACCCCCGGGATGCCGCAGCCAGTCGAGATCAGCATCGGGATGAACGACTTGCCGGACAGGCCGAAGCGGCGGAAGGCGCGGTCCAGGATAAAAGCCACGCGGGCGATGTAGCCGCAGCCCTCCAGGGCCGCCAGCAGCGCGAACAAGACCATCATCTGGGGCACGAAGCCGAGCACCGCGCCAACCCCGCCGATGATCCCGTCGACAATCAGCCCTTGCAGCCACGGCGCCACGCTGATGGCCTCCAACCACCCGCCGAGCAGCGCGGGAATGCCCGGAACCTCCCATGAGCCCAACGTCCAGCCGTCGCCGAAGAAGCCGTCGTTGGTCCAATCGGTCACCCAGGCGCCGACCGTCGTCACGGCCGTGTAGTAGACCGCGAAGATGACGGCGGCGAAGATCGGCAGGGCGAGCCAGCGGTTGGTCACCACCGCGTCGATCCGATCCGACCAGTTGACCCGCTCGCCCTCGCCCTCGCCCCCGATCAGCGCCCGCCGCGCCAGTTGCGCCGCGCCGCGGTAACGCTCCAGGATCATGGCCGAGGCCAGGGAATCCCCCAGCTCGGCCTCCAGGTGGACGATGGCGTCCGCGAAGGCCGCGTTCAAGGCCTCGTTCAGGGCCTCGTCGCCGCCCGCGCCGGAAGGCTCGCGCTCCAGCACTTTGATGGCCGCGAAGCGGCGGGACGGCCCGGTGACCTGGGTCTCGATCTGGGCCAGGAGCTCCTCGATGGTGTCCGGGAAGGCCGTGCGGCGCCCCCGGTCGGGCGCCTGGCCCGCGCGAGCGGTCTCAAGCGCCACCTCGACCAGTTCTTCCAGCCCGCGCCCCTTCAGCGCGCTGACCGCCACCACCGGGCAGCCCAGGCCCTCGGCCAGCACGTCGGCGCGGACCTCCTGCCCGGCAGCGGCGACCTCGTCGATCATGTTGACGGCCACCACCATCGGCAGCTCTAGGTCGAGCAGACTGTCCGTGAGGAACAGGTTGCGCTCCAAGTTGGCGCCGTCGACCACATTGACAACCACGTCGGGCCTCTGGCCGGTCAGATAGTCCTGGGCGATGATCTCCTCAAGCGACGAGGCGGCCAGCGAGTAGATCCCGGGCAGGTCGATCACGTCCACGTCCGGGTGGCCGCCCAGCCGGCCCTGTTTGCGCTCGACGGTGACGCGGGGCCAGTTGCCGACGTGCTGGCGCAGCCCGGTCAGTCTGTTGAACAAGGTGGTCTTGCCGACGTTGGGGTTGCCGGCCAGAGCGATGGTGATGGTCATCGGGGGTTCGGGGTCATTAAGCCGGCGCGCCATCGGCGGCCGTGACCTCAATGTGAGCGGCCTCGGACTTGCGCAGTGTGAGGCGGTAGCCGCGCAGGCGCACCTCTACCGGGTCGCCCAGCGGGGCCACCCGCACCACCGTCAGTTCGCAGCCCGGGGTCACGCCCATCTCCATGAGCCGGCGCGCCGCGTCGCCGCCCTTGACAGCGACCACCTCGACCGTAGACCGGACTGGCACGTCGCTCAAGGCGCGGGTGGCGGCGGCGCTCATGGCCGGCCTCCGGCCAGGTCGGGTGCGGCGGCCGCGAACAAGCGCTCGCGCGCGGCGGGCGCCGGGCGTGACCGGACGGCATCGGGCAACTGGTCTGACCCGCGCGAGGAGGCGGGGGCGCCGCAGGTGACGACGTGGCGGGCGCTGTCACGGCCGATCGCGACCCGGGCCTGCGCCAGGCGCACGATGACGTCCCCGCCCAGCCGGCGCAGCACCGTCACCGCGGCGCCAGGCACAAAGCCGAGTTCTTCGAGGGATCGCTTGACGGAACCGTCCCCGCTGACGGAGACCACTTGCCGTGGGCAGCCCGGTCGGACTTCGCACAGGGGAACGCCGCCATCGGCGCGGTTGTGGGTCACGGACGGATTTTAGGCATGCCTACCCAAAGTGTCAACATGGCATGGCGACATGGCGTCATTGCGGTGCATGCATGGGACGAAGACAGCCGGCCTTGCACTTGCCGCGGCAGGGTGCCGGCTCAAGCGACCTCAGCCCGACTGCCGACACGGTCATCGGCGTGCACCGCCAGGCAGATCGCCGGAATCATCTCGGCGCGGCCTTCCCGGCGGAACGAGGAGGCAAACCATGCGGGGCGATGAGGGGCTCGGCGAAGAACCAAGTGGCTTTCGGCAGAGATTCCCCGCACCGCCTCGCGCGACATCCGCGTGTCGAATGTGACCACTCGGCCTTCGTGAGCCACAGCCAGCGCCAGCAAGCAGACGTCGGTGACCTGGCCGGGGCCCAGCACGTGACCGCCGTCCACCCCTTGATAGCCGACCAGCGCCATGGCCGGCCGAAGCCGGCTTGCGGTCAGCGTTGACGGCGACATGGCCGCAGGTCGCTATGCGGGGTGGTTGGCGCTTCCGCAGGCGTACAGGGGGATGTTGGTGAGCCAGTCCTGTTCGCGGTAGTCGGCCAGGGAGAAGCGGATGCTCTTGGCGATGCCGTATTTGGCGCTGAAGGCCCGCAGGCTCTTGGCGCGCAGGTTCTCGGCGGCCTTCACCTCGACCGGGATGATCGCCCCTTCCCACTGGTAGAGGAAGTCGATCTCGCCGCTAGAGTTCTCGGCCGACCAGTAGAACGGCTTGATGCCGCTGGCCACGAGTTGTTGGCAGACGTATTGCTCGGTCAGAGAGCCGCGGAACTCCTCGAAGGTCCGGTCTCCGTCGAGCAGGGTCCTCGGCTCCAGGCCGCTCACCGCCGCGAGCAGGCCCACGTCGAGCATGAACAGTTTGAACGCCCCGAGGTCGCGGTACGCCGTCAGCGGCAGGCCTGGTTTCGACACCCTGTCCACCCGGACGAGCAGCCCCGCGTCGACCAGCCACTGGATCGCCACCTCGAAGTTCCGCGCCCTCGCTCCGCGGCGCAGCGCGGAGTAGACGAAGCGCCGGTTCTCCTTGGCGAGTTGGGCCGGAATGGCGTTCCAGACCAGGCGGGCACGCTCAGCCGTGTCTCCCGGGGCGTGCTTGGAGAAGTCGTGTTCGTAGTCGTACAGGAGTCGGTCGTGGACCGCCCGGGTCCGGCTGTAGTCGCCGGTGTCCGCGTAGACCTGCACGGCTTCGGGCATCCCCCCGACGAAGAAGTAGCGTCGCAGCGCGTCGGTGAGCCTCTCCCGGAACGCTCCGATCAGATCGAAATCGCGGTCTTGGAGGAGTTTCGCCAGCTGGTCCTGGCCGGTCCCCGTCAGGAACTCGGGGAACGACATCGGGCCGAGGTCGAGATGCTCCACCTTCCCCACCGGGAAAGACCGCCCCGCGTATAGCCCAGACCTCGAATGTTCGTCCTTGATTCTGGCGGCGCTGCCGCAAACAAGGACGTAAGACTGGCACGTGTGCCGTAAATCAGGCCGAACTCTGGCCGGTCGGATCGCGCCCGGGGCGGCCCGGGCCCTCGCCAACTGAGGCTCCAGGCCCTCCGACTTCGACTTCGTGTTCGTCGATGCGGACAAACCCAACAACCCGCGTTGTCTCGGAGCCATGCGGTCCAAGCTCGCCCGCCAACTCCGGGCGCCCGCCCGATGGGCCGGCACGCTGCGCCGTCACGCCGAAGCCCGTCGGGAAGTCACAGTTTGGTAACGAACCCACGGTTTGGTAGCCGCCGGGCTTTATTTAGGGCTAAAGTAACTCGTGAACAAAGGAGTTACTGTGAACGCATCAACTTCGGGGCCCAGGCCGTCCGCCTTGCTGCCCGCCTCGGTCCTGGGGCTGCTGGGGGCGCGGGGGCCGATGACGCGTGCGGAGTTGGCGGCGGAGCTGCGGGTGAGTTCCGCCTCGATAACCCAGGTGGGCAAGGATCTGATGGCTCGGGGCATGGTCTTGGAACTCGGGCAGCTCGCTTCTGGCGGGGGCCGGCCGGCGCGGCCGCTGTCGTTGGCCGGGTCGGCGGGGAGGATAGTGGGGGTCAAGGTCACCGCCAGCCATCTGGCGGTGGTCGCCGCGAAGCTGGACGGCGAGGCCCAGTTGGCCAGGACCGTGCCGTTCGACGTGGGCCGCCCGGACGCTCTCGACCTGGCGGCCCGCTCGCTGCAGGAGATTCTGAAGGAAGTGGACGGCCCGGTTCTCGGCGTGGGCGTGGCCCTGCCCGGGTCGGTCGACTCTTTGGAGTCGGGGGTGGCGGATTCGCCCACCATCGGCTGGCGGAACGCGCAGGTCGGCGCGGTGCTGCGACAACGTCTCGGAGTGCCGGTGCTGGTCGAAAACGACGTCAACGCCCTGACGGTCGCGGAACAGGTTTACGGGGTGGGTCGGCGTTACTCGACCTACCTGGTGGTGACGATTGGACGCGGCATCGGCTGCGGGATCGTCATCGGCGGCGAGGTCTTCCGGGGCGCCGGCGGAGGCGCCGGGGAGATCGGCCATCTTCCGGCCCAAGCCGATGGCCCGCCTTGCCCGTATGGGCACTCGGGCTGTTTGGAATCGTTGATCGGGTCCGCGGGCTTGGTCCGGCGGGCGCGGGAGTTGGGCTTCTTGGGCACGGGGGAGTTCGCCGGCGGGGGCGACGCCGAGTTCGACGCCGTCCGCGCGCTGGCGGCGAGAGCTGCGACGGACCCGGCGGTGGCCGATGGCGTGTTCGGCTGGGCGGGCGGTCTGCTCGGCTCGGCCCTCGCCGGGACGGTCAATCTGCTCAACCCCGAGACGGTGGTGATCCTGGGCGAGGGCGTCGCTCAGTGGGCTTTGTGGGAGCCGGCCTTCGAGGAGCGCTTCCGGTCGAAGCTGATGGCCTCGAGGCGATCCGTGCCCTACCTGGTGGAGGCGTGGGATGAGGACAAGTGGGCCTTGGGAGCGGCAGCCTTGGTGATCGCCTCCTCCTTCGACAAGGAGGGCGCGACCGGCTATCAGGGCGAGCTGGTCAGGGAACGGCTTTCCATCGTCGCCTCCAACAGGGTGAAAGCGGGTGCCTGAGCGATGACTGACACGGCTCGCAAGGCCGGGCGGCGCCGGGCGGCCCTGAAGAACGCCCTGTGGGTGCTGGTGTTCTTGGCGCCCAGCGCGGTCCCTCTGCTCGTCTTCAAACTTGCCCCGATGTTCGCCTCGGCATGGGTGTCGCTCCACAAGTGGAACATGATCTCCCCGATGGAATGGGTGGGACTCGGCAACTACGCGGACCTGTTGACCTCGGGCAACACCTGGGAAGTGTTTTCCCACACTTTGCTCTACATCCTTGGTTATCTCCCGCTGGTGTACGCCGGCGGGCTGCTCATAGCGGTCGCGTTGAACCAGAAGCTCAAGGCCCGGGGCTTCCTGCGGGCGGCCTACTTTGTGCCGGTGGTCACCAGCTGGGTCGCCGTGGCGTTGGTCTGGCAGTGGCTGCTCAACCCGTCGAACGGCCTGGTGAACCACCTGCTCGGGCTGGTGGGCCTGCCGCAGCCCGGCTGGTGGACCGACCCGACGTGGGCCATCCCGTCGGTGATCCTCGCCTCAGCCTGGAAAGACCTCGGCTTCGTGATGGTGATCCTGCTGGCCGGTCTGCAAGCCATCCCGCAGGAGATCCAGGAAGCCGCCACCGTGGACGGCGCGGGCCGTTGGCGGCGCTTTTGGAGTGTCACGTTCCCCCTGCTCAGCCCGTCAACGTTCTTCGTCGTGGTGATCTCGCTGATCAACGGCTTCCAAGTGTTCGACCAGGTGTATGTGATGACCGGCGGCGGCCCGTCGGGCGCCTCCCAGGTCGCCGTGGGCCGGATCTACGACCTGGCGTTCCGCTACGGCGAGGCGGGGACGGCATCGGCCTTGTCGTGGATATTGTTCGCCGTCATCCTCGCGGTCACCGCCGTGCAGATGCGCGGCCAGAAGAAGTGGGTGAACTATGCGTGACAAGACCCGGGGCGCCTCCCTCCCCCTGGGAAGGGCTTTGCTGTGGATCGCGGTCGCGCTGGGCGCCGCCGTGATGCTGTTCCCGTTCTTGTGGACGGTCATCACGTCGATCACCCCCCAAGGCAACCTGTCCGGCGGCCCGAGCCTGTTCGTCAAAGACCCGACGCTCTCCGCGTACGCGGAGCTGTTCGAGTCGATCCCGGTGGGCCGGATCGTGGCGAACTCGTTGGCGATCGCGGTCGCCAGCACCCTGCTCCAACTGGTGACCGGTTCTATGGCGGCTTACGCTTTCTCCCGGCTGGCCTTCAAAGGCAAGCAGTTCGTCTTCGGCTGCTACCTGGCCACGCTGATGATCCCCCTGCAAGTCCTGGTGGCGCCGTTGTTCATGATGCTGACCAGAATGCACTTGAACGACACCTATTTCGCGTTGCTCGCGCCCAACATCGCCTCCGCGTTCGGGATCTTCTTGCTCAAGCAGGCCGTCGATGGCGTGCCGAAGGAGCTGGACGAGGCCGCCCGCCTGGACGGGGCGGGGCATCTGCGGATCTTCGGCAGGGTCGTTGTGCCGCTGGTCAAACCGGCGATGGCGGCGCTGACGGTGTTCGCGTTCATGGAGTCTTGGAACTCGTTCCTGTGGCCGCTGGTCGTGATCCGCTCCCCGGAGCTCATGACCCTGCCGCTGGGCCTGTCCTACCTGCAAGGCCAATTCACAACCGACTGGAACATAGTCATGGCCGGGTCGGTCGTCTCGATCCTGCCAATCGTGGTGGTGTACCTGTTCGCGCAGAAGCACATCATCGCGGGAATGGCCCACACCGGACTGAAATAACCAAACCAACCGAAAGGAAACAACAATGAAGAAAACATGGAGCCCGATGGCGACATGCGCCCTCGCCGCGCTCGCGGCGGCGGGGTTGGTGGCCGGCTGTTCGCAGGGCTCGGCCACCAACTCCGGAGGCGACAACGGGCAGTCAGGCGACACGCAGGTCACAGTGCGTTACATGAACTTCTCATCGAACGACGGCCACGAGGCAGACCTCGAGACCATCGTATCCGCCTTCGAGGACCAGAACCCTGACATCAAGATCTCGGTGGAGACAGTGCCTTACGCCGACTACGCCGCGAAGTTGCAGACCGCCGTCGCGGGCGGGGCCGAGGCCGACGTGTTCGAGTTGGAGTACGCCTCGTTCATCTCCTACGCGAAGGCCGGGGCGTTGGCGGACATCACCGGGATCGACACCTCGGCCTACGCCGAGTCGCTGGCCAAGGCGTACCAGCAGGACGGCCAGCAGTACGCGCTGCCGGAGTCCTTCTCCAACGTGGTGCTGTTCTACAACAAAGACCTGTTCGACGCGGCGAACCTGGACTATCCCACCGACGCCTGGACTTGGGCCGACGAGCAGCGGGCGGCCGAGGCGCTGACAAACAAGGACGATGGCGTGTGGGGCGACTACCAGCCGATCAGCTACAACGAGTTCTACAAGACCGTGGCCCAATCGGGCGGCGAGTTCTTGAACGCCGCCGGCGACGCGACCGCGTTCAACGACCAGGCCGGCCTGGACGCCGTGAACTGGCTCACCGGCAAGTCCGGCAAGACCATGCCGACCGACGCGGACGGCGCGAACACCCCGGACTTCGACACCAACCTGTTCACCTCCGGCAAGCTCGCGATGTGGCACACCGGCATCTGGATGTTCGCCACCGTCGCCGAGAAAGCACCCGACCTGAACTGGGATGTCGTGGTGGAGCCGGGCAACACCACCAAGGCCTCGGCGATGTTCTCCAACGCCGTCGGGATCTCCGCGAAGTCCAAGGTTCAAGACGCGGCCAAGAAGTGGCTGACGTTCTACACGTCCTCGCAGACCACCATCGACACCCGCCTGGCCAAGAGCTGGGAACTGCCTCCGGTCGCGGACACCTCGAAGCTGGACGCCTACCTGGCGATCACGCCCCCGGCGAACCGCCAAGCCGTGCTCGACTCGCTGGACGCGGTGGCGCTGGCCCCGGTGGTCGAGAAGCAGCAGGAGATGCAGGATGTCATCAATGACGAATTGGCGGCGGTCTCCGCTGGGCGCGCCTCCGCCGAGGACGCGTTGGCGAACATGCAGGCCAAGGTCGATCCGCTCCTGAAGTGATCTGGGCGGACATGGTTTCACCACCAGACCTGGTCGAACCGCTCAGGCGGAGCGTCCAGGTGATCTCCGCGCACCAAGCGGAGACCGGCGCGTATCCAGCTTGCGAGGAATTCTCCGCCTACCGGGGCTACTCGTGGTTCCGCGACGGCTCCTTCATCGCGGAGGGCATGTCCAGGCAAGGCCAACCGGGCTCGGCAACGGCGTTCCACGATTGGTGCGGCCGGGTGTTGGCCTCCCGCCAGCGGCAGGTCGCCGAGCTCGTTCGCCAAGCGCGCTCCGGCGTGGTCCCGGAGGCCAAAGACATGCTCCCGACCAGGTTCACCCTCGCGGGCGAGTCCGGCGCGGACGAATGGTGGGACCTCCAACTCGACGGGTACGGCGCCTGGTTGTGGGCGGTGCATGAGCACGCCGCCCGCCACCAGGTGGCGCCGGAGCGTTGGCGTGTCGGCATCGAGACCGCCTGCGACTACCTGGCGCAGTTCTGGAACACCCCGTGCTACGACTGGTGGGAGGAGCACGCCGAGCAGCGCCACGGCTCCACCCTGGGCGCGGCCTACGCCGGGCTGGCGGCCTGCGCCGCCTCGCCTGCGCTGGACGACCGCCGCCGGACGCTTGCGGGCGCCGCCGCGGCGCAGGTCAAAGACACCATCCTGACTGAAGGCGTCGCTGGCGGCGGCCACCTGTCGAAGTGGATCGGCACGGACGCGGTCGACGCCTCGCTGGCGGCGTGCGTCGTCCCGTTCGGGGTGGTGCCCGTGGGGCATCCGGTCGCGGCGGCGACCCTGGCCAAGATCGAGACCGACCTGTTGGCGGGCGGAGGCGTCCACCGGTTCGCCGCGGACGTGTTCTTCGGCGGCGGGCAGTGGCCCCTGCTGTCCTGCCTGCTCGGCTGGAACCACGCCCGCGCCGGACGCCGCGACAAAGCGGCCGGGCTGCTGCGCTGGGCGATGGCGCAGGCGGACCCGGACGGCTTGGTGCCCGAGCAGGTGGGCCACCACCTGCTTCACCCCGAGCACCGTCCCGAATGGATCGCCAAATGGGGGCCGGTGGCCAAACCGCTGCTGTGGTCCCACGGGATGATCCTTATTCTTGCCGACGAACTCGGAACCAACCTGGAGAACTGATGGCAACTCTGAGACACAGCCCGGCGGGAACCGGGCACCCCTACGCCGTCACCGCGAACCAACGCCTCCCCGTCCAACCCGTCGTTGGCGAACGGTTGTGGCTGGGATGCGCCGCCACCCCGGACGTGGGCGCCGTGACCTGCGAACTCGACGGGGAAGCAGACGCAGCCGACGGCATCGTCCGAATCCGTTTGCGGCCTCGCGGGCGGGATGGGCTGGCCGCGGACCAAGCGGCGGGCGCCGGAGGCGAGGGGCACCTGGCCGAGGCGCAAGCGGCGGCCGGCGCCACCCAGGGCACCGCCTGGGAGACCAGCCTCACCGCGGAACCGGCCCGCTGCCGGTACCGCTTCGTCGGCGAGGCCGGCGACGCGCAGGTGGCGACAGAGTGGTTCGAGTTCACCCCCGCCCGTTGGGTGGACGCCGGCGATTACCCGCCAGGCCATCTCGTGGTCAACCAAGACGGAGCGGGTCCAATACCGGTGTCCGATGTCGCCTGGCTGGCCACACGCGAGCGGCCGTTCCGGGTCAGATTCACGCTGCCCCTGGCCGAGGGCGAGCACGTGGTCGGCTTCGGGGAGCGCTACGACGCCATCGACCAGCTGGGCCTGACGCCGGACTCGGTGGTGTTCGAGCAGTACAAAGACCAGGCGCGGCACCGCCGAACCTATTTCCCGATGCCGTTCGCGCACGTCATCGGCCGCCAAGGCTGGGGCTTCCACGTGCGCACGTCGAGGCGCGTCTGGTTCGACGTCGGCGCGGGCGACCCGGGCGAACTCCGCGTCGAAGCCGAGGTCGGCCCGGACGGCCGCCTCGCGCTGGACATATTCCACGGCGACCCAACGGCCGTGTTGTCCGCCTTCCTGGACCACGCGGGCCGCGCCGAGCCGCTGCCCGAATGGGTGCACCGGCTGTGGGCGTCCGGCAACGAGTGGAACACGCAAGAGCTGGTCATGGCCCAAATGGACGTCCACCGCGACTTTGGGGTGCCGGTCGGCGCCGTGGTGATCGAGGCGTGGAGCGACGAGGAAGGCATCACCATCTTCCGCGACGCCCAATACCAGGTCAACGCGGACGGCGGCCCGCACCGCGGCGCCGACTTCGCGTATCCGCCCGATGGCGCGTGGCCCGACCCGAAGGGCATGATCGCCGAGCTGCACGAACGCGGCGTGAAGGTCCTTTTGTGGCAGATCCCGCTGCTGAAGAGCGAGGACACCTTCGCGGCCGAACGCCAGGGCCACGGCGAGCAAGTGATCGCCGACGGCCGGGCCATGGTCGCGGCGGGCTTCGCCGTCAAACAGGCCGACGGCCAGGCCTACCGCAACCGGGGCTGGTGGTTCCCCCAAGCCCTCATGCCGGACCTGTCCACCCGGGCCGGGCGCGACTGGTGGGCCGAGCGGCGCCGCTACCTGGTGCGCGACTTGGACGTCGACGGGTTCAAGACCGATGGCGGGGAGCACGCCTGGGGAGCCGACCTGCGCTACAACGACGGCGCCACGGGCGAGGACGGGAACAACCTGAACCCCGTCCGCTACGCCCAAACCTACGCCGACCTGCTCCGCGGCGAAGGCAAAGCGCCGGTCACATTCTCCCGGTCCGGATTCACCGGCAGCCAGGCGCAAGGCGCGTTCTGGGCCGGCGACGAGAACTCGACCTGGGAGGCGTTCCGGGCGTCCATCCGCGCCGGAATCACCATCTCGGCGTGCGGGATTGTCTACTGGGGTTGGGACTTGGCCGGGTTCTCCGGGCCGCTGCCCACCCCGGAGCTGTACCTCCGGGCGGCCGCCGCGTCGGTGTTCATGCCGATCATGCAATACCACTCCGAATTCAACCACCACCAACTCCCGCTGCGGGACCGCACCCCCTGGAACATCGCCGCCCAAAGCGGCGACCCGGAGGTGGTCGCCGAGTTCCGCGCTTTGGTCGAGCTCCGCGAAAAGCTTGTGCCTTACATCTCCCGCCAGGCGCGCCGCGCGATCGAAACCGACAGACCGCTGATGCGCGCCTTGTTCTTCGACCACCCCGACGACCCGGAGATCTGGAACCACCCCTTGCAATGGCAACTTGGGGACGCGCTGCTGGTCAGCCCGGTCACCGAGGAAGGAGTCGCCAGCCACACCGCCTACCTGCCCAAAGGCGCCGAGTGGATCGACGTGTGGTCCGGGCTGGCCCTCCCGGGCGGCACGCTGGACACCCAGCCCGCCGCCGAGCGAACCGCGATCCCGGTCTACTGCCGCCAAGACCACTGGCACAGCCTCGCGCCCCTGTTCGCCGGCGAACCCGTTCCCGACCAGGCGGCCACCTCGTCACCGGGAATCCAGCGCGGCTGTCGCCCCGCCGTCGCTCTCGGAGTCGCTCTCGGATCGGGATAGACCGCGTCGCACAGGGTCGTTCGCACGCCAGGATGGTGATCCGCATGACGAGCGGGATGCCGCGCCGGGCGAACCGCTGGCCTTGGCGGACGTCATCGGCCAATGTCATCCCCAGCATCCGGGCGCGGTCCTCCCGAGGGGGAGTACTTGCATTTAGGCAAGACTGACGCGTAGTCTTGCGTGTGTGCAAGACATCGTGGACAGGCTCCTGGCGACCACGCCCGGCCTGACCCGCAACGGGCTGGCCAACCTGGCGGACCTTCCCCCCAGCACCGTCAAGCGGGTCGCCGAGGGGACGGCGCCTCGCCTCTCGACGCTGGAAGCGCTCTCCGGGGCGGTCGGCTACGACCTCGTTCTGGCTCTCGAACCGGTCCAGGACACGCTCGCCGGCGAGGCGCTGCTGGCGGCCATGGGCGAGTTGCCGAGTTTCCCCAGCCACGCCTGTTGGGAGGCCCTGATCGCCCGGGCTCCAAACCTGGGAGCCGCCTTGCACACGATCGCGCCGCACTCCCAGGTCCCGCTCCGCCCGGGCGCCGTCCTGGCCCACGCCGGCGAGGACGCGATCGGCGTGATCGACGCGGCGTACGGGCGCCACCGCTGGCTGGTCTCCGGGGGGCAGGCGCTGACCGACGCCGGCTACGCCACCACCGCCCCGATGGTCGTCTACACCGACCAGATCGACCGGGCCGCGGCGGCCGTGGCGGCGGACCCCGGGCCGACTCCGGTCTGGCTCCTGCCCATGGACGAGGGCGCGTGGCGGACCCGCCAGGTCCTCAGCGCCCGGCAACGCTACGTCTCCGTGCCCCGGGCGCTGCTCGACGCCGCCGGCCTGGCGCCCGCCGAGGCGCGGACGTTGGGAGAGGAGGCCGAGCGCCGTGGCTGACGACCGACCCCGCTTCCGGGTCCGGCCAGACCAGTACTCGCCGCTGACGCGTCCGGCCGGCCCCCTTCCCACGCCGCCGGCGACCGCCGCAACGGGCGATGTCGAACGGGCGCTTTGGCGGTTCGAGGCGTCGTTCGACGAGCACGTCTACTCGGCCGCCCTGTTGGAGGGCAACACGTACACCCTCCCCGAGGTGCGGACGCTGATCGACGGCTACACGGTGGGCGGCCACACCAGGCTGGAGACGGCGCAGGTCGAGGACATCGTGGCCGCCCACCGGCTCGTCCACCGACTGGTCCGGGACGGGGAGTTCGAGCTGTCCAAGGACGTGTCCGACAGGGTCAACGCCGCCATCGCCGCGCACGAGACCCTGGAGCCGGGGGTGTTCCGCAACACCGGGGCCGTCCGGTCCCAGGCGGCCACGGTGCAGATCCCGGGCCGCGGGGTCGTCCGGGGCGCCGATCCGGGCGACGACGGCTCCGCCATGGTCGCCCTGTGTGAGCGGATCCTGGAGGAATGCCGTGGCCTCGCCGACCCCGTAGAGGGCGCCGCCCACTACTTCTGCCAGGCGATCCTGGCTCAGCCCTACCTCGACGGCAACAAACGGACGGCCAAACTCGTGGCCTCCGGCCACCTCCTGACGCACGGCATCGACGCCATCCTCGTCCCCGCGAAGGACCGCGCGGCCTACAACGACCTCCTGGGCGACCTCTTCTGGACCCGAGACGAGAACCCCCTTACGGCGTACCTCAGGACACTGGTCGCCTGACGGACACGAAGGGAGCCCCAGGCTCATAAGGCCATGTCGGTCAACCCGACGGATGAGCGCCGCGAAAGCTGTGGCCAGGAGGAGCGTCGGAGGAGTGGAGGGTGAACCGGCGCACGTAGGGGACGCTCGTGACGAACGCAGGGATGGCCACCAGGGCGCACGCCA